>JAUXUK010000086.1 GCA_030680805.1 Sulfuritalea sp. | reverse complement strand
AACCTACCCGTTCTGGACCATACGCTTGCTCGGCGGCTTGTTGTTCCTCTCCGGCATGTTCATCATGGCCTGGAACATGTTCCTGACCATGGCGGGCGGCAAGGCGGTCAATGCGCCAGTACTCGCGCCCGCAGCGGCTCACTAAGCCCCGATTGCACAGATTAAGGAGCCATACATCATGTTGACGCATGACAAGATCGAACGGAACGTGGGGTTGTTTATCGTTCTGACCATCCTCACCATCAGTGTGGGTGGTTTGCTTGAGATCGTCCCGCTGTTCTTCCAGAAATCCACCACCACGCCGACCAACGAACTGGTCAAGCCTTATGACCCGCTGCGTTTGTCGGGCCGTGACATCTACATCCGCGAAGGCTGCTACAACTGCCACTCGCAGATGATTCGTCCGTTCCGCGCCGAGACCGAGCGCTATGGCCACTACTCCGTGGCCGGCGAGTTCGTCTATGACCATCCCTTCCAGTGGGGCTCCAAGCGTACCGGCCCGGATCTGGCGCGTGTAGGCGGCCGCTATTCGGATCAGTGGCACAAGATTCACATGCTGAATCCGCGCGATGTGGTGCCCGAATCGAACATGCCCGCCTATGCCTGGCTGGATCGTCCGCTCAAGGATGATGCCATCGACGCCAAGATGAAGGCGCTGCGCGCGGTCGGCGTGCCTTATACCGATGCCGAAATCGCCGGAGCGAAAAAGGCCATCGAAGGCGCGACGGAACTCGACGCATTGATCGCTTACCTTCAGGGCCTGGGCCTCGCGCTCAAGCAGACAAGGTAATCAAGTGGACATCAACGACCTGCGGTCCCTCTTCACGGTGCTGGCGTTCATCGCCTTCATTGGCATCGTGTGGTGGGCCTACTCGGACCGGCGCAAGAAGACATACGACGAGGCGGCGATGCTGCCGCTCGACGATGACAGCCCGTTCGTGCCACAGGTTCCGGAGAATCAGGAAAGGAAATCATCATGAGTGATTTTGTCAGCGGCTTCTGGAATTACTACGTAATAAGCATTGTGCTCGCCAGTATCATCGCCTGTGCCGCGTTGCTCTGGATGCAGAGTTCGGCCAAGCATGTGGAGGGCGAGACCACCGGTCATGTCTGGGACGAGGATTTGCAGGAGTTCAGCAATCCCTTGCCGAGCTGGTGGCGCTGGCTGTTCTACATCACCATCGTCTTCTCGCTGTTCTATCTTGCAATGTATCCGGGCCTGGGCACCTATCAGGGCGGTTTCGGCTGGTCTTCCACCGGCCAGTATGACGGCGAGATGAAGAAGGCCGAGGAGCAGTACGGGCCGATCTTCAAGAAGTTCCAGAGCCAGGACATCATGGCCGTGGCGGCCAACAGCGAAGCCAGGGAAATGGGTCAGCGCCTGTATCTGACCTACTGTGCGCAGTGCCACGGTTCGGATGCCAAGGGCGCACGCGGCTTCCCCAACCTGGTCGACAACGACTGGCTGTTTGGCGGCACACCGGACCAGATCAAGGAATCCATCCAGAAGGGCCGCGACGCCATGATGCCGGCCAAGGGTGTCAAGCCCGATCTGAACGGTGACCAGATCAAGGACCTCGCCCACTATGTGCGTTCCCTGTCGGGCCTCGCCGCCGATTCGATCCGCGTCCAGCGTGGCAAGGAGCTGTTTGCTCCGGCCTGCGCCGCCTGTCATGGGCCGGACGGCAAGGGCGTCCTCGGGCTGGCGCCGAACCTGACGGACAAGGTCTGGCTCTACAGCAGTTCCGAGGAAAGCATCGTCGAGACGATTACCAAGGGCCGTACCAACCGCATGCCGGCTTTCGGCGAGTTCCTCGGCGATGCCAAGGTGCATCTGCTGACTGCGTATGTGTATGGACTGGGTGGCGGTGTCAAGGATGCTTCTGCCGCAGCGCCGGCTGGTTCACCGGCCGCAGCCGCGCCGGCAGAAAAGAAGTAAACTGGCTGCGTATCCCCGGCTCCACGTAGTGTGGTGCCGGGGAATTTTTGGGCAGCTTTATAAGAATATCGTAATACGATTATCATGACATCCGCCTCCCCCGGGCCGTCGCAGGAAGCCAAACCCGTCTTCGTCGAGGAAAGCCTTTACGAAGTTCACCAGAAAGTGCACCCGCGTGCCGTCAGCGGCATCTTCGCTACCTGGCGCTGGGCCTTGGTCTGGATTACCCAACTGATCTATTACGGCGTTTGCTGGCTGCCCTGGAACGGGCGGCAAGCGGTGCTGTTCGACCTGGTCGAACGCAAGTTCTACATCTTCGGGCTGGTGTTCTGGCCGCAGGACGTGATCTTCCTCGCCATCCTGCTGATCATTTCGGCGTATTCGCTGTTCCTGTTCACGGCAGTGGGAGGGCGCTTGTGGTGCGGCTACGCCTGTCCGCAAACCGTTTACACCGAGATATTCACCTGGATCGAGCAAAAGATCGAGGGCGAGCGCAACGCGCGGATCAAGCTCGATGCGGCACCCATGAGCGGACGCAAGCTATGGCTGCGCACGGCCAAGTATGCCTCCTGGGGGCTGCTGGCATTCTGGACGGGCTTCACCTTTGTCGGCTATTTCACGCCGATCAAAACGGTGTGGAGTTCCCTCTGGAGTTTCTCGCTGGGACCGTGGGAAACCTTCTGGATGCTGTTCTACGGCGCCTTCACGTACCTGTTCGCCGGCCACATGCGCGAGCAGGTATGCAAGCACATGTGTCCCTACGCACGCTTCCAGGGCGTGATGTTCGATCCGGATACATTGACCATTACCTACGATACGGAGCGCGGCGAGCCGCGCGGCGCTCGCAAGAAGGGCGTTGATCCGCAATCGATTGCCAAGGGTGATTGCGTTGATTGCGGAATCTGCGTTCAGGTCTGCCCGACCGGCATCGACATTCGCGCCGGCTTGCAATACGAGTGCATCGGCTGTGCGGCATGCATCGACGCCTGTGATCAGGTGATGGTAAAAATGGACTATCCGAAGGGCCTGATCCGCTATTCCACCGAGCATGCGATCGAGTCGCATTGGGGCTGGAAGGAGATTCTTGGCCACGTCGTCCGGCCGCGGGTCATCATCTATTCGGCAATTCTCGCCGCGATCTGCGTGGCCTTTGTCTGGGGTATCGCCACCAAGCCGAGCTTGCGCGTGGATGTCATTCGTGACCGCGCAACCCTGGCGCGCGAGGTCGAGGGCGGCCTGATCGAGAATGTGTATCGGCTGCATGTCATCAATGTGTCCGAAACACCGCGCCGCTATGCCGTGAGCGTGTCCGGCCTGCCGGGAATCGACATGGTGGGCGAGCGCATCCTCGAAGTCCCGGCTGCGGCGGCCAGAAGTTTCTCGGTTCAGGTGCGGGTGCCGCCGGACTCAGGCAAGAAGGGTTCGAACCAGATCTTTTTTGACGTGAAATCGATTGCCGACGAAAAGGTGGCCGTGCATGAAAAGGCCAGTTTCCTGCAACCATGAAGGAAGAAAACATGAATACCGCAATTGGTCGTCCCTGGTACCGCGAACCCTGGCCATGGATTTTGGCGGCCGGGCCGTTCATCGTCGTGATCGCGGGGATTTACACGGCGTGGCTTGCCGTGGTCAGCAACGATGGGCTGGTTACGGAGGATTACTACAGGAAGGGCCTTGCCGCCAACCAGACCATTGCCCGTAGTGAATTGGCAAGCAAACTGGGGCTGGTGGCAGGAGTGCGAATTGCCGGCGACACTCTGTCGGTGCGAATGCAGGCGAACGACAAGAGTTTCATGATGCCACCAACGCTGGCCGTGACTATTGCGCATCCAACCCGTGCCGGCCTCGATCAGTTTCGGGTGCTGGCGGGGAAGGGAGATACCTACTCGGGCGAAATACGCCTGCCGACCGCAGGGCACTGGCTGGTGTTGCTCGAAGACGAGCGCAAGACCTGGCGCCTGATGGGGAATGTCATCCTGCCGGCCAATGGAGAAACCCTGATCGGCAGTTCGCCGTCGCCGGCTGTCGCCATTCAAGTACCCGCGGACATCCGAAGCGCCAAGTAGGTGCTTTCGCAAGGGATGCAAAGGAGAGAGAAATGCTGAGGATCTTATGGGTGCTGTGGCCGTCCTTTCTGGTCGCCGGAATCGCCGAAGGCATTTTCTTCACCGTGATCGACCCGCAGGAGTTCTATCTGTTTGGCGAGGCGGTGCACCTTTCGAAAATAGCGACTTACTCGATAGGGTTCTTTGGTTTCTGGACGGTTTGTGCGGCATCCAGCCTGATGACCTGCTTCCTGCAGCGCAGCGCCGCAGAGGTGAACAAGGGGGTCGGTGCGGGCCCATCCTCTGGGGACGGTTGCGGCAAGTAAACTGCACGCAGGAGCGTGCAGTGCCGGGGAAGCTACTGTTTCCTCGCTGGCCCCACACCGATCGGTGGCGGCGCCAGATTGACGATTCGTGTGAATAGGTCGCGGCATTCCTGATCTGCGTCGGCATCGAAGCGCGGGTCGCCGTTTTCGCTGAAGGCGGCACCAATCTCGACCCAGTCTTCCCCCGTCAGATACTTTTTCGCCAACGGCAGAACGGTGCTTTCTTCCAGCGCCATGTGCTTCATGGTTTCATCGGCAAACTTGTCCACTGCCGCGGAAAACACCTCCAGTCCATCGGGCATTCCGGCCTCGTAGTGACCGAGGGCGAGTTCCAGGTCGCGTATGTGCCGCGCACCGGCCACGTGCTGGCTTTCGAGTTCGGCGATCACCGCGTCAGCCTCGCCGGTGCGCTGGCGAAGTCTGGCGAAGAGATAAGCGTTTTCCTTGGGGTGATGCAGCTTTTCCGGAAACTCGTCGAGATAGAAGATCATCGCCCAGAGCAGCCTGAAGTCGGGCGTCGAGTTTCTTTCGTTGATCTCGCGCACAAGGTATCTCAAGCCATGAACCACGGCCGCGAGCGAACGATGTTCGTCTCGAATGATGGCCAGCGCAGAGTTCAGCATGGCTCGCCCCGAACCTGATCCGGATCAGCGGTAGACCAGCACCGGAATTTTGGAATGCGTCAGGACCTTCTGCGTTTCCGAACCGAGGAGCAGACCGCTGATGCCACGCCTGCCGTGCGACGCCATGAAAATCAAATCGGCGCCGGCCTGTTCGGCCGCCGCAATGATCGCCTCGTAGGGGATATCGCTGACGGAACTCACACCAGCGCTGACGACGCCTTCGGCCTTGGCTGCCGCTTCATTCGCGGCAAGGATTTCCTTGGCCTGCTGCTCGGCCATTTCCGCAAACTTGTCGGGTGTGGTGGGGTCGATCAGCGCGCCTTCCCCGTAAAAGGCCACCGGGTAATCGGGTTTGGCGAAGAAGAACGTCACCTTTGCCCCGGTTTCCTTGGCAAAAGCGATCGCGCGTCGTGATGTGTCGGACGAGAGTTGCGATCCGTCGGTGGGTACAAGTATGTGCTTGAACATGGGATTTCATCCTCCGAAAGGGTAGTTGAGCTTAACGCACTAAACAGCACCGGCGTTGATCAAGATCAATAGCAGTCTGAACTATACCCGAGCGGCATGGGGCACAATATCGGCATGGTGGCGGTTCGACCATACGCCACCCCGCGGAGTGGAGAAATTGTCATGAGTACGACCAAACCCAAATCACCGGCAACCCCCCAGGCTGCGTGGCGCGCCGTGAATCAGGCGGTCGAGGCCAAAATCGATCCGATCGGCATGGCAACGCCGCTGATGCATGCGCAGTTGGCCTGGTTGTCCCATCCCCAGGAGATGTCGGAGACGCTCACCGAGTTCTCGACCAGGCTGTGGGAGTTGCAGACACACTCATGGCATCGCGCGCTGGGCATGCAAAGCAAGGATGTCGTGTCGCCCAATCCGGACGACACCCGCTTCGCCGATCCGATCTGGAGCGAATCGGCAAGCTGGGACATCGTCAAGGAGTGGTACCTGATGATGACTCACCAGGTGCAGGACATGCTCTACGACACGCCGGGCCTTTCCAACCGCGACCGGCGTCGTGCAGCGTTCTGGTGGCGTAAATGGCTCAATGCCATGGCCCCGACCAACTTCCTGCTGACCAATCCGTCCGCCATGCAGAAGGCCATGGAAACCCGTGGCGAGAGCCTGCTCAAGGGTTTCAACAATTTCGTGACTGATTTTCAGGCAGGTGACGTCCAGATGGCACGTCCAACGGACTTCGTGGTCGGCAAGGATCTGGGCACCACGCCGGGCAAGATAGTGTTTCGCAATCGCCTGCTGGAGGTGGTGCACTACACGCCGACCCGGGAAAAGGTCTTCGAGACGCCGATCGTGATCGTCACGCCGTGGATCAACAAGTTCTACATTCTCGATCTGAACGCCAAGAAGAGCATGGTGAAATTTCTCGTCGATCAGGGCTACGACGTCTATATCACCAGCTGGAAGAACCCGACGGCGGACATGCGCGATGTGACTTTCGATGACTATCTGACGGAGGGTATCGGCCGGATCATCGAAACCGCCCGTGAAATTACAGGTTCGGCCAAGGTGCATGCCGTCGGCTACTGCATTGGCGGTGCGGCATTGGCGACCTGGATGGCGTGGGCCAATGCACGCTACCCCAGGAAGGACGTGCCGGTGGAATCGGTTACGCTGCTGACCACGCTGGTGGATTATCACAAGCCGGGCGACATCGAAGTGTTCCTCGACGAGAGCAGCATTAAGTTCCTGGAAAAATCGATGGCCGAAAAGGGCTATCTCGATGGCAAGCAAATGGCGTCTGCATTCCGCCTGTTGCGGTCCAACAGCCTGGTCTGGCATTACGTGGTGCGCGGCTACCTGTTTGGCGAGGCGCCGCCGCCGTTCGATGTGCTGTTCTGGAACATGGACGCGACGCGGATGCCGGCGACGATGCACAGCTGGTACTTGCGCAACTTGTATCTCGAGAACCTTCTCATCAAGAAGGACGCGCTGAAGCTGGCCGGTGAGAACATCGACCTCGGGCGGATCGACCAGCCGCTCTATGCGGTGTCGGCCGAGGATGATCACATCGCGCCGTGGCGCCAGACCTTCCGCATCAACAACTTCGTCGCCGGCTCACGCCGCTATGTGCTCTCGAGTTCGGGCCATATTCTGGGTATCGTGAATCCGGTGGTCAGTCCGCCCAAGCGGAAGTACCACGTGGCCAACGTCGAACGATACGATACGCCGGAGGACTGGCGCGAGCGGGCCGACCTTCATAACGGCAGCTGGTGGGAAGACTGGATGGCCTGGCTCAAGCCGCAGTCCGGCAAGCTGGTCGCAGCCCCCCCTGTTGCGACGTCGAAATTCCCCGCTCTGGCGGATGCTCCGGGCACCTATGTGCTTGAGCCGTGAAGCGACGCCGGCATGGAGCGAGCCCAGCGAGGCGCTGAAGACGTCGGGGGTCTGTCTTGCTGAGGAAGGGCCACGGCATGTCGACTGCTTCTCCCGGCTCAAGGTAGGGTTATTCAAGTTTTGAATACGAACATGCCGTGCTCTTGATGGCGGTCAATGTTGTCGGGCGAGGCAGTACGCAGAATCGACGGCTGTTCAGATGGAGTTTGCCGTCATGTCGACCACTACCGCGCTTTTCCAGCACCACAAGCATTGCGACGAATTGTTTGCCGACGCCGAGGAGGCCTGCGCCGACGGAAACTGGGATGCGGGCGGGAAGGCTTTCGCGCTTCTGCTCGATCAGCTCGAAACCCATTTCACGAGCGAGGAAGAGATTCTCTTCCCGGCCTTTGAGTCGGCTACCGGAATGACCTCCGGTCCGACCGAAGTGATGCGCGGCGAGCATCGCCAGATGCGCGACCTGCTGGCGCAGATGCAGGGAGCTTTGGCGGCCCGCGACGGCGATACGTTCGGTGGCGCGGCAGAGACCTTGCTCATCCTCATGCAGCAGCACAACATGAAGGAGGAAAACATCCTGTATCCGATGTGCGATAACGCATTGGGTGCGTCGGATGTCGGCGCTTCCCTGGTCGCGAGATTGAACCCGTCATGAGCGAGCATGTAATCGATGGCCGCGAACTGCAGCCGCCGGAGCCGATGGAGCGGACCCTGGAGGCGCTGGATACGCTTGCCGATGGCGATGAACTGCTGTTGCTGCTGTATTGCCAGCCGCATCCGTTGTTCAACATCCTGAGAAAAAATGGCTACGCCTGGAGCGAAAACCTTCGCCCCGACGGAACGCGCGAGATCCGGATTCACAAGCTTCCTGCTTGATTGACGCCGATCGGATGCACCCCAGCCTTTCCTTCGATCAGGCACCACCGATTTCGGTGCCGTACCGCTTTTTCCTGGTGGCGCCCTGGTTTGGGGTGTTGGCCGGAATTCTTCTGGCATGGTCGGGCGCAGACGCCTTTGCTTCAAGGTGGACGCCGGAGGCGCTGGCGCTGACCCATCTGATCGCCCTCGGCTTCATGCTCCAAGCCATGTGCGGGGCGCTGTTTCAGTTCATCGCCGTGGCGGTGGGCGGCAATGTCTGGCGTCCGAAACTGGTCGCCAATACGGTGCAACCGGTACTGTTGTTGGCCACGCTGCTGCTGGTCGCGGGCATGCTGTTCGGCCGCCCCGTGCTGCTGTCCGCTGCGGTTCCCCTGTTTCTGCTGGCGCTGGGCGGCTTTGTTGTGGCGGTTGCACTGGCGCTATGGCGAACACCGGCCACCGGCACAACTTTGTGGGCGATGCGCATGGCGATCGGGGGCTTGGCGGTTACCGTGCTGCTGGGCTCGCTTCTGGCCGAAGCGTTGGCGTATGGACTACCGGTGCCTATTGTCGAACTGACCAACATCCATCTGGCGTGGGGCCTCGGTGGCTGGTCGCTGATGCTGCTGGCCGGCGTGTCTTACCACGTGGTGCCGATGTTTCAGCTGACGCGACCCTATCCGGCGTCGTTCGCCCGCTGGTTCGGCCCGTTGCTGCTGCTGTTGCTGCTGGCCTGGTCATCGCAGATCTTCTTCGGCGATGTGCGGTGGTCGCTGGCTATCGCGCTGCCGCTGCTCCTGCTGGCATCGGCCTATGCGGGAATCACCTTGTGGCTGCAGTACACGCGCCGCAGGAAAATCCATGACGCGACATCCATCTACTTTCGTGTTGCGATGTTGGCCCTGCTCGCATTCGCTGCTTCTGCGAGTGTGCTGGTGCTGCGTCCGGAGATTGGTGCCGATCCCCGATTCATGATCTGGCTGGGCGTGCTGGCTTTCGCCGGGGTATTCGTGCCGGCCATCACCGGCATGATGTACAAGATCGTGCCATTCCTCAACTGGCTGCACCTGCAGCGCCTGGGCGCGCCCTTGTCTGCCGTGCCGAACATGAAAAAGATGATTCCGGCCGAGGCCATGACCGGTCAGCTGCGTCTGCATGTACTTGCCGTTGTGCTGCTGCTCGCCGCGGTCTGGCAGCCCGGGTTGACCCGGTTGGCAGGCCTGGCACTGGCCGCGTCATTCGCCTGGCTGGGCTGGAATCTGGTGGGGGCACTCCGGCGCTACCAGCGCTTCAGAGATCAAATTCGCGCAGCCGCTTTACATCGTTGATGGTGATTTGTTTTCCGCTCACACTAATCAGCCCGTTGGCCGAGAGATCGTGAAAGATTCGCGAGAGCGTTTCCGGCGTCAGGTTCAGGCGCGAGGCGATGACCTGCTTCGAGGTCGGCAGCGATATTTCGAACGAGCCCTCGCAGGGCCCCTCTTGCTGCGGGCAATGCTGCAGCAGATAGCCGACCACGCGCTGCGCCGAGGAGCGCAAGGAGTAAGTTTCGACGTCCTCCACCAGCGAATGCAGCCGCATCGAAAGTCCCGCGAGCATGCGCCGGGCGAACAGCGGGTCGCGCTCCAGAAGTTCGAACACGGGAGTGTTGCCGATATGCAGCAGCAGGCTGTCTGCCAGACCTTCGGCAAATACCGGACAGGGGCGATCGAGAAACATCACCGCCTCGCCAAAGCTCTGGCGCGGGCCCAGAATCTGCACCACTTTTTCATTGCCCTGCGAAGACGGGAAGGCCAGCTTGATCTGGCCGAAGACGACGACGAAAAAACCTTTCGGCAAATCGCCCTTCTGAAACAGCATCTCGCCTTTGGCAAGTCGGCGCTCGCGACACGCCGATTCGAGTGCGGCGATCTGTTCGGGAGCAAGTTCCTGGAACAGCGGCAGGCGGGAAAGAATCTGGGGAATGTCGAGCTTGGTTTCGTGCATGGTCTCTTGCATGAGGGTACTCTATGTTTATCGTAGAACCTTACCACGCATCGCCCCCGCAGCGATAGTTCTGATGCCTCTGCCCATATTCTTCGCCGCACCGCACCGCGTGATGTTTCTGGCGGGTACCGTTCAGGCATTGGCGACAATGGCCTTCTGGTCGTTCGAAATGGGCGGGCGCTACGCCGGTTTATGGACTGTTCCATCCTGGCCTTTGCTGGCCTTGTTTCCGCCATCCGTGCTGCACGCGCTGCTGATTTCCTGCGGCGTGCTTCCCTTGTTCATTTTCGGCTTCATCCTTACGGCCGGGCCGCGCTGGCAGGGGGCGGGCGAACTGTCCCCGCGTGATTTTCTGCCTGCCTTCTTCCTGTTGGCCAGTGGCTGGCTGCTGGTCTGGGCGGCGCTGTTGCTGCCGCGGTTGCTGGTTGCCGGCCTCGCACTGGCTGTGGGTGGCTGGATGGCGGTGGCCTTGACCCTGACCCGGATTGCCCGTCATCGGGCGACGGATCGCGAACACATTGCGTTCGTTGCGTTGGCTGCCTGGCTTGGGGCTGCGGGGCTGGGCGCCTTCGGGGCCTTTGCCGCGGGCGGAGCGCCGCTATGGGCGCGGCTTGGAACTTCATTGGCAGTTTGGGGTTTCCTGCTGCCGGTGTTTCTCACCGTGGCGCATCGCATGTTGCCCTTCTTCACCTCTTCGGCGGTACCCGGCTATGTGCTTCGTCGTCCCGCATGGGCATTGCGCGCGCTGCTGGGGCTTGGCCTGGCGCACGGCATGCTGACGTTCCTCGAGCAGCCGCAATGGCTCTGGCTGGCCGACTTGCCGGCCATGTTCGTCGCGGCGCGTTTGACATCGCTCTGGTGGAGTCGCGCAGCCATGCAGAACCGGATGCTGGCAGTCCTGCATCTCGCCTTCGCCTGGCTGGGCGTGGCATTTGCCCTGTTCGCCCTGCAGAGCGTGGTGCGCGGTGTGCTTCCGGGTTTTCTTGGCCAGGCGCCACTGCATGCGCTGACGCTCGGTTTCTTTGCCTCGATGCTGCTCGGCATGGCGTCGCGGGTAACGATGGGGCATTCCGGCCGGCCGGTGGCGGCCGACAATGCGATGTGGTGGGCATTCTGCATGATGCAGGCGGCGGCGATCATGCGCGTTGTCAGTGAATGGCCGGCACTGCCCGGTGCGTACCCCTTGATGTGGTTGTCGTCAGCGTTGTGGCTGGGCGCCTTCGCTGTGTGGGCCGGCCGCTTTGCGCCAGCCTTCTGGCGCCCGCGCGCGGATGGGAAGCCGGGCTAGCGACAATGTATGCCCTGGTCAAGTACGTGCACCTCTTCAGCGTGAGTTTGAGTCTTGCGGGCTTCTTCCTGCGCGGCCTGCTGCTGATGCGTGACTCGCCTCTGATGAAGGCGCGCTGGATCAAGGTGCTGCCCCACATCAACGACACCATTCTGCTGGCGGCGGCCTTGTCGCTGGCGGTGATGTCGGATCAATATCCCTTCGTCGCCGGCTGGGTCACGGCGAAGGTGCTGGGTGTGATTGCCTACATCATCCTGGGTTCGCTGGCGCTACGGGAGGGGAGTTCGCCAATGACGCGCATCGTCTGCTGGCTGGCCGCACTGGCGGTATTTGGCTGGATCGTGTCGGTGGCCCTGACGCGCCAGCCGGCGGGCTTTCTGGCGGGAGTGCTCTAGGGAACTACTGATCAAGTGTCGAATTGTCATTCCGGCGGAAGCCGGAATCCAGAAGAATCAAGGCACTGGACACCGGCTTTCGCCGGTGTGACGACTTATTCAGCGTTTCCCTAGCCGATTCGGCCGTCGGGCGGGGCCAACAGGGCCTTCATCCGCAGGATATCGAGAATCCGGATGTGCTTCTGCTGCACCGAGATCAGGCCGTCGTCCTGAAAGCGGGAGAAGGCGCGGCTCACGGTTTCCAGCTTCAGACCGAGATAGGAGCCGATTTCCTCGCGCGTCATGCGCAGGTGAAATTCGGCCGGCGAATAACCGCGAGCGGTAAAGCGCTGCGAAAGATTCAGCAGGAAAGCCGCCAGTCGCTCTTCCGCCCGCATGGTGCCAAGCAGCATCATCACGCCATGGTCGCGCACGATCTCGCGGCTCATGACCTTGTGCAAATGATGCTGCAGGGAGTGAATTTCGCTGGAAAGCATCTCCAACTCGGTGAACGGAATCAGGCAGACTTCGCTGTCTTCGAGCGCCACCGCATTGCAGGAATGGACCTCGGTGCTGATGCCGTCCATGCCCAGGATTTCGCCGGCCATCTGGAAACCGGTGACCTGATCCCGCCCGTCTTCGGTCAGCACATCGGTCTTGAAGAATCCGGCCTTGACGGCGAAGATGGACTCGAACGCGTCGCCGGCACGATACAGGTGCTGGCCGCGTTTCAATTTGCGTCCACCGCCGATCAGGGTGTCGAGCCGGCCCATGTCGTTTTCGGAAAGGCCGAAGGGCAGGCACAACTCACGCAGGTTGCACTGCGAGCAGGCGACCTTGAGTCCCGGAGCGGTGATCGGAATCACATTCTGTTTGACGTTTGCATGCACGCTGCTTGCATTACCCGGTGAGGGGTACCCCTTTGATCTGTGTCAACCCGAGTTGCGGGCGATTGCGGCATTCTGCATGCTCGCGCAAATGTGTCGCGCTTGCCGTATTTATCAAACCATTCTGCCAATGGACTATCAGGAACTGATTTTCGACCCGGAGGTCATTCGTCGCTTTGACGTCAACGGACCGAGATACACGTCTTACCCGACGGCCGATCGGTTTGTCGAAGCGTTTGGCGCGGACGATTACGTGCGCTGGCTCGGACAGAGAACGGTGGGAGGCATAGGACGACCTCTTTCATTATACGTCCACATCCCTTTCTGCAACACCATCTGCTACTACTGCGCCTGCAACAAGATCATCACCAAGGATCACGGTCGTTCCGCCAAGTACATCAAGTACTTGGGCAAGGAAATCGCCATGCAGGAAGCGGCGCTCGATGGCAGTCGGGATGTGGTCCAGCTGCATTTTGGCGGCGGCACGCCGACCTTCCTCTCCAACGACGAGATGCGCCGGCTGATGGACATCATCCGCAAGCACTTCCGTTTGCTGCCCGGGGGCGAGTATTCGATCGAGGTCGATCCGCGCAAAGTCGACCGCGAGACGGTGAAACTGCTTGGCGAGCTCGGCTTCAACCGCATGAGTGTCGGCGTGCAGGATTTTGCCCCGGATGTGCAGGTGGCCGTGAATCGTGTGCAGAGCCTCGAAGAGACCAAACTGGTCATCGACTCGGCGCGCGAGTTTGGTTTCAGGGGCATCTCGGTCGACCTGATATACGGACTGCCGAAGCAGAACGTGATCAGCTTCAACCACACCCTGGACGAGATCATCAAGCTCGATCCGGATCGCCTGTCGATCTACAACTACGCCCACCTGCCCAGCCTGGCCAAGCCACAGCGCCGCATCAATGAAGCCGACCTGCCATCGGCCGATGCGCGCCTGCAGATCCTGCAACTGGCGATCCGCCGTTTGACCGATGCGGGCTACGTCTTCATCGGCATGGACCACTTCGCCAAGCCGGACGATGAACTCGCCGTGGCGCAGCGCCAGGGCCGTTTGCACCGCAATTTCCAGGGCTATTCGACGCATGCCGAGGCCGACCTGATGGCCTTCGGCGTTTCCGCGATCGGCAAGGTCGGGCCGAGCTACTGCCAGAACGTGCGGACGCTCGACGAGTATTACGACAGCCTCGACCAGGGCGCGCTGCCCATCTTTCGCGGCATCGAGTTGAACGCCGACGACCTTCTGCGCCGCAGCATCATCCAGGCCCTGATGTGCCACTTCGAGCTTTCCATCGAGTCCATCGAGATCGCCCACCTGATCGATTTCAAGTCCTATTTCGCCGACGAACTGGCAGACCTGAAGGAAATGGAAACCGGCGGCCTGCTCACCATCGACGACCAGTGGATCAGCGTCCTGCCGCGTGGCCGACTGCTGGTGCGCGGCATCGCCATGGCGTTCGACCGCTATCTGCGCACCGACCGCGAACGCGTCCGCTATTCCAAAGTCATCTGACGAGCCGCGGTGCCTGACAGCGGCTTTCTCGCGGTATTCCTGATCGGCCTGCTCGGTGGCGTGCATTGCGCCGGAATGTGCGGTGGCATCGTCTCCGCGCTGAGCCTGCAGACGCCGCGCCCCGCCGGGAAGCAGGGTTCGGTCTGGCCGCTCCATCTCGCCTACAACCTCGGCCGCATCGCCAGCTATGCCATCGCCGGCGCCTTGATGGGCGCGCTCGGTAGCCTGGGCCTGTTGCTCAACAACTGGTTGCCGGTGCAGACGATCCTGTATGTCGGCGCCAACCTGATGATGGTGGCGCTCGGCTTCTATCTCACCGGAATGACGCGGACCCTGGCCTTTACCGAACGTGCCGGCCAATGGCTGTGGCGGCGGGTGCAGCCTTCGACCCGGCGCTTCCTGCCGGTGCGCGGCATGGCGCAGGCGTTTCCGCTCGGCATGCTGTGGGGCTGGCTGCCCTGCGGCCTGGTCTATAGCGTGCTGACGATGACGCTGCTGTCCGGCAGCGCGGTGCGGGGCGCGGCCATCATGCTGGCCTTCGGACTCGGCACGCTGCCCAACCTGATGCTTGCCGGGCTGCTGCTGGTGCGCTTTCGCAGCGTCGTTCAGGGCCGTGCGCTGCGTCTGGGTTCGGGCTTGATCGTGCTGGCCTTCGGCGTGTGGGGGCTGGTCAATGCGGCGGCGCTGGGCGGCAAGCTCTGGCAGGGCGTGGTCTGAAAGTCGGCGCTGGCGGGACGGCGATAGCGGCGATGCCGGCGATCGGGCGGCGCGGGTGCCTTGCATGCCTGGGATTCCGCTTTGCCGGCCCGCGCAGCGGAATTCCCGGCAGACAAGGTCCGGGCAGGTGCTTTGCATGCCTGGGATTCCGCTTCGCGGGCAGGCAACTTGCGGCGCGGCGCGCCTGGGACCATAATTAGCGTTTTCTAATGTTTCCGGAGAGAACCATGGCCCTCACCCCCCACGACCTCGTCGTCGAAGCCAAGTCGCAGATCAAGGAAGTATCGACTGCCGAGGCGCAGGCGCTGATGACCAAGCGCACCATCATCGACGTGCGCGAGTACGACGAGTATGCCGCCGGCCACCTGCCCGGCGCGATCAACATCCCGCGCGGCGTGCTCGAGTTCAAGATCGGCACCGTTGCCGAGTGCCTCGACAAGGTCAGGCCCTACCTGATCTACTGCCGCACCAGCGGCCGCGCCGCGTTGTCGACGGTGCAGTTGCAGCGCATCGGTTATGCCGACGTGATTTCAATGGCGGGCGGCTTCGAGGTCTGGAACACCGAAGGCCGACCCACCGAGAAGCCCGAGCCGATAAATTTCGAGTAAGCGATGAACGCGCCGCAGGCCCCCGCCGACAGCAGTCGCGACACCGTCGAACTGGCGCTGGGCGGCATGACCTGCGCGGCCTGCGCGGCGCGCATCGAAAAGCAGTTGAACAAGCTCCCTGGTGTCGAAGCGGCGGTGAACTTCGCCGCCGAGCGTGCGCACGTTCGCTACGCGCCGGGCACTGTCGATGTGGACCGCTTGATCGCGACCGTGGTGAAGACCGGTTTTACGGCGGATGTGTCTACAACGGATACGCGGGCCGGGGAAACAGCGAAGAAGCTGGCCCTCTATCACGAGGAACTGCACCGCTTCTGGATCGCCGCCGCGCTGACGCTGCCGCTGGTGGCGCAGATGGCCTTCATGTTCGGCGCCGACGCCGACGCTCACACCGATGTCATTCCGCGCTGGCTGCAATTGTTGCTGGCGACGCCGGTGCAGTTCTGGATCGGCTGGCGCTTTTACGTCGGCGGCGCCAACGCGATACGCGGCGGCGCCGGCAACATGGACGTGCTGGTGGCGCTGGGCACCAGCATGGCCTGGGCCTACAGCTTCGTCGTCACGGTGTGGGACCTGCATCACCAGCATGTGTAGTTCGAGGCCTCCGCCACGGTCATCACGCTGGTGCTGCTGGGCAAGATTCTAGAAGCGCGGGCCAAGGCGAAGACGTCCGCCGCCATCGAGGCGCTGGCGAAATTGCAGCCACAGACGGCGCGCATCGAGCGCGCCGGTGAATTGATCGACGTGCCGGTGGCGACGCTGATTCCCGGCGATGTCTTCGTCGTCCGTGCCGGCGAGGCGATGCCGGTCGATGGCGAGGTCATCGACGGCGCATCGTCGGCCAACGAATCCATGCTCACCGGCGAGAGCCTGCCGGTGACCAAAGCCGCGGGCGACCGCGTGTTCGCCGCGACCATCAACGGCGACGGGCTGCTGCGCTGCCGCGCCACGGGCGTCGGCAGCCACACCTTACTGGCCGGCATCATTCACCTGGTGGAGGAAGCGCAGGGTTCCAAAGCCCCGGTGCAGCGTCTGGCTGACAAAGTAGCGGCGATTTTCGTGCCGGTGGTGGTGGCGATTGCGCTGCTTACCTTTGTCGCATGGTGGGCGCTGGCCGGTGACTTCACCCAGGCGCTGGTCAACGCCGTAGCGGTGCTGGTGATCGCCTGTCCCTGCGCGCTGGGACTGGCGACGCCGACCGCGATCATGGTCGGCACCGGGCAGGGCGCCAAGGCCGGCGTGCTGATCCGCAATGCAGTGGCGCTGGAGCTTGCGGAAAAGCTCAAGGTGCTGGTGGTGGACAAGACCGGGACCCTGACCGAGGGACAGCCGGTGGTGACCGACGTGATTCCCGAAAAAGTCGGCGCTGACGATACGGCGACATTGCTGCAACTCGCGGCCAGCCTCGAACAGGGATCGACGCATCCGCTCGCCGCCGCCATCGTGGCGCGCGCCAGGGCCGACGGGCTCGCCCTGGCGACGCCGCAGAACGTCGTGACGACGGCGGGCCGGGGTCTTCAGGGCGAAGTCGATGGCCGCCGCGTGCTCGCTGGCTCGGCGGGATGGATCAAGGAGCAGGGCTGGTCCGCGCCCGAGGCCGAGACCTTGGCGCACGCCGGACGCAGCGTGGTCGCCGTGGTCGCCGATGAAAAACTGCTCGGCTTCATCGGCATCGCCGATCCCTTGCGTGCCAGCTCGAGGGCTGCGGTGGCGCGCCTGAACCGGCTCGGCATCGACGTCGTGATGCTGACCGGCGACAACGCCGGTACGGCGCAGGCTGTGGCTCATGAAGCCGGCATCGAATATTTCGAGGCCGAGGTTTTGCCCGGCGACAAGGCCGCCGCCGTGAACAAGCTCAAAGCCGGCGGCCGTCTGGTCGGCATGGCCGGCGACGGCATCAACGACGCGCCGGCGCTGGCTGCGGCCGACGTCAGCTTCGCCATGGCGGCCGGCTCCGACGTGGCAATGCAAGCCGCCGACGTGACGCTGATGCGCGACGACCTCAACGGCGTCGCCGATGCGATTTCGCTCTCACGCGCGACGCTGTCCAAGATACGGCAGAATTTGTTCTTCGCCTTCATCTACAACGTGCTCGGCATCCCGCTCGCGGCGCTGGGCATGCTGAACCCGGTCATCGCCGGCGCGGCGATGGCGATGAGCTCGGTATCGGTGGTGAGCAATTCGCTGCTGCTGAGAAACTGGAAACCCGGAGGGAAGTGAAATGGAAACGACGACAATCAAGGTGGACGGCATGTCCTGCGGCGGCTGCGTGAAAAGCGTGACCGGCGCGCTGACGGCGCTCGACGGTGTGACGAAGGCCGAGGTCTCGCTGGAGCAGAAGCAGGCGGTGGTCGAGTTCGACGCCGCGAAGGTGACGCGCGACCAGCTCAAGTCCGTAATCGAGGACGCCGGTTTCGACGCCGACTGATCCGCTCCGGTTTACTCGCTGCGATAATTTCCTGTTCGTCGCGCCTCGAAAGTCGGCGCTGGCGGCACGGCGATCGCTGTGCCGCCGGCGTGATCAGGCCGTGACTTCGGACAAGGCGATGCCCAGCGCGTCGGCCACGCCCTTGCCGTAGGCCGGATCGGCCTTCAGGCAGTTGCGGATGTGGCGCAACTGGATCGACTTCGGCGCCCCGCCCACCGAACGTGCGGTGTTCTCGAACAGCACCTTCTGCTGCGCCGGCGTCATGAGGCGGAACAGCGCGCCGGGCTGCGAGTAGTAGTCCGTGTCCTCGCGATGGTTCCAGTGGTCCGCCGCGCCGGAAAGCGCCAGCGGCGGCTCGCGGAATTCCGGCTGCTCGGCCCATTCGCCCTGGTCGTTGGGTTCATAGCCAAGCGTGCCGCCGAAGTTGCCGTCGGTGCGCATGGCGCCATCGCGGTGGTAGTTGTGCACCGGGCAGCGCGGGGCGTTCACCGGAATCAGGTGGTGATTGACGCCGAGCCGATAGCGTTGCGCATCGCCGTAGGCGAACAGGCGGCCCTGCAACATCTTGTCCGGCGAAAAGCCGATGCCGGGCACCACGTTGGCTGGATTGAAGGCGGACTGCTCGACCTCGGCGAAGAAGTTCTCGGGGTTGCGGTTGAGCTCCATGACGCCGACTTCGATCAGCGGGTAGTCTTTGTGCGGCCATATCTTGGTCAAGTCGAAGGGGTTGTAGGGCAGCTTGGCGGCATCGGCTTCCGGCATGACCTGCACCTTCAGCGTCCATTTCGGAAAATCGCGATTTTCGATGGCCTCGAAGAGGTCCTTCTGGTGACTCTCGCGATCCTTGCCGATGAGGGCCTCGGCCTCGGCGTCGGTCAGGTTCCGGATCGGCTGCTGGCTCTTGAAGTGGAACTTGACCCAGTAGCGCTCGTTCTTCGCGTTGATGAAGCTGAAGGTGTGCGAACCGAAGCCGTGCATGCTGCGGTAGCTGGCCGGGATGCCGCGGTCCGACATGACGATGGTGATCTGGTGCAGGGCCTCAGGCAGCGAGGTCCAGAAGTCCCAGTTGTTCTTCGCACTGCGCATGTTGGTCTTCGGGTCACGCTTGACCGCGTGGTTGAGGTCGGGGAACTTGAGCGGATCGCGCAGGAAGAACACCGGCGTGTTGTTGCCGACCATGTCCCAGTTGCCTTCCTCGGTGTAGAACTTGACGGCGAAGCCGCGGATGTCGCGCTCGGCATCGGCCGCGCCGCGCTCGCCGGCGACGGTGGTGAAGCGTGCGAAGAGTTCCGTCTTCTTGCCGACCTGGGAGAAGATCTTGGCACGGGTGTATTTCGTGATGTCGTGGGTGACGGTGAAGCTGCCGTAGGCGCCGCTGCCCTTGGCGTGCATGCGCCGTTCGGGAATTACCTCGCGGTCGAAATGGGCGAGTTTTTCGAGGAACCAGACATCCTGTAGCAGTTGCGGCCCGCGCGGTCCGGCGGTCATCGCGTTCTGGTTGTCGACGACGGGGCAGCCGGCGTTGGTAGTGAGTTTCTTGCTCATTTCAATGCTCCTTTCGGGTCGTGAAGGGTGTTTGCAATTACTCTTCGAGCAGGCTGCGCAGCATCCATGCGGTCTTCTCGTGCACTTCGATACGCTGCGTCAGCAGGTCGGCCGTCGGCTGGTCGTTGGCTTTCTCGATCAAGGGGAACAGCTTCCTCGCCGTGCGCGCCGTGGCTTCCTGCGCGGCGACGAGGTGGCGCACCATGTCCATCGCCTTCGGCTGGCCTTCGACCTCGCGGATCGAGGCCAGCTTGACGAATTCCTTGTAGGTGCCGGGCGCCGGGTGGCCCAGCGCGCGGATTCGCTCGGCGATCAGGTCGAGCGCGTTCCATTGCTCCGTGTACTGGCCCATGAACATCAGGTGCAGGCTGTTGAACTGCGGCCCGGTGACGTTCCAGTGGAAGTTGTGCGTCATCAGGTAGAGCGTGTAGCTGTCGGCCAGCAGGCCGGAGAGGCCTTGCGCGATGGCGGCGCGGTCCTTGTCCGAGATGCCGATGTCGAGCTTGGCGATTTTGACGGTCTTGGTTGCTTTCATGATGTTCTCCTGTCTGTGTGAAATGTCGGACACGTAACGTGATTAGACTACCTTGCCTCCGCTCAGGCCGGCTGACCCAGATCAAAGCTTGGCGTTGCCGCCTTCACCGCCGGGCTGCGGATCAGGTGGTCGAAGGCGGAGAGCGATGCCTTGGCGCCCTCGCCCATGGCGATGATGATCTGCTTGTAAGGCGTCGTCGTCGCGTCGCCGGCGGCGAAGACGCCGGGCAGCGAGGTCTGGCCGCGCGCATCGATCTCGATCTCGCCGCGCGCCGACAAGCCTATCGTGCCCTTGAGCCAGTCTGTGTTCGGTAGCAGACCGATCTGGACAAAGATGCCATCCAGTTCGACATGGCCGTTCTCGCCGCTGTTGCGGTCCTGGTAGTCAATGCCGGTGACTTTTTCTCCGTTGCCACGCACCTCGGTAGTCAGCGCGCTGGTGATGATGGTGACGTTGGGCAGGCTGCCGAGCTTGGCCTGGAGTACGGCATCGGCGCGCAGCTTGCTGTCGAATTCGAGCAGCGTGACGTGCGCCACAATGCCGGCGAGGTCGATCGCCGCCTCGACGCCGGAGTTGCCGCCGCCGATCACCGCGACGCGCTTGCCCTTGAACAAGGGGCCGTCGCAATGTGGGCAGAAGCACACGCCTTTGGCCTTGTACTCCTTTTCGCCCGGCACGTTCATCTCGCGCCAACGGGCGCCGGTAGCGAGGATTACGCTTTTGGCCTTGAGCGTCGCGCCGTTGGCGAGTCGCACCTGGGCCAGTCCATCGTCGCCGGCCGGAGTCAGGGCTTCGGCGCGTTGCAGATTCATGATGTCGACTTCGTATTCCTTGACGTGCTGCTCCAGCGCCATGGCGAGCTTGGGGCCTTCGGTGCGCTGCACCGAGATAAAGTTTTCAATCGCCATGGTGTCCAGCACCTGGCCGCCGAAACGTTCGGCCACCACGCCGGTGCGGATGCCTTTGCGCGCGGCGTAGATCGCCGCCGCCGCGCCGGCCGGGCCACCGCCGACCACGAGCACATCGAAGGCGTCCTTCGCAGCAAGCTTTTCGGCATCTCGCGCCGTAGCGCCGGTATCCACCTTGGCGAGGATTTCCTCGATCGTCATGCGGCCCTGGCCGAAGGGTTCGCCGTTCAGCAGCACCGTCGGCACGGCCATGATCTGGCGTGCACTCACTTCGTCCTGGTACAAGGCGCCGTCGATCATCACGCTCTCGACGCCGGGGTTGAGCACAGCCATCAGGTTGAGCGCCTGCACCACGTCCGGGCAGTTGTGGCAGGAGAGCGAGATGTAGGTCTCGAAGCGCATCGTTCCGCTCAGGCCCTTGATCTGCTCGATCACGGCGGCATCGACCTTGGGCGGATGACCGCCGGTCTGCAACAGGGCCAGCACCAGCGAGGTGAATTCGTGGCCCATGGGGATGCCGGCAAAGCGGATGCGGGCGGCCTCGCCGGGACGGCCGATGGAGAAGGAGGGCTTGCGGACGTCAGTGCCATCCGCATTTTCGTCAACTCGCACGCTGACCTTGGGCGACAGCGCGGCGATGTCGGCCAACAGTTCGCGCATCTGGCGTGCGGCATCGCTGCCGTCGAGCGAGGCGACGAGTTCGATCGGTGTCTGGAGCTTTTCGAGGTAGGCGGAAAGCTGGGTCTTGATGGTGGCGTCGAGCATGATTTTCTCCTTGGTCGGGATTGCACTGGCAAGCACGCGGAACTTGTGGCTCGGCGCTGCTTGGCGCTGCAATCCCGCCCCTCTGGTTCGATGGGGGCGGGTTGAGGGCTGTTTAAATCTTGCCGACCAGGTCGAGCGACGGCGCCAGAGTGGCTTCGCCTTCCTTCCACTTGGCCGGGCAGACTTCGCCCGGGTGGCTGGCGACGTACTGGGCGGCCGTGACCTTGCGCAGCAGTTCGGTGGCGTCGCGGCCGATGCCGCCGGCATTGATCTCGATGATCTGGACCTTGCCCTGCGGGTCGATGACGAAGGTGCCGCGCTCGGCCAGCCCCGCTTCTTCGATCATCACGCCGAAGTTGCGGGTGATGGCGCCGGTCGGATCGCCGATCATCGGGTACTTGATCTTGCCGATGGTCTCCGACGAGTCATGCCAGGCCTTGTGCGTGAAGTGGGTGTCGGTCGATACCGAGTAGATCTCGACGCCGAGCGACTTGAAGGTCGCGTAGTGGTCGGCCAGGTCGCCCAGTTCGGTGGGGCAGACGAAAGTAAAGTCGGCCGGGTAGAAGAACACGACGGACCACTTGCCCTTGAGGTCGTCTTGGGTGACGGGAACGAACTTGCCGTTGTGGAAGGCGGTGGCCTTGAAGGGTAGGATTTCGGTGTTGATCAGGCTGGCGTTCATGGTGTTTCTCCTTGGGTGGTTGATTGGTTTGCTGCGATGGAGTGAATATTAAATATAACAATCGGAAGCGTCTAATTGATTGTTGAAATCGATTGGATAGGCATGGGCTATCGAGGGCTTTGCGGCCCGGGTCATGAGGGGATTGATGCCCGGTCGGGGAGTTGAAGTCGCCGTTCCGGACCTTGTCCGCCGGGGATTCCGCTTGGCGGGCCGGCGAGCGCCGACTCTAGAGATTGAAGCGCGGGCCGGTCAAACCTCGCTCAGCAAAACCCAGTGGTTATCCAGCGCCATCGGCCGGGGCCAGGGGATGGCGACCGGCCCGGCGGTCGGATGCGAGCGCACCAGCCCGAGGCCGGTGGCGACCACGACGCCGCCGCCCTTGCCGGGTCCGTGCCAAGAGGCGAGGGCATAGGCTTCTTCCATTTTCACAAGGGCGGTCAGTTGATCCGCTGCGCCGGGGTGCCAGAGCTGGGCGAGCCCGGCCTGGTTGCTGGAGAGGGCAAAGCCGCCGTTCCAGGCCGCCGCAATGTCGCCGGCGTAGCCGATGCCGTCGTTGGCACGGGTGGGGAGGCTCAGCCGGTCGCCATCGAGAATGGCGAGTATCGGCGCGGTGGCGCGCAGCGCGGCGTCATCATGCTCGGCCTGGATGGCGATGCCTAAATAGGCGTCGGCGTCGACCGGGCTGCGGCTCCAGGCCAGGTGGCGCAGGCTCAGGCGTGGGTCGTCGAGCCGCCACTGGCGCAGCAGCTTGCCGTTTGCCGTATCGAGCCGGACCAGCGAGGAGTCCATGCGTTGCAGGTCGAATTTCTTGTCGGCCGGTGTGCGCGGCACGCCGCCGTTGGCAACGATCAAGTGGCCCTCGTGGTCGAGCAGCAACTGGTGCGGGTCGATGCCATGGGTATCGAATTCGGCCAGCTTGCGCAGGGTCTGCCGGTCGCGCACGCCGATCTTGCCGCGCCCTGTCTTCAGGTCGGTTTCGGTGGTGTAGAGCGCGTCGCCCTTGGCCGCGACAATGGCATGGCCGTTGAGCCGGGCGGTCGCGCTTTCTTCATCGACTCGTAGCTGCTGCATCACCTCGCCCCGGCCGTCGCAGCGCAGCAGCCAGGTGCCGGGGCGCACGCCTACCACCAGCAGCCCGCCGTCGGCTTCGGCCAGCAAGCCATGCGGTCGGGTCGGCAGCGGCACGGCATAGCGTATGTCCAGCGTGCGCGTTTCCCAGTCGGCGACCAGCGCACCGGCAAAGTAGGGGTCGCTCTTGTTCGGGCCGCGCCAGGCGGCGCCGAGCACGGCCCGGCGCGCGTCGCCGGCGGCCAGCGCGAGCCTGGGCAGGGCGGCGAGGGCGCCCGCTGCGAGCAGAAATTGACGGCGTTTCATTGTTTGCTCCGCAGGGTTCAGAACTTGAATTCGCCGGTCAGGATCACGGTGCGCCGCGGGCCGGGCGTGGCGAAGCCGCCGTTGTCGTAGATGGCGTCCCAGTACAACCTGTCGAACAGGTTCTTGATGTTGAGTCGCAGCGTCCAGTCTTTCTGTTCATAGGCGACCATCCCGTCCCAGCGCGCATAGGCCGGCGCGGTGTTGGCGGCGAAGGTGGTGCCGCCGGCGACGGTCGGGAAGGCGCCGGTGGGGCTGTAGGCGTAGCGGTGCGCCTTGGCTTCCAGTCCGCCGCCGACCTTCCATTGCGGCGTCAGCTTGTAGGTGGACCACAGGTTGATGGTCCACGGCGGCGTGTTGCGCGCCGGCTGGCCGACGTAGCGTGCATCGGCGACGGTGATGGCGCCGGTGGTGGCGTTGACGTTCTCGCCGGGTTCGAGGATGCGCGCATCCATAAGCGCCAGGCCGGAGAACACCTCCCAGTTGTCGCTGACGCGTCCGGCCGCTTCCAGCTCGACGCCCTTGGTGCGGCGCTTTTTGGTGAGGATCGCGGCGGTCGATTCGAGGTCGCCGTTGCGCTCCCAGTCCTTGGTGGCCTGGTACAGCGCGGCACGCAGGGCGAGGTCGCCGTCCATCAGCAGCCACTTGGCGCCCAGCTCGACCACTTCGCTGCGTTCGGCCGGTTGCGGCTTCACTGTCAGTTGGTAGAGGTCGGCCGTGGGACTGAAGGAGTCGCTCCAGCCGAGGTAGTAGTGCGTGTCCGCGGCGGGATGGAAGGAAAGCGCGGCGCGGATGCTGTTCTCGCCGAAGCTCAGCTTGGGCGAGGTGGCGCTGCTGTACTGCGCGTCCATCAGGTCGCGGCGCAGGCCGAGCGTGGCCTTCCATTGCGGGATGAACTCGACCGTGTCCTGGGCGTAGATGGCGTAGGAATCGGACTTGAAGCGGGTCGGCGTGCCAGTAGTCGCGGCGATGTAGGGCAGGTACCAGGGCGGGTTGGCAGCGGTAGTGCCACCGAGATTCTGCAAGCCGTGACGATAGCTGTTCTCCTTCAGGTATTCAAAGCCGGCCAGCAGTTCGTGCTTCATGCCGGCGGCCGTGAACTTCGTGTTGTAGTCGGACTGCAGGGTGACGGTTTCGTAGTCGGAAATGCGCGTAGGGCCGCCGTTGCAGGTGGCGGGCGCCGTGCACAGCGAGCCGTCGGCCTTGGGCGCGACCGTCAGGCTCGGCGTGCGCGCCCAGTAGCTGCGTTCGTAATCGGCGCTGCGCAACTGCGTGCGCAACTGGCTGTCTGCCGAGATGCGGTATTCATGAACCAGTGTCGTGATGCGCGTGTCGCTCTTGTCGAAGGTACGGTCGGCGCCCCAGAAGGTGTCCGGCGAAAAGCGCGAACTGGTACCCGGCCGCTTGGTGCTGCCGTCGAAGGAAATGCCGTAGTCGGGGTTGTCGTTGGTGCTCAGCACGTAATGATTCAGCCAGAACTGGTTGTCGGTGCGCAGGTTGAGGCCCAGGCTGAAAGCCAGGCCCTTGCGATGGATCTCCGGTTCGCTGCCGGAGGCCGGGTTGGATCGCCAGCTACCCTCGTCGCGCTGCATGGCACTGATGCGCAGCGCGGTGCTGCCATTGATCGGCTTGTTGATGTCGGCGGTGACTTCGCGGTAGCCGTAGTCGCCGACGCTGCCGGTCAGCTTGTACTGCTCGATGCGCAGCGGCGTCTTGCTCACCTGGTTGATCACGCCGCCGGCCTGGCCGCGGCCGAAGAGCATGGCGCCGGCGCCGCGCAGCACGTCGATCTGCTCGTAGTTGAAAGTCTCGCGGTTGTATTGCGCGGTGTCGCGGATGCCATCGAGATATATGTCGCCGAAGGTGTAAAAGCCGCGCAGGTTCATGTTGTCGCCGCTGCGGCCGCCCTCGGCGGCGTTGAAGCTGAGGCCGGAAACGTTGCGCAGCGCCTCCTTGAGGCTGCCGATCTGCTGCTCTTCCATCAGCGTGTTGGTGATGGTGGTCACCGCTTGCGGAATGTCATGCGGGTCCTGCAGCACCTTGCCGACGCGGGTGGTGGTGGCGCGGTAGCCGTCGGGTTTGTCGGCGTCGGCCTGGACGCTGACGGTGGGCAATTCCTTTGCGGCTTCCTGGGCCAGGGCGGGCAGCGAGGTGGCGCCAAGCAGCAGCAGTGTGTGCGACAGCAGGTATCGCGTGGTTTTCGGGTTCATGTGTGTCCTCGTGGGCAGTGTTCTGGCTGGCTGGCATGAGGACGGGCTGGCTGGCTGAGTGATGGGGTGGTAGAAACTGGCGTCTAGTGC
The DNA here is from genome assembly GCA_030680805.1 of Sulfuritalea sp. Taxonomy (GTDB): domain Bacteria; phylum Pseudomonadota; class Gammaproteobacteria; order Burkholderiales; family Rhodocyclaceae; genus Sulfuritalea. The sequence goes on along the minus strand of JAUXUK010000086.1, from coordinate 14,909 downwards.
GCTTTCGGTTCGGTGACAAAGCCAATACGCGTCAGGCCGGCGCGGGCAGAGGCCGACATGACTTCGGCAACTTTTTCGTAGGGCGTGCTGCGCTCGGCGCGAAGGTGCAGTTCGGGTTGCGGCGCGAGTGTGGCTGCGGCGCGCAATCTTTGGTCGAGTACATCGGCGGCGACGATCTCGCCGTTCCAATACACCTGGCCGGCGCCATCGATGGCGACCTGCACGTTGTCGGGCTTGGTCAGATTGGGCGCGGAACTGGCCTTGGGCAGATCGACCTTGACCGCGTGGGTCAAGAGCGGCGCGGTGACGATGAAAATCACCAGCAGCACCAGCATGACGTCGATCAGCGGAATCATGTTGATTTCGGCCAGCGCTTCGTTGCCGTCGTCGTCGTTGAGGGAGGCAAAGCTCACGACGCGCTCCTCAGGTGCTCGCGCGCGGGGTTGCCAGCTTCGGCGCGGGCGATGATGCGATCCGAGGTGGCGGCGACGTCGCTCTGCCGCGGCGCGTTCTTCAGGCCGGTGGCGAGGAAGGTGAACACGTCGTGGGCGAAGGAGCTCAGCTCGGCGAGGGTGTTGCGGTTGGCGCGGGCAAAGGCGTTGTAGGCCACGGCGGCGGGGATCGCCACGGCGAGGCCGATGGCGGTCATGATCAGGGCCTCGCCGACCGGGCCGGCGACTTTGTCCAGCGTGCCCTGACCACTCATGCCGATCGCCATCAGCGCGTGGTAGATGCCCCAGACGGTGCCGAAGAGGCCGACGAAGGGCGCGGAGGACGCGACGGTGGCGAGGAAGGTCTGGCCGTATTCGAGGCGCGACTTGTCCTGGTTGATGGCGCGCTTCAGGGCGCGGGTGAGGAATTCGTCGGGCGTGCCGGCATCCACCAGGCCGCGCCCCTTGTGTCCGTCGCGCCCGAAGCGGTGCTGCTCGACGGCGGTGAAGCCGTGGTGTACGAGATGCGAGAAGGGCTCGGTGACGCCGCTCTGACGCAGGTGACGGGCCACGGCGTCGAGGCTGTCGGCGGCCCAGAAGGCCTTGAGGAAGGTGGCGCTGCGGCGCTGCGAGCGGATCGACTGGATGCCCTTGGTGGCGATCAGGTACCAGGTGCCGATCGACATGATGAACATCAGGATGAGGATGAAGCGCGCGATGCCGTCGGCATTGGCGAGGAAGTGGCCGAAGCCGAGAGGGTTTTCCATGGTCAGTCTTTCAGTGAGAAGGCAATCGGGACAAGGACGGTGGCGGCGACCGGTTCGTTGCCGAGTCGTGCCGGAATGAATTTCCAGCGGCGCACGGTTTGCAGCGCGGAGGCGTCGAGGCGTTCGGAGCCGCTTGAGGCATGGAGCTGGACGTCGATCGGCAGCCCCTGCGCATCGACGCGCACGCGCAGCACGACGCGGCCCTGTTCGCCCATGCGGCGCGAAATCGCAGGATAGGGCGGCTTGGGGTTGTCGAGGTAGTCGGCGTCGAAGCGCGGCTGGGTCGGCGCCGGCGCCGGCGACGCGGCGACCGGGGGCGCGACAAAAGTCGGCGCTGGCGCCACGGCGGCTGGCGTCGGAGCCGGTGCTTCGGCGGCGACGGCGAGCTGGGTCGGCTGCTGCAGCGGCGTCGGCCGCCGTTCCACGGGCTTAGGCTTCGGCGGCACGATTTCCGGATTCGGCTTGATCACTTCCGCCGGCGGCAGCAGGCTGACGGTGAGCACCGACAGCGAAGCCGGCAGGGTGATCACGTTCATCCGCAGCAGACCCCAGAGGACCAGCGCGTGCAGCAAGACGACCATGCCGAGTCCGGCGGGCGACAAGCGGTTCGGTGCGGCGTGGGGCGACAGAATCTTCATCAGTCTTTGGCTGGGGCGAAAAGTTCCCGAAGGGACGCACCGCGCTGGCGCTGGCGATGCGGCGATAAGGTCAAAGTGCGGCGCGCGACGCGGGCCTGCGCTTCTGTATGGGCAATGGCGCGGGGGCTGGCATTTGCGGTTCGCGTTCCAGAATGTCGACCAGCTCGCGGGCGTGTCTGCGCAAGTGATCGTCGGCGCTCGTGTCGTTGGCGAGCTGTTCCAGCAGCATCGCGGCGAGATACGCTGCGCGCGGGCAGCCGGTCGACATGTGGGTGGCGAGATGGGCCAGGGCACCGGCGACAGTGCTGGCTGGCTGTTGCGAGTGAGGCATCATGCGGGGCAGTCTCCAATTGGATGATTGGCTGGCTGCCTGTGGCGGATGCGAACGCCTGGGTGGCTGGCTGAAAATGGGTTACGGAGCTTGGTGTGGGACGGGCTCTCCGCTCACCAGACAAAGAACGTCAGCCACCAATTGGCGCCGATCATCGCCAGCGGCAGCAGCCAGAGCAGCGCGGCCGGCAGGCGCATCGCCGCGCTTTCAATGCCGGCGGTGATCAAGCGCCAGCCCAGCCAGGCCGACCACAGCAGGCCGATGGCAAGCAAGGCGGCACGGAAGGCGGGCAGCCAGCCCAGCGCCACGCCTTCGGCGCGCAGATGGGTGGCGCTCATCATCGACAGGCCGAGGAAGAGGCCAATGCCGGCCAGCGGCACCAGTCCCAGCGCCAACCGGCGCCAGTCGAGGCCGGCGAGTTTCGCCGCGCCCTTCACCGCCAGCAGCGCGGTGCCGCCGAGGACGAGCGAGACGCCGAGGATCCAGACGATGATCGCCGCGCCGTCGAGCCAGGTGAAGACGTCGTTGTTTTGCGGATAGCGCGTCAGCAGCCACCAGGCCGGGCTGTCTTCCAGCGGCCAGAAGATGTCGCGCGCCACCAGCCATTCGGCGGCGGCCTGCTTCAGTTTGACGAACCACGGATTGACGGTCCATTGAAACGCGCCGATGGCGACGCCCAGCATGCCGAACATCAGCAGCAGCGCCTCGACGGTGCCGGGCGGGTTTGCGTGCGGTGCGCCGCCGAGAATCTCGGCATTGGGCGAGCGCGCGGCAAGCGTCACCGCGTCGCGGTGCCCGCTGCAACGGCCGCAGGCGTGGCACTCGGCCATGCCCGACAGATGGCTGACGGAAAGCAGCGGCGCGCAGTCGACCGCCGCCGTGCGCTGCGGATAGCTGTTCCACACGGCGCGGTCGATCTTGAAATGGAAGGGCGAGATTCGCGCCAGCAGGGCGAACACGCCGGACACCGGACAAAGATAGCGGCACCAGACGCGCTTGCCCTTGCCATACATCCAGCCGATGGCGACGGCGGCGACGGTCGAGCCGCCGAGAATCAGCAGCGCGGCCTGCGGGTATTCATAGACGCTGATGAGCTGGCCATAGACGGTGGTCAGCACGAAGGCGACCAGCGGCCAGCCGCCCCAGCGCACCCAGCGAGGAATCGAGCCGCCGCGCCCGTGCCGGCTGGCGAATTCGGTCAGCGCGCCTTCGGGGCAGAGCACGCCGCACCAGACGCGGCCCATGAGCATGATGGAGAGAATGACGAAGGGCCACCAGACGCCCCAGAACAGGTATTGCGCGAGCAGCACCAGGCGTTCGCGCCAGGTGGCGACGGTCGGCGATTTTTCCTGCAGCACGGGAGCCGCGGTCTGTCCGTCGGCCGGGGTGATGCAGGCCGCCGGATCGACGAAGCTCGCCGCGCCCATGTCGCCGGAGAACAGGCGGGCCTCGGCGCCCGGATGCGGCAGGAAGGCGGGCAGGGCGACCAGGGCCAGGTAGAAAACCACGATGACCCACTGCGCCGCCAGTATGACGTTGCGATGCCTCGCCATCCAGTCGCCCAGCCGCGCCAGCCGCGTGCGGAGTTGCGGCAGGCGTGGGTAGAGGGTGATGGTTGCGGTTTGCAAGGCAGCCTACTTGGCGATGACCAGAAGTTCGCCGGTGGCGATGTTGAATTCGTCGACGAACATGTGTTCGCCGGGCGGTAGCTTGACGACAACGAAGGATTCCGCACCGGCGGCGAGGATCTTCTCGACATGCAGGTCGGCGTTCTCGAATTCGAGCGGCCCGGGACCCTCGTTCCTCAGCACGAACTTGATGCGCTGTCCGGCCGGCACTTCCAGCCGCGCCGGATTGAACACGCCGTCCTTCACCGAGATGATGAAGCTCGGCAGCGGTGCCGGGGGTGTCTGTGCCCGTCCCGGCGCGGCCCAGGACAGGCCGATCCAGAGAGCAAGGACGAACAGCGAATGCGAGAGCGGTGCGGGCATGGCTCAGAACCCGACCTTGGCGCGCAGGCCCAGCACCTTCACCGTCGGCGCCGCGGCATTGCCGCCGGGCTGGCGGATCAACTGGAAGTCGGGTGTCAGCTCGACCTTGCTGTTGAGTTTGAAACGGTAGTAGAGCTCCAGTTGCTTCTCCGAGCCGCTCGCCTGATAGCCGAAATCGGCGTTGCCGTCCGCATCGGCGTCGATGGTCAGCGAGTCGCGGCGGAAGTCCGCGCTGGTGCGCAGCGCACTCAGCGCCAGACCGATGCTGTCGGCTGCGCGTCCCCACGGGTTGCCGGCCAGTTCGGCGCCGACGGTCAGGGCGCGGTCGAAGCGCACCGTGCCCTTGAGCTGGTGGCCATAGCGACCGAACAGCGTCACGTCGTCGGTGATCTTCTGGTCGGCGGAGAAGCCGATGCCGGAATGTTTGCGCTCGATCTGGTCGTAGGTCGCGCCGCGGCCGCGGCCATTGCGCCACAGGTAGGCGCGGTAGTTGCCCGGCAGGTAGTTGAAGCGCGCGGCGGTCTCGGCCTGGGCGATGACGAAGGGGTGGGCCAGTGAGCCGGAGAAATTGGCGCCGGGTCCGGAGCCGAATGCGCCCAGAGACAGGGCCCATTCGGAGCCCTTCTGCCGCGAGTTCTCGTACTTGATGATGGCACCGGGGGCGAAGCCGTAGGCGTCGGCGCGGATGTCGCCGCCAGAATCGAGCAGCGGGTTGTGCACGAAGGCGTTATTCATGAACTTGGCCGATTCGTCATCCGCCGCGCCGTTCTGGTCGAAGAAGACGAAGGGATCGATCTTGCCGGCGGTCAGATGGAGGTGCTCGCGGGCGTTGGTCTTCAACCCGTCGTCCAGCAGCGGAATCTTGAGCTGGTACCAGGCCTGGGCCAGGATGCCGAAGGAATCGTCGCTGCCGGCGCTGGTCTGGAAGGCGGTGCTGTTGGCGGTGCTGGTGTAGGTGGGACGCAGGCCGATGCCAGCGCCCTGGCCGAAGCGGAAGTGGGCGAAGATCTTGCCTTCGGCATTGCCCATTTCGCCGCCGGGTAGCGTCACCGAAATGTCGCCGCGGTAGTTCGCTCGCGCCTCTTCGGCGCCGCTCGCCGTATCACGAGCGCCGACTTTTTGCAGCACGCCGGTGAGACTGGCGCCGACCGTGATTCCTTCCAGCGATTCGATCTGGCGCGCCTGTTTCTGCATCGACAGCGTCTGGAATTCTACGGCCTTCAGCCGCGTGACGAGTTCCGGTTCCTTTTCGGACAGGCGCTGGGTGTCCAGCGCTTTTTCCATGTCCTTGTTTTGCTTTTCCAGCGTCTCGATGCGCGTCGAGAGCCGCTTCATCTCGGCCAGCACCGCGGCCATGTCGTTGGCCAGGACGGGCGCGGCGAACCCCGCCGCCAGCAGGGCGGCGATCAGTTTGTGTTTCATCTCAGTAGCCGCCTTTCTTGCCGACGCCGGCGTAGGTGAACTCCCATTCGGCCTCGACCGGCTTGAACCAGGGACGCACGCCGGTGGCGCGGTCGGTGTGGCGGCCGAAATGATTTCCGTGGGTATTTTCCTTGGCGTTGGGCGGATAGATGATGAACTTCACCTTGTACTTGCCCGGACCCTTGAGCTTGACGTTGTCGCCGTAGTGCGGGCCGTCGCTCGCCACCATCGGCATCATGTCGCCCTTGATGGTCTCGGTGCCGCCGACCTTGGTCAGCTCGTACTTCACCAACAGGTGCGGAATCCACATGCCTTCCGCAAACCCGTTGGCATTGTTGGCCAGCGCGTGGATGTCGGCTTCGAGGTGGATATCGGATTCGGAGGCTTTCCTCATGTGGCCTTCGGGCTCCATCTCCACCGCCTGCAGATAGACGGCGGCGACTTCCATGCCGGCGATGTTCTTCGGCGCGCCGATCGGGTATTCGAGGGCGGCGGCGGCAAGCGAAAAACCGGAGCCGAAAATCAGGAACAACGAACGAATGGAAAACATGGCAAACCTCCAAAGAAGAACATGAAGCTGACTTTGGCTGGCTTGCCGTGCTGCTGGCTGGCTGGCTGGATTCGGTAGCGCGCGGGGTGCCGCCGCTAGGGCGTGAAACTATTGTCGATGTCGCAAGGCCAATTATTTGGTCAGGATCAGCTTGCCTTGGCGCGTGCGCCGCAAGCGATAGATTTCACCGTGATGAGCAATCTCCACTTCATCATGGCGGCCCAGAAGCGTTGCGCTGTCCAGCGGGCGCCGCGCCATCATGGATTGTTGGGAATTGTCGGGCTTCGACGCGGATTGCTGGGGTTCGGTTTTCATGAGAACTCACTGGGGGCTAGGTATCGTAATGAGAACCATTCTCATCTATAGCGAATCCTTTGTCAACGGGCGACCGCAAGTTGTTTGGGTATCGTCGCCTGGCGTTCTTGCAATCGCGCGCGTCAGGAAGGCGAAATGTTCGCAGCGCTATAATTCAATCTTTAGCAAAAAGGAGCCAGCCGTGGGCCTGGATCGCGTTCCCTCCGGCAAGGATTTGCCGAACGATTTCAATGTGGTGATCGAGATTTCGATGCACTCCGAGCCGATCAAATACGAGGTGGACAAGGAGTCCGGCGCCTTGTTCGTCGATCGCTTCATGTCGACGGCCATGCACTATCCCTGCAATTACGGCTACATCCCGCACACCATCGCCGGCGACGGCGATCCGGTGGATGTCCTGGTGCTGTCCCAGTTTGCCCTGCCGCCGGGCGTGGTGGTGCGCTGCCGCCCGATCGGCATGCTCAAGATGACCGATGAGGCCGGTGAAGATGCCAAGCTGCTGGCGGTGCCGGTGGACAAGCTGACGCCGATGTATCGTGATGTCGATAGCCCGCGCGATCTGCCGCAGATCGTCCTTGATCAGATTTCGCATTTCTTTCAGCACTACAAGGATCTGGAGCCCGGCAAATTCGTCAAGGTGCAGGGCTGGCTGGGTGCGGAAGACGCCAAGAAGGAAATCCTGGAGGGTGTCGCGGCTTACCAGGGTGCCAAGGAAAAGCCGGCGTATTGAGCCGGTCCCGGCCTCGCCGTACCCGCCACAAGGCCGGTATTTGTATCCACGCCGGAGGCGCGGGACATCCCCTGGCGGGGTGCGAGTCTGATCCGCTATAGTGAGTCCCATGAGCCGCCTTCGCGTAGCCGTCGCCCAATTCAACGCCCACGTCGGTGATCTCGCCGGCAATGCTGCGCGCATTCTCGAGCTTGCAGCTCGTGCGCGCGATGGTGGTGCTGACGTGCTGCTCACCCCGGAATTGGGCCTGAGCGGCTACCCGCCGGAAGACCTGCTGATGCGGCCCGATTTCTATCGCGCCTGCGCAGAGCAACTCGATGTCGTGGCCCGTGCCGCCGCGCTGCCGATTGTGATCGGGTATCCCGAAGAGTCGGCAGGCAAGCGATACAACGCCGCGTCGCTGCTGGCCGATGGGCGGGTGGCTGCGACCTATCGCAAGCATCGCCTGCCCAACTACGAAGTCTTCGACGAAGAGCGCTACTTCGCAGCCGGGCAAGAGTCCTGCGTGATCGAACTGAACGGCGTGAATTGCGGCCTGGTGATCTGCGCCGACGTATGGGAGCCGGGTGCCACGGAAGCTGCCGCGCAGGCCGGGGCGGAACTCATGCTGACGCTCAATGCCTCGCCCTTCCACATGAACAAGCAGGCGCGACGCCATGAAGTATTGCGCGAGCGGATTGCGGCGACCGGGACGCCGGTGATCTATGCCAACCTGGTGGGCGGGCAGGACGAACTGGTGTTTGATGGCGCGTCGTTTGCGATGGATGGGCAGGGTCGCCTCACGCACCAGTTGCCGGCGTTTGCCGAAGCCCTGGAGTTCATCGATTATGCCGACGGGCATCTGCTGCCCGGCCGTATCGTTGAGCTGCCATCGCGCGAGGCCGAAGTCTACGCCGCGCTGAAGCTCGGCGTTACCGATTATCTCGGCAAGAACGGCTTTCCCGGCGCGATCATCGGTCTTTCCGGTGGCATCGACTCGGCGCTGACACTGGCCATCGCGGTCGACGCGCTGGGCGCCGACAAGGTGCGCGCGGTGATGATGCCGTCTCCCTGGACAGCACAGATGAGCCTCGACGATTCGCGGGAAATGGTGCGGCGGCTTGGTGTGCAATATGACGAGATCCCCATCGCGGCGGCGATGGAGCAATTCGCCGTGTTGCTGGCGCCGACTTTTGCCAGCCTGGGTCCGAAGCCGGTCTGGGACACGACGGATGAAAACCTCCAGGCGCGCATTCGCGGCATGCTGCTGATGGCGCTCTCGAACCGCACCGGCCGCATCGTGCTGACCACTGGCAACAAGAGCGAAATGGCGGTCGGCTACGCCACGCTCTACGGCGACATGGCCGGCGGCTTTGCGGTGATCAAGGATGTGGCGAAAACCTTCGTCTATCAGTTGGCAAACTGGCGCAACACGGTGTCCGACGTCATTCCGCGGAACATCATCACGCGTCCGCCCTCGGCCGAACTCAAGCCCGGCCAGACCGATCAGGACACGCTGCCTCCCTACGAAGTGCTGGACGCGATCATCGAAGCCTACATGGAGCGCGATGAAAGTCCGCGCCAGATAATTGCCGGGGGCGTAAGCGAAGCCGACGTGCGCAAGGTGGTCGGCATGTTGAAGAAGAACGAATACAAGCGGCGTCAGGCACCGGTGGGCATTCGCGTCACGCAACGCGGATTCGGCAAGGATTGGCGCTATCCGATAACATCACGCTATCCAGACGAATATTGAATCAGGGGACACCAGACATGAAGAAGATCGAAGCCATCATCAAGCCGTTCAAGCTCGACGAAGTTCGCGAAGCGCTTTCGGATGTCGGCGTGACCGGGTTGACCGTTACCGAGGTCAAGGGATTCGGCCGGCAGAAGGGCCATACCGAGTTGTATCGCGGCGCAGAGTACGTGGTCGATTTCCTGCCCAAGATCAAGCTCGAGATCGTCGTTGCCGACGAGACGGTGGAACCGGCCATCGAGGCTATCATCAAGGCGGCCCGCACCGGCAAGATCGGCGACGGGAAGATTTTTGTTTCCTCGGTGGAGCAGGTCGTGCGCATCCGCACCGGTGAAGCCAACGAAGCAGCAATCTGACCGCTAGGGAAGTGCGGAGCAGGTTCAAATTCGTCATTCCGGCGAATGCCGGAATCCAGGCGAATCAAGTCACTGGACACCGGCGTTCGCCGGTGTGACGGACTTTTCAGCGGATCACTAGCCCGATCATTTCTTCGCGGCGAGCAGTACCACGACCGCCCCCGCGCCGCCTTCGGCGGCACGCGCCTGACAGAAGGCCAGCACTTCCCGGCGCTGGCTCAGCCAGCCGAGCACCAGCCGCTTCAGCACCGGTTCGCGGCCAGGAGAGCTCAGACCCTTGCCATGCACGATGCGCACGCAGCGATGGCCATGCTGCCGGCATTGCGACAGAAAACCGACGACGGCAAGCCGTGCCTGATCGCGATTCAGGCCATGCAGATCGAGCTTGTCCTGCGTCACCCAGCGTCCGCGGCGCAGATCGCGCAGCCAGGCTTTCGGCAGGCTGTCGCGCCGCCAGGCGGCCTCGTCGCCGCCTTCGAGATACAGGTCGATCAGCGCCGGGCCATGCAGGGATTCGTCGAGCGCAGCGGCTTCATCATGCAGGTGCTGGCGCGGAATCGCCGGCGGCAAGGGAGGTTCGTGGTGGACGCGATCCCAGGTGAGCGGCTGAGCGCCGGCGACCGCCTCCTCGAAAGCGGCGCGTTCCTCGGGTGTCGCGGTGGCGCGCTTGGTCATTCCTGGCGGGCCGTCGATTGCGAACTCGCGGGCCTGGCGGCCTACTCCAGACTGTCGAGATAGCGCTCCGCATCGAGGGCCGCCTGACAGCCGGTGGCGGCGCTGGTCACGGCCTGCTTGTAGATGTGGTCCTGCACGTCGCCGGCGGCAAACACGCCGGGGATGCTGGTCGCCGTCGCGTTGCCGCTGCGGCCGGCCTGGGTGACGATATAGCCGCCCTCCATGTCCAGCTGATCGACGAACAGGTCGGTGTTGGGCTTGTGGCCGATCGCGATGAACACGCCCATCAGCGCGATGTCTTCGGTGGCGCCGGACTTCACGCTCTTGATGCGCATTCCGGTGACGCCGGACTTGTCGCCGAGTACCTCGTCCAGCGTGTGATCCCACTTGATGGTGACCTTGCCGGCCTTCTCCTTCTCGAACAGCTTGTCCTGCAGGATCTTCTCGCCGCGGAACTTGTTGCGGCGATGCACTACCGTGACGTGGCTGGCTATGTTGGACAGATACAGCGCTTCCTCGACCGCGGTGTTGCCGCCGCCGATCACGGCGACCTGCTGGTTCTTGTAGAAAAAGCCGTCGCAGGTGGCACAGGCCGACACGCCCTTGCCGGAAAATGCTTCCTCCGAAGGCAGGCCGAGATATTGCGCCGAGGCGCCGGTCGCGATGATCAACGCGTCGCAGGTGTATTCGCCGGCGTCGCCGACCAGACGGATCGGTTTCTCCTTGAGCGCAGCGGTGTGGATGTGGTCGAAAATGATCTCGGTCTGGAAGCGCGCCGCGTGTTTTTCAAAACGCGCCATCAGGTCGGGGCCCTGCACGCCGTCGGGGTCGGCGGGCCAATTGTCCACGTCAGTGGTGGTCATCAACTGTCCGCCCTGGGCCATGCCCGTGATCAACACCGGCTTCAGGTTGGCACGCGCCGCATAGACAGCGGCAGTGTAGCCGGCCGGGCCGGAACCGAGGATAAGCAGGCGGGAGTGACGGGTGCTCATGGCGGGGACATCCTGTGATGGTCAATGGACGGAATTATATAGTTCGACTGGATGACCAGCTTCCGGGTGCCGGCTATTGAAGCCGAAATGCCAAATACCGCACACACAACAACCAGTTAGGTGCATTATCTGTATCACGAGATGCTAGACTCATCAAGTTTCAAGCAGTTTGGGGAAATCAGTGCTCAAGCTTGCGCAAGGAATCCCGACTTTGCATTCTTCATCCTTTGCGGCAATGCGTCGCGGCTTTCTGCTGGTCTTTTTTTCGCTGATTCCCGCAAGTCTCGTTTGGGCCCAGACGGCGCAGCCCGCGTCCCCGCGTGCGGATGCCGCTACCGACGCGTCCCCGTCGGCCGAGGGCGGGTCGTTGCGCTTCGACATCACGCACTATGTGGCGCACGGCAATACGCTGATTCCGCAGGAGGCAGTCGATGACCTGTTGGCACCCTACACGGGTGCCCGGCGTGATTTCGGAACCGTTCAACAGGCGCTGGAAGCCCTGGAAAAGGCGTATGCAGCGAAAGGTTTCAACGCCATACAAGTGATTCTTCCCGAACAGACGCTGGATTCGGGCGTGGTTCACTTCCAGGTGGTCGAAAGCCGATTGGCGAAAATACGGGTCGAGGGCAACCGGCATTTCAGCAGCGAGAACTATCAGCGCTCACTGGTCGCCCTGAAATCCGGCGAGACGCCAAATTTCGACAATATGGTCGATAACCTGCGTCTGGTAAACGAGAACCCTGCCAAGCAGGCTACGGTGGTCATGCGCGCCGGCGAGAGTGAAGGCGAAGTGGATGCCGTGGTGAGGGCCAGCGATCAGCCACCGATCCGCTATGCCATGACCTTTGACAACACCGGCAACGCCCAGACGGGGCCGTTTCGTCTCGGCGCGGCGATTCAGCATGCCAACCTGTTTGACAGTGACCACGTGGTGAGTTTTCAGGCCATCACCTCGCCCTTGCGGGCGCGTCAGGTAAGAATCTATGGCCTGGGATACCAGGCTCCGCTGTATTCGACGAACGGCACCTTCGGCATGTTTGTCGGTTATTCCAATGTCAATTCCGGACAGGTCAATACCGTCGGCGGCAACTTCAATATTGCGGGCAGCGGCATCATCCTCGGCCTGCGCTATACGCAGTTGATTCCGAAGCGTGGCGACTGGGAGCACAAGCTGGCCTTTGGCTGGGATTGGCGGGCGTACCAGAGCAACGTAACGATTGTCGGCGGCACGACCAAGCTGGTACCGGATGTAACGGTACATCCCCTCAGCGTCACCTGGCAGAGCACGTTGAGAAAGGCCGATTCGGAGCTTTCCGGCTATTTGAGCCTGATACAAAACCTGCCGGGCGGCAACGACGGCAACGACGAGCAATTTCAGAAAGTGGGCGCCCGGCCCGGCGCCAACGCGCAGTATCAGCTGTGGCGCTATGGTTTGAATTTTCAAAAGGCGCTGGGCGGTGATTGGGCCTTTCGCGCCAATTTGACCGGGCAGCATGCCCGCCAGAGCCTCGTGACAGGCGAAATGTTCGGCATCGGTGGCGCCGATTCGGTGCGCGGCTTCCTTGAGCGCGAACACTCGAACGACAAGGGCCATCGCGGCAGCCTTGAGCTCTATTCGCCGGAACTCGGCGCGCGGGTTTCCGATCAACTCAAGCTGAGAGTGCTCGGCTTTTATGACTTCGGCTGGGTCAAGCGGGTGCATCCGGCGGCGTCGGAGATCTACGCGACGGGCATCTCCAGTGCCGGGATCGGCGTTCGCGCCAGCCTGGGCAAAGACACGACGGCGCGCCTCGATTTCGCTCAGGTGATCGACGGCTCCCATACCTCTCGCGGCATGCGCCTTCACGGCTCCTTGTCCTATGTCTTCTAATCCCAATCGGCTGAATGACCGGTCGCGGCAGGTCGGTGAGATCCGCCGCGGATCTCCTGGCGTGGCACGCAAGCCGCGCCTTCGCCTGACGCGGCTTTCCTTTGCGCTGGCCGCCGCCTTTTCATCGCTGGTGCAGGCCAATCCGCTCGATCCGACCGTGGTGGCCGGCAGTGCCACGTTTCAGAGCACTGCCAATGCACTCACCGTCACCAACGCCAACGGCACGGTTATCAACTGGAAGGGATTCTCCATCGGGCAGGGCGAGATCACGCGCTTCATCCAGCCGGATGCCGCGAGCCAGGTGCTGAATCGCGTCACCAGCGGGGACCCCAGCGTCATTCTTGGCTCCCTGCAATCGAACGGGCGTGTGTTCCTGATCAATCAGAACGGCATTGCGTTCGGTGCCAATGCGCAAATTGACGTCGGCGGATTCGTGGCGTCTTCGCTGGGATTGTCGAATGCCGATTTTCTGGCGGGCAGACTCAACTTCACGCAGCAGGCGGGTGCGGGCAGCATCATCAATCAGGGCGTGATTCGAACCGCGACCGGCGGCCTGGTTGCCCTCATCGCTCCCAATATTGAAAACCACGGCGTCATCAATGCACCCAATGGCGATGTCATCCTTGCTGCCGGCAAGAGTGCAAATCTGGTCGACCTGCAGCGGCCCTCGATCCAGGTCGAAGTGAATGCGGCCGACAACCAGGCGCTGAACGTCGGGCAGCTGATTGGCCGCAACATCGGTATCTATGCCGGTGCCATCAGGCATTCCGGCATCGCCAATGCGAATACCGCGTCACTCGATGAAACCGGGCGCGTCGTGTTCAAGGCGGTGGGTGACACGCTGGTGTCGGGCAAGGTGCAGGCCGGCAATTCCGCAGGCGCAGGCGGGCGGGTCGAGATTCTGGGCGACCGTGTTGGGCTGTTCGACAGCGCCAGCATCGACGTTTCGGGAGTCGGCGCTGGCGGTACGGCGCTTGTCGGCGGCAACTGGCAGGGCAAGGGACCGGAACAGAACGCCAGTGCCACCTACGTCGGAAAGGACGCAAGCATCAAGGCCGATGCCATCGGGACCGGAGATGGCGGCAAGGTAGTGGTTTGGGCGGATGGAACAACGCGGTTCTACGGCAGCATTTCCGCGCGGGGCGGCGCGAACGGTGGAAATGGAGGTCTCGTAGAAACTTCGGGGAAGGAGTACCTGCTGGCCAAAGGCCGCGTCGATGCAAGTGCTCCGGCCGGCAAGGGCGGACTCTGGTTTCTTGATCCGCGAAATGTGGATGTCCAGACCGTCGCCACGACAGCAGGGGATGACTCGTCTGGCGGCAGCTTCGACTCGCTCAGCCCGAACGTTTTTACCGCAACTGCCGACAACGCGATCGCCGATGTCGACCAGATCGTCTTGTCGTTGCAGGGCGGAACCAGCGTAACCATCAACACCGGCAGTACGGGTAGTCAGACCGGCAACATCACCGTCAAGAGCGCGATTGCGGTCACGCTGAACTCCGGTGATGCGACGTTGACATTGCAGGCCGATGGAGTTGCTGGCGGTGTGTCATTCAACAATGCCGCCAACAACATTACCGCCTCAGGCGCGAACAAGCTCAATTTTGTCAGTTCAGGCGGCGGGGCGTTTGACAGCACGGGCGCCACCATCACGACCAACGGCGGCAATGTGACGCTGACTCATTCGACGACGGCCGTGACGCTGGGGGCAATCAGTTCCGGAGCGGGGAATTTGAATGTCACGGCGGGCGGCGCCATAACGCAGAGCGGCACCCTGGCCGTCACCGGCACCAGCGGCCTCACCGCCACCGGGCAGAGCATCACCCTGAACGACAGCGGCAACAACTTCGGTGGCACGGTGACCGCAGCCGGCACCGGCATCACCCTGAGGGACGCCGGAGGCATGACGGCGGTCCTGACGGATGCCGGCAACAGCACCCTGACCGCGGCGGGCGCGTTGGTGGTGAGTGGCAGCGCGGTGGATCTGAGCACCACGACCAGCACCGGCGCCGGCACCACCAGCTTTGGCGCCACCACCGTCAGCGGCAACCTGACGGTGAGCAGCAGCGGTGCCGTCAGCCAGAGCGGCACCCTGGCCGTCACCGGCAC
>JAUXUK010000080.1 GCA_030680805.1 Sulfuritalea sp. | reverse complement strand
GCATTTCACCAGCCTGGCCGGTTCGCCCGACAGCATGCTGACCAGTTCCGGTTCGGGGATGGGCGAGGGCGCGCAGGCCGCCATGGCCGCCAGCGGCGAGAGGCCGATGGCGGTGGCGAAGGGGCAGCCCTCGCCGCGCGGCAGGTAGTACTCGGTGAGCGCCTTGCCCAGGTCCGAGAAGGGGAACACGGCGCCGGACATGGTGCGGCCGTCCCACATCATCTGCCGGTACATGCCCCAGTTCACGTCGCCGCGTTCCGGATGCCTGGTGATCACCGCGTGCCAGGTACCGACATAGCGGCCACCGTCGCCGTCATGCACCAGCGGCACCGGCAGCTTGCACAGGTCGACGTCGTCGCCGAGCAGGATGTTTTCCTTGCACGGCGCATCCTTGCGGTCGATCACCACCGGCGCGATCGGCTCGCTGTTGGTGCGCTTGAGGTACTCCTTGCCGATTTCCGGCAGGCTCGAAGCCGGGTCCATGCCGAGCGAAATCGCCATGCGGCGATAGGTGGATAGCGGCGCGCCGAAGTAGCTGAAGCCCGGGTAGTCCTTGATCTTCTCCATGAAGGGCGCGGCCTGGCCCAGTTCGCAGACCCGCCGCACGATGGCGCCGGCCTCAAGGTCCCAATCGACTTCCTGCTTGATGCGCACGGCGTCGCCCGACTTGATGCAGGCCTCGACGAACTCGCGATTGCTTTTTGGTGCATTGATTTTTGACACGTCTGACTCCCGATTCGGTTAGGGGCTTTGGTTCAACTGATTTTCGACAAAATCTTGTCCCACTTGTCCTGGGCCTTGAGGATCATCTCCGCGACTTCGCGCACCGCGCCGTAACCGCCGCGTGCCTTGGTGACATAGATGGCGTGTTTCTTCACGTCCTCCACGGCGTCGCCCACGGCGATCGGCAGGCCGACGCGTTTCATCATCGACAGATCGACCAGGTCGTCGCCGACGTAAGCCACCTGGGCGTCGGTGATGCCCATTTCCTTGAGCATTTCCTCGTAGGGCTCGGTCTTCTTCTTGATGCCTTCGTGGAAGCGCTTGATCTTCAATTCCTCGGCGCGGTGACGCACCGCGCCGGATTTCTTCGAGGTGATGATCGCCACCACGACGCCACTCATCATCAGCACCACGACGCCCATGCC
>JAUXUK010000079.1 GCA_030680805.1 Sulfuritalea sp. | reverse complement strand
CTTCACCAGCGGGACAACAGGAACCCCCAAGGGCGCCGTGCATGTGCATGGCGCCGTCGCTACCCACTACGCCACCGGCCGCTATGCGCTGGACCTGCATCCCGACGACACCTACTGGTGCACCGCCGACCCGGGCTGGGTTACGGGCACCTCCTACGGCATCATCGCGCCGCTGCTGCATGGCGTGACTTCGATCATCGACCGCGAAGAATTCGATGCCGAGCGCTGGTACGCCATCCTCCAGGACGAAGCGGTGACGGTCTGGTACACGGCGCCGACGGCGATCCGCATGCTGATGAAGGCCGGCGCCGAGATTCCGCACAAAAACCGCTTTCCGCAACTGCGTTTCATCGCCAGCGTCGGCGAGCCGCTCAATCCCGAGGCCGTGCGCTGGGGCAGTCGAGTGCTGGGTCTGCCGATCCACGACAACTGGTGGCAGACCGAGACTGGCGGCATCATGATCGCCAACACCCCGGCTTTCGACATCAAGCCAGGCTCGATGGGGCGGCCGCTGCCGGGCATCGATGCGGCCATAATGCGCCACCACGAGGACGGCACGGTGACGCCGATCGATGCGCCCGATGTCGAAGGCGAACTGGCCCTGAAGCGCGGCTGGCCCTCGATGTTCCGCGGTTATCTGAACAACGAGGAGCGCTACCGCAAGTGCTTCGCCGGACCGAATAACGAGTGGTATCTGACCGGCGACCTGGCGAAGCGCGACGCCGACGGCTACTTCTGGTTCGTCGGCCGCGCCGACGACGTGATCAAGTCGGCCGGCCACCTGATCGGGCCCTTCGAGGTCGAGAGCGCGCTGATGGAACACCCGGCCGTGGCCGAGGCCGGCGTGATCGGCAAGCCCGACCCGGTGGTGGGCGAGGTGGTCAAGGCTTTCGTTTCGCTGAAGAAGGGCTTCGAGGAGAGCGAAGCGTTGCGCATGGAACTGCTCGGCCACGCCAGGAAGCGCCTCGGCGCCGCCGTGGCGCCGAAGGAGATCGCCTTCCTGCCCTCGCTGCCGCGCACGCGCAGCGGCAAGATCATGCGCCGGCTGCTGAAGGCGCGCGAACTCGGCTTGCCCGAGGGCGATACCTCGACACTGGAAGCAGGGGGCTGACATGACAGACCATCACGCAGCAGCGCCGCCTGCCGGCCCCGTGCCCTGGGACAAGGCCTTCGCGCTGAAACTGCTGGCCGACATGGTGCGCATCCGCCGCATGGAGGAGAAGTCGGCCGAGATGTACGGCGCCGGCAAGATTCGCGGCTTCCTCCACCTCTATATCGGCGAGGAGGCGACGGCGGTCGGCGCGCTGCACGCGCTGTCGCCCGAGGACAACATCGTCGCCACCTATCGTGAGCATGGCCATGCGCTGGTGCGCGGCATGGGCATGGACGCGATCATGGCCGAGATGTACGGCAAGCGCGAAGGTTGCGCGCATGGTCGCGGCGGCTCGATGCATTTGTTCGACAAGGCGACGCGGTTGTTCGGTGGCAACGCCATCGTCGGCGGCGGCTTGCCCTTGGCCGTGGGGCTGGGGCTGGCCGCGAAGATGCAGAACGAGAAGCGCGTCACCGCCTGCTTCTTCGGCGATGGCGCGGTCGCCGAGGGCGCCTTCCACGAATCGCTGAACCTCGCCGCGCTGTGGAAGTTGCCGGTGCTGTTCTGCTGCGAGAACAACCTCTTCGGCATGGGTACCGCGATCGAGCGCGCCGAGTCGCAGACCGACCTCTGCGTCAAGGCGGCCTCCTACAACATGCCGGCGCTGAAGGTCGACGGCATGGACCTCGTCGCGGTGCACGAAATTACCAAACAGGCGGTACAGCGCGTGCGCGCCGGTGAGGGGCCCGTGTTCGTCGAATACCAGACCTACCGCTTCCGCGCCCACTCGATGTTCGACGCCGAGCTCTATCGGCAGAAGGCCGAGGTCGAGGAATGGAAGACGCGCGGGCCGATCCACACCTTTTCGGCCCGGCTCAAGGCCGAGGACAAACTGAGCGAAGAGGAATTCCTCGCTATCGATGCCGCGGCGAGCGCGGAAGTTGACGTGGCCGTGGCATTCGCCGAGGCGGGAAGCTGGGAACCGGTCGAAGACCTGCTGAAGGATGTCCATACGCCGGAGGGTGCGCCATGAGCCGCAAACTCAACTACCGCGAGGCCATGCGCGAGGCTATGCACGAAGCGCTGACGAACGACCCGCGCGTGTTCCTGATGGGCGAGGACGTCGGCATGTATGGCGGTACCTACGCCTTCTCCAAGGGATTCCTCGACGAATTCGGCCCGGAGCGCATCCGCGACACGCCGCTGTCCGAACTCGGTTTCGTCGGCGCCGGCATCGGCGCGGCGCTGGGCGGCATGCGCCCCATCGTCGAGGTGATGACGGTCAACTTCAGCCTGCTCGCGCTCGACCAGATCGTGAATACCGCGGCAACCTTTCGCCACATGTCCGGCGGCCAGTTCTCGGTGCCGCTGGTGATCCGCATGACAACGGGAGCAGGGCGCCAGCTCGCCGCGCAGCACTCGCACAGCCTCGAAGGCTGGTACGCGCACATTCCGGGGATCAAGGTGCTGGCGCCGGCGACCATCGAGGATGCGCGCGGCATGCTGGGTCCGGCGCTGGCCGACCCCGACCCGGTGGTGATCTTCGAGCACGCCGGGCTGTTCAACATGGAGGGCGAGCTGCCGGACGACTGGAAGGTCGACATCAGCTCGGCCAAGGTGCGCCGCGCGGGCAAGGACGTCGCCATCATCACCCACGGTGGTTCGCTGCCCAAGGCGCTGGCGGCGGCAGAGGAACTGGCCGCGGCGGGCCTGGACGCGGAAGTGCTGGACCTGCGCGTGCTGCGTCCGCTGGATACCGCGACCATCATGGCGTCGGTCGCCAAGTGCCATCGCGCCGTGGTGGTCGATGAAGGCTGGCGCACCGGCAGCCTCGCCGCCGAGGTGATGGCGCGCATCATGGAGAACGCCTTCTACGAACTCGATGCGCCGGTGGTGCGCGTCTGCTCCGAGGAAGTGCCGATTCCCTATGCCAAGCATCTGGAAGACGCCGCCCTGCCGCAGCCCGGGAAAATCGTGGCCGCCGTGAAAGGACTTTTCTCGTGATCGAATTCAAACTGCCCTCGCTGGGCGCCGACATGGACGAGGGCACCCTGCTCGAATGGAAAGTCGGCGTTGGCGACACGATGAAGAAAGGCCAGGTGGTCGCCATCGTCGACACCACCAAGGCTGCGGTGGATGTCGAAAGCTGGCAGGAAGGAACGGTACATGAGCTGATCGCCGGGATCGGACAGAAAATGCCGGTCGGCACCGTAATGGCGACCTTGCTCGAAGCCGGTGAAAAACTCGGCGCTGATGAAGCAACTGCGCTACAAGGCGGTCGAGCAAAAAACGCTCTCCTCGCCGTAGCGGATGATGAGACGGCAATGCCGGTTCCCAAGGCGGCGCCGGTGCTCGCAGCCGTGGCGCCTGTCGCCGCAGCCGCTGCCGCACCCGCCGCCGCGACGCGCCGCATGATCTCGCCGGCCGCGCGCAAGCATGCGGCGGAGAAGGGCGTCGACATCGACCGCATCGCTGGCACCGGCCCGCATGGTTCGGTGACGCTGGAGGACGTGGAGAATGCGGCGGCCGCACGCGCAGCACCGCCACCCGGGAAGCCGGCGGACCGCGCCCCGGACAGAACCGCGGACATGCGCAAGACCATCGCCGCCGCGATGAGCCGTTCCAAGCGCGAGATTCCGCACTACTACGTCGCCGAGGACATCCCCCTGGCCAAGGCGCTCTCCTGGCTGCAGGCGACGAACGCGCAGCGCGACATGGCCGAACGCCTGTTGCCGGCGGCGCTGCTGCTCAAGGCCGTGGCGATGGCGCTCAAACGCTATCCCGAGCTCAACGGCTACTGGCGCGACGGCGGTTTCGTTTCCGTTGCCGCCATCAATCTCGGCGTCGCGATTTCGCTGCGCCAGGGCGGCTTGATCGCGCCGGCGCTGCTCGATGCCGACAGCAAGCCCCTGACATTGCTCATGCAAGAACTGACTGACCTGGTCAAGCGCACCCGCGCCGGCTCGCTGCGCAGTTCCGAGATGAACGAGGCGACGATCACCGTGACCAATCTCGGCGACCAGGGATCGCAGGCGGTGTTCGGCGTCATCACGCCGCCGCAGGTGGCGCTGGTCGGTTTCGGCCGCGTCACCGAACGACCCTGGGCCGAGGATGGTGGGCTCAAGGTGTTGCCGGTCGTGACGGCCAGCCTGTCGGCCGACCACCGCGTATCGGACGGCCATCGCGGCGCGCTGTTCCTGCGCGAACTCAATGAACTGCTGCAACGACCCGAGGAGCTGGACTGATGAACGAAGCCGAAATTCGCACGATTGCGCTAAGTACCCTCAAGTCCATTGCGCCGGAAGTGGAAGCCGATGAACTGCGCGGCGACCGCCCGTTGCGCAACCAGGTGGATCTCGATTCGATGGACTGGCTGAATTTCCTGCTCGGGCTCCACGAGAAACTCAAGGTGGATATCCCCGAGGCCGATTACGCCCGGCTGATCACCCTCGATGACGTGGTGGCCTACCTGCGGAAGAAACTCGGCGTCCCCTGATGGCGCCGCAGGGAGCGGCTATCTGCCCGCGGCGAACCTGGCCAGCGGCCTGGCCGCGAGGCGGGAATGCACGGCGTCGATGATTTCCGCCTCGCGCGGCGTCAGCGAGAAGAAACCGTAGCGCCGCCAGGCGCGAATCGCACCGCGAAGCTCCTGGAAGGAGAATGATGTTTTCATCTGGCACCTCCTGGGGAAGCCATTTCCCTGAATCGACGAATGAACAAGGCGGAGCGAGTATCCATTCGCGGGCCCATGGCGTGTTCAAAAATGCGTGTCGGTCTTTACGCCGACCCGTGTCCTGCGCAAGCAGCGAAAAGTGTTCCATGAATCCAGGGCGGCTGAAATCGCAAGCACCGGCGGAAATGTGCCCGATATCTGGCAGAAGCGCGTCATGCACGCCTCCCCGCAAGGCGTCGCATGAGCACTGTCGACAAGAGCGAGCGGGATTGCCTGCTGGATGAAATCCGCGAGGAAGTTCGCGATACGCACCGGTTTACCGGCCGTTCGGAACTCGAACAGCGGGTGATGGAAGCGCTGCGGCAAACGCCGCGCGATGAGTTTGTACCCCACGAGCTGCGTTATGGCGCTTACGCCAACCGTCCCCTGCCGATCGGCCACGGCCAGACCATTTCGCAGCCCTACGTCGTGGCCCTGATGACGGACCTGATCCAGCCGCGAGCGGACGACGTCGTGCTCGAGATCGGCGCCGGTTCCGGTTATCAGGCGGCCGTCCTGTCGCACCTGGTGAAACAGGTCTATTCAATCGAGATCATCGAGGAACTTGCCGGGCAAGCCAGCCAGCGGCTGCAACGCCTGGGCTATGAGAACGTCGAGGTGCGGGCGGGCAATGGTCGCCTCGGCTGGCCCGAGCACGCGCCCTACGACGCGATCCTTGTCACGGCGGCCACAACGAGGGTTCCCCCTGCGCTGATCGAGCAGCTCAAGCCCGGCGGCACGATGGTCATCCCCGTCGGCGCGCAGCAAGTCGCGCAGGACCTGGTGGTGATCCGGAAGTTGAGCGACGGGAGCATCGAGGAGAAGCATGTTCTGCCGGTGGTCTTCGTACCCCTCACCGGATCGCCCCATGACTGAACAGTGGCTGTCGCGGGCAGCCCGCCGCAGTTGCGTGGCATCGCTGTATCATGGGCGATGAGCCGAAGTCAGGGATTTGCGTTCGCTTCGGCCGGACTCATGGCGTGTCGAAACTCGGTTCATTGACAGGAGAAAGATCGTGGCCACAAATGACACCAAGACAAAAGTGACGATTCTGACGGAGTCCTATCGCATCACGGGCTACATCGATCTCCTGCCCGGAGCACGCGTAACGGATTTCATGCATGAATCGAAAGAGTTCGTCGTGGTAATGGATGCCGAGGTCTGCGACGTCGACGCTGCCGGCCGCAAGGTGCTTGCCGCTCCGTTCATCGACGTGAATCGGCATCACATTCAGATCATCACTCTTTGCTAGGCCGCGGCCGAAGCAGCGGATGACGCGGCCCTAGACGCAGCCGGTGGGCTTTGGCATTCCGGCGTAGCGGGCCGCCTGCTTGGCGGGGCCGTAGGGGAACAGGTCGAAGAGGTATTTCTTGTCGCCGAACTGCTCGCCAAGAGAGCCGCCAATCAGCTTCGACATGACGCGCAGATTCGGTGCCGTGCCGTTCTCGGCGTAGTAATCGCGAATCCAGCGCACCACCTGCCAGTGCTCGTCGCCAAGTGCAAGCTCGTCGCGCTCGGCCAGGCATTGCGCCACATCCTCGCTCCAGTCGTCCAGCGAAGCCAGGTAGCCTTCGGCGTCGGTTTCAATCTCGCGTCCATTTACGTTGATCACGTTTTTATCTCTCTGTTGAAGGGTTAGGGGCTTAATACTTGACTAATTTTGTCGGATTATAGGCTGAAGATTCCGAAGGGCGCATAAAGTCTTTTGCGCCCGCCATTGCGCTTGCTTATCGGGTGCCGGTTTCTCTGCCGGCTCAGTATTCCTGCAGCATCGTCAGTTCGACCTCGGCATGGCGCAGGCGCATGGCCAAGGTGCGGGCCATGGCTTCGATCAAGTTGAAGGCGAGCTTCTTGTGCGTGTCGGCGATCTGGTTGAACTGCTCGCGTGACAAGACATACACCTCGGTCACCGTATGGGCGACGGCATCGTTGGTGCGCGGCAGGTTGTCGAGAAAGGCCAGACCGCCGAAGAAATCGCCGCGGCCGAAGCTCGCGATGTGCCGCGTACGCCCGGCGCCCAAGGGCGCCATGATGCGGATCGTGCCGCGCCGCACCCAGAACAGTTCGTCGCCCGGCACGCCGCGAACGTAGAGCGCTTCACCCGGTTGGTAGGTGCGCAGTTGCATCCGCGTCTCCAGGTCCTTCAGCGTCTCGTCCTTGCGTTTGGCGAACAGATCCATCTCCTGCAGCTGCATCGGTGCCTCAACCTCCGGCACCGATTCGCTCTCACCCAGGATGCGGTCCTCGACCCAGGCAATCGCACTGTCGAGTTCAGGGAAGATCCGTACCGTATCGCCGGCATCCATCAAACCGGTCTGCTCGAAAAACTCGCGCAGATTGCGGCCGCTGGGCAGGTTCTCGCGCACGTTGCTGAGCAGCAGGCGGGCGCCGCGCTCCTGCACTGCGTCGCGCACCTGATTGAGCAGGTGGGCGGCGGTGACGTCCACCGACTGCACGCGCTTCAGGTCGATGATGATGTAGCTGCGTGTGTTGATCTCGTGTTCGAGATCGGCGTAGAGCTGCTGCGTGTTGCCGAAAAACAGGCTGCCCTGCAGTTCGAAGATGACCGCCTGGTCGCCCTTCTGGTCGAGGATGCGGACTTCGGCCTCGGGCCGGTACCAGGTCGATGACATCTGGTTTACATACATCTTGTGCCGCACCACCGTGCCGCCGATCTGTTCGCGCACGAACAGAATGATCGCCATGGCGACACCGACGCCGGATGCGGCGATCAGGCCGATGGTCAGCGCCACCACGACCACGGCGAGGACCACGGCGAAATCGAACACCGTGGCGCGCGATTCGAGGAAACGCAGCGGCTCCCGGTCGATCATGCGCACGCCGATGACAATCAGGATGCCGGCCAGCGTTGCCACCGGGATCCAGGCGATGAAGGACCCCAGAATCAGCGCCGCGACCAGGGCGAACAGGCCTTCGAGCACGCCGGTGGCGCGCGTGGTCGCGCCGCTGTTGAGGCTGACCAGCGTGGCGCCCATGGTGCCGGCGCCGGGAATGCCGCCCACCGCCGACGAGGCGACGTTGGCCATGCCCTGCGCGATCAGTTCGCGATTCGAATCATGGTGGCTGCGGGTCAACTGGTCGAGCACGACGCAGGTCTTGAGCGTATCGATGGACAGCAGCACGGCCAGCGTCAGCGCGCTGCCGAACAGGCCGGCGATCTGCCCCAGGCGCAACTCGCCGATCTCCTGCCAGCGCCCGGTGATCGCCTCGATGTAGCCTTCCCCGGTAGCGCCGAGCGGGCCGACCACCAGCGGATTGTTGCTCACCTCCCACAACGCCGGATCCTGTGCCGCAAGCCCGAAATACGTGCACAAGCCGGCCAGAATGCCGAGGATGATGCCGGGCACCTTTTGCGTCAGGCGCGGCGCGACAACAGCCACCAGTACCGTGGCGCCGCCGATGGCCACGCTGTTCCAGTTCCACAGCAGGGGCGAGACCAGCGCCTCCCACCAGCGCGTACCGCCATTGGCACCGACGAATTTCGGAATCTGGCTGCCGATGATGATGAGCCCGACGCCGGAAAGATAGCCGCTCACCACCGGATACGGGATGTACTTGATCAGCTTGCCGACACCGACAAATCCGAGCAGCAGTTGCACGATGCCCGTCAGCACCCCGAGCATGATCAGCAGCAGCACGATCGAGCCGGGCGAAACGCCCTGGGCAACGAGCTCGATGGCAAAGGCCGACAGCACGGCCGCGGCCGGCGCACAGGGAGCGCTGATCAGCCGATCGGTGCCGCCCAGGGTCGAGGCCACCAGGCCCATCACCGTGGCGCCAATGATGCCGGCCAGCGCGCCGTAGGCCGCGTAGGCCGGGCCCATGGCGGCATACACCGTAACGCCGAACGCTATCGAGGCCGGCAAGGCCACCAGCATGGCCGCCAGTCCGCCCCAGAAATCGCCCGGCACCTGTTTGCCGCTTCCGAAAAGACTGATTCCCGGCTTGCGCGCGACTGTGCTCGCTGTCTGCTCCATGGTGGCGGCCCTCCCCCGTTCTTTGCGGACTATTGTAGGGTGATTAGCCGACACTCTGGACGCCCCCCCCGCAAATCCGGATAATTCGTCTGCTGTACCTGTTGATGACCTGCGTGCACGGGACGCCCCGGGCGCAGGTCAACTTTTTTCCTTTGCCAGAGAGAACACCATGGCCGCAGTCATGTCGCAGTTGAGCAACCCGTTGGCACCTCCTCCCGCCGCGAGCCGGCTCCTCCTTTCCGGCAACGAAGCCGTCGCCCGCGCCGTCTGGGAATCCGGCGTGCGCGTCGCCGCCGCCTACCCCGGCACGCCGGCCACCGAGATCATCGAATCCGTGGCGCGCTATCCCGACCTGTACGCCGAATGGTCGGTGAATGAGAAGGTCTCGATGGAAGTCGCGCTCGGCGCCTCGATGACCGGCGCGCGGGCCTTCTGCGCCATGAAGCACGTCGGCCTCAACGTCGCCAGCGACTGCCTGATGACCATGACCATCACCGGCGCCTATGGCGGCCTGGTGATCGCCGTGGCCGACGACGTCGGCATGTCCTCGTCGCAGAACGAACAGGACTCGCGTTACTGGGGCCGCTTTGCGCACATTCCGGTGCTGGAGCCGGCCGATTCGCAGGAAGCCTACGAGATGACGAAATTTGCTTTCGGCCTCTCCGAACAGTATGAAACGCCTGTCCTGCTGCGTCTCACCACGCGCATCTGCCACGTCAAGGGCCTGGTCGTCGTCGGCGAGCGCGAGGCGCACGAACCGGCCGGCTTCGTCAAGAACCCGCAGCGCTGGGTGATGGTGCCGGCCCATGCCAAGGCGCGCATCCCCGGTCTGTACCAGCGCGACGAAACCCTGCGCGGCGTCAGCGACGCATCGCCCCTCAATGTGCTGGAAGCCGGTACGGATCGCAGCGTTGGCTTCGTCGCCTCGGGTCCCGCCTACATGCACGTCAAGGAAGCCTTCCCGAATGCACCGGTGCTGAAGCTGGGCTTCTCCCACCCGTGGCCGCCGGAAAAAATGCGCGCCTTGGCAGCGATGTGCGACAAGCTGCTCGTGGTCGAAGAAACCGAGAAGCTGCTGGAAACCGAAATCAAGGCAGCCGGCATCGCCTGCCACGGCAAGGATGTGCTGCCCAGCCTGGGCGAACTGTCGCCGCAGGTGCTGCTGCCGGCAGTGGATCGCCTGCTCGGCAAGGCCGTCCCGCCGCCCGCACCCGCCGCGGCGCCGATGAAAGTCTTCCCGCGGCCGCCGACGCTGTGTGCCTCCTGCCCGCACATGGGCATGTACTACACGCTGTCGCAGATCAAGAACATCATCGTCGCCGGCGACATCGGCTGCTATACGCTGGGCGCCGGCCACCCGTGGAACGCGCTGGACACCACGATCTGCATGGGCGCCACGATGGGCGTGGCGCTGGGCATCGACAAGGGTCGCGGCGCGGTCGACAAGAACAAGCGGATACTCGCCGTGATCGGCGACTCGACCTTCATGCACATGGGCATGCAGGGCCTGCTCGACATCACCTACAACCACGGCAACGTCACCGTACTGCTGCTCGACAACAACACCACCGGCATGACCGGCGGCCAGGCGACGCCGGCCTCGGGCAAGGACATCCACGGCAAGGAGGCGCCAAAGGTCGATCTGGTCAAGATCGTCGAGGCGCTGGGCGTGCCCAACGAGCGCATCCAGGTGGTCGACCCCTACGAACTGCCGGTGCTGTTCAAGGCCGTGCGCGAGGAAATCAAGATCGAAGGTCCCTCGGTCATCATCGCGCGCCGGCCCTGCGTGCTGACCGACGAGTTCAAGCCTTTCCGGCCCTACCTCGTCGAAGAGGACAAGTGCACCGGGTGCGGCAACTGCGTCGAAGTCGGCTGCCCGGCCATTCACGTCACGCATCGCGACAAGGTCATCAAACCCTCGGGCAAGGAAGTCGACCTGGCCTTCGTCACTATCGACAGCCAGGCCTGCACCGGCTGCGGCCTCTGCGTCCAGCCCTGCGCGCCCGATGCGATCCAGCACGTGCCGCGCCGCGACATTCCGATCCACATCGTCAAGACTTCGCACGCATCATGAGCCAGAACGACATCACCAACATCCTCGTCTGCGGCATCGGCGGCCAGGGTGTCATGACAGCCACCGAGATCCTCGCCGAAGCCGCCATCGCCGAAGGCCACGACGTCAAGAAAACCGAAGTGGCGGGCATGGCGCAACGCGGGGGCGTCGTCACCTCGCATCTGCGTTTCGGCCGCAAGGTGCTGTCGCCGCAGATCGAGCCGGGCACAGTGCAAGTGCTGCTCGGCTTCGAAGGCGCCGAGGCCTTGCGCTGGTCGCACTATCTGCGCCCCGATGGTCTGGCTTTGGTTAATAACGCCAAGCTGGTGCCGCCCGTGGTCGAACTCGGCCTCTTCGATTACCCCGTAGATCCGACCGGGCAGATGCGCGCGGCCGGCCACCGCGTGGTCTCCTTCGATGCCATGTCCATCGCCCGCGACCTGGGTGAAGTCAGACTTGGCAATACGGTCATGCTCGGCGCCATTGCCGACTACCTGCCGTTTGCGCCGGACGTGCTGCTGGCCTGCATCGTCAAGCGTTTTGCGCGCAAGGGCGAACAAGTGGTCGACGCCAATCGCCGCGCGTTTGCAGCGGGACGCGAAGCCGTCGCCAAACAACTCGCTCCCGCCTGAATTCACTGCGTACGGAACACACCATGACTGCAAAGATCATCGATGGCAACGCCCTCTCCGCTGAAGTGCGCGGGCAGCTGGCGGAACGTGCCGCCGCGCTCAAGGACAAGGGAATCACACCCTGCCTCGCCGTGATCCTGGTCGGCGAAGACCCGGCGTCGGCAGTGTATGTGCGCAACAAGGTCGCCGCCTGCGAGAAAGCCGGCATGCGCTCACTGCGCGATGTCTACGCCCCGGATGTCGATCCGGCCGTGGTCTTCGCCCGCATCGCCGAGCTCAACGCCGACCCCTCGGTGCACGGCATCCTGGTGCAACTGCCGCTGCCGAAGCATTTCGATTCCGAAGCCGTGCTCGAAGCGATCTCGCCCGAAAAGGACGTTGACGGTTTCCACGCCAAAAACGTCGGCGCGCTGATGCAGGGCAACCCGCGCTTCATTCCCTGCACGCCCTACGGCGTCATGAAGATGCTGGAAAGCGCCAACGTGCCCCTGAAAGGCGCTGAAGTCGTGATCGTCGGCCGCAGCAACATCGTCGGCAAGCCGATGGCCATGCTGCTGCTGGCGAAGAGCTGCACCGTCACCATCTGCCATTCTCAATCGAAGGACCTGGCCTTCCACACGCGGCGCGCCGACATCCTGGTGGCCGCCGTCGGCCGGGCGAAGATGATCACCGGCGACATGATCAAGCCCGGCGCCACGGTGATCGATGTCGGCATCAATCGCACTCCCGAAGGCAAGCTTTGCGGCGACGTCGATTTCGATTCGGCCAAGGAAGTCGCCGGCGCCATCACGCCGGTGCCCGGCGGCGTCGGTCCGATGACCATTACCATGTTGCTGGCCAACACTCTGGAAGCTGCTGAGAGGTGCATCAAATGAAACCACTGGTCGGCATTGTCATGGGCTCGGATTCGGATTGGCCAGTAATGCAGGCGGCGGCGCAGATGCTGAAGGAATTCGGCGTGCCCTTCGAAGCCAAGGTAGTCTCGGCGCATCGCACGCCGGACCTGCTGTTCGACTACGCCGCCATGGCCCAGGAACGCGACCTGCGCGCCATCATCGCCGGCGCCGGCGGCGCGGCGCATCTGCCGGGCATGCTGGCGTCGAAAACCATCGTCCCGGTGCTGGGCGTGCCGGTGCCGTCCAAACACCTCAATGGCCTCGATTCGCTGCTTTCCATCGTGCAGATGCCAAAGGGCATTCCGGTCGCCACCTTCGCCATCGGCGAAGCCGGCGCGGCCAATGCAGCGCTCACCGCGATCGCCATCATCGCCACGGCGAACGACGACTACGGCCGCGCGCTGGCGCAGAAGCTCGAAGACTTCCGCTCGCGCCAGAGCGAGAAGGTGCTGGCGATGAAACTGCCCGAGCTCTGATGGATATCGCTTCGGTCCGCGACTATTTCACCGGTCTGCAGGACCGCATCGTCGGCGAACTCGAAGCCGTTGAGGGCGCTCCCTTCCTGCGTGACGCCTGGGACCGGCCGCAAGGTGGCGGCGGGATTTCCCGACTGATCGAAGACGGCAAGGTGTTCGAGCGCGGTGGCGTCAACTTCTCGCACGTCCTGGGCGAGCAGATGCCTGTCTCGGCCACCGCGCATCGTCCCGAACTCGCGGGCCGCCGCTGGCAGGCGATGGGCGTCTCGCTGGTACTGCATCCGCGCAACCCCTACTGCCCGACCTCGCACATGAACGTACGTTTCTTCGTCGCCGAAAAGGACGGCGAGGAGCCGGTCTGGTGGTTCGGCGGCGGCATGGACCTGACGCCCTACTACGGCTTCGAACAGGATGCCGAGCATTTCCATCGCACCTGTCATGCCGCGCTGGAGCCGTTCGGGGTGGCGACCTACCATCACTTCAAGGGCTGGTGCGACCGCTACTTCTTCCTCAAGCATCGCAACGAAGCGCGCGGCATCGGCGGCATCTTCTTCGACGATCTCAATCAGGAAAATTTCGAGCACTGCTTTGCCCTGACGCAGAGCGTCGGCGACCATTTCACCACCGCCTACCTGCCGATCATCCAGCGCCGCAAGGACATCGCCCATGGCGAGCGTGAGCGCGACTTCCAGGCCTACCGGCGCGGACGCTATGTCGAGTTCAACCTGGTCTGGGATCGCGGCACGCTATTCGGCCTGCAATCGGGCGGGCGCACCGAATCCATCCTGATGTCGCTGCCGCCCGTCGTCAAGTGGCGCTACGACTGGAAACCGGAGCCCGACAGCGAAGAAGAAAAACTCTACACCGACTTCCTGCCGCCACGCGACTGGGTTTAGGACGCGCTAAAGCACCGCCGCAGCGCGATAGTGCCGTATCGCCAGCGCCGACTCTTCGAGCTGGTCAAGCAACTGCGCGAGTTCGACATGGGCGGCGCGCGATGGCGCGATGGCCAGCGCGGCTTCGAGATAGCTGCGCGCCTTGCCCCATAGTTTCTGCTGGCGGCAGAGCCGGCCCAGCGTGAGCAACAGGGCGCCGTCGCGCGGCATGCGCTGCAGCCATTTCTCGGCTTGCGCGATGCGTCCGAGGACATCGCCGGCGGGTTCGCCAGGCCGGCCGCACTCGCCGTAGGCCAGAACCAGGCTGGCATCCCAGCGTTCATCGAGCGCGTCTTCGATCACGCGCTGGGCTTCGCGGCAATCGCCCGCTGTTGCCAATGCGCGCGCGGTTTCCAGGGCCAGCGCGGGTTCGGCGCGGTCGGCGTCATCCAGTTCGCGCCAGTAGCGCATCAGCCCTGCCGGATCGTCGCGCAGGCTGCGCAGCGCTTCGCGCACGGCACGGCTGCGAATCGGCGCCGCCTGTTCGGCGGTCAGCGCCTTGTGCTTTTCGAGCTGACGCACCAGGCGCGCCACTTCGCGCCAGTTGCCCAGCCCCTGCTCGGCGCGCAGGCTGAGGCGCAGAGCGGCGATATGCCGCCCCTCACGCATGGCGAGCTGTTGCAGGGCATCGTGCGCGTCCTCGAAGCGGCGTTCTTCGAGGGCGAACTCGGCTTCGGTCATCAGGCGCGCCGCTTGCAGTCCGGCGCCGTCGTGCTCTCGTACACGCGCCGCCCACTCTGCCGTTCGCTCGGCGTCGCGCAGCGCGTGCGCGGCGCGCCACCCGGCCAGTGCCAGCATGCCGGCACCCGCGTGATCGGGTCGGGCCTTTTCGGCACAGCGCATGGCGTGTCCGTAGCGCCCCTCCTGCAGCAGCCGCCAGGCATCGCGCAGGGCGACCGCCGCCTTTTCCTCCTGTCGCCGCCGGCGGAATTGCGCCACGGCGCGCGGCAGTCCGAGGGTATGGCTGACAACGCGTGCCATCATGTAGATCATGAAGAAGCCCGCGGTACACGCCATCAGGAACAGGTTGAGCGAAACCTCCGCGCGCCAGGGCGGCAGCACCAGCAACACGTAGCCCTCGTTGTAGCGCGCGGCCAAAGCCAGCCCCACCGCCAGCGCGGCGAGAATCAGCAACCAGAACACGGCGCGCATCGCGATACCTAACGGGCAGTGCCCGCGCCCCGCTCGCGTGCGAACTTCAGGTTGCGCAGCGCGGTGAGGGTTTCCGCCAGACCCGGCAGATCGAAGCTGACGTCGGTCGTGGCCAGTACCTTCAGGGTCGACTGGGCGGCCTGCACCGGTTTCGCGCGGGCATCGAAGTAGCGCTCGAGTTGCTCGCGCGACTGGCGGATTTCTTCGTGAAAGACCTTGCCGTCACGCTGCAACAATGCCAAACGGGCATTGAGCAGGCGCAGCTTGAGGTTCTCGCGCAGGAAGAAACTCTGGTTGGGCGACAGCAGCGCGGGATCGCCCTGGTCGATGCGCTCAATGCGCACCAGTTGCCGCAATTCGCGCCACAGGTCGCTGCCCAGCTCGCGCCAGTAGTCGGCGCTCGCGGGCTTCGGCGCAGATACCGGCTTTGCCGCGTCGGCCTTGGGCCGTTGCTCATAGGCCAGCGGCAGGCTGTCGACGGCGGCCACCACGCTTTCGATCTTCAGCGACAAACCGCTGAAATTAGCCCCGGGCGTTCCCTTGAGACGTTCGATGTCGCGCGCGATGAGTTTCCTGACAGGCAGGAACTGCGGCTGGACGGAACGCGCAAGACGGGCGTCGGCACCTTGCAGCGCGATCAGCGCGGCTTCTACATTGCCGGCGAATTGCAACTGCTGCATGGCGATCACCACGGCTTGCTCAACTTCGGCCAGCACGCGTTCGTCGCGCGTACTGGAGAGTTCCTGATACATGGCCTCCAGCGCGACGGCCTGGCTCTGCGTTTCGGCCAGCCTGGCTTCGAGCACACCCACCTTGCCCTGCAAGGTAGCCAACGCTTCCTGGCTCTGCCGGGCCAGCGCGCGGCCTTCCTTGGCCACGGAATCACCATCACTCAGGCGCCGCGCGAGTTCCTGCTGCAGGCTGGCGACCTGCATGCGGGTGTCGACCCACTGCGCGACGAGGAGCGCCATGGCGACAGCAACAATTCGCACCGTCGGCCGGCGCAATGTGTCCCGCCACCGGCTGGTGGCAGGCGCTGATTCAGTTTGAGCGGGAGTTTCCATGAGAAGCGAAGTATTGCATGAGAGCGGCCATCAGTCCGTCGTCACCGGGTTCGGTCGCGATCACTTTGGTCAAACCGAGGGCCTGCGCCTGCTCGGCAATGCGGGCATGCGGCACGAAGGCCGGGGTCTTCTTCAACCAGGCCTGACCGAGGCGCCCCAGCATGTCGAAAAAGTTGCGCAGGCCTTCGCTGCTGGTCAGCGTCACGGCATCCAATTGACCGACTTCCCACAGTTTGAGCAGGGGCGCGGGGTCGAGCTGCGGGCGCGTGCGGCGGTAACAGGTGACGTATTCGATGGCGGCACCGCGCGACTTGAGTGTATTGCCCAGCACCTCGCGGCCGCCGTCACCGCGAAAAATGATGACGCGCTTGCCTCGCACGTCGGTCAGCTCCGGCAGTTCGAGCAAGGCCTCGGAATCAAAACGCAAGGCGGGCGATATCACGTCATGAATCCCGTTGCGCACCAATTCGCGCTCGCTGCTCTTGCCCAGCGCCGCCACACGCAAGGCGGCGGGCCACGAACGGCGCGGCAGGATCAGGGCCAGCGCCTTTTCAATGGCATTGGGGCTGACAAACACAGCAAGGTCGAAGCTGTCGAGACGGATCGCGACGTCGAGCACGGGGGCCGTGTCTTCGATGTCGCGGATTTCGAGCACCGGATAGAGCACCGGTATCGCGCCGGCCTCGGTCAATGCGGTGGCGAAATGCGCCGCCTGCCCGGCCGGGCGCGTTACCACGACATGGCGGCCGGCCAGCGACACTGTCAGCTTCCGAGCGAGGCGAGGATTTCGGCAGCGCCTTGCGCGCGCAACGCGGCAGCCAGCTGCAAGCCGAGCGCTTCAGGGTCGGCAGCGCTGCCTGTCAATTCGGCATGGGCCATGCGCGTGCCGTCGGGCGAGGCGACAAAGCCGCGCAGATGAACACTGCCCGCCCGCATTTCGGCATACGCGCCCAGCGGGACCTCGCAGCTGCCTGCCAGCGCCCGCGACACAGCACGCTCGGCGCGCACGCAGGCGGCGGTGGCGACATCGTTCAGCGGCGAGACCCAGGCCGCGACGTCGGGGCGCGAGGCCAGCGCTTCGATTCCCAGCGCGCCCTGACCGGCGGCGGGCAATGAATCCTCGGCGGGCAGCACGGCACGGATGCGCTCACCCAGACCGAGGCGCTTGAGGCCGGCGGCCGCGAGAATGATGGCATCGAACTGGCCTTCGTCGAGCTTGCGCAAGCGGGTGTCGAGGTTGCCGCGCAGGGGGGTGACCGCAAGATACGGATAACGCGCGTGCAGCTGGGATTCGCGGCGCAGGCTGGAGGTGCCGACCACGGCCCCCGGCGGCATGTCCGCCAGGCTGGCGTACTTGCTCGACACCAGCGCATCGAGCGGCACTTCGCGCGGGCCGATGGCGACCAGGGAAAACTCCGGCTCCATCTGCATCGGTACATCCTTCATCGAATGCACGGCGAGATCGGCGGAACCGTCGAGCAGGGCGGCCTCCAGCTCCTTGACGAACAATCCCTTGCCGCCCACCTTGGACAGGGGCCGGTCAAGAATCTGGTCGCCGCGCGTGGTCATGCCGAGCAACTCGACACGGCAAGCCGGATACAATTGCTGTAAAAGGCTGCGCACATGCTCGGCCTGCCACAATGCCAGGCGGGATTCGCGGGTGGCGATGACGATGCGCTCGGGGGCAGAAACTGGGGACATGGTGCTCACTGGAAGGGGTTGTGAATCGGCGGAAAACTGGCAAGCGGACGCTACGGCTGATCGCTGGATTTTGCGGGTGATTTTAGCATGGCGGCTGAGTGCGCCTGCCATTGCAGCCGCTGGAAGCGCCGCCCCGCCAGCGCCGACTTTTCCAAATACGACGAACAAAGGCAATGATGAATTCAGCACACAACGACAGGCAGGCTTCCCCGATGACCGAATCCGCTGAGAAGGACGCGCCGCTGCGCGATGACATTCGACTGCTGGGGCGACTGCTCGGCGATACC
This sequence comes from Sulfuritalea sp., assembly GCA_030680805.1. Taxonomy (GTDB): domain Bacteria; phylum Pseudomonadota; class Gammaproteobacteria; order Burkholderiales; family Rhodocyclaceae; genus Sulfuritalea. Next base: position 46,722 of record JAUXUK010000079.1, on the reverse strand, counting down.
CTGCGCGATCAGGAAGGCGCCGAGTCCTTTGACACGGTCGAACGCATCCGGCAGTTGGCAATCCGCTTTCACCGCGACGACGATCCCGCGGCCCGGCAGGGTCTGGAATCGATCTTCGCCGAGTTGCCCAACAACCGCACCACGCTGGTCGCACGGGCCTTCAGCTATTTTTCGCACCTCGCCAATATCGCCGAGGACCAGCATCACATCCGCCGCGCCCGCGCTCATGCCCTGGCCGGATCGAAGCCGCGCGAGGGGAGTCTCGCGCATGCCGTGCAGCGCGCGACCGAGGCCGGCATCGGCAGCGATGGATTGTCACGTTTCTTCGCCGGCGCCGAGGTGTGTCCCGTACTCACGGCGCACCCGACCGAAGTGCAGCGCAAGAGCATTCTCGACTGCCAGTGGAAAATCGCCCGACTGCTGGATGAACGTGATCGCACCGATCTGACACCCGAGGAACGCGAAGTGCACGAGGAGGCGATCCGGCGCGCGGTACTGACGCTGTGGCAGACGCGGATGCTGCGCCGGGCCAAGCTCTCGGTGATGGACGAGGTGGCGAATGCCCTTTCCTTTTATGACACGACTTTCTTGCGCGAATTGCCGCACCTCTATAACGCGCTGGAAGACCATCTGACGAAGCAGGTTGCGGATTGGCCGGGCGAAGAGCTCAAGCCCTTTCTTTACCCCGGCTCGTGGATAGGGGGCGACCGCGACGGCAATCCCTTCGTCACGGCGGAGATTCTCGAGAGTGCCATGCGCGCGCAAAGCCGCAAGGCGCTCGCCTACCTGCTCGACCAACTGCACAATCTGGGCGCCGACCTGTCACCCACTTCCGTTCTGGTAAAAATTTCGGACGAACTGCAGGCGCTGGCCGCGAGCTCGCCAGATCACAGCCCGCATCGCGATGATGAGCCCTACCGCCGCGCCATCGCCGGCATGTATGCGCGCCTGTCTGCCACCGCGCGCGTACTCGACGGACTGGAAGCACCGCGCCACGCCCTGGGCGAAGCGGCGCCCTATTCCTCCGCCAATGACTTGGCCGCCGACCTCGACATCCTGCATGGCTCGCTGATCGCCAACAATTCGCGGCTGCTGGCGCGCGGCCGCTTGCGACGCCTGCGGCGCGCCGTGTCGATCTTCGGCTTTCACCTGGCGCCGCTGGATTTGCGCCAGAACTCGGAGGTGCACGCGCGCACTGTCGCCGAGTTGCTGGCTGTCGCCCGACCGGGCATCGACTATCTGAGTCTCGATGAAGAGGCGCGCATCGGCTTGCTGCAGGAGGAACTCGCGACACCGCGGCCACTCTCCGCGCCCGGCGTCAACTATTCGGAAGAGACGCGCGGCGAACTGGCGATCTTTCACGCCGCGCGTTCGATTCACCAGCGCTTCGGCAAGAACGCGATTCAGAACGTGATCATTTCCAAGACCGACGGCGTCTCGGACATCCTCGAACTCGCCGTCCTGCTGAAGGAGGTCGGCTTGCTGCGTCCGCTGGAAAGCGCACTGGACGTCAACATCGTGCCCTTGTTCGAAACCATCGGCGACCTCGAAAACGCGGAAGCCATAATGCATCGCCTGCTCGGACTGCCGGTCTACAGCCGACTGCTGGCCAGCCGCAAGGCGCTGCAGGAAGTCATGCTCGGCTATTCGGACAGCAACAAGGATGGCGGCTTTCTCACCTCCGGCTGGTCGCTGTATCGTGCCGAAATCAAATTGACCGAGGTTTTTGCCCGGCACGGCATCACACTGCGGCTGTTCCATGGCCGCGGCGGTTCGGTTGGTCGCGGCGGCGGCCCCAGCTATCAGGCCATCCTCGCCCAGCCGCAGGGAGCCGTGCAAGGACAGATCCGGATTACCGAGCAGGGCGAAGTCATCGCCTCGAAATATGCCAATCCCGAACTGGGCCGGCGCAATCTGGAAATTCTTGCGGCGGCGACGCTGGAGGCGACCTTGCTGCCGCATCAGCATGACAATCCGCGACCGGAGTTCCTCGCCGCGATGGAGGCGCTTTCGGCATTCGCCTTCAAGGCCTATCGCGGCATGGTCTATGACACGCCAGGCTTCGAACGTTATTTCTGGGAGTCCACGGTGATTTCGGAAATCGCCGCGCTCAACATCGGCAGCCGCCCGGCCTCGCGCAAGAAGACCACGGCGATCGAAGACCTGCGGGCCATTCCCTGGGTGTTCTCGTGGGCGCAGTGTCGGCTGATGTTGCCGGGGTGGTTCGGCTTCGGCGCCGCGGTGGCCGCCTGGAAGACGGAACGGGGCGAAGCGGGCATGGCCTTGCTGGCGGAAATGAATCGCGAGTGGGGCTTCTTCCGCACCCTGCTGTCCAACATGGACATGGTGCTGGCAAAGAGCGACATCGCGATCGCCGAACGCTACGCCCAGCTGGTGAAGGATGACGCCCTGCGCGACGCCATTTTTCCCCGTGTGAAGCAGGAGTGGCAGGCTTCCATCGCGGCGCTGCTGGAGATCACCGGCAGGACCGAACTACTGGCCGACAACCCTTTGCTGAAGCGCTCGATTCGCAATCGCTTCCCCTATCTCGATCCGCTCAACCACTTGCAGGTGGAGTTGCTGCGCCGGCATCGCGCCGGCGCCGCGGACGATACGGTGAAGCGGGGAATCCACCTGACCATCAACGGCGTCGCCGCCGGTCTGCGCAACAGCGGCTAAGAAATCCGCGAAAGGATCAACCGGCAGTCTGGCGTTGCGCCAGCGATGCGCTCTCGACCCAGCGCTTGATGCGGTTGGCGTCGCCGATGCGGGTCATCTTGCCCCAGGAGTCGAGCAACACGATGATGGTCGGCTTGTTGTTGAGCCAGGCCTGCATCACGAGACACTTGCCGGCCTCGTTGATGTAGCCGGTCTTGGACAGGCCGATTTCCCAGGTCGGATTCTTGACCAGGGTATTGGTGTTGCGGAACTGCTGTGTCCGGCCGGCGATGCTGAACTCGCCTGCGGAGGTGGTCGAAAACTCGCGGATCAACGGGTACTGGTGCGCGGCATCGACCATTTTCGCCAGATCACGCGGGCTCGATACGTTGGCCGCCGTCAATCCAGTCGCGTCCTGAAAACGCGTATCGGCCAGGCCCAGCGCCTGCGCCTTTTGATTCATGGCGGCGATGAATGCTTCCCGTCCGCCCGGGTAGTTGCGCGATAGGGCTGCGGCAGCACGGTTCTCGGAAGACATCAGGGCCAGACGCAGCATTTCCTCGCGCGCCAGATGCGTGCCGACCTTGAGGCGCGAACGGGTTCCCTTGAGGATGTCGACATCGTCTTCGCCAATCGCCAGCGTCTCGGTAAGGTCGGATTTCGCGTCGAGCACGACCATCGCCGTCATCAGCTTGGTAATCGACGCAATCGGCAGAACGGCGTTGGGATTCTTTTCAAACAGGATCGCGCCGGTCGTCTGATCCAGCACCAAAGCGGCAGATGACTGCAAGGCCAGATGCTGGGCGTCATCCAGGGAGGCGATGCGGTGAGCGGATCTGGCGCGAACGACTTTCTTGCCCTTGATCTGCACGACTGTGCGCGACACCTTCTTCTTGGCAGCAACAGCCTTCTTCTTCGTGGCCGCCTCAACCTCGGTCGGCGTCACGCCGGCGCCGACTATCGCGGCCGCCAACAACATCATTAGTGTTCTTTTCATGGAGCTGCCCCTCCTGCGATGCGAACATTCTAACAGAGGATATCCCCTCTGCAATAAGCTGTATCGGCACTTATCGTTAGAAATAAAGGGGTTGGGGGTCTGGCCTCAACAAAAACATTAACTCAAATCAAGAAAACGCCGCACTTCATCCCGACGCGCCAGCGTATCAGCGTAGCCCAGATCGATCAGGGCCTTGGTGTAGGGACGTTCGAACAGAAGGTAGCTGGTCAGCGCACCGCCGTTTCGATTCATCGCGCCAAAGGTTCGCAGCATGGTGCGCACGGCCCACGGCAAGGCCTTGGCGTGGCGTGCGGCGAGATGGTCAAGACGTTGCGAGGGCGCGATGGTCAGCACATCTATCGGCCGCAGGCTCATGCCCCGCTCGCGGCGAATGTCCTCCGGGATCAGCGACAGCGTGTTGTTGATGCGACTCATCCGCTCCAAGTCCACGGACATGCTGTCGAGAAAAATGCTGGACAGCGCGTGGCCGGCGATCTGCGCCAGTGAAGGATAAATCTCGGCACGCGGCCGGGCGTTCTCGTCGGCCATGCGGCCGGCGCCGATCACCAGTATCTTGTCGGCGCCGAGATGGATCGCCGGCGAAACCGGCGCCACCTGCCGCATCGAGCCATCACCAAACCATTCCCGATTGATATGCACTGCCGGAAAGATGAAGGGGATCGCGCTTGAGGCCATCAGATGGTCGAGGGAAATCCCGGTCGACGCCCCGACGCGCTGGCTGCGGCGCCAACCTTCAAGGTCGCTGCGCCCCTGAAAGAAACTGACGCTCTGCCCCGTCGAGTAGCCGGAGCAGGTGATGCTGACCGAGTGCAGGGCCCGGCTTTCGATGGCCTTTGCTATGCGACTGAAGTCCAGGCTGCCGGACAGCAAATCTCGCAGCGGCGAGTTGTCGAGCAGGGAGCGCGGAGAGTGTCGCGTCAGCCAGCCAATCGCCAGCGTCGACACCCAGCGCGCGCCGGAGACGCCCATGCTTACCGGATCGGCACGATAGACCTGGTGCGCAGTGAAGTTCTCCCAGACATCGAGCAGGTTGTCCACTCCGGCGCCGAAATCCTCGGCCCATACCGCCATCGACGCGGCGTTGATCGCGCCAGCCGAAGTGCCGCACAGGATCGGGAACGGATTGCGTCGCGGCTCCGGCAGCATCTCGCGGATCGCCTTCAGCACACCAACCTGATAGCCGGCGCGCGCACCGCCGCCGGTCAGGATCAGGGCGGTACGGGATTCAGTCATGCGCGAATCAACTGCCGCTCCGGGCCTGCTGCTGCGCTTCCACCGAGAGCAAGGCGGTCACGTTGACAATGCGCCTGACCGTCGCGGTCGGCGTCAGGATATGCACCGGGCGCGCCGCACCGAGCAGCAGCGGGCCTACGGTCAAGCCGTCACCGGCCGAGGTCTTGATCAGGTTGAAGGAGATATTGGCGGCGTCCAGCGTCGGCATGATGAGCAGGTTGGCCTGGCCCTTGAGCGTCGAGTCGGGAAACACCTGATGCCGGATATCCTCGGAAAGCGCCGCATCGCCGTGCATCTCGCCATCCACTTCCAGTTGCGGCGCGATCTTGCGCAGGATCTCCAACGCGCGGCGCATCTTGATCGCCGTCGGCGTGTCCTCGGTGCCGAAACTCGAATGCGACAGCAGCGCCACCTTGGGCGCCAGACCGAAACGTGCGACTTCGTCGGCAGCCAGCAGGGTCATCTCCGCCAGTTGTTCGGCCGTCGGGTCGTAATTGACGTAGGTATCGCCGATGAACAGTGTCCGCCGCGGCAGGACCAGCATGTTCATGGCGTAGAAATTCTCGATCCCCGGCTTCAGGCCGATCACGGTCTCGATGTAGCGCAGATGCAGCGAATGCTTGCCGAAAGTGCCGCACAGCATGGCATCGGCGTAGTTGTGCTTGACCAGCATGGCGCCGATCAGCGTGGTACGCCGCCTCATCTCGCGCTTGGCGTATTCGACGCTGACGCCCTTGCGCGACATCATGCCGTGGTAATCCTGCCAGAGCTCCTTGTAGCGCGGATCGGAATCCGGGCTGACCAGTTCGAAATGCTCGCCGGGGCGAATGCGCAGGCCATGCCGGGCGATGCTCTTTTCAACGACTTCGGGCCGACCGATCAGGATCGGCCGCGCCAGGCTTTCGTCGCATACGGTTTGCACGGCACGCAAAACACGTTCGTCCTCGCCTTCGCAGAAGACCACGCGCGCCGGCTTCTTCTTCGCCGCGGCGAACACCGGACGCATCAACAGACCGGTCGAATAGACAAAGTCGTTCAGTTGCGCGACATACGCATCCATGTCGGCAATGGGCCGCGTGGCGACGCCTGAATCCATCGCGGCCTGAGCCACCGCCGGGGCGACCATGATGATGAGTCGGGGATCGAAGGGCTTCGGGATCAGGTATTCGGGGCCGAAGGAAAGATCCTCCGTACCATAGGCTGCCGTCACCACTTCCGACTGCTCGGCATGCGCCAGTTCCGCAATCGCCCTCACCGCAGCCACTTTCATGGCTTCGTTGATGGTCGTCGCACCGACGTCGAGCGCGCCCCTGAACATGAAGGGGAAGCACAGGACATTGTTGACCTGGTTCGGATAGTCAGAACGGCCGGTGCCGATGATGGCGTCGGGACGCACGGCCTTGGCATCTTCCGGGCGAATTTCAGGCTCGGGATTGGCCATGGCGAGAATCAGCGGATCCTTCGCCATGGTCTTGACCATCTCCGGCTTCAGCACACCCGCAGTGGATAGGCCGAGGAAAACGTCGGCGCCCACCATCACGTCGGCCAGGGTGCGCGCGTCCGTTGCCTGCGCGTAGCGCGCCTTGGACGGGTCCAGCCCCTCGCGTCCGGTGTGGATCACGCCTTTGCTGTCGACTGCAAAGACATTTTTCGGATCAAGGCCGAGGCTCGCCAGCAGGTCGAGGCAGGCAATCGCCGCCGCGCCGGCACCGGAGCAGACCAGCTTGACCCGGGCGATGTCCTTGCCGACCACGCGCATCCCGTTCAGCACGGCGGCACTGGCAATGATCGCTGTGCCATGCTGGTCGTCGTGGAAAACCGGGATCTTCATCCGCTCGCGCAGCCTGGCTTCGACATAAAAGCACTCGGGCGCCTTGATGTCCTCGAGGTTGATGCCGCCAAACGTCGGCTCCAGCGAGGCAATGATGTCGACCAGTTTGTCGGGATCATTCTCGGCGACCTCGATGTCGAACACATCGATGCCGGCGAACTTCTTGAACAGCACGCCCTTGCCTTCCATCACCGGCTTGCCGGCCAGCGGTCCGATGTTGCCCAGGCCCAAGACGGCCGTGCCATTGGTAATGACGGCGACCAGATTGGCGCGCGAGGTGTACAGCGCCGCGGTCGATGGATCGCGCACGATCTCGTCGCAGGCGGCGGCCACGCCCGGCGAATACGCCAGCGACAAGTCGGCCTGATTGGTCAGGGCCTTGGTCGGGGTAACGGCGATCTTGCCGGGCTTGGGGCTGCGGTGATACTCGAGCGCCGCAGCGCGAATGCGTTCGTCCATGAATGCTTCTCCTTTTGGTCTGACAGCGATTGTATCGCCGTGTCGCCAGCGCCGACTCTTTGGCAAACTGCAATTTCCCGTCGCAATTCGGCGCCGTGCGATGAAATCGGCTTGCATTACGGCGCCAACTCCAGCAAGGCGCCCGTAAGTCGATTGTGGGATAATTATGGGCTTATAAAATATTGCGATCCGGGCCTGGGGCCCTGCCGCAGACAGCCGGAAGACCCGCCGATCTCCCCACCTTGATCACCGGCCGACCGGCGCGAATTCAGAATCAGAGTGGAGATTATCGCGTCATGAACCAGCCCAAACAGATTTCAGCCCCCGCCTACGTCAAACACGCCAAGCTGATCGCTTGGGTGGCCGAAGTCGCGGCGCTCACCGAGCCCAAGGACATCGTCTGGGCTGACGGCTCGCAGGAGGAAGCCGACCGGCTTTTCGCGCAGATGGTCGCCTCCGGCAGCATGGTCAAGCTCAACCCGGCGAAGCGCAAGAACTCCTACCTCGCCCTGTCCGATCCGTCGGACGTTGCCCGCGTCGAGGATCGTACCTATGTCTGCACCTCGGACCCGGAAGATGCCGGCCCCAACAACAATTGGGAGCATCCGGACAAGATGAAGGAAACCTTGCGCGGATTGTTCAAGGGTTGCATGCGCGGGCGCACCATGTACGTCATTCCGTTCTCGATGGGCCCCATCGGCTCGCCGATTGCCCACATCGGCGTCGAGCTTTCAGACAGCCCTTATGTGGTGGTCAGCATGCGCATCATGGCCCGCATGGGACGTGCGGTGCTGGACCAGCTTGGCAGCGACGGCATTTTTGTGCCCTGCCTGCATAGCGTTGGCCACCCGCTCGAGTCCGGTCAGGCGGATGTCAAATGGCCGTGCAACAAGACCAAGTACATCTGCCATTTCCCCCTGACGCGCGAGATCTGGTCATTCGGCTCGGGCTACGGCGGCAATGCGCTGCTAGGCAAAAAGTGCTTCGCGCTGCGGATTGCCTCGACCATGGCTCGCGACGAAGGCTGGCTGGCCGAACACATGCTGATCCTTGGCATTCAATCCCCGGAAGGCGAGAAGACCTATATCGCTGCTGCCTTTCCCTCGGCCTGCGGCAAGACCAACCTTGCCATGCTGATTCCACCCGAAAGCCTCGGCGGCTGGAAGGTGACCACGGTCGGCGATGACATCGCCTGGATCAAGCCGGGCAAGGATGGGCGCCTGTATGCCATCAATCCCGAAGCCGGCTTTTTCGGCGTCGCTCCCGGCACCAGCGACAAGACCAACTTCAACGCAATGCAGACCTTGAAGGAAAACATCATCTTCACCAACGTCGCCCTGACCGATGACGGCGATGTCTGGTGGGAAGGCATGAGCAAGGTGCCGCCTGCGCACTGCATGGACTGGCAGGGTCAGGACTGGACGCCGGAGATCGGCAAGGAAACCGGACGCAAGGCCGCCCACCCGAATTCACGCTTTGCCGCACCGGCCAGCCAGTGCCCCGTGATCGATCCGGATTGGGACAACCCCGCGGGCGTGCCGATCTCGGCGTTTGTTTTTGGCGGCCGCCGGTCTACTACCGTGCCGCTGGTGTTCGAAGCCTTCAACTGGAACTATGGCGTCTATATGGCGGCCACGCTCGGCTCGGAAACCACGGCCGCCGCAGGAGGCGCGCAGGGCATCGTGCGCCGCGATCCGTTTGCCATGTTGCCGTTCTGCGGTTACCACATGGGTGACTATTTCAACCACTGGCTGCGCATCGGACACCAGATCGAGCACGCGCCACGAATCTTCTCGGTGAACTGGTTCCGCCAGGACGCCGACGGCAAATTCATATGGCCCGGATTCGGCGAGAACATGCGGGTACTGAAGTGGATCGTCGGTCGCTGCAGCGGGGTATCTGATGCGAAGCAGACTGTTCTCGGCTGGATGCCGCGCTTCGAAGACCTTGACTGGAGCGGCAGCGAGGAAGTCACCAAGGCGCAGTTCGAACACCTGACGGCAGTGGACACCACCGCCTGGCGTGAAGAACTGAAGCTGCATGCCGAATGGTTCGACAAACTCAAGAGCCGGATGCCGCGTTCGCTGACCCTCAAGCGCGAACTGTTCGAGCTGGCGCTGGTGGATTGACAGTCCGAAGGACGCAGCGCGCCGGCGCTTGCCGGCCCGCGAAGGGGAATCCCCGTCACGCAGAGCGAAGGCAGACAGAGTCCACCACGGCGAAAACCCGGAACGGCCGTCCTGCCTCGCGCACGACGGCCGTTTGCATTTGGAGAACCGAATGAACATTGCCGGACGCATGGCGCAAATCGCTCCGTTTCATGTGATGGAATTGATGGCGCGAGCGCAGGCACTTGAAGCCGAAGGCCGGTCGATCACCCATCTGGAGGTTGGCGAGCCCGACTTCGCGACCGCCGGCCCCATTCTTGACGCTGCCCAGCGTTTCCTCTCTGGCGGACACGTGCATTACACGGCCGCATTGGGCCTGCCCCAACTGCGTGAAGCAATCAGCGGCTTTTACCGCACGCGTTACGGACTCGATATCCCGCCGCAGCGAATCGTGGTCACGGCTGGCGCGTCGGGCGCATTGCTGCTCGCGTTGGGCGTGCTGGTGAATCCCGGCGACGAATGGCTGCTGCCCGACCCAGGCTATCCCTGCAACCGGCATTTCGTTCGCCTGCTCGAAGGCAAGCCGGTATCACTCGCAGTGGACGCTGCGACCAACTACCAGCCGACAACGGAACAACTGGCCGCGTCATGGACAGCCCGGACAAGGGGTCTGCTGGTCGCCTCGCCGGCCAATCCCACCGGCAGCCTGATCGCAGCCGACGCCTTGGCGGCCCTTGCTGCCGCCGTCGCGGCGCGGGGCGGCACCCTGCTGGTCGACGAGATCTATCACGGGCTGACGTATGGTATCGACGCCACATCCGCGCTGGCGCTCAGCGAAGACGTATTCGTGATCAACAGCTTCTCCAAGTATTTCGGCATGACTGGCTGGCGGCTGGGTTGGCTGGTCGCCCCGCAACACTATGTGCGCGAGATTGAAAAGCTGGCGCAGAACCTCTATATCGCGCCGTCGACAGTTGCCCAGCATGCGGCGCTGGCAGCCTTTGACCCGGAGACGATCACCATTCTCGAATCCCGCCGCCACGAGTTTTCCCTGCGGCGTGACATCCTGCTGCCGGGCCTGCGCTCGCTTGGCTTCGAAATCGCCGCCGAACCGCAGGGCGCCTTCTATGTATATGCAGACAGCAGGGAACTGGCCGATGACAGTTTCGAACTTGCCGAAGAACTGCTGACAAAGGCTGGCGTGGCTGCAACACCAGGGCTGGACTTTGGCAGCAACGCGCCCCAACACCACATGCGCTTTGCCTACACGATCGACCGGAGCCGGATCGAGGAAGGTCTCGCCCGCATGGCGGCATTCCTGAATTCAAAATAGCATGGGATATCGCTTCGTCCAAGGGGCTCGGGGCTCTGCCCGCCTTCGCCTTGCGTGACGGGGTTTCCCCTTCGGGGGCCGTCAATAGCGCTTCGCGCGCCGGCGAAAAAAAGAAAGCGCGTGCTGAATTAACAGCACGCGCTTGCTATCCACTGAGCGCCGCGCTCAGTCCCGCAGGACTAAGCGCAGGCCGATGCTACCGTCAGGGACGGGAACCGGTGGGAAACGGCCAAGCTGCCGCTGGATTCAGCGACGACTTGATGCCGGGAGCAGCAGCGGTCGAAGGTGCAGCGGCAGCGGGCTTCGCGGCCGGCTTAGCAGCAGCCTTCTTCGGTGCAGCCTTCTTGGCAGCAGGCTTCTTCGCAGCAGGCTTCTTAGCAGCCGGCTTCTTGGCAGCAGGCTTCTTGGCAGCAGGCTTCTTAGCAGCAGGCTTCTTGGCAGCAGCCTTTTTCGGTGCAGCCTTCTTGGCAGCCGGTTTCTTGGCAGCAGCCTTCTTAGGTGCAGCCTTCTTGGCAGCCGGCTTCTTGGCAGCAACCTTCTTCGGTGCAGCCTTCTTGGCAGCCGGCTTCTTGGCAGCAACCTTCTTCGCAGCGGGCTTCTTCGCGGCCGGTTTCTTGGCAGCGGGCTTCTTCGCAGCGGGCTTGGCATCCGCCTTAATTACAGCCGGCTTTTTGACCGCTGGCTTCTTCGGGGCCGCAGACTTCTTAGCGGCGGGCTTAGCCGCAGCCTTCTTTGCGGCCGGCTTCTTGGCTTTCTTAGCAATCGCCATGTTGAACCTCCTTAACAAATTAACAGGAAAGAACCACCACTACTTCTACTGAAACCCGTCTGGGTTAGCACGGATTATCCAACGCTCCGATGCAATCGAAAGCGACGAATTCCTCACGTTTATCCGCCTATCACTTCGTTTTGAAACCGCGAATGACAAACGCACAAACAATCAAACTGCATATTTTGGAAATCACGATACTGCGCGATGCCCGCCTGGTGCGGGTTGGGCCGGGCAGGCCGACGGCGCGCAAACGCGAACCCGTCCGACACATCGGTGCGGCAGGCAGGCGTAGGAATTTGCGAAGTGAATGAGGTGCGGTGAAATGAATGCGGGCGCAGATTCGTGGCCATAGCGATAGAAGACAGTTGGGCAACCCCGTTGCGGTCGGTGAAAAAATCGCCCAAAACTTCCTGCATTCAGATCTCCCGTCTTTGTCGCCATGAAGCCGGTGATGATCGGGACGCTGTAATCCGTATCGTCCCTTCTCTACAACGACCTACTATATCTAGTAGGTCAACAACGATCTGACACTAATTGTAGTGGTTGATTTTTTTGACTGCAAGCGATTTCTGATGTAGACGCAAAAAAAAGCGTTGCGCCTTTGCGACACTCATCCGCTTGCGTGGTGCACCCGACGCCAATCGAAGCATGGACCCGGATCGGTCTTGCGCCCCGGCGCGATGTCGCTGTGACCGACCACATCTTCGATCACGTAGCGCGCACGCAGCGTGTCCAGCAGGCGATTGAGCGTCTTGTATTGAGGATCTTCGAATGGAAGGTCATCGCAGCCTTCAAGCTCGATGCCGATGGAGAAGTTGTTGCAGTTCTCCCGACCCAGCCAGCTGGATACACCGGCGTGCCAGGCGCGACGGCAACAGGGAACGAACTGGATCAACTCTCCGTCACGACGGACGAGGAAATGGGCGGAAACCCGCAGACCCTCGATCTCCCTGAAATAGGGATGCGCCTGCGGATCAAGGCAATTGGTGAACAGCTGGATGATCTCCGGGCCGCCGAATTCGCTGGGCGGCAGACTGATGGCGTGGATGACGACGAGTCGAACCGGCTCGTCGTCAGGTCGCTCATCGCAGTTGGGTGAAGGCACGCGCCGCGCGTCGAACAACCAGCCTTCGTCGTCCATCGCGTCCTGCGCCTGCCTCACTCGTTCATTCCCAGCCGCGCCATGCGATAGCGCAAGGATCGAAAGGTGACGCCCAGCAGTCGTGACGCCGCGGTGCGATTGTTGTTCGACTGCTTGAGGGCATCAAGAATGGCCTGACGCTCCACCTGATCCAGATGATCCTGGAGCGTACCGCCGGCCGCGGCGACAGCCACGCCCGCAAGTTGGAAGGGCACCAGGTTCAGATCGGCCACGTCTATGTGATCGCCGGCCATCAACGCCAGCGCACGTTCCATGACGTTTTCGAGCTCGCGGACGTTGCCCGGAAAGGGGTAGCCCTGCAAGGCCGCAAGGGCGGCGGCGGTCAGCGGCGGGGACTTCGCCTCGGCTGCCCGCGCCAACCGGTCGAGAATGTGGCGTGCCAGCATCGGAATGTCTTCGCGGCACTCCCGCAAGGCCGGCATCCTCAACTCGATGACGTTGAGGCGATAGAACAAGTCCTGTCTGAACCGTCCCTGCTCGACGAGCACCTTGAGGTCCTGATGCGTGGCGCAAATCACTCGCACGTCGACGGCTTCCTCGCCGGTGGCGCCGACCTTGCGCACCCGCTTTTCCTGAATCGCCCGCAACAGCTTGACCTGCATCGTCAGGGGTAGCTCCGCCACCTCGTCCAGAAACAGGGTGCCGCCATCGGCCACCTGAAAGAAGCCCTCGCGGTCTTCGCTGGCACCGGTAAATGCCCCCTTGCGGTAGCCGAAGAACTCGCTCTCCATCAGGTTTTCAGGAATTGCGCCGCAGTTGACCGGCACGAAGGCGTGGTCGCGACGAGCGCCCAAGGTGTGGATCAGGCGCGCCGCAAGTTCCTTGCCGCTCCCGGACTCGCCCGAAATATGAACCGGGGCCTGACTTCGCGCCACACGATCGATCAGCCCGCGCACTTGCTCGATGGCCGTCGACTCGCCGAGCAGTCCGCCCTCGCCGCACAGGTCGCCACCCGAATCCGGCCCGGGCAATTCCAGCGCGGACTTGACCATTCCCCGCAACTGATCCAGCGACACGGGTTTGGCGATGTAGTCGAAGGCCCCGGCCTTGAGCGCAGATACCGCGTTCTCCGCGCTGCCATGGGCCGTGATCACTGCCACCGGCAAATCGGGCACGGTATCGGCAATATGGCGCACCAGTTCCAGACCTTCGCCGTCCGGCAAGCGCATGTCCGTCAGGCACAATTGGTACCGCTGCCCGGTGAGCATGCGGCGGGCTTCGGCGAGAGACCCGACGCAATCGGCCTGAAGCCCCATGCGCGCCAGGGTAAGGTCAAGCAGCTCGCGGATGTCCGCCTCGTCGTCGACCACCAGCACCCGCTTGGCTTCGCCGCGGCCACGAGTGCGACGTTCATTTTTCAGTGACATGCAAGTCCCTCGGCGGTAATCCGGAAATGGGCGCCCGGTTCCTCATCCAGCAGTTCGAGACGGGCACCGCTTGCTTCGCACAGCTCCCGAGCGATGTAGAGACCCAAGCCGGTGCCGGCGCCGTGCGTAGTAAAAAACGGTTCAAAGACCTGGTTGCGCTGCGCCGCATCGACGCCCGGCCCGTCGTCAATGATATGCAGTTCAACGCAGTTTGTGGCGGCGGCCGTCCTGGCTTCCAATCGCACCGCGCCCTCCGCTGCGCTGGCGTGGCGGAGCGCGTTCCCCAGCAGGTTCCACAGTACGCGGTAAAGATGGCCCCGATCAAAGCGCAGTTCGACATCCCCTCCGCTCACCTGTACGCGCTTGGCTGCCGACGCGTCGTGCAATGACAGCTCTTCCAGAAATCCGGAAAGGAAAACCCGCCAGCGCAAGGGTTCCGGCTGCGCGCGATCACGTCGACCGAGTTCCAGCACTTCGGTCACGAGCCGATTGAGGCGACCGGTATTGTCGTGAATGATGCGGGCCAGCCGCTGGCGCAGGGGATCGGCATCCTCTTCGGCGAGCAGTTCGGCGGCGTGACTGATCGCCGCAAGCGGATTGCGGATCTCATGCGCCATGTTGGCCGTGAGCCGTCCAAGGGCAGCCAGCTTCAACTGCTGTGCCTGTGACTGTATGCGCTCCATGTCTTCCAGGTAAATCAGCGCCTGCCCTCCGGATTCGGCCGAGGGCAGATAGCGCACGCGCAGCAAGCGTCCGTTGTCCTGGCGCAGCATTTCCACCATTTCGACGGGCTGTGCATTCCAGGTTCGGTAGCGCTCAGCCAAGCCACGGGACAGCGTCTCCAGTTCCGCTCCATCTGCTGCGCGCACATCCAGCAGCGCCTCGGCCCGCGGATTGAGCAGCCGCACCCGCCCCCCGCCATCAACCACCAGCACACCGTCCTCCATATCCTGAATGATCCGCTCGCTGATTCGCAACTGGTCATTGAGCTCTCGCCCCCGTTGCCGTGCCAGTGTTTCGTTGGCGACCAGGCGTTGCGCCAGGAGTCGGGCGACGATCGCCGTGCCGAAGAAGGCAATACAGATGATTCCGGTGCGCACAAAGTCCGCGGGGTCCGCTTCCCGGGTCAGAGCGCGCCAGCTTTCCTCCAGCAGCATTGCCACCGAGGCGAGCGCCGCATAGAACAAGGTCATCCGCCCCTGCCCGACCAGCGCGGCGCCGGCAACCACCACCAGTAGCAGCATGGCGATGCCGCTTTTCTGTCCGCCACTGGCCAGCATCATCAAGGTCAGGGCCGCTATGTCGACCGCCACCTGCACCGAAAGCTGCAGGTTGAAGTGACGCGGTCGGCGCAAGAGGGCGACAAGAAACGCAATCGCCAGCAGGAGATAGATCGCAGCAACGCGATCAAACAGCTTGGCGTCCTGCGTACCGAGACTTACCGTATCGCCGAAAACCAGCGCCGCGCCCAGAAACAGCAGGGCGATCGACAAGCGGTAGAACGAGAAAAAGCGCAGCGAACGCCAGAAGGACTCTATTGCGTCGGGTTCCTGCGACTGCGGAACCGGCACGCTCAAGATCGGGCTCCCAGCCGTCGATGATCCTCGCAGCAGTAATCGCGCTCGCCGTCGCTTACCGACTCGGCACCGGGGAAATGCACGCCGCAATGGGCGCATTGCGCCATGGCTTCCGGCATGCGCGCTTCGGGCGGCGGCTTGGTGCGTCGATTGGACGCGCGTACCAGCACATAGATCACGGCGAGCACGGCGATGAAGAGGAGGAATTTCGCCACGGTTGTCAGCCCACCGCGGCAAGTTGGTCGGGGCGAGAGGATTCGAACCTCCGACTCCTGCGTCCCGAACGCAGTACTCTACCAGGCTGAGCTACGCCCCGATGGCAAGTTGGTGGCAAGGATGGACATTGCGGGAACAGGCTGAGCAATACAGCCCGAGAGATCATCCTTGCAAACATTGCAGTGGTCAAAAACTTCGTTGCACTGCAAAGTCCGCCAATTGTAGCAGCGTTTCCTTGAACTTTGAATCCGGCAGCGGCGCCAACGCAGCCTTGGCCATCTCGGCCTCGTCGACGCCATGACGGCGCGCGACATCAAGAGCGCCGCTGGACCGCACTGCCGCCAGCACTTCGGCAAAGCGATCACTGCTGGCATTTTCAATGGCACCGCGCACCAAAGCGGCTTGTTGCGGATCGCCATGCTGAATGACATGAATCAGGGGCAGCGTCGGCTTGCCTTCGGCCAGATCATCGCCGAGATGCTTCCCGGTCTCCGCCTCCTGCCCCGAGTAGTCGAGCACGTCGTCGATCAGCTGGAACGCGGTGCCGATGTGCATGCCATAGGCCGCCATGGCCTCCTCGATATCCGGGCCCGCCTCTCCGAGAATCGCGCCGAGCCTTCCTGCCGCTTCGAACAGCTTGGCGGTCTTGTAGCGGATCACCCGCAGATAGGCATCCACTTCGACGTCGGCATTGCGGCAATTCATCAGCTGCAGCACCTCTCCCTCGGCGATGACATTGGTCGCATCGGCCAGCACCTGCATCACCCGCATGCTGCCGACGCCGACCATGATCTGGAAAGCGCGCGAATACAGAAAGTCGCCGACCAGCACGCTGGCCGGATTGCCGAACACCGCGTTGGCGGTATCGCGGCCGCGCCGCAGTGACGATTCGTCGACGACATCATCATGCAACAACGTGGCGGTATGGATGAACTCGACTACCGCAGCCAGCTCGTGATGGCGGGTTCCCGAATATCCGCAGGCGCTGGCTGACAGCAGCACCAGGGCGGGGCGCATGCGTTTGCCCCCCGCCGAAATGATGTACTCGGCGACCTGGCGAACCAGGACTACTTCCGAATGCAGGCGCGCTCGAACAACCGCGTCAACCGCGCTCATGTCGGTATCAATCGAAGCGTACAAAGTGGCGAAATTCACGGCGGATATAAGTTGTTGCGGCAAAGAAGCGATGTTAGGCGGCGCATCTGTCGGCGTCAACGGAACAACGTCACCACCGCTCCCCTGAGCCGGCCAGACCCTGCGCAGCAATCCGCTTCCTGAAACGTTGCTATCCCGCGAGCTTGAGCAAGGCTTTGACTTGCGGCCACTGCCGACGGCTGACCGGCAAGCGTTCCGCTGTTCCGTCCAGAATCACCTGCCAATGCGCCTCCGCATCCCCTTGATCAGCCGCCCGCTCCACGCCGGTCACCACGGCGCGCGCCACCAGGCAGTTGCGATGGATGCGCAAGAAGCGCTCGCTGAACTCCGTCTCAAGATGAACCAGGGACTCTTCGAGAAGGTATTCGCGCTCCGAGGTACGCGCGGTGACGTACTTCTGTTCCGCCTTGAGGAAGAGAATCTCCGCCACGGGCACCAGCAGGATGCGCCCGCGTTCCAGACAAGACAGATTTTGCCGTATCGCCAGCGCCGACTTTTCGAGGCGAACTGCATCATCGGCGCGGCGCCTGGCCTTGCGCAAGGCATCGGCCAAACGGGCTGCGCGCACCGGCTTGACCAGATAGTCCAGCGCCGCCAGTTCGAATGCCTGGACGGCATATTGATCGAACGCCGTGACGAATATCACGGCCGGCGTGTTCGGCAGCCGCGCCAGATGGCGGGCCAGTTCCACGCCGTCCATGCCCGGCATGCGAATGTCGATCAACGCCACGTCCAGGTCGCCGTCCTGCGCCTGCTCCAGGGCAGTGAATCCGTCAGCCGCCTCGGCCACCACGACGCTCGGCACTTCAGCAGAGATATCGCCCAGCAGGTCACGCAGGCGCGCACGCGCCGGAGCCTCGTCATCGACCAGCAGCAGGCGCAATGCGTCGCTCATCTTTCGCTCGCCGGACGATAGGGGAACTCGATGGAAACACGAAAACGGCCGCCGCTCACCTCTGTCGTCATGGTCGCCTCAAGATCGAAAAACAGCATCAGGCGCTCGCGAATGTTGGTCAGCGCCATTTGATTGCCATGCGTATGGCCTTCCACGGCGGTCACCGGATTGGAGAGTTCCACCCGCAATCGCGAATCCCTGCATTCGAAGCGGATGATGATTTCGCCAGGCTCGGTTGCCGGCTCGATGCCGTGATAGACAGCGTTTTCCAGCAAGGGCTGCAGCATCAGGGGCGGTACCAGAGGGTCCGGCGGGCAGGCCGCCATGTCCCACACCACACGCACCCGCTCACCCAGGCGCAAACGCTCCAGATTGATGTACTGGCGCGCAACGAATATCTCCTCCGACAGCGGCACCAGATCGGCATTCTCACGCATCAGCACGCGAAACAGGTCTGCCAGTTCTTCAAGCGCCGTCTCTGCCCGCCGCGGGTCGGAGCGCATGACACCGAGTACGGCGTTCAGCGCGTTGAACAGGAAATGCGGCCGGATGCGCGCCGTCAGCGCCAGCAAACGCGCTTCCGCCAGTGCCGGTGACCGCGACCGCCCCCCGATCTCGAACCCGCCAAGCAGCAGAGCGACGCCGATCACCACCCACAGGGAGATTCGGCTGAATCCCCCTGCGTCCGGCTCAATCAGATGTATCGCCGCAAAAAAGCCGCGCACGGCAGCCGTCACCAGGAGCACCAGCAGAATTGCCAGGATCACGCCGAGCCACTTGGGCAGACGCGCCAGTCCGGAGCTTAAAACACTTAGCAGGGCCAGACTCGCCAGCGTCACCGGTTCAACTAGCGCCGCCAGTTCAAAGAATTCGGCAACAAAAAACCGCCAGTCGCGATTGGCCGCAAGAGCACCGAGCAAGGCCCCGAAATTCACGGCGACCAGCACGCGCAACCAGATGCCCAGGTTGCGGAAGTCCGGCAGGCCGGCGAGCGGCGGGTTTTCCCTTATACTTCGTGCTTGGCTCAATTGCCTGTCACCTTTGATTTTCCAGTGTTTTTGTTGCTTCCATTGCCTGCTGACATGCCAACCCGATTATGACAGAACCAACACTTCCGGCGTCTCCAGCAACCCAGGCAGCGTGGTCCGGCCGCTTCTCCGAACCCGTTTCCGATCTGGTCAAACGTTACACCGCTTCCGTCTTCTTTGATCGCCGCATGTGGCGGCAGGACATTCGGGCGTCCCTGGCACATGCGCGCATGCTGGCGCGGCAAGGCATCATCGCCACGACCGACCTGGCCGCGATCGAGCAAGGCATGACCGCGATCACGAACGAAATCGAAGCCGGGAACTTCAACTGGAATCTCGACGACGAGGATGTACATCTCAACATCGAGAAGCGCCTCACCGCCCTGGTGGGCGACGCCGGCAAGCGCCTGCACACCGGTCGCTCGCGCAACGACCAGGTCGCCACCGACATCCGGCTCTGGCTGCGCGACACCATCGACGCAATCGATGGCCTGCTGCGCGATTTCCAGAAAGCGCTGCTCGACGCGGCAGAAGCCCACGCTGACACGCCGTTGCCCGGCTTCACGCACTTGCAGGTGGCGCAGCCCGTCACTTTCGGCCACCATCTGCTGGCCTATTTCGAAATGCTGCGCCGTGACCGTGAGCGTTTCGCCGACTGTCGTCGTCGTGTCAATCGCCTGCCGCTGGGCGCCGCCGCGCTGGCCGGAACCACCTTCCCCATCGACCGGGCATCGGTGGCACGCGACCTCGGCTTTGAAGCCGTTTGCGAGAACTCGCTGGACGCCGTGTCCGATCGCGATTTCGCCATCGAATTCTGCGCTGCCGCGTCGCTGGTGATGACTCACGTCTCGCGCTTCTCGGAAGAACTGATCCTGTGGATGAGCCCGCGGGTGGGCTTCATCGATCTGGCCGACCGCTTCTGCACCGGTTCGTCGATCATGCCGCAGAAGAAGAACCCCGACGTGCCGGAACTGGCGCGCGGCAAGACCGGCCGAGTGTTCGGCCATCTGATGGGCCTGCTCACACTGATGAAGGGCCAGCCGCTGGCCTACAACAAGGATAACCAGGAAGACAAGGAACCGCTGTTCGACACGGCCGATACGCTGATCGACACCCTGCGCATCTTTGCCGATCTGGTGCCCGGCATCCGGGTCAAGCCGGAGGCGATGGCGGCGGCGTTGCGCCAGGGCTATGCCACCGCAACCGATCTTGCCGACTATCTGGTCAAGAAGGGGCTGCCCTTCCGCGACGCGCACGAAGCCGTGGCTCGCGCCGTGCGCGCCTGCGAGGCCCGCGGTTGCGATCTGCCGGACCTGACGCTCGACGAACTGCGCGCCTTCTCGCCGCTGGTGGGCGAAGACGCCTTCGCGGTGCTGACGGTCGCCGGTTCGCTGGCTGCCCGCGACCACCTCGGCGGCACAGCGCCGGCTCAGGTGCGCGCCGCCATCGCCCGTTCCCGCGCACGACTCTGATATCCGATAGATGGTCATTCCCGAGCGCATAGGCAAATACGAGATCCGCAGCAAGCTCGGCGAGGGTGCCACTTCCATCGTTTACCTTGGCTTCGATCCTTTCGCCGAACGCGAAGTGGCCGTCAAGGCCATTTTCCCCGAAGTGCTGCGCGACAAGGAACGCGGCAAGCTGTATCGAAATCTGCTGATGACCGAAGCTTCCCTGGCCGGGAAACTCATGCATCCGCACATCGTGCAGATTTTCGACGCCGTGCTCGACGAGGAACAAAGCTACATCGTCATGGAATACGTCAAGGGCGGCACGCTGGAACCCTTTTGCAGCCCGAGCACTCTGCTGCCGGTGGACCGGCTCGTCGAGATGATTTTCAAGTGCACCCGCGCACTCGACTACGCCTTTCGCGCCGGCATCACCCATCGCGACATCAAACCGGCCAACATCCTGCTGGTCAACGCAGGCGAAAGCGCCGAACGCAGCAGCGGCGACATCAAGATCTCCGACTTCGGCGCGGCGATGATGACCAGCGGGGAGCAGACGCGCACGCAGGTCTCGGGCGTCGGTTCGCCGGCCTACATGTCGCCGCAGCAGGTACGCGACATGACGCTCGATCACCAGACGGACATCTATTCGCTGGGCGTCGTGATGTACCAGTTGCTGACCGGACGGCTGCCGTTCCAGTCGACCTCCAACTACGGCATGATCTATCAGATCTGCAATACCGATCCGCCGCCACCCTCGACCTTTCGCTCCGACATGCCGGTCAGTCTCGATGCCGTGGTCGGCCGCGCCATGCAGAAGGAAGTCGACGCGCGCTACCACAGCTGGGAAGAGTTCTCCCATGATCTGGCCCAATCCTTCCGCAACAAGCAACTTTCGGCGCAGCGCCAGGCATTTCCCGACAGCGAGAAATTCGAGGCGTTGCGGGCGCTGCGTTTCTTCAACGAGTTCTCCGATGTCGATCTCTGGGAAGTTGTCCGCTTCTCGCGCTGGGACGAAGTGGCCGCCGGCACGGTAATCATGCGGGACGGCGAGCGGGGCGATTTCTTCGCCTTTCTGCTCGACGGCGAACTGATGGTTTCGAAGAGCGGGCATTCCCTGGGTACGCTGGCTGCCGGCGAATGTTTCGGCGAAATGGCCATCATCCGGCGTGGCGAACACACCCGCGGCGCCGACGTCGTCGCGCAGACCGGCACCCGCGTCGTCACCATTTCCGCGCAAGCGCTGCAGCACGCCTCCGAGGTGTGCCGGATGCACTTCTACCAGGGCTTTCTCGACGTCATCGCCGGTCGCCTGGCCGATGCCAATGCCCGCCTGGCATCGCTTTGACACCGGAGACCGGCTCGGGGTTTGACGTCATTGCAGCGGCGATAGCCGAGCACAGCAAAACCCCTTTCACCCCCACATCCATCAGCCCCGTCGGCGGCGGCTCGATTCATCGTGCCTGGCGCATTGCCGACGGCCTGCGCCCCTATTTTGCAAAAGTCGGCGCTTGCCGGACGGCGCCGATGTTTGCCGCGGAAGCCCGGGGGCTGCACGCACTGGCGGCGACGGGCGCCGTGCGAACGCCTGCGGTCATCGTGCAGGGAAGCACGGAAACCCAGGCCTTTCTGGTGCTCGAGTTCCTCGATCTGGCACCCCTCGATCCACAGGCTGGAGCCCGGCTCGGTACCGCGCTGGCGCAGCTGCACCGCGCTACCGGAGACCTCTTCGGCTGGAGCGAAGACAACTTCATCGGCGCCACACCGCAGAACAATGCGCCTCATCCGAGCTGGCCGCATTTCTTCGGCGAGCGTCGGCTGCGACCGCAGTTCCAGCTCGCGCTGAAAAACGGCATGGACAAGGCCTTGGTGGCAAAAGGCGACGCAATCATCGAACGCGTCGGCGGCATGTTCATCGACTACCAGCCGGTGCCGAGCCTGCTGCACGGTGATCTGTGGTCGGGCAACACGGCGCAATGCAGCGATGGCACCGCAGTGCTCTTCGATCCGGCCTGCTACTACGGCGACCGCGAAACCGACATCGCCATGGCTGAATTGTTCGGCGGCTTTCCCGCCAGCTTCCATGTCGCCTATCGCGCGGCGTGGCCGCTCGATTCAGGCTACGAAGCGCGCAAGCCGCTCTACAACCTGTACCACATCCTGAATCACTTCAACCTGTTCGGCGGTGCCTATCTGGGTCAGGCGCAACGCATGATTGAAGGACTACTGAGAGCACTCAGGCGCTGATTCAAAGCTTGTGAAGAAATCGTAGCGAGCGGGCCGCAGCGGGGTGCGGCCGGAGCGCAGCTACCGGAATGTACGTTTCTGTACATGAGGATAGCGAGCACCGCCCAATCCCCGATCCGGTACGCGCAGTAGATTTATTCACAAGCTTTCAGGCGGCGTTGACGATCGGTTCCAACTGCTTCTGCAACTCGCCCGACTGGTACATCTCGGTCATGATGTCGCTGCCGCCGACGAACTCGCCGCCGATATAGAGCTGCGGCACGGTCGGCCAGTTGGCGTAATCCTTGACGCCCTGGCGCACCTCCGGGTCGGCCAAAACATCCACCGTGACGAAGTCCTTGACCCCGCAGGCCTGCAGGATCTGTACCGCCCGCGCCGAAAAGCCGCATTGCGGAGCCTGCTTGTTGCCCTTCATGTAGAGCACAACGGGGTTGGTGGTGACGGTATCGTGAATCTTCTGTTTGACGTCCATGGCTGGATCCAATAAATAGTTGAGTAAATAACTCGGGATATTCTAGCGGTGCAATACCCACGCCGTCAACTTGCCTGCCTTGCCCCGCAGCATGATCCTGACTTCTCTCACGCCTGGCGATACTTGTCGAGCAGACGGTAGATGTGTCGCTCGCTGATACCCAGCACCGCGGCGGTCTTCTGACGGTTGCCGCCATGTCGGGACATGACCTGTCGCAGGTACTCCCGCTCGATGTGCTCCAGGGTCGGTTCCTCGCCGAAGCGCAGCACGGTTTCCCCGGCCTGGGCGCGCGGGATGAACGCAAGATGCTCTGCTCGCACCTGGGTGCCGGGCCGGGCCAGGATGATGGCGCGTTCGATCGCGTTGCGCAGTTCGCGCACGTTGCCGGGCCAGTCGTAGGCGACCAACAGCTTGAGGCCGTCCGCCGTCAGCGTCATCGGCGCGGTACGGGTCAGCAGGTTGAGGAAATGCCTTGCCAGCGGCTCGATATCCTCACGGCGGGTGCGCAGTGGCGGCACATTGATGACAAAACGCGAGAGACGGAAATACAGGTCGCTGCGAAAGCTGCCGCTGCGGCCCATGGCCTCGATGTCACGGTTGGTCGCCGCGACAAAGCGCGCGTCGGCGGTCAGGGTCTTGTTGCCGCCGAGACGACGAAAGGTGCTGGTCTCCATCACGCGCAGCAGCTTGGCCTGGATCGCGGCGCCGATGTCGCCGATCTCGTCGAGGAACAGGGTACTGCCCGCCGCCTCTTCGATCAGGCCCTTCTTCTGCCGGTCGGCACCGGTGAAGGCGCCGCGCTCGTGGCCGAACAGCTCGGACTCGAACAGGCTTTCCTGCAGACCGCTGCCGTCGATGGCGACCAGTTCCCGGTGCGCCCGTGGACTTCTGTCATGTATTGCCTGCGCCACGAGTTCCTTGCCGGTGCCCGATTCGCCAAGGATCAGCACCGTGGTCTCGGTCGGCCCGACCGCGTCGACCATGGCCTGCACTTCGCGCATGGCCGGACTGTCGAAAACCATCGGCCCGGGGCGATGTGCCGCCAGCTGGGTGCGGTAGAACTGGTTCGACTCTCTCAGCTCGGCGGTTTCCAGCACATGGCGAACCGTCATTTCCAGTTCGTCGACATTCACCGGCTTGGTCAGGAAGTCGGCCGCGCCCTGGCGAATCGCGTTCACCGCATTGGGAATCGATCCATAGCCGGTGAGCACGATCACCGGGTACTGGTTGCGGATTTCGGCGAGGATCTTCGTCGCATCGCTGTCGGGCAGCCTGAAATCGAGAATGATGGCGTCGGGTTCGATCTCACCGAGCTTCTGCAGGGCCTCGGCCCAGGTGCCGGCGCCGACACTGGCAAAACCCATCGATTCGATCTGGCGCCGCAGGAGGCCGTTGAACACGGCATCGTCGTCGACGATGAGCAGCGTTTTTTTCTTCACGAAACTTTCTCCCATGCGCTTTCGGCCAGCGGCAGGCGGATCAGGAAACGCGTGCCGCGGCCGGGTGCGCTTTCGACCCGGATTTCACCTGCCATGCGTTCGACGAAGTTCTTGACGATGGTCAGGCCGAGGCCGGTCCCGGCGACTCCGTCGGCACGCCGACTGAAGAAGGGATCGAAAATCCTGGCCACGTATTCCGCGTCCATGCCGATTCCGGTATCGGCGATCTCGATCAGCGCCTGCCCTTCGGCCTCGCTGACCCGGGCCGTCAGCGTGCCACCCTCCGGCATCGCGTGGTGCGCGTTCTGTATCAGGTTGAGGAAGATCATGCGGATCTCGGCCTCGTCGGCCAGCACCCTCGACTGGGCCGCATCGACCTCGATCCGCTGCCGGATGTTCCGGCCCTGCGCGTCGAACTCAAGCAATTTCAACGTGTCCCCCAGCGCCTCGCCGAGCACCACCAGTTGCAGGCTGTTGCTGGGCGGCCGCGCCAGCAGCAGCAGGCGACGCGTGACGGCGATGCAATTGTCGATCTCCTGGTCGATGAGGCCCATGTATTCCGCGATCTGCTCCGGCGTAATGCGCGCTTCCCGGATTTCCCGCGCGAGGCCCTGGACGCCGAGGCGCACCGAGCCCAATGGGTTGTGGATCTCGTGGGCGATGCCGGCCGCGAGCAGGCCGAGTTCTGACAGGCGCTGCTCGTGCGAAACCAGCACCGCCTGGCCGAGGTCGCGCACCGATTCGACGATGTAGCGCTCTGCGCCGCCCTCCCCGTCGATCTCGACCAGGACGGCGTTGACTTCAGCCGGGAACTGGCCACCGCCCGCGCGCTGGTGGTGGTGGCTGGCCTTGAGGGTAGCGCCGACTTCGCGCAACTCGACCAGCGGGCAGATCACCAGGGTAGCCGTACAGGGTTCCGCGCGAGCATGGCTGCTGCTGTGGCAGGAGTGGTCGAGGATCTCCTCCAGCGGCCGTTCGGTCTGCTGGCAGAAGGCACGATTGGCCAGCACCACCTTCTTGTCGGCGACCCGGATGACGCGCACGCCGTCCGGCAAGCCATCGAGGATTTCCTGCAACCAGGCTTCATGGGCGCGCACCAGAGCCATTTGCGCTTCGAGGCGCCCCGCCATGCGATTGAAGCTGTCGGCGGCGCGGCCGATCTCGTCGTCGCGGGTGACCACGGCGCGCACCGACAAGTCATTGGTCGCCAGGGCACGGGCGGCCGCATCCAGGTCCGCCAATGGACGAATCACGTGGCGCCGCAAGGCCAGCCACAGGGTGGCCAGCGTGAGGCCGAGCACGGCGCTGCCGGCCAGCAGGAACAGGGCGGCGCTGCGACGGGCACTGTCGCGAATCGGCGCCGCATCGTAATCGATCACCAGGACGCCATTCACCGGATGCTTCTCGACGGCGCCGTGACAGGGCATGCAGGGAGCACGATTCGGCACCGGGTTGATGGAGCGCAGCACCTCGCCGCCCGCGTCCAGATTCTCGAAGCGGCTCAGCGGCTTGCCGACCGTGGTGGCTTGCGCGACATCGGCCATCTGGCGCCCCAGCTTGGCCGCATCGGAGGCGAAGCGCACCTCTCCGGATGGCGCCAGGATCAGTACATCGCGTATCCCGGGCAGCGTGCCGAGATTGCTGACGATGTCGCGCAGGCCTTCGACGTCGCGTTTTAGCATGGCGTTTTCCCAAGTCACCTGCAACATGCGGTTCAAGTGCAGCGAAGCTTCGGCGCGTTCATTTTCGAGTTGCTGCCGGTACAGGCCCAGAAACACGACGCCCAGCAGCAGCGACGCCCCTCCGGCGGCCAGCAGGACACCCCGCAACAGACGGTGGCTCAGATGGGCAACACGAGTGGTCATGGTGCGAGGATACTGCAAGCAAATGCGATTGGCTTTGCCGCGGCGCTGTCACCCGGGCTGCTGGGTGCCTCCCGCCGGGCGGCTACCAGCTCGGGCCGGCGGCGCCCGGCATGAATGCGATGGGCACCGCCACCGGTTCGGCCTCGCGTTGCGAGCCGAGGCTGGCCTCGATCTCCTCCCGGCTCAAACGCGGTTCGCCCAAATGGTCGTCAATCAGGTCGCGCAGTTGCTGCAGCCAGGCTTCGGTCAACAGGGCGAGGGCGGCGTAGAACATCATGTTGCAGCGATCGGCAACGCGCCCGGCGAAATCGGGCAGCCAGCGCAGCAGGTGGAAATCGAGAAATCCGGCGATCGAACGCCAGTCGTCCCTGCTTGCGGCCGCATTCAGCCTGCCAGCGAGGAACTGAAGCTGGAACACCAGGTGATCGTCCGGCCGCTTGCGCCAGTCGGGAACGGCTAACCCATGTTCGGCGTAGAGCTTGCGCAAATCGAACATCGCGTCCTGGCAGACCAGGTGGTCGTCGGACAGCCAGTACGATTCGCAGGGCGACGCGCCAAATGAACCGGTCAGGTAGATTGCTGCGAAATCAGCCGCCAGTTCGTCGACCAGCGCGGCATCCGGGATCTCCGGCAGGGACGCCACTGCGCCTCGCATCATTTCGAAACTGCCCAGACTTGCCTCGCCTGCCGGGAACAGGCCGAGGTTCGTCGGAAAATCCACCTCCTTCAGTTCGGCCAGGACGGACGGCGTCAGTTCGCTGTCGTGCAGCAGGGCGAGTGTCGCGGCATCTTCGGCGAGGGCCGCAGCCAGCTCGGCCATCATGGCGTTCGGCGTCATTCGACCTTGCCCTTGCTGTGCGGCACGAAGGCGATCGACGGTCGGGTGAGTTCGGGATTCGCCATGTTCTTCACTTGGCGCACCGGCTTGTCGTGCGGGCCGATGGCGGTGGTCTTGTGGCTGGCGTTCCAGAGCGCCTCGATGGGACCGATGTCGAGCACGCGCATCATGCAGGCCATCACGCAGTAGGGCTTGCGCCCGGCCTCGATCTCGTCGACACACATGTTGCACTTCTGGACGATTTGCTCCTTCGGGTTCCACTGCGGCGCGCCGTAGGGACAGGCCGCCTCGCAGCGGCGGCAACCGATGCACAAGGTCGAGTCGATATCCACGATGCCGTCGGCTTCGCGCTTCCAGATCGCCCCGGTGGGGCAGGTCGGCAGGCAGGCAGGTTCGGCGCAGTGGTTGCAGGACATGTTCACCTTGTACGCGAATACGTCCGGGTAATGGCCGCCCTCGACGTACATCACGCGGCGGAAGCGCGGGCCTGGCGGTAGTCCATTCTTGTCCTTGCAGGCGATTTCGCAGGCGCGGCAGCCGATGCAATCGACGTTGTGGTGAATGAAGCCGAGCTGCTTGGCCGGCTTGACCGGCTCGTAGGTCTGCGCCACCTTGCGTTCGAGGGCGACTTTGACCTGCTTCATGTCGAGTTTTTTCGTCATGATCGGGCCCTCAGGCGTCGCGCCGGAAAATGTAGGACCGCGCCGTGGCCTGGCTGTCCCATCCGGGACGATGTTCCAGGGCCGACTTGCGGATGTTCGCCAGTATGGTGTTGTAAGCGAAGGCGCCAGCGGGACTCGGCTCATCCTTGGTCAGGAAGTCCGGGTTGCCGGACCGATCGATACCCTTTTTGTCGAGATCCATCCACGAACCTTCAAAAATCACCGCGACGCCCGGCATGCAGCGCTCGGTGACATAGGCCGGAACGACGACGGTACCGCGGTCATTCCAGACTTCGACGATGTCACCGGTGACGATGCCGAGCTTCGCTGCATCCGACGCGTTGAGGGTCACTTCCTGCTGGTAGGTCTCCCGCAACCACGGAATGTTGTGGAAAATCGAGTGCGTCCGGTGGCGCGGGTGCGGCGTAATCAAGTGGAACGGGTGGTCCTTCACTTTCTTCGTGTCGCCAAGCCATTCGAAGGGCTCCACCCATTTCGGGATGGCCGGGATCGGGTAGCCATACTGCGTCCTGGTCCAGTCCTTGACCTGCGCCAGCGTGGTCGAGAAGATTTCGATCTTCCCCGACGGCGTCTCGAAGGGTTCACCTTCCTCGACCTGAGCGCGGAAGGCCACCAGTGGTTTGTCGAACTTGAACTTGTAGACACCCCGGCGCTTGAACTCCTCCCAGCCCATGACGACGTGCTGGTGGTCCTGAACCTTCTTCCACCAGGCCACAAGATAGGCTTCGTCCACCGCATCCGGATTGTCGAAATAGCTGCGGTCGGCACGCGGGTTGTAGCGCTTGCCGAGGTTCTTCAGCGAAGGATCGAGCGCTTCGAGGCGATAGGCCAGTTCGGTATAGACCTGCAGGTCGGTCTTCGATTCGCCCATCGGCTCGATGACCGTCGGCCGGTGAATGTAGTAATGGCCCTTGTACCAGGGCAGCGCCACGTCGTGCCGCTCGAAGTGGGTGGCGATGGGCAGCAACACATCGGCCCACAAACCGGACGGCGTGATGGTCGAGTCCGAGCAGACCACCAGTTCCAGTTTCTTGATCGCCTCGATTTCCTTGTTGATGTTGGTGAGCTGGTTGAACCAGTCCGAACCGTGCCAGAAGATCGCCTTGATGTTGGGAATCTTGCCGTCGAGCGCGTCGTCGCGCGGCCAGCAGCCGATTTCCTCGCGCTTGACGTTGGGATAGTTCAGCACGCAGTGCGCCCAGCGGTCGGACTTGATCGAAGCCCACCAGAGGTTGGCGTTCTCGTCGTAGGGATAGGCCGCACTCTCGGCGTGCCAACCCTTGCCGACACCTTCGGCACAGCCGCCGAGGATGCCGATGTTGCCGGTCATCGCCTGCACCGCCGCGGCCATGCGGTTGTACTGCTCACCGTAGGCATTGCGGCCCGGCGCCCAGGAAGCCTTGAGCGCCGCGGGCTTGGTGCGGGCATACATGTCGGCCAGCTTGACGATATCCGCCGCGGGCACGCCGCATATTTTCTCGGCCCACTCGGGTGTCTTGGGCACGCCATCCGACGTGCCCAGAATGTAGTCCTTGAAGTTCTCCTGACCCTTGGCCCAGTCGGGCATGGTGCCCGCGTCCATGCCCTGCACGAACTTGTCGATGAACTTCTGGTCCTGCAGATTGTTGGCGAAAATGTAGTGGGCCATGCCGGCCAGCATCGCCGCATCGGTATTGGGCCGGATCGGAATCCACCATGCATCGTAGGCCGCCGCCGAGTCGGTGTATTGCGGATCGACAACGACGAACTTGCAGCCGCGCTGCTTGGCCAGTCGCATGTAGTAGAAGGTGTTGCCGCCGTGGAAGGTGTAGGCCGGATTCCAGCCCCACATGATCATCAGCTTGGTGTCGGCAAAGGCATCGTCTTCGTTGCCGTCCTCGATGGTGCCGAAGGTGATGCGCGAACTGAAAGTCGTGCCCTGATAGCTCGGTACCGACCACGAGTTGGTGCGGCAGCCAAACATGCCGAGGAAGCGCGCCAGCAAGCCCTCGATCTGGTCCGACTTGTGCAGCACGCCATAGGAACTGCCGGCATACGCCTGGTCGAGGATCGCCGTCGGGCCGTATTTTGCCTTCAGCTCGATCATCTTCTTCGCAATGTGATCGAGTGCCTGGTCCCAGGTAACGCGCTTGAACTTGCCCTCGCCGCGCTCGCCGACGCGCATCATCGGGTAGAGCAGTCGCTCGGGCGAATACAGTCGCGAGCGGTAGGAGCGGCCGCGCAGGCAGGCCCTGAGTTGCGGTTCCTCGAACGTGTCCTTGCCGAAGGCGCCGTTTTCCTGGTAGCGCCCGTCGTCCGTCGACAGGCGGACGATGACGTCGCCCTTCTTGTGTGCCACCAGCATGTGGCGCGAACCGCAGTTGTGGTCGCAACTGGTCACCACCGTGGTGAGCTGGTCGTCGGTGTAGTGCGGCGCGTAAGCGAAAGCCTGGGCCTCCTTCTTCTGCGTCGCCATCTCGATCAGGCCGCCGGCCGCCGACAGGGCGGCGCCGGCCGCCGTCGTCTTGATGAAGCTGCGGCGGCCTGGATTCAGGATGTCGCGCATCCTCTCGGTTGTCGATTTCATGTTCAGTGTTCCGCCGCTGTGGATTTGACGGGCTGCGTCAGGTAACGCAGTTCCGAATGCTGCGGGCGCAGTCGTGCCCATTCGGGTGTGCCTTCCGGCATGCCGGGCCAGGGATTGCGCGCATAAGGGTAGGCAATGCGATACCAGGGACGACCGCCGTGGCAACCGTAACAAGCCTCTGCACCGGTCTTGGTCGCCTGCCCGGCTTTCGCTGCATCTTCGATCGCGTCGGCATTGAGGTAGTTGACCTGGTGTCGCTTGGTGCGAAAAGCGGCATGGCAGCCGAGGCAGTCATTCTGGAACATGTCCTTGACCTCAGGCCATGGGCCGGGCAAGCCCATGATCTCCTTGGCCGGCATCTGGCCATGGCACTTGAGGCAGATCGTCTCCGGATTGACCTGCTTGCGCAAGGTGAATCCGGTATCAGTCTGAGATGCGGAGGTTGCCGAGGCGCCTTGCGCCTCTTCGCGTGGATCGTGCCCCTGATGGCAGGTATTGCAGCGCAAGTTCATCAAGTTCTTTGCCATCGGCGTGACAAGGTGCCGGCGATGGAAACTGTCCTGCTCACCATTGTAAGTACTGGTGCGCTGGTACCAGGCGACGCTGTCGGCAGCCCTGACCCCGGCGGGGGAGGCGACTCGCGGCTTCTCTTCCAGCACCTCCTTGTGGCACGCAAGGCATTGCTGGTCGGTTGCCGAATCGATGGCCGGATTGAAATGAAGCGGGCTGTAGGTGGCGCGCAACAGCTGCCCGCCCTGGTCCGCAACGCGCTCGCGTTCGGCAGCCTGGCGGATTTCCCTGCCCGCTCCGATACCCCATATCGACGCCGCGACGACCAGAGCGACGAGGATCCATTTGACTGAATTTTCCATGACGTTATCGGGCGGCGTTGGCGGTGGCGCGAGCTGCGCCGCCGTGCCACTGCCGGAGATCATAATGGCCCGGCATGCCGGGATGATTGAAGGGCGTATACCAGGTGCCTTGGTTATTGAGGAAACCCAGGCTCGGCGGCACCGGTGCGGCGATGCCCGTCAACGCCCGTTCCCGCCAGTCGGGATCGGGCGCGAACTCGCGGACTGTCGGTGCGCCCTGCGGTCGCTGATGGGGAGCCAGGCCTGCAACAAAACTCGCGCCGGATGGCTCCGCCGCCGGGGCGATGCCGGGCAGGGCGAGGATCAGCACGACGCTCGCTGCGGCCCTTGGAAACATGCAAGTCATTGGGTGCCTCTTGTGAAAAAAGAGGCGCGGATGAGGGGGAGGAGAAGAGCCCTCCATCCGCGCCGAACTACTGTCCTACCTTGCTACCTTGCTACCTTGCTGCCACTGCTTACTTCTTGCCTTCCATGCCGGACATGCCGCTCATGCCCTTCTGGCCGGACATGCCAGACATACCCTTCTGGCCTTCCATGCCGGACATTCCGCTCATGCCCTTCTGACCGGACATGCCCGACATACCCTTCTGACCTTCCATGCCGGACATGCCCGACATACCCTTCTGGCCTTCCATGCCGGACATGCCCGACATGCCTTCCTGCTTGGCCTTCTTCTTCTTGCCTTCCATGCCGGACATGCCTTCCATGCCCGACATGCCCTTCTGACCGGACATACCGCTCATGCCCTTCTGGCCTTCCATGCCGGACATGCCGGCCATACCCTTCTGGCCTTCCATACCCGACATGCCGCTCATGCCTTTTTGACCGGACATGCCGGACATGCCTTTCTGGCCTTCCATGCCGGACATGCCCTTCTGCTCAGCAGCAACAGCAGCACCAGCGACAGCCAGGGAAAGAGCGGAGACAACAACGATGGACTTAATTTTCATATGCATTCCTCTTCGAAGAGTTGATTTGCAATCCCGCAGCCACAAATGGGCCGGAAATTGAGCAGACCGCCTAGGAGTTGGTCCACCAGACACCTCTAATGCACCTTACATGCCCGATATCAGAAGCTCCACATAGTCCATTGTTGTTAAAGAAAAAAAGCATTCCCTCAAAACCGATGCCACAGCCATTGCTCTGCCATTTTGGCAGGCTCAAGTGCGCTCCAGTCGCCAACCAACTGATTTCAAAAAATATTTAAGCATGCCACTATGTCAGTATCGATGAGGCCGAGAATCAGGCTTGGTCAACCCGAATATCTGGCGCAACGTCGCGGCAGGCCTGCCCAACTGCGATCAATTCCACAGGACCGGGAATCCCGAAGATGATCTACTCATCAGCGGCGGGTCCCTGTGACGTAAGGTTTCAAGGATCCCGGGCGACAGAGCGTTACACTTCCCCGAAATCGAGAGTCTCCATGCTGATCCGTCGCCCCGACGATATCCCCTCCTCCGAAATCACCCCGCGCATGCTGTTCGAGCGCCGCCGCGAGTTTTTGCGACTATCGGCCGGCGCCGCGCTGGCAGGCATCCTGCCTGCCGCCCATGGCGCGCTCGGTCCCGGCCGGGCGAGCACCTACTCGACCAGCGAAGAACTCACGCCACTCAAGCACGTGACCAGCTACAACAACTTCACCGAATTCGGCTTCGACAAGGGCGACCCCGCACGAACGGCGCAGGCCCTGCGCACAAGACCCTGGACGCTGAGCATCGACGGCCTGGTCAGGCAGCCCAAGACACTCGACATCGAAGATGTCCTGAAACTGGCGCCATTGGAGGAGCGCATCTACCGCCTGCGCTGTGTCGAAGGCTGGAGCATGGTCATTCCCTGGCTGGGCATTCCGATGTCGACCTTGCTGAAACAGGTCGAGCCACTCGGCAGTGCCAAGTACGTCGAATTCATCACCGCCGTCCAACCGGAAACAATGCCCGGCGTCAGAACCCGGGTACTCGACTGGCCCTACACCGAGGGCTTGCGCCTGGACGAAGCCATGCACCCGCTGACCATCATGGCCATGGGGCTCTATGGCGACGTGCTGCCGAACCAGAACGGCGCGCCGCTGCGCCTCGTGGTGCCATGGAAATACGGCTTCAAGAGTGGCAAGTCGATCGTCAGGATTCGCCTCACCGACAGCGAGCCGCGTACCTCCTGGATGAAATCCGCGCCCCGCGAATACGGCTTCTACTCCAACGTCAATCCCGAGGTCGATCACCCCCGCTGGAGCCAGGCAACCGAGCGACGCATTGGCGAATTCACCAAGCGCAAGACGCTGATGTTCAATGGCTATACCGAGCAGGTCGGCCAGCTTTATACCGGCATGGATTTGAGAAAGCAGTTTTGAACCCTGCCCTGATCAAGCCGCCATTGTTTCTCGCCTGCCTTGCGCCGCTGGCGTATTACGCCTGGGGCGTGCAGGCCGACACGCTGGGAGCGAATCCCATCGAAACCGTGACGCGTGGCCTGGGCACGTGGGCGCTGAATTTTCTGCTGATCACGCTGACGGTGACGCCGCTACGCAAATATTCGGGCTGGGCCTGGCTGGGCCGCTTGCGCCGGATGCTGGGACTGTTCGTGTTTTTCTACGCCGTCCTGCATCTCGGTACCTACCTCTGGTTCGATCAGTTCTTTGACTGGCCGGCGATTGCCAGGGACATCCTGAAGCGCCCCTTCATCACCGTCGGCATGATCAGCTTTGCGCTGCTGGTGCCGCTGGCCGTAACCTCGAATGCCTATGCCATCCGCAAGCTGGGTGGTCGCCGCTGGCAGGAACTGCACCGCAGTGTCTACGCAATCGGCTTGCTGGCCGTGCTGCACTATTCCTGGATGGTCAAGGCCGACCTCAGCAAGCCGCTTGTCTACGCGCTTCTGGTCGGCATTTTGCTCGGCCTGCGGGTCTGGTGGCGGGTCCAGGAACGCAACCGGCAACTGGCCGGGGCCTATCCGGCCAAACCGCTCGGGCGCATCATCCCGCTGATCCTCAAGAAGTAGCTTTCTCCAGGCGAATCAGGCGAAACCAGCCCGAGGCAAGCGCCGCATCGTTGGCCGTCACCTGGATGCCACCAACCGCTTCCAGCACGTCCTCGAAGACCACGTCGAGGCGCGTCGCGACATGACGCGTCAGCGGATTCAGCAGGCGCTTCCAGCCGGCCTCGCCACGCCGCAGGAACTTGTCGAAGACCAGCAGCTGCCCGCCGGGTTTCAACACGCGCACCGCCTCGGCGAGGCAAAGAGTCGGCGCTGGCACCACGGCGAGAATCAAATGCAGCACCGCCACATCGAAGCTGGCATCACCAAACGGAAGACGCTGTACGTCGCCGCGCAAGGGGGTGAAGTGCAGGCCGGCGGCACGCGGACGGGCACGCGTGAGCATCGCGGCCGTCAAATCGAGTCCGACGTAGCGATGCTGATTTGGCAGATGTGGCAGATCAAGGCCGGTGCCCACCCCCAGCAACAAAACGTCGCGCGGAGGCACATTGCCCAAGGCCGCGAGGCTGCGCTTGCGCGCGCCGCGCGTGGCGGCCGTCAGGAATGCGTCATAGAACGGCGCGGCCAGCGTGTAGCTGTGCTTAAGAGTCTGTCTCATAAGATCACGTGTGCGCGACGGGTGCTTGGCGGGATGCAGCGCAAGGCGCGGCGGCACGGCAATGCTGGCTTGCCTTGCAAGCCGGCGCAACGCCGCGATGCGCCCGCCAAGTACCCGTCCCTTCGGGTTACCCCCAAAATGAGCGTCTGCGGCGTTGTCGGACTCACCAATGGAGCAACCATTGGCCTCGCCCTCCGCCTTGCATCCATCTCATTTTGACGGCAACGCGCGCACGTGATCTTATGAGACAGACTCTATGGCTCAATGCAGCACACGGGGCATGGAAACCACGAACTCGGCAATCGGCGCTTCGAACTGCACGCCGTCCTCGGCCGTCATCTGGTAACTGCCCTTCATGGTGCCCACCGGCGTGGCGAGTTGGCAGCCACTGGTGTATTCAAAACTCTGGCCAGGCGCCAATAGGGGCTGATGGCCGACCACGCCCAGGCCACGGACTTCCTGCACATGGCCCTCGGCGTCGGTGATGATCCAGTGCCGCGAAATCAGTTGTGCCGGGACATTGCCCGTGTTGCTGATGGTCACCGTATAGGCAAAGACGTGGCGATTGATCGCCGGATCGGACTGCTCCGTAATATAGTGGGTCGTCACGGCAACCGCGATCTCGTATTTCTTTGCCTCAGCCATGGGCTCGCATTCAACACCAATTGGCCCGGCAGAGCAAGGAGCGGGGGATCGAATCGCCCGGACGATCATTCTTGACCATTGCAGCCGATTCCGCGACACTTCAACTATGCGAGTCAATTAGCCGCCTTCAACTTTGCCCAAACGCGTTTCATGACCCCTCCCGAATCCAGCACGGCACCGTCGGGTTTTTACGATAGGCTGCGCAACGCCGGCATCGAGCCCGACGACAGCGAAGAGCTGCGGCTGAACAAGTCGCTGCTGATGCTGGCGACAGGTTTGATCAGCGTGACGATCATGATCTGGGTGACGATCTACTCGATCCTCGGCCCCACGTTCTCGACCACCATGCCCTTTGCCTTCCAGATCCTGCTGGCGGGCAACATGCTTTTCTACATCAGGTCGCGGAACTTCGATTTTTTCCGCGTCAGCCAGCTGGGCTTGTTCCTGTTCCTTCCCTTTGTCGCGCATTGGGCAGGCGGTACCATCATCTCCACCAGCGGCGTGCTGCTCTGGGCGCTCCTGGCCCCCGTTGGCGCCCTCCTCTGTATCGGCGTCAATCAGTCGGTCGGCTGGTTCATTGCCTGGGTCACCCTGACCGCCTTGTCCGGCTTCGTCGATTTCTATCTTGTGGATTCGGTAATGTCGAAGGCGTCCAATGTACCGGTACGAACCACGATTACCTTCTTCACCCTGAATTTCATTTCCATATCGGCCATCATTTACGCGCTGCTGCGCATGTCGATCGCCGAGAAACGCAAAGTTCAGGAACGCCTCGAAGAAGCCCATCAGCAAGTTCAGATCGAGCAGGAGCGCTCCGAAAAACTTCTGCTCAACATCCTTCCCGGCCCGGTCGCGGAGCGGCTGAAAAACTCGAACCAGACCATCGCCGATGGTTTTTCAGACGTAACGGTGATGTTCGCCGACATCGTCAACTTCACCCAGGTCGCGGCAGCGATGTCACCCTCCCAGGTGTTTGCCATGTTGAACCGGATCTTTTCGGCCTTCGACGAACTGGCGGAACATTACGGCCTGGAGAAGATCAAGACCATCGGCGATGCCTACATGGTCGCCGGCGGCTTGAACGAAGAAGTCACGGACTATTCCGCTGCCATCGCCGACATGGCGGTGGCCATGCGCGATCTGCTACGGCGCGACTTCGCAGTCAACGCCTCGGAGCTTGAAATTCGCATCGGCATCGGCACCGGGCCGATCGTCGCCGGCGTGCTCGGCAAAAAGAAATTCATCTACGACCTCTGGGGCGATACCGTCAACATCGCCAGCCGCATTACCTCGGAAGGCGTGCCCGGCATGATCCAGTGCGACACCACCACCTATCACCGGCTGGCGACCAGCTTCGATTTTCACGAGCCGCAGACCATTTACCTCAAGGGCAAGGGCAACATGACGGTGTATCGCCTGGTCGGCCGCAAGGGCGGCAGCGGCACCGACACGAGTTAGCTCACTGCCGCGAGCCGAAAGCACACCCGGCCGGCTCGATTCTCGATCAGTTCCAGCGAGTATCCCGCCGCGTGCGCAAAACGTGCCGCGTGGTACAGGCCGATCCCGTAGCCACTTTCCGAAGCCACCGGGCCGAGAAACAAACCCGACGCAATGTCCGCGGCCATGGCTGAACCATTGTCGCAGGCGATCAGTTCAATTCCCGCATCGCTGGATTTCAGTTCCACCTGCATCCGCAAGTTCGGTTCCTGCAAACGCTTTTCCGCTGCATTGCGGATCAGATTCTCGACCACGCCGGAAAACACTTCCGCAGGCAATTCGCCGGCAATCGGCGCCTCGGCCGTGAAATCTATCCAGTCCATCGCCGCCATGCGCTGGCGAAGATCCGGCCACCACTCCTCAGCCGCCAGCCAACTGGCCGACGCCAGGCTTTGCGGCACATTGAGCTTGCCCAGTGTCTCGGCAAGCCGACCCGTGATCGCCGGCAATTGCCGGCGCAACAGCGACTGATACTCCAGCGACGACTCGGCGCCCGGCTCGAGGCCCGCCGAACACAGCGCGTTCAGCGACTGCAACAGGTTCTTCACGTCGTGCGTCAGCCGGGAACCGGTCTCATGCACCGCCTGCATGTAGGAAAGCTGCTTCAGCGCCAGGGCGCGCCGCTTGTCGGCATGGAACTCCGCCAACAACTGTGCCAGCAGGTTGCAGTGCCAGATCAGGGTGGGCGACAGGGCCTGCAGCGTGTAGAAAACCAGCAGCAAGTCGCCGTGGCGAAACTCCCAGCGACGGCCTTCGGTCACGCCAAAGCGCCCGCTGTCATTTCCGGCGATCCATTCCCCTCCCGTCACCCACGTCAGTCGCGCCGCGATTTCGGCGCACGCCTGATGAAGGAATTCCTGCGGGTCCTCTTCGCGCTGCGCGAGATTGGCCAGTGCCTGCAACCATTGCTCGATCGGCAATCCGATCGACATCAGGTAGCGCGAAAACAGGGCGCCGATCCCGGCAAAGCCCGAATGCGGATTCCACGCCACACCAAGCAGCAGCAGCATCGCCCCGGTCGACATCAGGGCTTGCAGCAGTGCCTCCGTATACGTGCTGCCCAACAGCAGCATCGCAGCGAGGCTGCCCAGCATCAGCACCGCGAGCAGCAGGAAGACGAACAGGCTGTAGACAAAATCGACCACTTCACGCGTGCTGTCGGCTTCCCTCCCCGCCGGCAGCAGGGCCATCACCACCAGAAGCAGCGGCAAACCGACCTGACCCACTGAAAGAATCGGCCCGGGCGGCTTCGCCATCGGCACCGCCAGCGGAGCCGCCATCAGAAACAGTGCCACCACCAGAAAGGCAAGCGCCATCAGGTAGAACAGCCGCGGCGCGCGCGCGCCGAACAGTAGCACCTTGCCGCCGACAATGCCCGCCAGCATCATGATCCACAGCAGCAGCATCCAGGCTTTCAGGAACACCACGCCGGCCAGGACGAAGACCGCCACGCCGGCGACCCAGGTGAGCGACAGCCGCTGCTCTGCATGCACGAACGGCTGCCAGAGCAGGAACAGGCCCAGATGGGCGACAAAGAGCGTCTTGCCAAGCCATGTGTCCGGCCCCTGCAACAGAACAAAATACAGAGCCAGCAGCAACGCGAGCAGCAATCCCCGCCGCACGACAATCAGTCGCGACGACAGCGCTGCAGGGAGGGAAGAAATCGGCACGGGATGCGTTTGCCGCCAGGGCGCGGGCCAGGAAAAGAAACCCTATTTTGCCCGACCCGCGAGCCAAGAATCTGCCAAATAGCTGACGAACCTGTCCAATATTCGACAGATACCACCTAAGTTAGTAGCAGTTTCGGCTATATCTCATTGAATAAGCGCTGATTAGATCTATGGTACGATAAGTGCTAGAGTTACATCGTCAAACAACCACCCCACAGGGGAGATGATCATGAGAAGCAAACAATCCGGTTTTACCCTCGTCGAAATCGCCATCGTGCTGGTCATTATCGGCCTGCTGCTGGGCGGCGTGCTGAAGGGTCAGGAGTTGATCAACAGCGCGAAGGTCAAGAACTTCATCAACGACTTCCGCTCCACCTCCACCTTCGTCTTTGCCTATCAGGACCGCTTCCGCGCATTGCCAGGCGATGACGCTCGTGCCAACGCCAACCACGCCGGGGTTACGGCCACGACTCCGGTACTGGCAGACGTTGGCAACGCCCGCATCAACGGTGTATGGAACAGCCTGACCAAGACCGATGAGTCCTATCTGTTCTGGAACCATGTACGGCTGGCAGGTTTGGCCACCGGCGATCCCAGCGTCCCGGCTGGCGCGGCCGCGGTAGGGGACCTATACAATCCGCGCAACGCCGACGGTGGGCGCATGGGCATTACGGGTGACGCGGTATCTACAGTCGTACCCAATCCGTGGCCGGCAAACTTCTATATCTGCTCTTCGGGCATACAAGGTCGCTTTGCCCGCCAGATTGATACCACCATCGACGACGGCAACACCTCAACCGGCACGGTTCGGGTACTGGGCACGTTAGCGGGTGGCGAACTGGCGACTTCGGCCACTTTTTACACGGTGACAAATGCAGACGATGCTACGCTCTATACGGTGTGCGTAGCCTACTAAGACACCACAAGGGAGCAATAGGGGACAGACCACGGTTCCCCTTCTCCAAAGCCCGCTTCGGCGGGCTTTTTTATTTCTGCTTGCCGCGCAGCAACACTTCTTCCCCCGCCGTCACCGCCGCCGCGGTCCCCATCAGGACCACCACGTCGCCTTCGATCAGCTCCAGTTGCGGCTCCAGTTTCAGGGCGCGCTGCGAGCGGCGGCGGATCGCCGTAACGCCAGCGCCGACTTTTGCCAGGTCGATTTCGCCGA
This sequence comes from Sulfuritalea sp., assembly GCA_030680805.1. Taxonomy (GTDB): domain Bacteria; phylum Pseudomonadota; class Gammaproteobacteria; order Burkholderiales; family Rhodocyclaceae; genus Sulfuritalea. The sequence goes on along the minus strand of JAUXUK010000079.1, from coordinate 6,911 downwards.
CCCGGCGGCCGATGGCCCAGGTACCGGGGGTCAGGGTCACGGCATGCAGGCGCGGCTGGTCGGCATCGGCCAGATGGGCGCCGGCATCCGTGGCGCCATGAAAGAAGCCGCGCAGCAGTGAGTAATGCTGCTCGCGCACCACGCGCAGGCGCTTGATCACCTTGTGCATCGGAATACCCGACAGCGCCAGCGCATGGGTCGCCAGCATCACGCTCGATTCGAGGGCTTCCGGCACCACTTCGGCAGCGCCGGCGGCGTAGAGCTTTTCGACGTCGTCCTGCTCGCGGGCGCGCGACACGATGGCGACATCAGGACGCAGTTCCCGCACCCGGTGGATCACCCGCAATGCGGCATCGATGTCGGCGAAGGTGATGATCACCACGCTGGCGCGTGACAGGCCGGCCGCCAGCAGGGTTTCCTTCTTCGACGAATCGCCGTAGAAGACCGATTCGGCGGCGATGCTGGCTTCGCGCACGCGCTCGGGATCAAGGTCGAGCGCCATGAAGGAAACGCCCTCGGCTTCGAGAAAACGCGCCAGGTGCTGACCGGTGCGCCCGTAGCCGCACAGGATTGCGTGCTTGTCGGTACCCAGCGACTGCGCGGCGAGTTGCGTCAGCTGCATCGACCGCAGCAGCCATTCCGAAGCGACAAAACGAAACACCAGGCGGTCGGAGAAATGCACGATCAGCGGCGCCATCAGCAACGAGAGCACCATGGCCGCCAGCACCGGCTGCAGCGTTGCCGCGTTGAGCAGACCCACGTCGCCACTGCGCGCGAGAACGACAAAGCCGAATTCGCCGCCGGCACACAACCACAGGCCGCTGCGTAGCGCCGTGCCGGGCGAACTTCCCAGCAGCCTTGAGAAGATGCCGACGACCAGCAGTTTGAGTGCCACCAGCGCCACCAGGATGCCCGCCACCAGCGGCCACTGGCCGAGGATCTGCGGCACATTGAGGCGCATGCCGATGGCGACGAAGAACAAACCCAGCAGCACGTCGCGGAAGGGTTTGATGTCTTCTTCCACCTGATAGCGGTATTCGGTTTCGCCGATCAGCATGCCGGCCGTGAAGGCGCCCAGCGCCAGGGACAGGCCCGCCAGTTCGGTCAACCAGGCGAGGCCAAGGGTGATCAGCAGCACATTGAGCATGAACAGCTCGGCGGACTTTCTGCGCGCCACCAGATGAAACCAGGCGGACAGAGCCCGCTGCCCGATGAACAACACCAGCGTCAGCAGCACGGTGGCCTTGAAGGCCGCCAGCAGCAGCGCCTCGGCCATCGCCTCGAGCGGCTGCGACAGCGCCGGAATCAGCACCAGCAGCGGCACCACGGCGATGTCCTGGAACAGCAGGACGCCGATCACTTCGCGTCCGTGCGGGGCGTCGAGTTCGCCGCGTTCGGTCAGCAGCTTGGACAGCATCGCCGTCGATGACATGGCCAGCGCACCGCCCAGCGCAATGCCGGCCAACCAGGGAATGCCGGCCAGCCGCGCCAGCACGGTCGCCACCAGCACGCTCACCAGTACCTGCGCGAGGCCGAGGCCGAAGACGATGCGCTTCATGCTGTACAGGCGTGCCAGCGAAAATTCGAGACCGATGCTGAACATCAGGAACACCACGCCGAATTCGGCAAGATGCCGCGTCTGCTCGGTATCCGGCACCCAGCCCGCGGCATGGGGTCCGAGGGCGGCGCCCACCAGCAGGTAGCCCATGATCGGGGGCAAGCCGAGCATGCGGAAGACAACCACGACGACGACCGCGGCGGCGAGCAACAGCAGAATCAGGGGCAGGGTGTCGGTCATGGAACGGGCAATAAAGGAAGATGCGGAGCGCGGTTGCTATAATTTGGCTCCATCATAACGCTCATGGCCGCAAGCTCCACCCGCAGAGGATGGAACACGCGATATGCAAATTGAACGCCCTCCCCCCATCCCCCCTCACGGGGGGGCTACTGATCGGCTCGCTTCGCTCGACTATTACCAGTCGCTCCGAACGAGATATTTCACGTTGAACGCCCGCCCCCGATGAACCAAGCCATCAAGCTACCTGAATCTTCAGCAACTGCTCGCGTTCCCGACGATGCCCGCGTCGTTGCCATGGGCCGCCAGGTGCTCGAGATCGAAGCGGCTGCGGTCGCGGCGCTGGCGCGGCGGATCGGACCGGAGTTTTGTGCGGCCGTCGCATTGATACTGGAGAGCCGCGGCCGCGTCGTCGTCAGCGGCATCGGCAAGTCCGGCCACATTGCGCGCAAGCTGGCCGCCACCTTCGCCAGCACCGGCACCCCGGCCTATTTCGTTCATGCCGCCGAAGCCGTGCATGGCGACCTGGGCATGATCACCCGCGACGACGTCCTGATCGCGATTTCCAATTCCGGCGAGAACGACGAGCTGCTGACCATCGTGCCGCTGGTCAAGCGACTGGGGGGCAAGCTGATCGCCATCACCGGCAATGAAACTTCGTCGCTGGCGCAGGAAGCCGACATCCACCTCGACGCCCGCGTCGATCAGGAAGCCTGCCCGCTGAATCTGGCGCCGACCGCCAGCACCACCGCCGCACTGGCGCTGGGCGATGCGCTGGCAGTGGCCCTGCTCGACGCCCGGGGTTTTGGCGCCGAGGACTTCGCCCGCTCCCACCCCGGTGGCGCGCTGGGCCGCAAGCTGCTCACCCATGTCGCCGACGTGATGCAGGTCGATGTGCCGACGCTGGCCGAAAGTTCGCTCGTGCCGGCTGCGCTGGCGGCCATGACCCGAGGCGGCATGGGCATGGCGGTGATACTCGATGCCGCAGCGAGCATTACCGGCATCTTTACCGACGGCGACCTGCGGCGCGCCATGGAGCGCTTCGGCGACTTGCGCGCAACGCCGGTGTCTGACGTCATGACGCGCAATCCGCGCAGCATCGGGCCGCGCCGCCTCGCCGTCGAAGCGGTGGAGATGATGGAAGCCAACAAGATCAACCAGCTGCTGGTGAAGGATGACGCCGGCGCACTGTGCGGCGCATTGAACATGCACGACCTGTTCCGGGCGAAAGTCGTCTGATGAACGGCGTCGTAACCGCGGCCGCGAACAAAGCCGCCAAACTGGTCCTCATGGGCTTCGACGTGGACGGCGTGCTGACCGACGGCACGCTCTACTTCAGCTCGCAGGGCGACGAAATCAAGGCCTTCTCCAGCCTCGATGGCCATGGCATCAAGATGCTGCAACGGGCCGGCGTGGAAGTCGCCATCATCAGCGGTCGCCGTTCGCGCGCACTCGAGTTGCGCGCCCAGAACCTTGGCATCACAGAACTGCACATGGGCGTCGAAGACAAGCGCGCGCTGCTGATCGAACTGGCGGCGCGGCGCGGAATAGAGCTGGCACAAACCGGCTACATGGGTGACGACGTAGTTGACCTGCCGATCCTGCGCGCCTGCGGCTTTTCCGCGACGGTAGCCGATGCACACGGCGAAGTTCTCGCCCGCGTTGATTACGTCTCGAGCAAGGGTGGCGGTCGCGGCGCGGTGCGCGAAGTCTGCGATTTGATCATTCGGGCCCAGGGCAAGTGGGATGCGGCCATGGCGGAATACCTCAAGTGAAAGATCGCGCCGCCTCGCTGTTTCCGCTGGCCATGCTGGTGCTGCTGGCGGCGCTGACCTTCTGGCTCAACCGGGTCATCCAGGGCGACAATCCGCGCGGCCCGCAGCGACACGACCCCGACTACTGGGTCGAACGCTTCGAGGTGCGTCGCTTCGATGCCGAGGGCAAGTTGCAACATACCGTCGTCGCCGCCAGTCTGCTGCACTACCCCGACGACGACACGACCGTCGTCACCGCGCCGCACATCACCTACCATCAACAGCCGCCCACTGAAATATTTGCCCGCATGGCCTACGTCGGCAAGGACGGCAAGGAAGTCGATCTGGTCGATGACGTCCGCGTGATTCGCCACAGCGCGGCGACCGGTTCGCCCTCCACCGTGCTTGAAACCAGAACGCTGAAGGTGTTTCCCGATGATGAAAAGGGACACACCAACGATCCGGTGGTCATCACCCAGGGGAAAAGCATCCTGAACGGCATCGGACTCGACATCGACAACAGATCCGGCATCTCGGTCCTGCGCGGCCGCGTTACCGGCACCCTCCATCGCAACCGGACCGAAACTCCATGAAACCTTTTCTTCGACTCGCCGCCATTGCCGGCATTGCCGGCCTCACGCTCGCCGCCGCTGCGGCGCGGGCGGAAAAAGCCGACCGCGACAAGCCGGTCAATATTGAAGCCGACCGGGTTTCCGTCGATGACGTGAAGAAGGTCCAGATCTTCGAAGGCAACGTGCAACTGGTCAAGGGCACGCTGATCATTCGCGCCGAACGTATCGTCGTCACCCAGGACGACGACGGCTATCAGCGCGGCGTCGCTACCGGCACCGCCAGCACACCGCCGCGCTTCAAGCAGAAGCGCGAAGGCCAGGACGACTACATCGAGGGCGAAGGCGAACGCATCGAGCACGATGCCAAGGCCGAGAAAACCGAATTCTTCAATCACGCCTGGGTCAAGAGCGGTCTCGACGAGGTTCGCGGCCAGTTCATTTCCTATGACGCGAGGACGGAGAACTACTTCGTCACCAGCGGCCCCAACGGCACGCGCGCGAAGCCGGGCAGCACCGATCGCGTACGTGCCGTGATCCAGCCGAAGAACAAGGATGCCGCCGCCGCGCCCCCCGCATCCGCGCGCCCGGCTGCGACCATGGCACCGGTGCTGAAAGGCGCCCAGACCATCGCCACCCCCCGTCAGGAGACAGCGCAGTGAGTTACGAAAACATCATCGCGGAAACCCGCGGCAAGGTCGGGCTGATTACCCTCAACCGGCCCAAGGCGCTCAACGCCCTCAACGACACGCTGATCGACGAACTCGGGGCCGCGCTGGACACATTCGAGGCCGACCCAAACATCGGCTGCATCGTCATCACCGGCTCGGAAAAGGCCTTCGCCGCGGGTGCCGACATCGGCGCCATGGCCGGCTGGAACTTCATGGATGTCTACAAAGCCAATTACATCAGCCGCAACTGGGACCGCATCATTCGCTGCCGCAAGCCGATCATCGCCGCGGTCGCCGGCTTTGCGCTGGGCGGCGGATGCGAACTGGCGATGATGTGCGACATGATCTACGCCGCCGACACAGCAAAGTTCGGCCAGCCCGAAATCAAGCTCGGCATCCTGCCCGGCGCCGGCGGCACCCAGCGCCTGCCGCGCGCCGTGAGCAAGGCCAAGGCGATGGACATGTGCCTCACCGCCCGTTTCATCGACGCCGAGGAAGCCGAACGTGCTGGTTTGGTGGCGCGCATCATCGCCGCCGACAAGCTGCTGGAAGAAACCCTGGCGGCAGCGACAAGCATTGCCGGATTCTCGCTGCCGATCGTGATGATGATCAAGGAATCGGTCAATCGCGCCTACGAATCCAGTCTGCAGGAAGGCCTGCTGTTCGAGCGCCGCACCTTTCATTCGGCCTTTGCCCTGGCCGACCAGAAGGAAGGCATGGCGGCCTTTGTCGAAAAGCGCAAGCCCGTCTTCCGCGACAGCTAGGCGTTCTTTCGCAACGCAACAACAAAGGCCCTGCGGGGCCTTTGTTGCTTTTATAACTCATTGTTACAGCACTATTATTCTCAAAACACAAATTTTTGGTGCGACGCACCAAAAATTTGTTGACATGGCGAGTTTCATCCCTATAATGCAAAGCATGATGCACTGCAACATCGCCCGGACGGACAGGGTGAGCATTCCGAATACGAAACCCAAACCCCGTTTCAAACCCATTTTCCAGGAGATAACCATGAACGCCACCACCGAACAATTCGCCAGCGCCAACAAGGCCAACGTAGAAACCCTGCTGACCATCGCCAACACGGCTTTCGCCAGCGCCGAGCGCCTTGCCGCCCTCAACCTCAACACCGCCCGCGCCATGCTGGAAGACAGCGTTGCCAGCGCCAAGGCCCTGCTCGCCGTCAAGGACGTGCAGCAACTGGTCGCCATGCAAACCACGCTGGCCCAGCCCGCCGTGGAGAAGGCTGTTGCCTACTCGCGCAGCGTGTATGAGATCGCCACCCAGACCCAGGAAGAACTGTCGAAGGTTGTCGAAGGCCAGTTCTCCGAAATCAACAAGAATGTCGCTTCCGCGCTGGACAAGGCCGCCAAGAACGCACCGGCTGGTTCCGATGTTGCCGTGGCTGCCGTGAAGTCGGCGATTGCCGCCGCGAACTCGGCCTACGACAGCATGACCAAGGCCGCCAAGCAAGTCGCCGAGATCGCTGAAGCCAATGTCGCTGCCGCTACCACCGCGACCGTCAAGGCTGTCGGCACCAACGCGCCGAAGGCCAAGAAAGCCGCCTAAGCGACTTTAGTTCCGGCCGCTTCGCTTAACGTCAAATAAGCCGACGTTAGCCTGCACTGAAGCTTCGCTTTCACAACGTCTCCTCCTCCGGCCCCGCAAAAGGGCTGGTTTCAGACCCGACCCCGCAAGGCGTCGGGTCTTTTTTATTGCCGGCCCGCGAAGCGGAATCTCCGGCAGGCAAGGCCCCGATCCAAAGGATCGGACGGTATCCTAGTGTAGCGCTGCATTCTTGACGGAACACTGAAATGGACATCCGTCGTTCCCGCGGCTCTGCATGCCTTGGATTCCGCTTCGCGGGGTGGCAAAGCGGGAACCCAGTGCTTTTGTCCACCAACGTCGCTGGATTCCCGCTTCCGCGGGAATGACGAAACGTGGTTCATAACTCGCTCTTTGCCTGCAACACCGCACTAGTTGTAGTGTTTCAATAGGTTGTTCACCCGGCAAGTTCTGGGAAACTGGAGTTCTCGACACTTCAGTACTCTCAGGAGACCCACCGGATGAACAGCCATAAGAATGCCAGAACAACGCTGCAAGGACGGAAATTGCTGATAGA
>JAUXUK010000075.1 GCA_030680805.1 Sulfuritalea sp. | reverse complement strand
GTAGGGCGTTTTCAACGGCACGGTGGTGTCGCGGCGTTCCCATGCGCCCGCCAGCCGCGGCTGCATGGCCTTGTAGGCGCGGCGCAGGACGTCGAAATCGCTGCTGCCCTTGTTGAACAGATAGGTGTCGGGAAAGAACAGCCCTTCCGGATGGCGCTCGCTTGCGCCCAAGCGGATCAGGATTTCGCTGTCGGTGAGTTTCAAGGAGTCGTGCGCAAGGTCGGGGTGTTCGTTCAGCGCGGTGCGAAACTGGCGGAAGGTCTTGCCCTCGACGAGAACGAGTTCTCCTTGCAGCACATCGCCGCGGGTCAGCTTGTCGAGCAGCGCCAAGGCAGTCAAGCCCTGCTCCACTTCGTAACTGCCGGCCTTGATCTTCGCCGAGCGTCCCAGCGCGCGCCCCAGCCACTCCAGTTGCCACGCGGGCAGTCCGATGCCTGCGGCCTGGACCGCCTGTGCTGCGGCACGCAGGCTGGCGCCGGGCGGCACCGAGAAAGCGGTCGGCTGGTTTTGCATGGGCAAAGGACGCACCGAGAGCCAGCCGGCGCCCGCGATTGCCGCGAGAAATGCGAGAATCAGCACCAGCAGGATGAGTTTGAACGTACGCATGAAGACTTGAATAAGGACGGGGCAGGCGCAATCTGCACCGCTGTGGCGATAATAACATTGCCACCCCCTCAACCCGGACGCCGCTGATGACCCAAGAATTGATTTCCCTCCTTGCCGCCCAAGGATTGACAGAGGATGGCAGCCGTTTCGGCGTGGTCGCGGATGAACTGGCGGCGGCGCGCGATGGCGCGGTCGTCGCCCCTCTGGCCGACATGGGACTGATCCGCGCCAGCGGGGTTGATGCCCCCGGTTTTCTGCACAACCTGCTGACCAACGACATCAACGGCATCGGGCCGGGCGGTGCGCGTTTTGCCGGTTTTTGCACGGCCAAGGGACGCTTGCTGGCGCTGTTTCTGATCTGGCGCGACGGTGATGATTTCCTGCTGATGCTGCCCCGGGACATCCTGCCGGCGATGCTGAAAAAGCTCTCGATGTACGTGCTGCGATCCAAGGTCAAGCTGACGGATGCGACTGGCGAACGTGCCTTGATTGGCTTTTCTGCTCCGATCGCCGTTACCTGCCCGCGAAGCGGAATTCCAGGTATGCAAAGCCAGCCAGCGCCGAGTTTTTCTCTGGGTGAAGCGGTGGCCGGACTGCCGCGCTTCGGCGTTGCGCCGGTCGAGGGCGGTCAGGCCATCCGGCTGGACGACACACGCTGGCTGCTGGCGCTCGACCCAACCGCAGCCACTTCGCGCTGGCAGGCGTTGGCGGCGACGGCTCGCCCGGTAGGTCTGGCGGCGTGGCAATGGCTGGAAATCGCCGCCGGACAGCCGCGCGTGGTGGCCGCCACGCAAGAAGCGTTCATACCGCAAATGCTCAACATGGAATTGCCCGCCGTCGCGGGCGTCAGCTTTACCAAGGGCTGCTATCCGGGTCAGGAAATTGTCGCCCGCACGCAGTACCTGGGCAAGGTCAAGCGGCGCACGTTTCGCGCCCGGTTGGCGACGGCGACAGTCCCCGGCGCCTCGGTCTATGCCCCGGAAACCGGCGAGCAGCACTGCGGCGCGATCGTCAGCGTGGCGCCCTCCCCGGCCGGCGGCTTCGAGTGCCTGGTCTGCGTGCAAATCGGCGCCGTGGAAGCCGGTGAAGTGCATGTCGGCGCGCCGGGCGGCGACCGCCTCGAGTTTCTGGCTTTGCCCTACGAGATGAGCTAGGCAAGATGTGCCTGATCCTCGTCGCGTGGCGGGTTCATGCCGACTACCCCTTGGTGGTGGCGGCCAATCGCGACGAGTTCTTCGCCCGGCCGACGGCGCCGGCCGCCTTCTGGAAGGATGCGCCGCAGTTGCTGGCCGGACGCGATCTGGAAGCGGGCGGCACCTGGATGGGTGTCACCCGCAGCGGGCGCTTCGCGGCGCTGACCAACTTTCGCGATCCTTCACAAAATCGAAAAGACGTGCCCTCGCGTGGCGGACTGGTGGCGGATTTTCTCGCCGGGAACGAAGCGCCGCAGGACTATCTGGACAGCGTTGCACCCCTCGGCAGGCAATGCAACGGCTACAACCTGCTGGTGGGCGACGGCACCACGCTGTGGTGGTCGTCCAACATGGGCGGTGCAGCGCGGCAGCTCGAGCCGGGCGTATATGGCGTGTCCAATCACCTGCTCGATACGCCCTGGCCGAAAGTCGGCGCTGGCAAGACGGCGCTGGCGCAGGCGCTCGAGCGTCTGCCAGACGATGAAGCCCTGCTCGATCTGCTGCAGGACGACGGCATCCATCCCGACGCGCACCTGCCGCAAACCGGGGTTCCGCTCGACTGGGAACGCCTGCTGTCCTCGGCTTTCGTCAAATCGCCCGGCTATGGCACGCGCGGTTCCACCGTATTGTGTGTGGGCAAGGATGGCTGGGCCAGTTTCGACGAGCAGACCTGGCTGCCCGGGGCGCAGCGCGGCGAGCGGATGCGCTATCGCTTCAGAATCCCGGTTTCAGGCTGAGCGCACCATGGTCCGGTGCGGAATGCCGGCTTCCATGAACTCCGGCCCTTCCTCGACAAAGCCGAAGCGACGATAGAAGCCGCTGGCCTGCGTCTGTGCATGCAGCGCCAGATGAGCGTGACTCTGCCGGCGGGCTTCTTCCAGTAACTTTTCCAGCAGCGCACGGCCGACGCCTTTGCCGCGCCAGTCGGCCAGCACCGCCATGCGGCCGATATGACCGTCTGACAGGAGGCGTCCAGTGCCGATCGCACCGCCATCTCTGTCGAGCGCGACGACATGCCGGCTCACGGCATCGTGCTCGTCCCACTCGATGTCGCGCGGGACCTTCTGCTCGTCGACGAACACCGCATCGCGCACCTGGCGTGCCTGTGTCCCGAGTTCGCTCCAGTCGCCGGCTTCGACGCCGAATTCGACGATATCGACCGGTGTATAGGCCGGGACCAGATCGAACAACTCGATGATGTCCTGGTTGCGCATGCGCACGCAGCCGATCGAACCGGGCGTGCCCATGGCGACGGCGTCGGGCGAGCCGTGCAGATAGATATAGCGGCGCATGGTGTCGACTTCACCGAGGCGATTGCGCCCCGGTTCCTTGCCCGACAGCCACAGAATGCGCGTCAGGATCCAGTCGCGACCAGGGAATTGCTCCGCGAGCTGCGCTGTCCATACTTCGCCGGTCGGCCGGCGCCGCTTGAACACTGCATTCGCCGTCTCGCCAGCGCCGACTTTTGCCCGGATGATGTGTCGGCCGCGCGGCGTGCGGAAGCTGCCACTCTGTTCGCCAGCTCCGTTCTTTGCTGTCGATACGGGATAACGGCGCAGCAGCGCACCGCGCTCGTCATGGAGTTCCAGGGTTTGTTGCGGCAGGCTGATGCGGATATGCATGGACGGATCAGGCCACCAGGGTGCGCCCGCGGCGCGCGGCGAAGAAGCCCGACAGCAGGCTCCCGCATTCCTCCGCCAGCAAGCCGCCGAGCACCGAGGTATGGTGGTTGAGCCGCGCTTCGGCGAACAGGTCGATGATGCTGCCGGCAGCGCCGGTTTTGGGGTCGCGCGCGCCGAACACGACGCGGTCGATGCGTGCATGCATGATCGCGCCGGCACACATGGCGCAGGGTTCCAGCGTCACGTATAGCGTGCAGCCGGGCAGGCGGTAATTGCCCAGACGCGTCGCGGCATCGCGCAGCGCCATGATCTCGGCATGAGCGGTCGGGTCGTGGCGACTGATCGGCTGGTTGAAGCCACGCCCGACGACTTCGCCGTCGAGCACAATCAAGGCGCCGACCGGCACCTCGCCGGCAGCGCCCGCCTCGCGCGCCTGATCCAGCGCCAGCCCCATGAATCCGCTATCGTCCATGGGGTCGATTATGGCATCACCGCCGCCGCGCGCTGCGGCCGTCGTACGAATGCCCTAGGCGTTCTTGGTGACGGCGCCACCCGTTTCCATCAACTGAGCCTGCGCCGCCGCCAGTCGCGCGATCGGCACGCGTGGCCCGGAACACGACACGTAGGTGAGCCCGATGTCATGGCAGAAGCGAATCGACGCCGGATGTCCGCCGTGCTCGCCGCAGATGCCTACCTTGAGATCGGGCTTGGTCTTGCGTCCTTCGCTGACGGCCAACTTCATCAGTTCGCCGACGCCTTTTTGATCCAGCACTTCGAACGGGTTGTCCTGAAGGATTCCGGTTTCGATATAGGCGGGCAGGAACTTGTTTTCGGCGTCTTCGCGGCTGAAGGAGAAGGTCGCCTGTGTCAGGTCGTTGGTGCCGAAGGAGAAGAACTCGGCATCTTCGGCCATGCGCCCGGCACGCAGGCAGGCACGCACCACTTCCAGCATGCTGCCGAACTTGACGTCCACCTTGATGCCGTGAGTCAGTTCGACGACCTTGTGCAGGCGCTGCACGTAGCTGTGGATGCGGCGCAGCTCTTCGACCGTCGCCACCTGCGGAACCATGATTTCCGGATGAACCTCGATGCCCTCTTTCGCGCACAGGGCGGCGGCTTCGAGTATCCCCTGGATCTGCATCATGTAGATCTCGGGATAGGTGATGCCCAAGCGCACGCCGCGGTGTCCCAGCATGGGGTTGACCTCTGACAGCGCACGGACCTTCTTGAGTATCTTTTCCTTCTTGTGGATGACGTCCTCCTCAAGATGGCTGTCCTTGAAGACCGACATGGCCAGCGACAGCTTGCTGAGGCCGTCCGAATACTGCTGGTACAGCTTCGGATTGAGCAGCTTGAGGGTTTCCGGCAATTCTTCCAGCGCCTTGATCGAATCGCGCAAATGGTGCAAGTGGGCGATTTCCAGTTCCAGCTGCGCAGTGGTCGGCAGGAATTCGTGCATCGGCGGGTCAAGCAGGCGTACCGTTACCGGCAGGCCCTTCATGGCCTTGAAGATGCCCTTGAAGTCGGCACGCTGGATCGGCAGCAGGCGATCCAGCGCGGCCTGGCGCTCCTCGACGGACTCGGCGAGGATCATCTCCTGCACGATGGGCAGCCGATCGGAACTGTTGAACATGCGCTCGGTGCGGCACAAACCGATGCCCATGGCGCCGAAAACCCGTGCGCGCGCGGCATCGTCCGGCGTGTCGGCGTTGGCCATCACCCTCAGGCGTGCCACGTTGTCGGCCCAGCCCAGCAGGGTTGCCATGTCCTCGGAAAACGTCGCTTCGACCGTGGGAACTTCGCCCGCATAGACCTTGCCGGTGCTGCCGTCAATGGTAATCACGTCACCTTCGTGCAAGGTTGTTTCGCCAATGATGGCGCGGCGCGCATGGTCGTCGATGACAATGGCTTCGCAGCCGGAAACGCAGGGCTTGCCCATGCCGCGCGCAACCACTGCCGCGTGCGAGGTCTTGCCACCGCGGCTGGTCAGAATGCCCTGCGCCTGGAAGAAGCCGTGGATGTCTTCGGGCTTGGTTTCCTCACGGACAAGAATGATGCGCTCCCCTGCCCGGCCACGCTCTTCGGCCGTATCGGCATCGAACACGATCTTGCCCGAGGCAGCGCCAGGAGACGCCGGCAGGCCGGTCGCCAGGGGCTTGCCCTTGAAGTCGGCGGCCAGTTGCGGCGCCAGCATTTGTTCGAGCAGCATCGGATCAATCCGCATCAGGGCTTTCTCGCGGGTGATCAGGCCATCCCGGTGCATTTCGACCGAAGTGCGCAACATTGCCCGCGCATTCATCTTGCCGTTGCGGGTTTGCAGGCAGTAGAGCGTGCCCTTCTCGATGGTGAATTCGAAGTCCTGCACTTCCGCATAGTGCGATTCGAGACGCGCATGCAGTTCCTGCAACTGCAGGTAGATTTCCGGCATTTCCTGTTCCATCTCGGCAATTGCCTTCGGCGTGCGAATGCCGGCCACCACGTCCTCGCCCTGGGCGTTGACCAAGTATTCGCCGTAGATGATGTTTTCCCCGGTGCCCGGGTTGCGCGTGAAGCCGACGCCGGTGCCGGAATCAGAACCCATGTTGCCGAAGACCATGGTGCAGATGTTCACGGCCGTGCCGCTGGCCATGTCCTTGGTGATCTTGAACTGGCGGCGATAGTCGATGGCGCGCTTGCCGTTCCAGGAGCGGAACACCGCGCCAATGGCGATCTCCAACTGCTGGTAGGGATCCTCGGGGAAGGGCTTGCCGGTATGCCGCTGGACAATGGCAAGGAATTCGTTGGCCAGTTCGGCCAGGTGCTCCGTCTTCAGATCGATGTCCTGGCTGGCGCCGTAGCGCGTCTTGATCAGCGTCATCGCCGCATCGAAGTGTTCGTCGCCAATTCCCAGGGCGATCTTGCCGAAGAGCTGGATGAAGCGACGCCAGGCGTCGTAGCCGAATCGCGGGTTGCCCGTCAGGGCGATCAAGCCCTTGAGCGTGGTCGGGTTGAGGCCAAGGTTGAGAATGGTATCCATCATCCCCGGCATCGACATGGAGGAACCGGAACGTACCGATACGAGCAGCGGGTTGTCGGCGCCGCCAAAGGTCTTGCCGGTCTTTTTCTCCAGCGCCTTCATGTGCGCGAGGATCTCGTCCATCGCGCCGTCGGGCAGGCGGTCCTTTTCCAGGAAGGAGAGGCAGGCGTCGGTGGTAATCACGAAACCTGGCGGCACATTGAGGCCGATCTGCGTCATCTCGCACAAGTTGGCGCCCTTGCCGCCCAGCAGCATCTTGTTCTTGCCGTCGCCTTCCTCGAAAGCAAATACCCATTGCCGTTTCATCACTAATTCTCCTTGTTGTCCGATCGCTGGATTGCCGCTGTGCACCAAATATGCAAGTCTAGCGTTTCTCGAGGGGTATTTCAAAAAAATGCGGAATCAGGAATCACTTTTCTATATCCACGGGATTTCCATCAGGGCGCAAGATGCGTTAAATTGCTTATGAGTGATCGATCGCGACCAGTCTTCAATGTTGTCGCCGACTCATGATTCCGGTTCCACCCTCCTGCAACCAGTCTTTCTGACTACCGGTCGATATGGATATCGTCAAACAAAAACAGATCAGGGAATGGACCTTGCTCGGGCTGGTCGGGACCATGGCGCTGGTGGCCAATCTTCCGCCGAGAGTGCTCGACGCTATCGGGGTGGAAACCAGTCTGATCATGGGGGTGTTGGGCCTGATGGTGGTTCTTGCCCTGTTTCTCTATGTCAGGTTCTTCTTCTTTCTGCTCTACGCACTGCTTGCCGTAGGCGCCAACCTGCCCGAAAAATGGGCCGAGGGACTCGGCATCAGCCAGACGCCGCTGCTCTTTACGCTGGTTGTCATGGTTATCCTGTCCCTGGCCAACTACAGCGCGAAGCTGATACCGTCGGGGCTGGAACCGAAGAAACGCAAGCCGAATCCGGAAGCGACCCGGGTTCTGCTCCATTCCATAGAGCGTGGCAATCTTCCCTACGTCAATACCGTGCTGACGATGGATTTCGATCTCGATACGATTGACGATCAGGGCATGACGCCATTGATGCACGCTGCCAAGCATGGCAATCTCAAGATAGTCCAGGCCATGCTCAAGCGCGGTGCATCGCCTTCGCTGTCCGGCCCGTCGGGACGGGCTTCGGATGTGGCGTTGCAGCACAACTTTCCGGCCATTACCGAATGCCTGAAGCGGGCGGAAGATGCGGCGGAGGCGGCCCGACAGGCTGCTGCCCAGTCGTCGCCCGATACCGCCGCTATCGCCTAGATCTCAATAGCCGGCGGTCGCCCGGCCTTCACTCCCACTCAATTGTTTCCTGCACATTGAAAGCCGCATGAATACGAGCTTTCTTTAGATTTGCCATCTAGTTTTACCGTCACTTATACCGTCAGAAAGCGACCACTTTGCCCAGCGCGGGAGATGGACTCGGTTTGCGGGGTGACTACTTTTCGGCATTAATTGTCAACGACCGACAGGAGCCGAAGCATGTTCCAAGGCGATCATACTCGCCCTCCCCCCTTGCAAAGTACCACGATCGACCACGGCAGAGTCAACGGTTCTGTCGGATGGTGAAGCACGGGCTCGGCCTGTAAATTACCTTTCCAACGTCCCCTGCTTGGCCTGATCCGCTCGACGGCACACCACCGCGCTATGCCGCAGCCCGCCAGATCGGAAATGGAAAGGTTATATTCCACGCTCCATTTGTCTTCCGAGGAGAGACCAAATTGCCGCTGAGTATTGTTTTTGTTATATTTAACGCACAGTAAGTTTCTCTTTGGGACGCCAATTGAGCGCAAAATATCACTTGCAAACGAAGACGCTAGGCCCACGGGCAGCGCAGCTATTCACCGAGCTGAATGAGCTTCGCCGGTCTGTGTTCACCCTGGCGGATGTAGGCTCGATCACCGGCCTGTCGGCCGCAGCGGCCCGCAATCTCGTGCACAAGGCCCAGCAGCGAGGATTGGTCACGCGACTGAAGCCTGGCCTGTACAACCTCGTGCCCTTCGAACTCGGCTGGGCCACCAAGCACATCGACAGCCCGTACCTGATCGCCCGAGAACTCGCTGGTACGGC
>JAUXUK010000071.1 GCA_030680805.1 Sulfuritalea sp. | reverse complement strand
CGCACGCGCGAGGTGATCGTCGCCCAGGAAATCCTGCAGACCATGGGCCTGCGCGCCTTCACGCCGCTGGTGGCGGCCTGCCCCGGTTGCGGGCGCACCACCAGCACGGTGTTCCAGGAGCTGGCGCAGGATATCCAGAATTACGTGCGCGAACGCATGCCGGAATGGCGCCTGGCCCGGGTCGGCGTCGAGAACATGACGCTGGCGGTGATGGGTTGCGTGGTGAACGGGCCCGGCGAAAGCAAGCACGCGAGCATCGGCATTTCGCTGCCCGGAACGGGCGAAGCGCCGGTGGCGCCGGTGTATGTGGATGGCGAGCGCGTCGTCACCTTGCGCGGCGACAACATCTCAGCCGAGTTCCGCCAGATCGTTGACGACTATGTGTCCAGAAAGTATCCGCAAAGAGCGAGTCATTGATCGCGCCCGGCAGAGAACCACCGTGCCCGCCCGAATAGACAAAACATGAGCCAGACATTGCAAGCCATCCGCGGCATGAATGACATCCTGCCGGTCGACGCTGAACTCTGGGAGCAGTTCGAGGAGTCCGTGCGCGACTGGCTGGCCGCCTACGGTTACCGGCCGATCCGCATGCCCATGGTCGAGCCGACGCCGCTGTTCGCTCGCGCCATTGGTGAGGTGACCGACATTGTCGAAAAGGAGATGTATTCCTTCGAGGATGCGTTGAACGGCGAAAGCCTGACGCTGCGGCCGGAAGGCACGGCGTCCTGCGTGCGCGCCGTGCTGCAGCACAACCTGCTCTACGACGGTCCCAAGCGGCTGTGGTACATGGGCCCGATGTTCCGCCATGAGCGGCCGCAGAAGGGCCGCTATCGCCAGTTTCATCAGGTCGGCGTGGAGGCCATGGGTTTCTCCGGTCCCGACATCGACGCTGAACAAATCGCCATGTGCGCCCGCCTGTGGGATGACCTCGGGCTTGAGGGCATACGCCTCGAAATAAATTCGCTCGGCCAGAGCGAAGAGCGCGCGCGCCACCGCGCCGAACTGCTGACCTATTTCCAGCAGCACCATGACCAGCTCGACGCAGACGCCCAGCGTCGTCTGCACAGCAATCCCTTGCGCATTCTGGACACCAAGAATCCGGCCATGCAGGCTCTGGTCGAGGCGGCGCCGAAGTTGATCGACTATCTCGGCGAAGAATCCCTCAAGCATTTCGAGGGCGTCCAGCAACTGCTCAAGGACGCGGCGATTCCCTACCGCATCAATCCGCGCCTGGTGCGCGGGCTGGATTACTACAACCTGACCGTGTTCGAGTGGGTCACCGATCAGCTCGGTGCGCAGGGCACCGTCTGCGCTGGTGGCCGTTATGACGGCCTGGTCGAACAGCTCGGCGGCAAACCTGCGCCGGCTTGCGGCTTCGCCATGGGCATCGAGCGGCTGCTGGCGCTCTGGCAGGATCAGGGCCATCGGCACCAAGCTCCGGCGCCCGACGCCTACCTCGTGCATCAGGGCGAGGCCGCCGGGCGTTTTGCCTTTCGCGTTGCCGAAGCGCTGCGCAGTGCCGGCTTTGCAATCCATCTGCATTGCGGTGGCGGCAGCTTCAAGTCGCAAATGAAAAAAGCCGATGCGTCGGGTGCTTACGTTGCCCTGATCATCGGCGATGACGAGACGGCGGCCAACGAGGTCAGTGTGAAGCCCCTGCGCTCGGGCTTCGACCAACCGGTGGAGCAGATGCGCGTAAGCTTTGACGAACTGGCCGATCATCTCGGCGATATTCTTTTCCCTCTGGAAGACGACAATGGCAACTTATGATCTTGAAGAACAGGAACAGCTCGACGAACTGAAGACCTGGTGGAAGATGTACGGCAACCTGGTGACCGGCGTTCTGGTCGCCGTGGCACTGGCAGTGGTTGCCTGGCAGGGCTGGAACTGGTGGCAGCGCCAGCAGTCGGCACAGGCGTCAGCCCTGTTCTCCGGGCTGCAGACAGCGGCGGTGCAAAAAGACGCCAAACGCACTCGCGAACTGGCGGGCGAGCTGATCGACAAGTACGCTTCGACGTCGTATGCCGGGATGGGTGCGATGATCGCGGCGCGTGCGCAGCTTGACGCGGGTGATGCGAAGAACGCCCGCGCACAATTGGCGTGGGCCGCGGAGAATGCAAAGGATGCGGGTCTGCGCGAACTGGCCCGGCTGCGGCTGGCGGCCGTGATGCTCGACGAGAAAGCGTACGACGAGGCCATGAAGCAGCTTTCGGCGGAACCGGCGGCTGCATTTGCAGCGCGCTTCGCCGAATTGCGCGGAGACGTCTTCGCCGCTCAGGGCAGGACCGCCGAGGCGCGCAATGCCTACGATGCCGCACTGGCAAAGTTCGACGCGCTGGCGAAGGACGATGAAGCCCGGCAGCGCGGCGGGTACAAGGAAGTGGTTCTGGCCAAGCGCGACGCGCTCGGAGCGGCCAAGTGAAGCAACAGCCGCTGCCCTTGATCGCGGTGGTTTCGGCACTGCTGCTGGGGGCCTGCTCGACGGTCGAGAAGCTCAATCCTTTCAGTTCCAGCGCGCCCAAGGTCAAGCCCGCGGAGCTGGCCGCTATCCAATCGACTGCGGATCTGAAAAGCCAGTGGCAGGCCAGTGTGGGCAGCGCCGGTGAGTTTACGTTCTCGCCCGCTGTAGTGGGTAGCAGCGTGTATGCATCCGCCCGCGACGGCACGGTAGCCCGCTTGGATGGCGGGCGTCAGGTATGGAGGATTTCGGCCGGCCAGATCATTTCCGGGGGCGTTGGCAGCGACGGCAAACTGGTGGTGGTAGGTACCCCCAAGGGTGAAGTGCTGGCCTTTGATGCGGGAACCGGACGCGAAATCTGGAAGGCGCGCGTGAGCTCCGAAGTTCTGGCCGCGCCGGCCGTGGCCGACGGACTTGCCATCGTTCGCTCCGGCGATTCGCGTATCTTCGGTTTTGATGCCGTGGACGGCAAGCGCCGCTGGGTTTATCAACGCAGCACGCCGACGCTGTCCCTGCGGTCGAATGTGGGCGTAGTCCCGGCCGGAAAAGTTACCCTCGCCGGCTTTCCCGGCGGCAAGCTGGTTGCGATAGCCAACAACAATGGTGCGGCTGTGTGGGAAGTCACCGTTGCCTTGCCCAAGGGCGCCACGGAACTGGAGCGCGTCGCCGATGTCACCAGTTCGCCGGTTGTGAGCGGCAGCAGCGTCTGCGCGGCAGCTTTCCAGGGAAGAGTCGCCTGTTTTGACACCACCAGCGGCAATACGCTCTGGTCGCGCGACATGTCTTCCAGCGCCGGCCTCGATCTGGACAGCCGCTACGTGTATATCGCCGACGACAAGGGTGCCGTGCATGCGCTCGATCGCAACAGCGGGGCGAGCGTCTGGAAGCAGGACAAGCTGGCCAATCGCGGTCTGTCGCGCCCGCTGGCGCTGGGGCTCCACGTCGCGGTAGCAGACTATCAGGGCGTGGTGCATCTGCTGCGCCGTGAGGACGGTGCTTTTGCCTCGCGTGCCACAACCGACGGCAGCGCCGTGCGGGCCGAGCCGGTTCTGTTCGGCGCCGGCCTGCTGGTGCAGACAGCAAATGGCGGACTGCATGCACTGGAAGCTCGTTAGGCTCTCGATCGTCCGGCATGAACATCAAGCTCTGGAATCCGGCGGCGCCGGCTTAGGATGAAGCCTACTCTCGTGATTGTCGGCCGGCCGAATGTCGGCAAGTCGACCCTGTTCAACCGCCTTACACGCTCGCGCGATGCGCTGGTGGCTGACCAGCCAGGCCTGACCCGGGATCGCCATTACGGGCATGGCCGGTTGGGCAGCAAGCCCTATCTTGTGGTGGATACCGGAGGCTTCGAGCCGCAGGCGAAGGAGGGTATCGTCAAGGAGATGGCGCTTCAGGCGGAGGCCGCGATCGCCGAAGCCGACGTGCTGGTCTTTGTTGTTGACGTGCGTACCGGGCTTACCTCCCAGGACAAGGTCATTGCCGATCTCCTGCGCAGAAGCGGTCGCCCGGTATTGCTTGCGGCGAACAAAGGCGAGGGCATGGATCGGGCGGTGGTCGCTGCAGAGTTCTACGAGCTCGGCTGCGGCGATCCCTGCGTGATTTCCTCCGCGCACGGCGAAGGCGTGCGCGAACTGGTCGAACTGGCGCTGGCACCGTATCCCGACGAGAGCGATGCGGACGATGCCGCGGTCGGTCCCCGGGTCGCAATCGCCGGCAGACCCAATGTCGGCAAGAGCACGCTGGTCAACACCCTGTTGGGCGAAGAGCGCATGATCGCCTTCGACATGCCTGGCACCACGCGCGATGCCATCGAGGTTCCCTTTGAGCGCAACGGCCGGGCCTACACCCTGATCGATACGGCGGGCCTGCGGCGCAAGGGACGCGTGTTCGAGACGGTTGAGAAGTTTTCGGTGATCAAGACCCTGCAGGCTGTCGAAGAGGCCAACGTAGTCGTGTTGATGGTCGATGCGACACAGGAGATATCCGATCAGGACGCGCACATCGCTGGCTTCATCATCGACGCCGGGCGCGCGCTGGTGGTGGCAGTGAACAAGTGGGATGCGGTGGATGACTACCGCCGCGAGCAGATCAAGCTGGACATCGCGCGCAAGCTGAACTTCCTAGGATTTGCCCGGGTGCATTACGTCTCGGCGCTGAAAGGGCAGGGCATCGCGGGCATTCTGACCTCGGTCGATAAGGCTTACGCAGCGGCAATGGCCAAGATGTCCACTCCGAAGCTCACTCGCGTCCTTATCGCGGCCGTCGAAAAACAGACGCCGCCACGCCACGGAGCGTTCCGCCCCAAACTGCGTTACGCGCATCAAGGTGGCAGCAACCCGCCGATCATCGTTATCCATGGCAACGCGCTGGAACACATCCCGGAATCGTATTCCCGCTACCTGGCGCGCTACTTTCTTGAGGCTTTCAAACTGCAGGGCACACCACTGCGCATCCAGTACAAGACCAGCGAAAACCCGTTTGCCAATGTGAAACGGCCAGCAAAGTCCCGCCGCGAAAAGTGAAAGTCGGCGCTGGTGGCACGGCGAGGCAAAATCGATTACAGTAATTCACTCAAAAGACCAACAATCCTCAAAGGATCACCATCATGAGCAATAAAGGGCAAATGTTACAAGACCCGTTTCTGAATACGCTGCGTCGCGAGCACGTTCCGGTTTCCATCTACCTGGTCAATGGCATCAAGTTGCAGGGCCAGGTCGAATCCTTCGACCAGTATGTTGTTCTGCTCAAGAATACGGTGACACAGATGGTGTACAAGCACGCCATTTCGACGGTGGTTCCTGCCCGCCCCGTCAATTTTGCCCAGGAAGCCGAAGCCGATTGATCGGGTCATCCCGTTGCTGGCGATTGCCGTGAGGGCATCGCCCTGATGTTCGAGCGTCCTGCCAGTGGCGAGAATGCGGTTCTGGTGCAACTCGATTTCGGCGACGGCGACTTTGCCGAGCGGCTTTTCGAGTTCAATTTGCTGGTCCGCAGCGCCCGTGCGCGCCCGTTGGCGGTAGTTTCAGGAAAGCGGGCGAGGCCGGACTCCGCGCTCTTTGCCGGGAAGGGCAAGGTCGCCGAGATCGCCGAAGCTGTTCGCCAACATGAAGCGGACGTCGTGGTGTTCAACCATGACTTGTCTCCCGGCCAGCAGCGAAACCTCGAACGTACGCTCGAGTGCCGGGTAGTCGACCGCAGCAGTTTGATTCTGGATATCTTTGCCCTGCGGGCGAAGAGCCACGAAGGCAAACTCCAGGTCGAACTTGCCCAGCTTCAGCATCTCGCCACGCGGCTGGTGCGCGGCTGGACTCACCTTGAGCGGCAGAAAGGCGGCATTGGTTTGCGCGGTCCCGGCGAAAAGCAGCTTGAAACCGACCGTCGTTTGCTGGGCAAACGAGTAGCACTGCTCAAGGATCGCCTGAAGCAGCTCGAGCGTCAACGCAAAGTGCGCAGGCGGGCGCGCACCCGCGGCGAGGTGCTGGCGATTTCGCTGGTGGGTTACACCAATGCGGGAAAGAGCACGCTGTTCAACGCCTTGACCAAGGCTGGAGCGTACGCTGCCGACCAGTTGTTCGCGACGCTGGACACCACGTCGCGGAAGGTTTTCGTCGAAGGTGCCGGACCGATTGTCCTGTCCGATACGGTCGGCTTCATCCGCGACCTGCCGCACGCCCTGGTGGCGGCATTTCAGGCCACCCTGGAAGAGACCGCACAGGCAGATTTGCTGCTGCACGTGGTCGATTCCGCGAGTCCTGACCGCGACCAGCAGATTCAAGCCGTGGGTGCGGTGCTGGGCGAGATCGGGGCGCTCGAAGTGCCGCAGATCATGGTGTGGAACAAGATCGATTTGACGGCGGCCAGCCCGGCAATCGAGCGTGACGACTGTGGTAACATTTCCGCCGTTCGACTCAGTGCACACAGCGGAGCAGGCTTGTCCCTGTTGCGCGATGCTCTGGCCGAGGTGGCAGTCCGACAACACGATCTTCCCGCCGCCGCAGCCTGAGACTTTTCTTTCGGTTTCCCTTTTTCCACTACCCAATACATACACACGTGATAGCCGGAATCCTAATGTCTCTCAACGACCACGGCTGGGGTAATCAGCCAGGTGGCGGCAAACGCGGCGGCGGCAATCAAGGCCCCCCCGATCTCGAAGAACTCTGGCGCGATTTCAATCGCCGCTTGTCCGGATTGTTCGGCAACAAGGGCCGTGGCGGTGACGGCGGCGGAGACGGCGGCGGAGACGGCGCGGGGAACCGCATGCCCTCGATCAGCCCCAGGCAGTTCGGCGGCGGCATCGGCGTCATCCTGATGCTGGTGGCCGTGGTCTGGCTGGGCAGCAGCTTCTACATCGTCGATGCCTCGCAGCGCGGCGTGGTTCTGCAGTTCGGCCGCTTCAACGAAACCACCGAGCCGGGCCTGCGCTGGCGCCTGCCGTGGCCGATCCAGACCCATGAAATCGTCAATGTCACGGGTGTGCGCACCGTCGAAGTCGGCTATCGCGGCTCGGACAAGAACAAGGTTCTCAAAGAGGCCCTGATGCTGACCGACGACGAGAACATCGTCAACGTACAGTTTGCCGTGCAGTACCTGCTCTCCGATCCGCAGGCCTACCTGTTCAACAATCGCCATCCCGATGATGCCGTTATGCAGGCGGCGGAAACCGCGATTCGCGAGGTGGTCGGCAAGAGCAAGATGGACTTCGTGCTCTACGAGGGGCGCGACCAGATTGCGGCCAATACCCAGAAACTGATCCAGGACATCCTCGATCGCTACAAGACCGGCATCCTGATCCGCTCGGTCAATATGCAGAGTACCCAGCCGCCGGAGCAGGTGCAGGCCGCCTTCGATGACGCGGTCAAGGCCGGGCAGGACCGCGAGCGGCAGAAGAACGAAGGCCAGGCCTACGCCAATGACGTGATTCCGCGCGCGGGCGGCGCGGCCTCGCGACTGATGGAAGAAGCGACCGGCTACCGCCAGCGCATCATCGTCACGGCCGAAGGCGATGCGTCGCGCTTCAAGCAGATCCTGACGGAATACAGCAAGGCGCCGGAAGTGACGCGCAGCCGCATGTATCTGGAAACTGTACAACAAGTCTACGCCAATACCAGCAAGGTGATGATCGACGCCAAGGGTCCCGGCAACCTGCTCTACCTGCCGCTGGACAAGCTGATGCAGGCGGCCGGCGCCGCAACTGCCGCAGCGGCCACAGTCGATGTCGCTCCGGCAGCACGCGCCAATCCGGCCGCTACAGTCGCCGCGCCCGATGCGCCGCCACAAACCGAGCGTTCGGCGCCGGGTGATGCCCGGACACGGGGCAACCTGGGCTCGCGCGAACGGGGAGAACGTTGATGCAGCGCCATCTGTCTTTCGTTGCTTCATTCATCTTCGGCTTGCTGGTGCTGTTCGCCATGACGATATTCACGGTCGATCAGCGGCAGTTCGCCATCATTTTCCAGCTTGGCGAGATCAAGGAAGTCGTTTCCGAACCCGGTCTGAAGTTCAAGTGGCCGCTGATCCAGAACATCAGAATTTTCGACAAGCGCATCCTGACCATGGATACCCCCGAGCCGGAACGCTTTTTGACCGCCGAGAAGAAGCCGGTGCTGGTGGATTCCTTTGTCAAATGGCGCATCGCCGACGTCAAGCTGTACTACGTTTCGGTCGGTGGCGATGAAACCCTGGCCCGAACCCGGCTTTCGCAGACCGTCAATGCGGGTTTGCGCGAGGAGTTCGGCCGGCGCACGGTGCATGACGTGGTTTCGGGCAAGCGCGACGACATCATGGTGGTGGTGAAGAAGAAGGCCGATACCGAGATGCGTTCGATCGGCGTCGAAATTGTCGATGTGCGCCTGAAACGCGTTGATCTGCCGCCGGAAGTCTCCGAGTCGGTCTATCGCCGGATGGAGACCGAACGCAAGCGCGTGGCCAGCGAGTTGCGCGCCGAAGGTGCCGCCGAAGCCGAAAAGATCAGGGCCAATGCCGACCGGCAGCGCGAGGTAATACTGGCCGAGGCCTATCGCGATGCGCAGAAGATCAAAGGCGAGGGCGATGCCAAGGCGGCGGGGATCTACGGCCGCGCCTTCGGTGAAAACGCCGAGTTCTATGCCTTCTATCGCAGCCTTGAGGCCTATCGCGGCAGCTTCAGGAACAAGAGCGACGTCATGGTAGTCGAGCCTAATTCCGAATTCTTCAAGTACCTGAAGAACAGCGGCAAGGGCAAGTAATCGGGGTCGGTGCCAGTTTGAAATGCTCAATATCCTGCTGCTGGCTTTTGCCCTGATGCTGGTGATCGAAGGTCTCCTGCCTTTTCTCGCGCCGCGAGTGTGGCGGGAAGCTTTCCGCCGCGTGACTGAACTGAGCGACGGACAGATCCGCTTCATCGGCCTGTCGTCGATGCTGGTCGGCGTCGTTCTGCTGACTGTATTCCGCTAGCCAGCATGGCAAATCAACGCTGGCTCCTGCCTGAGGCGATTGAAGACGTGCTCCCCCGCGAGGCGCTGCGCGTCGAGTTTTTGCGGCGCGGCCTGCTCGACGAGTTCTCCCGCCACGGCTATGAGTTCGTCATTCCGCCGCTGCTTGAGTATGTCGAGTCATTGCTGACTGACAGCGGTCACGACCTCGACTTGCGCACCTTCAAGCTGGTCGATCAGCTTTCCGGTCGCAGCATGGGCGTGCGTGCCGACATCACGCCGCAAGTTGCGCGCATCGACGCCCATCTGCTAAACCGCGAGGGTGTGACGCGTCTATGCTATTGCGGCAGCGTGCTGCACACCCTGCCCGCCGGCTTCAATGCCACACGCGAGCCCCTGCAGATTGGTGCTGAAATCTACGGCCACGCCGGGCTTGAGGCGGACATCGAAGCGATTCGCCTGTTGGCCGCGGCGCTTGGCCTGTGCAACATCACCGCGTCGCGTTTCGATCTTGGCCATGTGGCCGTCTTTCGCGCGCTCGCCAAACAGGCGGGCCTGGCGCCGGCTGCGGAGGAGGAACTGTTCGGGGCGCTGCAAGCCAAGGACGTGCCGACGGTGCGCGACCTGGTCAAGGGCGTTGCCGATCCTGTTCGCTCGGCACTGCTGGCCTTGCCCGAGCTCTATGGCGACCGGCAGGTGCTGGACCGCGCGGCGAAAGTCCTGCCGGCGCTGCCTGCAATCGAGACGGCGCTGTCCGATCTGCGACGCCTTGCCGATGCACTCGCCGACTTGCCACTGAGTTTCGATCTGGCCGACCTGCGCGGCTATCATTATCACAGCGGTGTCGCCTTTGCCGCGTATTGCACGGGCAGCCCCGGCGCCGTGGCACTGGGTGGCCGTTACGACGATTTCGGCCGGGTCTATGGGCGCGCGCGCCCTGCCACCGGCTTTTCCATGGACTTGCGCGAACTGGCGCGGCTGTCGCCGGGTGGCGCAGCGCGCGGCGCTATTGCGGCTCCGTGGCCGGAAGACGATGCCCTCGCTTTGCGCGACGGGAGCTCCGCTTCGCGCGCCGTCAATGCCGAGGTACTGCGTCTGCGCGCGCAAGGCGAGCGCGTGGTGCTGGCCCTGCCGGGCCATGAGGGCACCTTGCGCGAAGCTGGCTGCGACCGGATTCTGGTTCGCAGCGGCGATGACTGGATCATTGAATCCCTGAAGGAAGACTGAAATGGCAAAGAACGTAGTGGTCGTCGGCACCCAGTGGGGCGACGAGGGCAAGGGCAAGATCGTCGATTGGCTGACAGATCACTCGCAGGGAGTGGTGCGCTTCCAGGGCGGGCACAACGCCGGCCATACGCTGGTCATCGGCGGCAAGAAGACGGTGCTGCATCTGGTGCCTTCCGGAATCCTGCGTTCCGGCGTCACCTGCTATATCGGCAATGGTGTCGTTCTGTCGCCGGAAGCCCTGATCAAGGAGCTTGACGAGCTTCAGGCGGCCGGCATCGATGCCGAGGCGCGACTGAAGATATCCGAAGCCTGTCCGTTGATCCTGCCCTACCATCAGGCGATGGACGTGGCGCGTGAAGTCGCGCGCGGCAGTAACAAGATCGGCACCACCGGACGTGGCATCGGCCCCGCCTACGAGGACAAGGTGGCGCGTCGTGGTCTGCGCTTGCAGGATCTGACCAAGCCCAAGCGTTTTGCCGAGCGACTCGGCGAGATCCTCGAATACCACAACTTCGTGTTGAAGAATTATCACGGCGCCGCTCCGGTCGATTTTCAGCAGGTCTACGACGGAGCCATGGCGATTGCGCCGCGCCTGACCCGGATGATCGCCGACGTGCCGCGCGCACTCTACGATGCCCACCGTGGCGGCGCCAATCTGTTGTTCGAGGGCGCGCAGGGCACCTTGCTCGACATTGATCATGGTACCTATCCCTTTGTCACCTCATCCAACTGCGTAGCCGGTGCGGCCGCGGCAGGAGCGGGGGTCGGGCCGGGCATGCTGCATTACATCCTGGGCATCACCAAGGCCTACACCACGCGGGTGGGCGGCGGCCCCTTCCCGACCGAGCTGTACGATGCGCTGGACAAGCAGGACCCGGTCGGCAAGCATATGGCCACCAAGGGGCATGAATTCGGCGCCACGACCGGCCGTGCCCGGCGCTGCGGCTGGTTCGACGCTGCCGCGTTGAAGCGGGCGATCCAGATAAATGGAGTTTCCGGCCTGTGCATCACCAAACTCGATGTGCTGGATGGCGTCGAGGAACTCAAGATCTGCACCGGCTATCGCATTAACGGGGGCGTGTCGGACATCCTGCCGGTGGGCGCCGATGACCTCGCATGCTGCGAACCGATCTATGAGTCGCTTCCCGGCTGGAAGGGCAGCACGGTCGGCGTGAAGGTGCTGGACGGCCTGCCGACCGAGGCTCGCGCCTACATCAAGCGCATGGAACAACTTTGCGATGTACCGGTGGATATGATTTCCACCGGACCGGATCGCGAAGAAACAATTGTATTGAGGCATCCGTTCGAGTAGGCGCGACGCAGAAAAGAAAAGGCCGTCAGGAGAAATCCCGGCGGCCCTTGCTTTTTTCGTTGTCGCATCACATGCTTGGTGCCCAGGAAGGGACTCGAACCCCCACGCCTCGCAGCGCTAGTACCTGAACACTGCGTCGTTTGGCTCAACCATGCGGGTTTGCGCGGTTTTCAGTTCCGCAAACATTGCAATTGTCATGCCTTGGAAGCCCCTGTTTTCGGGCCACGGATTGGGATTGCGGAAATAATTTTCCCCCTGGCTGCCGTGTAATGCTCGGTCTGAGCCTGCACCTGATGGCCTAGAAGATCCTGAGCAGCGTCGAGCCCTTTCTGATCGCGCAAGTCGCTTCCTGACTTTCTCCGCAGGTCGCGGAATTGGAAGTCCTTGCCATTAATGCCCGCCGTTGTCCGTGCTGCTTCGAACCGCCCTCGAAGCATGGCCTTGGTCATCTTTTTCCCGCGCTCATCGACCAGCAGGAATAGCGAATGCACTTTGTTCGCGGCCTTGCGCTCATCGATTCGCTTGATCAGGTCGGCGAGAGGTCCGGCGATCACGATGCGCTGCGGGGTATCGGTCTTCCCTTGGCGATATTCCAGAATACCGTCCTTGATGTTCATGGCGCTCATTGAGAGCACGTCGGCGGGGCGCTGACCGATCAGGTAGGCCAGATCCATAGCATCCTTGAGAGCGACCGATCCAGCGGCATAGACGGCATCCAGCATGTCGTCCGTGATGTAGATCTTCTTTCGGCCCGGCAGCTTCTTGAGGGTGATCGATTCCTTTGGATCGTTCTTGGTCAGCCCGATGCTTCGAGCGTAGCGAAACACCATGCCGAGGATCGAGACTTCGCGCTGTGCCCGATGTTTCGATCCCTTCCACTCGTCGCAGTCCTTGCTGCGCTTCTCCAGGTAGAGCGTCAGGTGTGCCGGTTTCACCTGGTCAAGCGGAGCCGTGCCGAAATTCTCGGTCAGCTTATCCAGCGCGAAACCATAGTCGTCCTGTGTCCCCGTGGAAAGCTCGGCGTACCCTGGGCTGGTCAGGTATCGAGTGATGGCGTAGCCGACCGTGGGCAGGATCGGGGAAGGCGATACGTTGAGCTTGGCCCACTTCTGCACAGCGGCGATGTAGTCGCTTCCCAGCGGAATCTCTTTGCGGGGCCGACCCCCAGCGTCGTAGTAGTAGTAAATTTTCCCGCCATGCCGCTTTCTTGCCCGCATACGCGGGAGAAGGTTCTTGTTTACCGTTGGGTGACGCCCCATGAT
>JAUXUK010000069.1 GCA_030680805.1 Sulfuritalea sp. | reverse complement strand
CGATCAAACTTCTCGATTTCGGGAAAGCTGATGTCCACCGCCGGCTTGTGGGTGCGCCGCGTGGTGTCGAGCAGCTCCGGCAGCCGATGCAGGGTCTGCGGGCCAAACACCAGATCGACATAGGGCGCCCGGGCGACGATGGCGGCGCCCTCCTGGCTGGCGACGCAGCCGCCGACGCCGATTACCAGCTTGGGGTTGATCTGCTTCAGATGCCTGATCCGTCCCAGGTCGTGAAACACCTTCTCCTGCGCCTTCTCGCGCACCGAACAGGTGTTGAACAGGATGATGTCGGCTTCTTCCGGATTTTCCGTCTTGACCACGCCGTCGCTGCCGGCCAGCACGTCGGCCATCTTGTCGGAGTCGTATTCGTTCATCTGGCAGCCGAAGGTGCGGATGAACACTTTCTTTGCCATCGTCGATTGAGCAAGAAAATGAGGAAGGAGGCAAATTATAGAGCAGCACCGGAGCCGGCTGTTTGCTACCATCGGCCCATGCAGACTGCGGTTGTACTTCTCTCCGGCGGACTCGATTCCGCCACGGTGCTGGCCCTGGCGCGCGAGCAGGGCTTTGCCTGCCACTGCCTGTCACTCGATTACGGCCAGCGCCATGGCGCGGAACTGCAGGCCGCCGCGCGCGTGGCCGAGGCGCTGGGGGCTGCCGCCCATCGCGTGTTGAAGCTCGATCTCGGCCAGTTGGGCGGCTCGGCGCTGACCGACAGTTCGATTGCCGTGCCGATTTCGGGCGTGCAGTCGGGCATCCCGGTCACCTATGTGCCGGCGCGCAATACCATCATGTTGTCCCTGGCCCTGGCCTGGGCCGAGGTGCTCGGCGCGCAGGACATCTTCGTCGGCGTCAACGCAGTCGACTACTCAGGCTACCCGGATTGCCGGCCGGAATTCATTCGCGCCTTCGAGGCGCTCGCCAATCTGGCGACCAAGGCGGCGGTAGAGGGTCATCCGCTCAGACTGCACGCGCCGCTGATCGACATGAGCAAGGCGCAGATCATTGCCCAGGGTGGGCGGCTCGGAGTTGATTACGGGCTTACCGTGTCCTGCTATCAGGCTGACGCTGAAGGTCGCGCATGCGGGGTATGCGACTCCTGCCGATTGCGCAGCCAGGGGTTTGAGGACGTCGGCCTCGCCGACCCGACCCGCTACGCCGGCGCCAATTGATTGCCATTATTTGCGGCCAAAGAAGACTGATTCGGCACTCAGATCGATGTTCTAGAATCGCCTGCTGGACAAGGGGCCGGCCGCGCCCCGGATTTGGGAGAGTCTCATGGAATTCACAATTCATCTTCAGATTCTGGGAATTGTTTTCGTCACCGGCATGGTCATGGGCGCGGTGGCCAACAAGACCAACTTCTGCACCATGGGTGCTGTTTCGGACTGGGTGAACATGGGCGACACCGGACGCCTGCGCGCATGGCTGTTCGCCATCGCCGTGGCCACGCTCGGCGTTGTGGTGCTCGAAGCGTCGGGCAAGGCAGCCATCGGCACCGGCACCTTCCCGCCGTATCGGACTCCCAATCTGGCGTGGCTGCGTTACGTGCTGGGCGGGCTGATGTTCGGCATCGGCATGACGCTGGCGTCGGGCTGCGGCAACAAGACGCTGGTACGCATCGGCGGCGGCAACCTGAAGTCCCTGGTGGTTCTGGCGATCGCCTCGGCCTGCGCCTATGCGATGCTGTGGACTGATTTCTACGACACCGTGTTCGGTAGCCTGGTGTCGGCGACCACCATCAATCTGGCGGCTGCCGGCAAGGCCAGCCAGGCCTTGGGCGACCTCACCGGACTGGGCAACACCAGCGTTGGGCTGGTACTCGCCGTGGCCTTGATCGGGTTTGCCTTTTCGTCGCGCGACTTCCGCGGCAGCTTCGACCACGTGCTGGGGGGCGCCGTGATCGGCATTGCGGTGATTGTCGGCTGGTACATTACCGGTGGCTCGATGGGTGTGGCCTGGAAGGAGTTCGCCGATTTTGCCGACGTCAAGCCGTTGCGGGTGGAAACGCAGTCCTTCACCTTCATCAGCCCGATGGGCGATCTGGCTCGCTACGTGATGAACCCGGCGGATACCTCCCTGATCAACTTCGGCATCATGGCCCTGGTGGGCGTGATCGTCGGTTCTTTCGTCTATTCCGTCGCTACCCGCAATTTCCGGGTCGAGTGGTTCGTCAATCGCGGCGACTTCGCCAATCACGCCATAGGCGCCGTGCTGATGGGTATCGGCGGCGTGTTGTCCATGGGTTGCACCGTCGGCCAAGCCATCACCGGGGTCTCGACTTTGGCCGCAGGTTCCATTCTGACCCTGGTTTCGATTGTGGCAGGTGCCGCCGGGATGATGAAGTACCAGTACTGGCGGATGATGCAGGAAGCCTGACAATCGCCTTCGCGCAGCCATGCGCCAAGCCGTTAAGCGCAATGGCGACAATAATTCCCATTTGACAGGGGCTTCGGCGATTGGTTAGAATGCTCGGCTTTCCGAGAAGCGCATGGGCGGATTTCATCCCTGAGCGCCGGCCGGGTTATCGAAGCAAGCAAGGAACACGAGAATGAAAACATTTTCCGCCAAGCCGCAAGAGGTCCAGCACGACTGGGTTGTCGTCGATGCGACGGACAAGGTGCTCGGCCGTCTGGCTGCCGCGATCGCACATCGGCTGCGGGGCAAGCACAAGGCCATCTACACGCCGCACGTTGATACCGGCGATTTCATCGTCGTGGTCAATGTCGAGAAGCTGCGCGTTACCGGCAACAAGGCCCAGGACAAAACGTACTACAGCCACACCGGCTATCCGGGCGGTATCAACGAAACCAACTTCACCAAGCTGCAGCAGCGTTTTCCCGGCCGCATCCTGGAAAAGGCCGTAAAGGGCATGCTGCCCAAGGGTCCGTTGGGCTATGCGATGCTGAAGAAGATGAAGTGTTACGCCGGTGCTGCCCATCCGCACGCCGCCCAGCAGCCGAAGTCGCTGGAAATCTAAGGAGTTCTCATGGCAGTCACCCAATACTATGGTACCGGTCGCCGCAAGACGGCCATTGCCCGCGTGTTTCTGCGCACCGGCAGCGGCAAGTTCGTGGTCAATGACAAGCCGGTTGACGAATTCTTCTCGCGCGAGACCGGTCGCATGGTCGTGCGCCAGCCGCTTGAGCTGACCCAGCACACCAATACTTTCGATATTCTCGTGAATGTCGAAGGCGGTGGCGAGTCCGGCCAAGCCGGTGCCGTGCGCCACGGCATCACCCGCGCCCTGATCGAATACGATGCAACCCTGAAGCCTGCCCTGTCGGGCGCCGGCTTCGTCACCCGCGATGCGCGTGAAGTCGAGCGCAAAAAGGTTGGCTTCCGCAAGGCGCGCCGGCGCAAGCAGTTCTCGAAGCGGTAAGTTACAGCGGCTGTATCGCTGTCGCACAAAAGCCGCCTCCGGGCGGCTTTTGCGTCTATACCGGTTACCATTAACGTGAAACAACAGGATGGGTCGCTGGTGAAATCGAGCGCAGCGAGGTGAACAGTAGCCTCCCCGCGAGGGGAGGATGGGAGGGGCGGGCCTTCAATCCGCTTTTCGCGTGTTTCATCATCAAGGGTGGCGCTCGGTACCATGAGCGTTAACTCTTTGCGGCAAGGAGCTTGGCATGATCAAGGCGGGTATTGTCGGCGGCACGGGCTACACCGGGGTGGAACTGCTGCGCCTGCTGGCGCGGCATCCCGAGGTCGAACTGACGGCCATCACATCGCGTGGTGAGGCCGGGACGGCGGTTGCCGAGATGTTTTCCAGCCTCCGCGGCTCGGTGGATCTCAAGTTCAGCGACCCGAAGGATGCGCCGCTCAAAGAGTGCGACGTGGTGTTCTTCGCCACGCCCAACGGCATCGCCATGCAGCAGGCCGCGAGCCTGCTCGACGCAGGCGTCAAGGTCATCGACCTGGCGGCTGATTTCCGCATCAAGGACGTGGCACTGTGGGAGCAGTGGTACGGCATGACCCACGCCAGCCCGGCATTGGTCGCGGAGGCGGTGTATGGCCTGCCCGAGGTGAATCGCGAGCAGATCAAAGCGGCGCGGCTGGTGGCGAACCCGGGCTGCTATCCGACGGCGACGCAACTCGGGTTCCTGCCGCTGGTCGAGGCGGGTTGCATCGACCTCGATCACTTGATTGCGGATGCCAAGTCGGGCGTTTCCGGCGCCGGGCGCAAGGCCGAAATCGGCATCCTGTTTTCCGAGGCGTCGGACAATTTCAAGGCCTACGGTGTACCGGGACATCGGCACCTGCCTGAAATCAGGCAGGGACTGGCGCGTGCCGCCGGCAAGGAAACGAGCCAGATCGGCCTGACCTTCGTGCCGCACCTGACGCCGATGATCCGCGGCATCCACGCGACGCTCTACGCCCGAATAACGCGGGAAGATGATTTCCAGGCCCTGTTCGAACGGCGCTATGCAAGCGAGCCTTTTGTCGACGTGCTGCCGCCAAAATCACACCCGGATACGCGTTCGGTGCGCGCCGCCAACACCTGCCGGATAGCGATTCATCGGCCGCAGGGCGGCGACACACTGGTGGTGCTCTCCGTTATCGACAATCTGGTAAAGGGAGCGGCGGGACAGGCAGTACAGAACATGAACATCATGTTTGGTCTGGACGAATGTTCGGGTCTTTCGCAAGTTCCCGTCTTGCCCTGACGCTGAGGCGGCTGCGCAGCCGCTTCGGCATTTCGGCGCCGCGGGTCGCGATTCGGACGCACCTGCCGTGGTATTGGCGGGCGCTGTCGGTCGTCGTCCTTGCCGGCGTGTCGCTGGCCCTGGCCGGCTGGATCTATGATGCCGGGCAGCGCTTTGCGGGCTTTCACCAGGGCGCCAGCGAGCACGAAATCACCAGCATGCGAGAACGCATTTCGCGACTGGAATCCGACCTTGAAAGCGCCCGCAAAGTCGCCAATGCCAGCGAAAGCCGTTTGCGCATCGAGAGCACCTCGCTTGAGCAGCTTTCGCTGCAGATCAAGACACTGGAAGAAGAAAACACCCGCCTCAAATCGGATCTGGCCACGTTTGAAAGTCTGGCCGGAGGGCAGGCCGGAGATTCCGGCCTGGCGATCAGTCGCTTGCAGATTCTTCCCGGCGACGGCGGCCAGTACCGCTATCGCCTCCTGTTGGCTCAAACAGGCGATAAAAAAGATAGAGAATTCAATGGCATGATCCAGCTGATTGCCACCGTGCAGCGAGGCAAGGAGACTGTTATGATGCAGTTTCCCGCCGCCGGGGATCCTGCAGCCAGTCAGTATCACGTGAATTTTCGTTACTTCCGGCGCCTGGAAGGCACATTCAAGGTGGCCGCCGACGCCCGAATCCAGCGCGTCGAGGTCCGTTTGATGCAGGACGGCGTGGTCAAGGCCAGCCAGAGCGTAGCGCTTTGAGCGGGACGGCGTTGCAGGGATGACAGGTGAGGAGATTTGAACAATGTTTGGCAAGAAAACCAACAAGCCGCAAGGACGCATTGACAGCCTGATTGGCGTCGGCACTTCGCTGGAGGGTGACGTGACCTTCACCGGCGGCCTGCGTGTCGACGGTGAAATCAAGGGCAACGTACGCGGCACCGACGGCCAACCGGCGACGCTGGTGATCAGCGAGCACGCGCGGATCGAGGGAGAAATTTCGGTTTCGCACCTGGTCATCAACGGCACCGTCATCGGGCCGGTGCATTCAAGTGACTTTCTGGAACTTCAGGCGCGCGCCCGGGTCACGGGTGATGTCGAGTACAGCACGATCGAGATGCATCTTGGTGCCGTGGTGCAGGGCCGACTGGTGCATCAGGGCCTGCCGGCGAAAGCGGTGGAGTTGAAGCTGGCCGCCAGCAATTGACCTTCTGCGCTATTGCAATCATAATTACTGGACTTATTTAGTACACCATTACGGAATTCCCCCAGGAGAACACCATGAACGCACCCACCGAAATGCCGGCACCGCTCAATTTCACTGACAATGCGGCGTCCAAGGTCAAGGAACTCATTGCCGAAGAAGGCAACCCCGAACTCAAGCTGCGGGTGTTTGTTACCGGTGGCGGCTGCTCCGGCTTCCAGTATGGCTTCACCTTTGATGAGGTGACCAACGAAGACGACACCGTGATGGAAAAGAACGGCGTGTCGCTGCTGATCGATCCGATGAGCTATCAGTACCTGGTAGGCGCTGAAATTGACTACTCCGAAGGGCTCGAGGGTTCGCAGTTCGTGATCAAGAATCCGAACGCCCAATCGACCTGCGGCTGCGGATCGTCCTTCTCGGCCTGATTCGGTTGCATCAACGAAGGGCGCGGGGCGGTGAGCCCTGCGCCCTTCTTGGTTATGTCCCCGTGCTTTGCCGGGGACGGTGCTTTGCGCGCCCGGGACGCCGCTTCGCGGGCAGGCGTCCCCCGGTGGGATTACCGGGGATAAATCCCACCCAGGATTCGGGGTCCGCGTGCACCCGTAACCGCGGGGAGGTTTCCGGGTTCGCCTTGTAGCGTGCGCCAAGCCAGCCAGGCAAACGCTACCGCTTCCACCCAGTCCGCGGGCTGACCGAGAAAGTCGGTGCTGGCGACACGGCGATTCGGCAGATGGCGTTGCAGGCGAGCCATGAGCGTTTGATTGCGCGCGCCTCCGCCACAGACGAAAAGCTCGTCGGGTTCTCCGCACCAGCGGGCCATGGCTTGGGTTGCCGACAGCGCGGTGAGTTCGAGCAAGGTGGCCTGGACATCCTCTGGCTTCTCGGTGCCCGCGAGATGGCCCTCAAGCCACGGCATGTGGAACTCGTCGCGGCCACAGCTCTTGGGCGGGCTTGCCGTGAAGAAGGCATCGCCCATCAAGCGATGCAGCAGTTCCGGGAGTACCTGCCCCTGTGCGGCCCAATTGCCCGTTTCATCGTAACGCTGCCCTTGGTGACGCTCGATCCATGCATCCATCAACAGGTTGCCCGGACCGCAGTCGAAGCCGCTTGCTGGCTTGCCTCGATTCAGATCGGTAAGGTTGGCGATGCCGCCGACGTTGAGGATCACACGATGCCGCTCGGCATGCCCGAAAACCGCTGAATGAAAGGCCGGCACCAGTGGCGCGCCCTGGCCGCCCGCGGCGATGTCGCGGCTGCGGAAATCAGCCACCACGGCTATACCGGCAAGCTCGGCAAGCAGCGCCGGGTTGTTCAACTGCACGCTATAGCCTGAGGCCGGCTGATGGCGGATGGTCTGCCCGTGGCAGCCGATGGCCGCAATCTGTGCAGCTTCTACTCCGGCGTTGGCGAGCACTTGGTGCGTGGCCTCGGCGTAGCAGTGCGCCAACTCGTTGGCGAGCAGCGCTGCTGAATGAATTTCGTCGTGCCGCGCGGCCTGAAGTTGCAGCGCCTGTTGGCGAATTTCGGCCGGGTAAGGCAGCCAGGCGGTTGCAAGCGTATGTGGCTGACCCGTGGAGAAGTCGACCAGCGCCGCATCTACGCCATCAAGGCTGGTCCCGGACATCAGCCCCACGACCAGCGACGCAGGCGATGCCATGTCAGTCGGCCTGGGCGAGGCTGAATCCGCGAATAAGATCGAGGCGGGCGAGAACAGTCTCGGTGTGCGCCCGGAACAAACCAAGCTGCTGGGGCAGCAAGGGCGGCGCACTGGGCAAGGCCATCGCCAAAGGATTCTGATGCACGTCGCTGACGCGGAACTCGTAATGCAGATGCGGGCCGCTGGCCAGTCCTGTGGCGCCGACGAAGCCGATCACGTCGCCCTGACTGACGCGATTTCCCTTGCGCAGACCCGCTGCGAAGCCGGAGAGGTGGCCGTAAAGCGTCGTGTAGCGGCCTTGGTGGCGCAGGACGACGACCTTGCCGTAGCCGCCTTGGACGCCCACATAGTCGACCGTGCCGTTGCCCGTGGCCTTGACCCGGGTGCCCACCGGGGCGCCATAGTCGATGCCCTTGTGGGCGCGCCATTTCTGCAGCACCGGATGGAAGCGCGCCGAGGTGAATCCCGAGGTGATGCGCGAGAACTCAAGCGGTGAGCGCAGGAAGGCCTTGCGGATGTTCTTCCCGTCGGCGGTGTAATAGCCGCTGCTGTTTTCGCCGCCGGCTGGATCGGCAAACCATGCGGCGCGATAGGTCTTGCCGTTGTTCACAAACTCGGCGGCGAGGATGCGCCCGCTGCGTACGGCGCGGCCGAGATAGTTGATGGATTCGTAGATCACGGCGAAGCGGTCGCCCTTGCGCAGGTCGCGATGGAAATCGATGTCGCCGCCGAAAATATCCGCCAGCTGGGTCGCGACCGAGTCGGGAATTCCTGCCGCATCGGATGCGCCGAACAGCGAATAGCGTATCTCGGCGGACTTCATCACGACCTGGGTTTCGAGCGGCAGGGCCTGTTCCGAAGCCGCAAACTTGTCACCTTGGCGCTCGACAACCAGGGCTTGATCCTTGCCGCCGTTGAGCGGGAAAACCAGCATCTGCAGTTCGCCTTGAGGTCCCGTCCGTGCGGTCAGGTTCTTGCCCGGGCCGAGTTGGCGAAACAGACTTTGCGTGGAAGCACTGCCTTTGAGGAAGCCGACGGCGGCCGGATCGTCTACGCCGAGGCGTTGCAGCAAGCCCATCACCGTATCGCCGCGCTGCACCCGTTCTTCGCGCAGGAAGCTTTGGCCGCTATCAACAGAAGCGGTGAGAGCCGGCAGCGCAAGTTGCTCGACCACTTGCTGCCGGGGAATATCTCTCAGACGCGAGTCATTGACGGTGCCAAAGGCGGCCACCATGCTGAATAGCGAAACGCCGACAACGCCGACGCCAGCCCAGAAGGGCTCGGGTCGTTCGGATCGGTAGTGAAGGACTTGCGCTAAAATCCCGCTCTTGTTTTTGTGCAATTGGATGGGCGGACCGGCTTGATAGTCGGGCGAGTGTAGCAAAAATCCCCCCTCCGTCAAACCGGGTTAATCATCATGGTCGATATCGACTCCCAACTGGCGCTGATCAAGCGCGGCGCCGACGAACTGCTGATCGAGGCCGAGCTCGTCGAAAAGCTGAAATCCGGCCGTCCCTTGCGCGTCAAGGCCGGTTTCGACCCGACCGCGCCGGACCTGCATCTCGGCCATACCGTGCTGATCAACAAGCTGAGGCACTTTCAGGATCTTGGCCATCACGTCATGTTCCTGATCGGCGACTTCACCGGAATGATCGGCGATCCGAGCGGCAAGAACGCGACGCGGCCGCCACTGTCACGCGAGCAGATTCTGGAGAATGCCGACACCTACCGCGAACAGGTGTTCAAGATCCTCGACCCGGTGAAGACCGAAGTCTGTTTCAACTCGACCTGGTTCGAACCGCTCGGCGCAGCCGGCATGATCAAGTTGGCCGCACGGCACACCGTGGCGCGCATGCTCGAGCGTGATGACTTTTCCAAGCGCTACACGGGTGGGCAGCCCATCGCCATCCACGAGTTTCTCTACCCGCTCTGCCAGGGTTATGACTCGGTCGCGATGAAGGCCGATGTCGAATTGGGCGGAACCGACCAGAAGTTCAACCTGCTGGTGGGCCGCGAGTTGCAGAAGCACTACGGCCAGGCGCCGCAGTGCGTGCTGATGATGCCCCTGCTCGAGGGTCTGGATGGCATCAACAAGATGTCGAAATCGCTCGGCAATTACATCGGCATTGCCGAATCGCCCACCGAAATTTTCGGCAAGCTGATGTCGGTGTCGGACGAACTGATGTGGCGCTACTACGAACTGCTTTCGTTTCGCGCCAACGATGAGATTGCGCGTTTCAAGCGCGAGGTCGCCGAGGGGCGCAATCCGCGTGACATTAAGGTGCTGCTGGGGCAGGAGATTGTCGCCCGCTTCCATTCGCCGAAGGACGCCGATGATGCGCTGGCGGAATTCGAGGCACGCTTCCAGAGGGGCGTGTTGCCCGACGACATGCCCGAAATCAGCGTTGCGGCGGGATCACTGGCACAGGTGCTCAAGGCGGCCGGCCTGACGCCGAGCACGTCTGACGCGCTGCGCATGATCGACGGCGGTGGCGTGCGCGTCAACGGCGAAAAAGTCGGCGATCGCGCTACGGCGCTGAGTGCTGGAGAGTGCGTGGTGCTGCAAGTGGGCAAGCGAAAATTTGCCCGTGTGACGCTGACCTGATGATGGTTTTTCAGCGCCCCGAAAAAAATCCCTGAAAGGCCTTGACCGGTCGCTTTCGGTCCGTATAATGCGCGCCTTCCCGTTGCACTGTATTGCGGTGCAACGCGCTCTTTAAAAACCAAACAACCGATAGGTGTAGGTGCTTGCTGTGCTGGAGGTGGTGGCGGGTGGTCATTCCGAAATCGAAGGGATGGCTGCTGACCCGAGTCGGAAGACTGGGGTTGAGTTCTGAGGGTAGTCCGGAAGGACTGCGTGAAGGATCTGCTGCTGCTGGATGCTAAAAGTATGAGAAGCAAGCACTTGCACGAAACAACAGTAAGGTTAAATGGAAACGTTTGACCTCTGAGATTCGTTTGAGTGAGTAGGAAATATAGACAGATTGAACTGAAG
>JAUXUK010000068.1 GCA_030680805.1 Sulfuritalea sp. | reverse complement strand
CGCAATTCCGAATTTTCGACAAACTGCAGGGGCCCTGTTCCTATTGCCAAGATTGAGATTGCCGGTTGTAGGGCGATCTGAGAGGGCGCTATATGCGATGGGCATTCGTCAAATTTTAGGAGCGACTTTTTCAACAGAATAGGCAGGGGAGCCGCCTCTCGCGAAACCACTTTCTGAGTGCGACGACACCAGAACCCTATTCTTCAGTCATGAAATCTGAATGGCGGTTCCCGCTGCATAGCCGAAATTCACCTTGCTCCAATCCCGACAGTTGATCTGGTCGCCGCCCCGATGAAGGTCGAATGAGTGCTACAGACTGATTACTGCCGGTTGATAAATGCATAGCAAATGGCCGGTCCACTCGGTTTTCCGCCGTTCACGCTAGGCTTGATCGGACGGTTCTTGCATCCCAGTGCAGGAATAGGCGATATGAATAGTGGGCTGGCAGATTCCATTCCGGCCTCAGGAATCAGAAACTTCTTCCTCCGCTCTATCAAAGAGATCAATTAGGAATTCGTTATCGAGCCCAAAATGTGCAAGTACCGGTGCGCTGAATTTCTCCCACTCAATGTCTTCGCTAGAACGCACCATATGGTGATGAATGTGTTCGCCGAAATGACCAATTCCCACAAAGTCCAAACACGCCCCATCATTGACGGCTTCCCCCGAAAACACATCTAGTTCGTGATGCAACAAGATTGCACGACACATCGCGGGGTTGAGAGACCAGGATCGTGCCAGAAAGTACCCCACAATTGCGTGGTTGGTTCCAACCATCTGCTCTTCGATAGAAGTAAAGCGCTGATTGCCAGCCTGGTTGGCCTTGAACAATGCGTCTCGATAGTTCGGGAACCGATGCATGAGTACCGCGATCCCGCAGTTGTGAAACAGTCCGTATGTATAGGCTGCATCTGGCTCGATACCCCTTAGTTGCTTGGAAAGATAGGCACAAATACGCGCGACCTTTTCAGCAGTGTCCCAGAATCTTTCAAGCGATGCTCCGCCTTTGGACAACTGCTGCCGCAATGCCATGGCTACTGCAATGTTGCTTACGTTGCGGAGGCCCACGATATCGATGGCTTGAGGAACGCTGCTGATCTTTCGGGACAATCCAAACGCCGCCGAATTGACAGTCCTCAGTACGGCTGCGGCTAGCGCGACATCCCCTCCTATCGTCTTCTTGATCTTTGCAATGTTCGGCTCCTCTCGTGCCAATTCTTCTTGTAGCAGAAGAACGACAGCGGGTCGTGGCGGAATTGCCAGATCCTTCATTACTGATGCTGTTATGCGTGAATCGTCATTCTCGAATGTCATGTATATCAAGCCTGATGTTTTTGGTGAATTGGTCGAGGTGCGCAGCAAAAAGGTGGAAAAACACTAGCAAAATCTGTCACAAGCGTACAGTGGGAAGCACTAATTCAGGCGAGGAACTGCCAGACCCGTCGGTCACCGTCTCTTCCAGACTGGTTGCTGCCTGCTGCCATTGGCATACCCGTTGGCTGATCCACTCGGTTTGCCGCCGTGTAAAGCGGCAATGATCCTTACGCTGACGCCCTGATCAACCGCCAAGTTTGCCTTCTTTGATGAGCACAGCGACTTCAGCCTCCGCAGCAAGCCAATCGTCCATATCATTGCCTAGTGTGAAACCCCGGCGCTCCGCGATAAAGTGGGCCGCTGTCTCGATGTAATTGGCGCGTTGTTCGTCCGTTACCACTGTCTTGGCGCGCCTGTTCGGTAGCAGCGTGTTCCTCACCATGACGCCATGCCAGGATCAAAAAAACGCAAGGCGTTGCGCCCCGCCTTCTTGGATTGGTACATGGCGAGGTCGGCCTGCTTCAACAGGACATCGATGCCGGTCTGCTGGCCGGCGAACAAGGTTGCGCCGATACTCGGCGTGCTGTGGTAGGCGACCTCCTTGAGCCGATAGGTTTGGTTGAGCGCGGCAAGAATCTTTTCACCCACGGCCTCAGTCTGGGTAGTGGCCTCTTTCGCGCTCATGCTGAGGCTGGCCAACATGACCACGAACTCATCACCGCCAAATCGTGCCACGGTGTCGCCCGCACGGACACAGGCGGTCAGGCGCTGCGCGACCTGTTTCAGCAACAGATCGCCCATGTCATGGCCGAGGGAGTCGTTAAGCATCTTGAAATTGTCCAAATCGATGAACAGCAGCGCACCATGACTACCGTTGCGAGAGCCGGCAGTCATGGCCTGTTTCAAACGATCCAGTAGAAGCGTCCGGTTGGGCAGGCCCGTAAGCTGGTCAAAAAAGGCCAGTTCATTGATTCTTTCTTCTGCCTGCCTGCGCCTGGTGATATCCATGGTCGACCCAAGCATTTGCGCGACCTTCCCCGCATCGTCTCGTATCTGTTCGCCACGGGCAGCGACCCAGCGCACGACGCCATCCGTCATCACGATCCTGAACTCGTGATAGTACGGACTCCCCGTGTCCAGCGAATGCCGCCCGGCCGCAAGAAAGGTGTCCCGGTCTTCCGGATGCACCAGTTCGCGAAAGTCGGGGTAATTCTCCCGTCCCACAGGCATTTGCCCCAGTAACGGCACTGGAGGAACGCCCCAGTGTAACCGGTCGTTGGTCAGGTCCCATACCCATGGGTACACTTGTCCGGCGCTCACCGCCGCCTGCATCATGTCCCTGGTTTCTCGCAACTGGTTTTCGGTTTGCTTACGCTCCGTGATGTCGCGCGCGATGACTATAAAGCGCGCTTCCTGCCCTTCCAAGATAGCCTTGCGGGCGACCGAGAGTTCAAACCAGTGCTCCCCTTGCGGCAAGGCGATCCGGGAGGTCTGACCATAAGAAAGACCTTCTTGCGAGGCCTCGTCAATGGCGCGTTGGCAGGCGGCAGCGACATCTGGCGGCAGTACATCTGCAAACCGCTTGCCCATAAAGGCTTCCGGCGGAGCCGCCAGCAGGTCGTTGCGATGGGTGTGGTATCTGAAGATACGGCCTTCGGAGTCCACTTCAAACAGCAGATCAGGCAAGGCATCCAGTGTGGCTTGCAATTCATTGCGCACCGCTTTGATGGCTTCGTCGGTGCGCTTTAGCTCCTCTTCAGCACGTCCACGCTCAACAGCCAGGCCGGTTATACGGGCAAATGCCTTCAGCAGACTTAATTGCTCGGCCGTCGGAACACGAGGCTCTGGTGAGTAAAGCGCCAAGGCTCCCAGCACATTGCCACTGCTGCAGACAAAGGGATGGGACCAGCACGCCGCTACACCCGCTTTCTTCGCGAGCTTGGCCAAAGCTGACCAAAGCGGATCCGCTTGTATGTCCTCAACGATGACGGGAGTGTTCCAGAAGATCGCCGTGCCGCAGGAGCCGACAGTCGGCCCGACCGCATAGCCATTTACGGCCGCGTTGTAGTCTTCTGGCAGACTGGGTCCGGCGCCGAAAACAAAGCGGCCGTCAGCGACAAGTAAAATTGAGCACTTGTAGCCAGGGTTTTGCTCTTCAATGATTCGGGCTATGGCATCGAGCGTACCCGAAATCGTAGCCTCGGCGAACCTCGCTGCATCAGATTCAAGTTGAGTTGGGAGCTTGGCGCATCGACCGAGTACAAAAAGGCTGTCCTCGTGTTCTGCCAACTGTATGCGTAATTGAAGTGTGTTGCCGTCTCGCGTTATATGCCGGGCGAAAAATGAACTCTCGTCGTTTTCAAGTGCAGCTTGGACCATCGCGCGGTCGTGTGGATCGATCCAGTCGAGGAAAGGTTTCTCGGCAAGTTCAGCGGCATCAAAACCCACCTTGGCCTTGAACGAATCATTGACGCGAACGAATTTCCCTTTTTCCAATGCTCGTACGAGCATGGGGGCATCAGCCCTCTCGTCTACCACAGACATACAGCAACCCCTTCAATACCTTGCTCCAGATTCTAGTTTAAAAAAAGAAGTAGGGGCTTTGTATCGCTCGAACCGCATCCCGCTAGATAATTGGGACCACCGATGACTGCTTAATCCAAGGTAAGCCGCCTATCGATAGGACGTCTAGCAAGTGATTTTGATGGCCGGGTCCGGCCCGCCACCTGAATCAGGCTCCACCCGCTGGAACGGCAGGTCCACTCTGACACCGGCCGCTCAAATCTCATACCGCCAGCATCGGCAATGGCTCCAAACGCTGCATTGCGGCCGGTGGGCTGTTTGGAAAAGTCGGTTCTGGCGAGACGGCGGCAGCACGCCAACCGAGCCGTTAATCGATAGTTGATTTGATAGTCGATGACACCATAAAAACAAAAAAGCCCACAAAAGCATGGGCTTGGTTGTTTTTACTGGCGGAGACGCAGGGATTCGAACCCTGGATCCAGGTTTTGCCCAGATGCGCCCTTAGCAGGGGCGTGCCTTCGACCACTCGGCCACGTCTCCGAAAACGGCGATGAACTTGTGGTTCACGGCTGTTTGCAGGGGGCGGAGTATACCCGAATCGGCTGCGGCGTGAGCCGGCCTCAAGCGTGCAGGCTGATCTGCGGCCAGCCGCGCCGGGCGGCGACTTCGGCCAGCGTTGCATCGGCATCGACCGCCACCGGATGGGTGACTTTTTCCAGCAGCGGCAGGTCGTTGTGCGAATCGCTGTAGAACCAGCTTTGCTCGAAGCTGCCGAGCCACAGGCCGAGCGATTCGAGCCAGGCGTCGACACGAACGATCTTGCCTTCGCGAAAGGAGGGCGTGCCGCGCGGTTGCCCCGTAAAGCGCCCCCCTTCCTGTGCCGGGATGGTGGCGATCAGGTGCGGCACATTGAATTCGTGCGCGATCGGCCCGGTGACGAAGCTGTTGGTGGCGGTAACGATGGCGACGAGGTCGCCGGCCCTGGCGTGGCGGGCAACAAGCTCGCGCGCGGCGTTGCTGATCAGCGGCCGGATGCGCGTGGCGAGGAATTCCTTGTGCCAGGCGTCGAGTTCGGCGCGTGAATGGCGCGACAGCGGGGCGAGCTGAAAATCGAGGAAGGCGTGGATGTCCAGCGTGCCGGCCTTGTACTGTTCGTAGAATTCGATGTTGCGGGCTTCATGCACTTCGCGGTCGAGCACGCCCTGGCTGATCAGGAATTGCGCCCACTCGAAATCGGAATCGCCGGAGATGAGTGTGTTGTCGAGGTCGAAGAGGGCGAGGTTCATGGCGTGCCGCCGGGCCGCCCCAAGGCAGCCGCTCCAATCGCCTGCGAGCATCGCGAGCCGTAGTCACCCCTTTTAGTTTCGGCCGCTGCGCTTAACGCCGATACGGCCGGCATTAGCCTGCACTGAAACTGCGTTTTCTCGGAAAAGGGGGCGGGGGATATGTCGTTCATGTCTTGTCCAGGTCAAGTGAGGTCTGCATCAGTTCGCGCAGCAGGGGCAGGGTGGGCGGGCGCTTCTGTTCGAGCGAGGCGCGGTCCAGGCTGTTGAGCACCGCCATCAGCGAGGGCAGGTCGCGGCGGCCGTGGCGCAGCAGGTAGTGCACCACGCCGGCATCCATCAGCATGCCGCGCTCGATGGCGTGGCGGCGCAGGGCCGCGGCCTTTTCGTCGTCGGACAGCGACTGGATTTCGTAGATCAGCGTCTGGCCGATGCGGGTGCGCAGGTCCTCGCGCAGGTCGAGCCGCAGCGGCGGCTCGTTGCCGGCAAGCAGCAGGGCCAGGCCGAGAAAGCGTGCGGCATTGAAGGCGCGAAAGAGGGCGATCTGCGCCTCGGCGCCGAGCGCCTGTACATCGTCGATCACCAGCAAGGTACCCGGGGCCAGCGTCAGGTCGGCGCCGACTTCCGCGCCGGGCAGGAATACCAGCGGCCGCGGCCCGCGCGCAGCCTCGGTGGTTGCCGCCAGCAGGTGGCTCTTGCCGCAGCCTTCCGGGCCCCAGAGGTACAGTGCCTCGAAGCTGCGGGTGTCGCACAGGTCGTGCAGGCGTGTCATCAGTTCCGCGTTGGCGCCGACGACGAAATTTTCGAGGGTGGGCAATTGCTCGGGCTTGAGATCAAGCAGCATTTGCCGTTGCTGCGGGTTCATCTATCGACCTTGATAGAAGCGGCTGGCGAGATACAGCGCGCGTACTTCACGCAGCCCGACCA
This sequence comes from Sulfuritalea sp., assembly GCA_030680805.1. GTDB lineage: Bacteria > Pseudomonadota > Gammaproteobacteria > Burkholderiales > Rhodocyclaceae > Sulfuritalea. The sequence continues at coordinate 40,884 of JAUXUK010000068.1, read as the reverse complement.
GCAGCGCCGCCGAAGCGGGCAGTGCGGCGAGAACACCGAAGAAGCCGAAGAGCTGACCGAAGGCCATGAGGGCGAAGATCACCGCCAGCGGGTGCAGGCCGATGCGTTCGCCGACCAGATACGGGGTGAGCAGGAAGCTTTCCAGCAGTTGGCCGATGCCATACACGATCAGCACGGCGACGATCGGGCCCCAGCCGGCGAACTGCAGCGTGGCGACCAGCAATGCCAGCATCAGGCCGGTGGCAAATCCAAGGTAGGGAATGAAGATCAGCAAGCCGGTGACGACGCCGATCGACAGCGCCGATGGAATCCCGGCCAGCCAAAGGGCGATGCAGTAGTAGGCGGCGAGGATGGCCATGACCAGGATCTGGCCGCGCAAATATTGCGAGAGCACGTCATCGATGTCGTTGACCACGCTGATCAGCTTGTCATGCCAGGGGCGCGGGACGGCGTTGCCCAGGCGCTCCAGCATGCCGTGCCAGTCCATCAACAGATAGAACATCACCACCGGAGCCAGCATCAGGTTTACCGCAAGACCGACCAGGGCCACGCCGCCGATCTTGAGCGAACTGTAGATGCGTTCCAGGACTATTTGCACGGTATCCCAGTTGCCTGCGGCGAGTTTTTGCAGTGAGGCGGAATCGAAGCGCAGCCGCAGTCCGAAGTTGTCGCGCAGCCAGGGGGCGAGCTTCGTATTGGCCAGCTTCAGCGCTTCGGGGCCGCGTGCCGCAAGCACCGCGGCTTCTTCATACAGCAGTGGCAGGATGATGAGGACCAGGCCGGCGGCCAGCGCGGCGAGCGCCAGCATGACCAGCACCACGGCCAGCATGCGCGGTACGCCCCAACCGGTGATGCGGTCGGTTACCGGGTTGCAGATGTAGGCAAAGATGCCCGCCAGCAGAAAGGGCGTGAGGATCGGCGACAGCGCATAGAACAGCGCGAGGATCGCCAGCCCGGCCGCTATCCAGAGGGCGGTTTGCAGCCGGTCGCTGCGGTTGGCATCGGGAGGCGAGGTCATTTCCGGTAAAATTTGTCGGTACGCGCTGTTTGGTTTACACGGTCGGCGCCGCAGATTATCGCCGATCCGGCGGCAAACGCGCTCCTGTCATTCATTCCAAGGATTTCATCTTGACTGCATCCACCTCTGCTTCATCCCCGCTCACCTACCGCGATGCCGGAGTGGACATCGATGCCGGCGATGCATTGGTCGAGCGCATCAAGCCGGCGGCAAAACGTACCATGCGGCCGGAAGTGCTGGCCGGCATCGGCGGTTTCGGCGCGCTGTTCGAGATTTCGAAGAAGTACCACCAGCCGGTGCTGGTATCCGGTACGGATGGCGTCGGCACCAAGCTCAAGCTGGCCTTCCAGTGGAACCGCCACGACACGGTCGGGCAGGACCTGGTGGCGATGAGCGTCAATGACATCCTGGTGCAGGGCGCCGAACCGCTGTTCTTCCTCGACTACTTCGCCTGCGGTCGTCTCGACGTGAATACGGCGGCCACCGTGGTCGAGGGCATTGCCAGGGGCTGCGAAATCGCCGGCTGCGCGCTGATCGGAGGCGAGACGGCGGAAATGCCCAGCATGTACCCGGATGGCGAATACGACCTGGCCGGCTTCGCTGTCGGCGCCGTGGAAAAGTCCCAAATCATCGACGGCCGCTCGATCCGGCCAGGCGACGTGGTGCTCGGCCTGGCGTCGTCCGGCGCGCACTCCAACGGCTATTCGCTGATCCGCAAGATCATCGAGCGCGCCAAGCCCGATCTGAAGATGAACATGGGCGGCGTGCCGCTGGCCGACGCGGTGATGGCGCCGACGCGCATCTACGTCAAGCCGCTGCTGGCGCTGATCCAGGCGCTGCATGTCAAAGGCATGGCGCACATCACCGGCGGCGGCCTGACCGAGAACATTCCGCGGGTGCTGCCTGATCATCTGACGGCGATCATCGACCGCAAGAACTGGACCTTGCCGCCCCTGTTCCAGTGGCTGCAAAGGGAAGGCCAGGTGGCCGACGCCGAAATGCACCGCGTCTTCAACTGCGGCATCGGCATGGTGGTGATCGTCGCCGAGGCCGATGCCGGCGTGGCGATGCAGCTGCTGGCGGCGGCCGGCGAGAGCGTGTATCCGATCGGTTGCATCGAGGCGCGCGGCGAAGGGCAGGCGCAGACCGTGGTGGTCTGATCGCCGCGCATCGCCGTATCGGACTCTGTCTGCCGGGGATTCCGCTTCGCGGGCCGGCAAGCGCCGAGTTTTTTAAGGCGAGAGGTGGGCGTCGACCGCTGCGAACACGGCAGCCGTCGGGTCCGACGCCAGCGGATCGATGATCCGCAAGTCGTCCATGCTTTTCAGCCAGGTCAGTTGCCGCTTGGCGAACTGGCGCGTGGCGAACACGCCGCGATCGCGCAATTCGGCAAGCGAGATCTGCCCCTCGAGCATTTCCCACACCTGCCGGTAACCCACGCAGCGCATTGATGGCAGGCCGGCGTCGAGCCGGTATTTTTCGCGCAGCATCTTCACTTCGTCGATCAAACCTGCGGTGAGCATGGCGTCGAAGCGCTGCTCGATGCGCCGGTGCAATTCGCCGCGATCTGCCGGCACCAGCGCCAGCGTCAGGGTGCGGAAGGGCAGCGTGCCTTCCTTCTGCTCCGCGAAAAAACTGCCCAGGGTGCGGCCGCTGAGTCGCACCACTTCGATGGCGCGCTGGATGCGCTGGGCATCGTTGGGCTTCAAGCGTGCCGCCGTCTCCGGGTCGTGCCGGGCCAGCTCCGCGTGCAAGGCGGGCCAGCCGCGTGCGGCGGCATCCGCGTCGATCTGGCTGCGCAGGAGTTGATCCGCTTGCGGCAGGTCGGCCAGGCCCTCGCGCAAAGCCTTGACGTAAAGCATGGTGCCGCCCACCAGCAGCGGAATGCGGCCAGCCGCCGTGATTGCCGCCATTTCGCGCAGGGCATCGCTGCGGAACGCGGCGGCGGAGTAGCGTTCTTCCGGCGTGATGAGGTCGATCAGCCGGTGCGGGAAGCGCGCCAGCGTGGCGGCATCGGGCTTGGCGGTGCCGATGTCCATGTCGCGAAACACCTGGGCCGAATCGATGCTGACGATGTCGCAGGGCAGGCGCGTCGCCAGTTCGAAGGCCAGCGCGGTCTTGCCGCTGGCGGTGGGGCCGATCAGGAGAATTGCCGGGGGCAGATGCATAACAGTGGAATCGATGCGTCGGACGCTGTAGTCTAGCGGCTCGGAATGATACGTCGCCGATCGCAATGCGGGCAGGGGAAAATCAATGCAGGTGGCAATGCGGGTGAGGCTGGCCCTTGCGCTGGCGCCCCAGACCGGCCACGACATCCATGACGGACTGTTGAAGCGGGTGACGCTGCTGTCCCAGCGCGACGCCAGGGACGGCAAGATGACGCGCGCCAAGGCGGAATTCTCCTACGCGCATCCGGCATTCTGGGTGCCGTATGCGCTCTACGGCGACCCGGGGCGTTGAGGAAAAGAGACGAAAAAATGAATTCAACCCATCATCGCGACCGGGATGGGAGTGTTCTTGCCGAACAGGATTCTGTCTCGTTGGGGAGGCTGATCGCAGTCCTCGTCTTCGCCCTCGTCTGTCTAGGTTTCCATTGGTTTGGAGCGGAAGCCTGGGTTCCGCTCCTCGATAGCGCAAATCTGGCGCTGCATGAGGCAGGCCATCCGCTGGTCAGCATTTTCAGCGAGAGGGCAACCGTCTATGGCGGCACGCTATTTCAACTGGCTTTTCCTCTCGCGGTGGCCTGGCATTTTCACCGCCTCGCGAACCTGACCGGAGTCGCCGCATCCATGGTCTGGTTGGGAGAGAACTTGCTCAACATCGCCCGCTACATGGCCGACGCCCGCGTTCAGGAATTGCCATTGGTGGGCAACGGAGATCATGACTGGACCGAGATATTCGGCCGCTGGGGCGTCCTCTCCCTGGATGGCCGTATCGCGGGCATGGTTCGCGTCGCGGGTGTTGTCCTGATGGTTGGGGCCGTCGTGTGGCTGTATCGACACTGGCGTGCCGGCAGGGAAGACTCCGGAATTGAATGATCGATTTCTGGAAACGGCCATTGCCTGCCGGTGGGAGGGTTGCTCCCATCGTGGCCATTCAATCAAGGTCGTTTTCGCATTAGCGAATGATCGAGAGATCAGCATAAGTGCCCGACGCGGTCTGGCGATATCTGAAAATCATGATCTCGCCCTCGCGGCGACTTCCCTGGTGGTCAATTCCGGAGCTCCTTGCCGCCTGAATTCCGTCGACGTGCCAAGCCCAGCAACGATGGTCCGATGACCCGCGATATCGAATGGCGATATCGGGCGAACCAGGCATAGCCAAGGTCAAGAACCGGCCTTGTCCAAGGCCGGGAGAACACCCAGGCCAGTAAGCCGAGATCTGCCCGCCGGTAGGCCTCTATGAAGACCGGCACCCCTGTCAGAAGCTGACCATTGCCAAGACGGCCATGCATCTGCGCCATGGCGGCGGCACATGACACAGGGTGGCCGGCGTCCGCAAATTCCTTGTCGGCTATGTCGGCGAAGCTGAGCAAGCCCCTGCGGTTCCTTGCCGTCAGGAAATGAATCTCGGCCATGCACAGCGGACAAAGCCCGTCGTAGTAGATCGTCAGCGAGTCAGGGCTCTGCTGCAACGATTGTCGTCCTGCAACAAGAGCAGTGCCTTGAACGGTCATCATGGTCCGATCACCCCCTCAGGCAAGCTTGCCGGCGGTGTGCGCGGCGTGCCACTCGGCCAGCGCCGGTGTGATCGCGCGCAGATCGTCGATGGCGCGAACACCGGGAATCATGCGCCTGCCACTCGCCATGGCGGCACCGCCTGCCCAGAGCTCGGTATGCCCGGGCAAGGACGCGCGCAGTTCGAGCAAGGTATCGCGGGCCTTGCGCCACGGATAGGCGCCGGAGAATGAGAGGGCGACGATGTCCACCGCCGTGCCGCGTGAGGCGCCGATGATGTCGGCCACCGGAGTCTGCGCACCGAGCGAGATACACGAGGCGCCGTTGGCCGTCAGCAGGGCTTCGACCATCAGCAAACCGAGCAGGTGCTCTTCATCCTTGACGGTGGTGAGCAACACGTGCGGCCGCCTGCCACGACTGGCAAGTGCGTAGATGGAAGAGCGCAACTGGTTCTGGATCAGCTCCGTGTAGAGGTGTTCCTCGAAGACTTCGATTTCCCCCCTCATCCAGCCATCGCCAACGCGCCGGTTGAGCGCGGGCAGGGTTTCGATGACAAAACGCTCGAGGCCGTCGCGTGCCAGGCGCTGGGCGAATTCGGTTCGCAGATGATCTGCGTCGCGGCTTTTCAGAAAAGGAATCACCCAATCCGCCGTGTCGTCTGCGCCGACTTTTGCGGGGCTGTCGGCCAGGTGTTGGTTCAACTCTGCGATCGACTGGCGCAACAGCGCACCCGGGCGCAGGCCCTGGTCCATCAGGCGCTTGATCAGGCGCAGGTGCTCGACCTGCTCGGCCGGATAGACGCGTTCGCCGAAGGCATCGCGGGAAGGCGTTGGAAAGCCGTAGCGCCGCTCCCAGACGCGCAGCGTGTCCTTGCCCAGTCCGGTGTCGCGCTCAACGGCGGCAATGCTGATCCCGCCGATCTGGGCCGGAGGGGCCGTTTGAGTGTTGTCCATGAAATTATTTTATGTCCAAGACAAAGCGGTTGACAAGCAGAATTTGAATCCGTATCTTACGCCCATCAACTCTATTTGTCCAGGACAAAATAATGTTTAATAGAAATTTGACCATGGGAATCTTCATCGCCGCTGGGCTAATCGCCGCCTTGCCCGCTATCGCTGCGCCATGCCCGCCCTTGCTTAATCACAGCTTTCCGCGCCTGCAGGACAACTCTCCGCAGTTGCTTTGCCAGTACCAGGGCAAGGTGATCCTGGTGGTGAACACGGCGAGCTTCTGCGGCTTCACCGGTCAATACGAAGGTCTTGAGGCTGTCTACGACAAATACAGGGATCGCGGCCTGGTAGTGATCGGCTTTCCGTCCAATGATTTTGGTGATCAGGAGCCCGGCAGCAACAAGGAAATCGCCGACTTCTGCCGGATGACCTACGGCATCAAGTTTCCGATGATGGCCAAGACCGACATCGCGGCGCCCAAAACCCACGCCTTCTACAAGCAGCTGATCGTCAAAAGCGGAGCCGCGCCGAAATGGAACTTTCACAAGTACCTGATCGACCGCAGCGGCAACACGGTCGAGAGTTTCAACACCCTCACCGCGCCCGACAGCCGCAGCCTGATCGCGCAGATCGAGCGCCGCTTGGCTGAAAAACCCTGAAATTGCTTGCCAACCTTTCCGAGGAGAACGCCGTGAATGCACCTGAACGATTCTTTCTGCCTGACATGCAGGCCAGCCCCGATCACCGCCAGTTGGCGATCCAGCAGGTGGGCGTCAAGGGCCTGCGCTATCCGCTGGCGCTGATCGACGCTGCCGGCGAGACCCGTCCGACGGTAGCGACGCTGGCGATGACCGTCGGCCTGCCGCCCGAGGTGAAAGGCACCCACATGTCGCGCTTCGTCGAACTGCTCGAGCGCGATCGCCCCGCGCTGACACTACCCGACCTGCGCCGGATGCTCGCCGAGATGCTGCTGCACTTGCAAGCCAACTCCGGGCGCATCGAAATGCGCTTCCCCTATTTCATCCGCAAGATGGCGCCGGTCTCCGGTGTTGCCAGCCTGCTCGACATCGATGCCGGCATCGACGTCTGGGCCGCGCCCGGCGGCGCGGTGGAAATGGCCCTGACCGTTACCGTGCCGGTGACCAGCCTGTGTCCCTGCTCGAAAGAGATCTCGGCCTACGGTGCACACAACCAGCGTTCGCACCTGAGCCTGCGCGTGCAGCTCCGTGACGACATGACGCTGGAAGAACTGGTGCGCATCGCCGAAGAAGAAGCCTCCTGCGAGGTGTTCGGCCTGCTCAAGCGCCCCGATGAAAAATGGGTCACCGAGCGCGCCTACGACAACCCGAAGTTCGTCGAGGACCTGGTGCGCGACATCGCCCTGCGCCTGCAGGCCGAGCCGCGCGTCGGCACCTGGTCGGTGGCCTCGGAAAACTTCGAATCCATCCACAACCATTCCGCCTATGCGCTGATCGAGGGTCGCAATGATTGATCTCCTGCTCGGCCTCGTCCTCACCGCCCTCCTGCTGCGCGCCGCGGCCTACCTGCCCGAACGTGTCCCCGAGCGTTCCCCCATGCGCGACATCCGGCCCCTCACCAGAAGGAGCTCGTCATGAAAATCGCTGTCGTCGGCGCCGGCATCTCCGGCCTCTCCGCGGCATGGCTGCTCAAGCAGCGCCATGACGTCACCCTGTTCGAGGCCGGCGACTACCTCGGCGGCCATACCCACACCGTGGATGTCGAGGTAGCCGGCGCGCGCTTCTCGGTGGATACCGGCTTCCTGGTCTTCAACCATCGGACCTATCCGAACCTGACCGCGCTGTTCCGCGAGCTGAAGGTCGATACGGTCGCCAGCGACATGTCCTTCGCCGTCAGCATGGCCGAACCCGACCTCGAATGGGCCGGCTCGAGCGTCGCCACGCTGTTCGCGCAAAAGCGCAACCTGGCGCGCCCCGGCTTCTGGCGCATGCTGCAGGACACGCTGCGCTTCAACCGCGAGACCGCCGGCGTGTTGCCTGAGGTGACGCTGGGCGACTACCTGACACGCGAGCGCTACAGCGCCGAGTTCCGCGACTGGTACCTGCTGCCGATGGCGGCGGCGATCTGGTCCTGCCCGACGCAGGCCATGCTCGACTATCCGCTCACCACCTTCGTCCGCTTCGCCCGCAACCACGGCCTGCTACAGATTACCGACCGGCCGCAGTGGCAGACGGTCAAGGGCGGCGGCCGCCGATATGTCGAGCGCATCGTCGCGGAACTGACCGACGTGCGCCTGGCGACGCCGGTGAAGTCCGTCCTGCGCGATGCCGACGGCGTCTGGCTGGGCCTGCCCGGCGGCGAGTGCGAACACTTCGACGAAGTCGTGCTGGCCTGCCACAGCGACCAGGCGCTGGCCCTGCTCGGCACCGCGGCCAGTGCCACCGAGCGCCCCATCCTCGGCGCCATCCGTTACCAACCCAACCGCGCCGTGCTGCATACCGACGCCAGCCTGCTGCCGCGCGACGAACGCGTGTGGTCGGCGTGGAATTACATGGCCGGCGCGCCAGGCGGAAGCGCACAACGCGGCGGCGCACAGCCGGTCAGCGTCTCCTACCTGATCAACCAGCTGCAACCGCTGCCGACCCAAACACCGGTGATCGTCTCGCTCAATCCGCATGTCGAGCCCGACCCGGCAACAGTGATCGGCGACTGGGACTACGACCATCCGTTGTTCGACCAGGCGGCGATCGGCGCCCAGGCGCAGCTGGATGCCATACAAGGCGTCGAGCGCCTGTGGTTCTGCGGCGCCTGGGGCGGCTACGGTTTCCACGAGGACGGCCTGGCTTCAGCGCTGGCCGTGGCCAATCGCCTCGGCTGTCGCGCGCCCTGGCAGGATGGCGCGGAGCGGGTTGAAAGCGCCGCATGAAAGCCCTGCTGTGCACCGGGAAAGTGATGCATGCGCGCTTTGCGGCAAGACAAAGCCCGACCGCGCACAGCTTCGTCTATCCGCTGTTCTTCCTCGCGCTGCCGCTGTCGCAACTGCCGGACGCCGGCAACCGCTGGTTCGGCATCGAGCGCGCGCGTCCGCTCAGCCTGCGCTACCGTGACCACGGCGCGCGCGACGGTTCGCCGCTGCTGCCGTGGATACGCCAGTTGCTGGCCGCCGAAGGCATCACCGCGGCCGACGGCGAAGTGGTGCTGCAGACCTTTCCGCGCCTGTTCGGCTTCGTCTTCAATCCGGTCAGCTTCTGGTTTTGTCACGACCGGGAAGGCGCCCTGCGCGCCGTGCTGGCCGAGGTGCGCAACACTTTCGGCGACCGCCACAACTACCTCGTCGCGCATGCCGATCAGCGCCCGATCACGGTTGCCGACACGCTGCCGGCGCGCAAGATCTTCCATGTCTCGCCCTTCTTCCCGGTCGCCGGCGAATATCGCTTCCGTTTCGACATCAGCGACCAGCGCCGCCGCGTCGAGCTTGACTACTGGCTCGATGGCGAACGCGTGCTGGCCACCGCACTCGAAGGCCGGCCCCAGCCGCTGGCCGCCACCCCCGTGCTGCGAGCATTGCTGCGCCAGCCGTTGCTGACCCTCGCCGTTGTCTGGCGCATCCACTGGCAGGCGCTTCGCCTGTGGTGGAAGCGCGCCGTCTTCCATTCCCGTCCGCAACCCCCCCTGCAGGAGACCACCCGATGAACACCCTTGTTTCGAATTCCCTGCCGCTGTCGCGGCCACGCACTGCCGCCTTGCCGTCGGCGCTGGCACCGGCTACGCGCACCGCGATCAAGCTGCTGCAGAACATCGAAGGCGGCAGCCTGCGCCTGGTCCTGCCCGACGGCCAGCACATCATGCTCGGCCATGGCGCCGAGCGCGCCACGCTGCAGGTCAATGACGAACGCGTGTTCCGCCGCGTGCTGGCCGAAGGCGACATCGGCTTCGGCGAAAGCTGGATCGATGGCGACTGGTACAGCGAGCAGCCGGCCGAACTGCTGACCCTGCTCGCCGAGAACCGCGGGCAGCTCGCTCGTGCGGTGCACGGCAGCTGGCTGCCGGTGCTGGGCCATCGCCTGCGCCACCTGCTGCGCAGCAATACCCGCGCCGGCTCGAAGCGCAACATCCTCGCCCACTACGACTTGGGCAATGACTTCTACAAGCTCTGGCTCGATCCGTCGATGAGCTATTCGGCGGCGCTGTTCGGCGCCGATCCGCAGCAATCGCTGCAGCAGGCGCAACGCCAGAAGTACATGCGCCTGCTGGAAATGCTCGACCCGAAACCGGGCGACAGCATCCTCGAAGTCGGCTGCGGCTGGGGCGGCCTGGCCGAGATCGCCGCCATGGAATTCGGCTGCAAGGTGCATGGCATCACGCTGTCGCCGTCGCAACTGGAGTGGTCGCGGGCGCGGGCGCAACAAAAGGGCTTCGCCGACCTCGCCGATTTTTCCCTCACCGACTACCGCGACATCCGCGGCCGCTACGACCACATCGTCTCCATCGAAATGTTCGAGGCGGTCGGCGAACGCTTCTGGCCGGGCTACTTCGCGCAACTTCACAACTGCCTGAAGCCGGGCGGGCGCGCCGCGATACAGACCATCACCATCGCCAACGAGCGCTTCAGTGCTTACCGGCACGGCACCGACTTCATCCAGCGCCACATCTTCCCCGGCGGCATGCTGCCTTCGCCGCAGGTGTTCGAACGCCGTGCCGCCAGCGCCGACTTTTCGGTGCTCGATAGCCACGCCTTCGGCAGCGACTACGCGCGCACCCTGGCGCAGTGGCATAGTGATTTCGAGGCGGCCTGGCCGCAGATCGCGGCGCAGGGATTCGACGAGCGCTTCCGCCGCCTGTGGCGCTTCTACCTGGCCTACTGCGAAGCGGGTTTTCGCGCCGGTGCGACCGACGTCTATCAGTTCCTGCTGGAGAAGCCGCGCGCATGAACGCTGTCCTGCGCCGATGCATCGCCGGCCTCGGCTTGCTGCTGTTGGCCGGCAGCGCAGCGGCAGTGCTGCCGCCGGAGTGGCGCATGCAGGGCCAGGGCGAAATGCGCTGGTTCGGCTTCCGCCTTTACCAGGCGAGCCTCTGGGCGCCGGACGGACGCTGGCAGGCGGGGCTGCCCTACGCGCTGGAGCTGCGCTATGCGCGCGACATTCCATCGGCGCGCCTGGTGCAGGCCAGCATCGAGGAAATGCAGCGCCTGGGCAGCGCCGACGAAGCGCGCCTGGCGCGCTGGAAAATCGATCTGGAACGCGTCTTCCCCGACGTGCGCACGGACGAAGTAATTTACGGCGTGCACCTGCCGCAGCGCGGCGCCGAGTTCTACCACCAGGGCCGGCTCACCGGGCGCATCGACGACATCGAATTCGCCCGCGCCTTTTTCGCCATCTGGCTCGATGAGCGCACGCGTGAGCCGTCGCTGCGTTCGCGTTTGCTGGGGCTGAACTGATGGCCGCGACGCAGCTTTCTGCTCGCCAGATTGCGGCCTACGGGGTCCTCGGCTTTCCGCTGGCGTTTGCCGCTCTGCCGCTCTACGTTCATGTGCCGCGACTCTATGCCGACAGCGTCGGGCTGCCCCTGGCGATGGTGGGCGCCGTGCTGTTGCTGACGCGTTTTGCCGATGCCCTGGTCGATCCCCTGCTGGGGCAGTGGAGCGATCGTCTCGGCAATCGGCGACGCCTCATCGCATTCGCCCTGCCTCTGCTGGCGCTCGGACTGGCCGCCCTGCTGGCGCCACCGGCCAGCGGTGGCGTGACCTGGCTGGTGTTGAGCCTGGTCGTCACTTTTGTCGGCTTCAGTCTGGCCACCATCAACTATCACGCCTGGGGTGCCGAACTCGGCGCGACGCCACAGGAGAGCGTCCGTGTCACGTCGGTGCGCGAGATGTTCGCTCTGGGCGGCGTGGTGGTTGCAGCCGCCTTACCCTCGCTGCTGGCGAATGATGTGGCAACGGCGATGCAGCACCTGGGCTGGGTCTTCATACCGCTACTGGCGGTGGCGGCGCTGGCCACCCTGGCCGGCGCGCCGCTGACGCCGGCAGACACAACGACAGCCTCCGCAAGCCGGCACCTGCCGCTGACGGCAGTATTTGCCGACCAGCACTTTCGCCGCCTGCTGATCGTGCTGGCGGTGGGCGGCATCGCCTCGGCGATCCCGGCCACGCTGGTGCTGTTCTTCATTGCCGATGTGCTGCGCCTGCAGGAATGGCAGGGACTGTTTCTGGTCATCTACTTTGTTTGCGGCGGCCTCGCCCTGCCGGGCTGGGTTGCGCTGGCGCGCCGCTACGGCAAGGTGTCGGCCTGGGCGGCAAGCATGGTGCTGGCGATAGTCAGCTTCGTCTGGGCCTTCCTGCTCGATGCCGGCGACGGCATCGCCTTCGGCTTGATCTGCGCCGCCAGCGGTGCCGCACTCGGTGCCGAACTGGCCTTGCCGCCGGCCCTGCTCGCCGACCGTCTGGCTTCCGGCCGGCGTGCCGGCAGCGAAGCCGCTGGCGCCGGCGCCTATTTCGGTGTCTGGAATTTCGTCACCAAGTTCAACCTCGCGCTGGCCGCTGGGATCGCCCTGCCGCTGGTCAGCTTCGGCGGCTATGAAGTCGGCGCTGGCGACACGGCGAGTGCGCAGGGACTGGTGGCGCTGGCGGCCATTTACGCCCTGCTGCCGGCCGTCATCAAGCTCTTCTCCTTGCTGTTGCTGTGGCGCTGGAAGCATCAATTCGAAGGGAAATCATCATGATCCGATTCATGCGCCTAGTCGGCGCCGCGCTGTTCACCCTCTTCTTCCTCGGTGGCTGCGCTGCCATCGACGTCGAGCAGTACCGCAGCGAGAAGCCGCAGCTCGACTTACGCAAATTCTTCTCCGGCACCGTGGACGGCTGGGGCATGTTCCAGGATCGTTCGGGCAAGGTAATCAAGCGTTTCCATGTCGTCATCGACGCGAAGTGGCAAGGCGACACGGGCACGCTCGACGAACGCTTCACCTGGTCCGACGGCGATCAGGGCGGCAATCCGCCGCGCCGCGTGTGGACCCTGCGCGACACCGGCAACGGACGCTTCATCGGCACCGCCGGCGACGTGGTCGGCGAGGCGCTGGGCGAGACGGCGGGCAACGCCCTGCGCTGGCGCTACGTGCTGGCACTGAATGTCGACGGCAAGATCATCAATGTCGATTTCGACGACTGGATGTTCCTGGTCGACGACCAGGTCATGCTCAACCGTTCGCTGATGAGCAAGTACGGCTTCGCGCTGGGCGAAGTCACGCTGTCCCTCAAGCGCAGGACGCCATGAACACGCCCATCCGCGGCTGGAAAGGTCAGCGCGTCTGGATCATCGGCGCCTCGTCGGGCATCGGTGCGGCGCTGGCGGCGGCGCTGTTGCAGCGCGGCGCACATGTCGCGGTTTCGGCGCGGCGGGCGGAAGCCATGCGCGCCCTGGCGGCCGACCACAAGGAAGCGCGGGTGCTACCCTTCGACCTCAACGACCGGACTGCCTTCGCCGCTGCCGCCGACGATCTGTTCAAGGCCTGGGGCGGCATCGACCTGGTGGTGTTCTGCGCCGGCGCCTATGCGCCGATGCGCGCCTGGCAGCTCGATGCGAATGACATCGACCGGATGCTCGACATCAACTTGCGCGCGCCGATGGCGGCTTCGGCGCGGCTGATCCCGCAACTGCTGAAGCAGGGCAGCGGCGCGCTGGCCTTTGTTTCCAGCGTCGCCGGCTTCCGCGGCCTGCCCAAGGCGGCGGCCTACGGCCCGACCAAGGCGGCGCTGATCAACTTCGCCGAAACCCTGTATCTCGATCTCGCGCCGCGCGGCCTGTCGGTGTTCATCATCAACCCGGGCTTTGTTGCGACGCCGATGACGGCGGCCAACGATTTCGAAATGCCGGCGCTGATCAGCCCGCAGCAGGCCGCCGAAGAAATCATCGCCGGCTTCGGTCGCGGCAGTTTCGAGATTCACTTTCCGCGTCGCTTCACCGCCTGGCTCAAGCTGCTGCGCCTGCTGCCTTACAGTCTTTATTTCGCGCTGGTGCGGCGCTTCACCCGCTTGTGACCGCCATGAACGATACACAAGCCCTGATCGACTGGTTCGAACACCTGAGCCTGCAGACGGTCGACCGGGTGCCGCAGTTCTATGCGGCCGACGCCGAGTTCAAGGACCCGTTCAACGAGGTGCGCGGCACCGACGCCATCGCGCATATCTTCCGCCACATGTTCACCCAGGTCGATGAACCGCGTTTCGTCGTCGGCAGCCGCTTCGCCAGTGATGACGGAGTGATGCTGCTATGGGATTTCCACTTCCGCATCCGCAGCCGGCGGCCGCAGGCCATCTGCGTGCGCGGCACCAGCCACCTGCGCTTCGACGCCACCGGCAAGGTCGTGCTGCATCGTGACTACTGGGATGCCGCCGAAGAACTGTACGCAAAACTGCCGCTGATCGGCTGCGTGATGCGCGGCCTGCAGCGCATGGCGCGGGCCTGAAGCGCTGATGAGTACCTGGCCGCCATCGGTCTTAGCGAGGAGCGAAATACCATGCGTGAGTATCAAGGAAAGCACAGCGGCCAGCGGCCAAGTGGTCTCACGCTGAAGACGCGGGCATTCGAGCTTGTGACAGTCTGCGGATTTCCACCTCAATGATCCGATTTCGCTTTCTGGCTGCCTGCAGCCTGTTGCTGGCCTGGAGTTCCGCCATGGCAATTGACGAACCCCGCTACACGGTGGTCCGCACCTACGATGCTTTCGAGGTGCGCCGCTACGAAGCCTATCTGGTGGCGGAAACGAGCGTCATCGCCACTGCCGAAGAGGCAGGAAACCAGGGCTTTCGCACCCTGGCCGGATATATTTTTGGCGGTAACAAAGGAGCGCGAAAAATCGAGATGACCGCTCCCGTGGCGCAAACGCCCACCAAGATTGCAATGACGGCACCGGTGACGCAAAGCGCGAGTTCCGGTGCTTATGCCATCCAGTTTGCGATGCCCGCGGAATGGACGCTGGAAACCCTCCCGGAACCGGTCGATTCGAGCGTCACGTTGCGCACCATGCCGGCGCGAACGCTGGCTGTGATCGGCTACTCCGGTACCTGGTCGCAGAGCCGCTACGAAGAGCACCTGAAGAAGCTTCAGGATGCGTTGGGGGAGGCGGGATTACGCTGGCATGGCGAAGCCGTCTGGGCGCGGTTCGACCCGCCGTGGAAACCGTGGTTTATGCGCCGGAACGAAATATGGCTGGTGCTTGATTGAATGTGGCGCGGGGGCGAACAGCCGTGCCGGCGGGATGGCCACCACCAGGGCCAGACATGGCTTCAGTGAGTTTTGCCGGCGCGATTGCTGGCGGCAGGATTCAGTTTCCGCTTCACCGATCTGGATGCCGCCCTGCAGGACTTGCTGGGCCCTGCTGGCGCAACAAACAGTGTGTAAAAGGGATACATCCCCGATTAGTTTTCGGCTTCGAGGAACAGGTGGGAAAAGGCTTTCAGAAAGCCGATGTCGAAGACGAGTTCGCGCCGTGCCCTCCGGCCTGCGCGCTACGATTTCTTCACAAGCTCTCAGCGTAACGGCGCGTTGCCGCGTCGGCCGGGCGGCCGCGAGTGATCGGCATCCATCAGGGCACTGATGCGCGCGGCAATTTCCTGTGTCGGCGCGTTGATGGAGAACTTGACGAGGAAGCGCCCGTCGCCGTCCAGCAGGTACATCCCGGTCGAATGATCCATGGTGTAGATATCGGCCGCGGCGCCGGGTTCCCGTACCTTTTCGTAGCGCACGCGGAAGCTGTCCGCCGCGCGTTGCAGGAGCTCCGGGCTGCCCCGCAGGCCGAGGATCGCGGGGTGGAAGGCGGAGGTGTATTCGCGCAGCACGGAGGCGCTGTCGCGCTCCGGGTCGACCGTGATGAACAGCGGTTGCAGGCGTCCGGCCTTGTCGCCGAGGGCTTCGATGATGTTCCTGAAGCCGAGCAGGGTGGTCGGGCAGACATCGGGGCAGGAGATGAAGCCGAAGGCGATGAGCTGGAAGCGTCCGCGGAAGCTCTCCTGCGTCACGACCCGACCGCGCGGGTCCTGCAACAGGTAGCGCGGGACGAGGTTGGTGGCTTCCGCCGGTTCTTCCGTATGCCTCGGCACGGCGCTGGCGGTCTGGCCCATTGCAGGCAGGACACAGCACAGCGTCAGGCACAGGGCGCACAGCGCCGGGACGCGCAAGCCTTCCATTTCCGGTCCCTACTTTGCGGCGGGCTGGGCCGCGGGCAATGCCGCCTTCAGCCGCTGCGCGACTTCGTCGATTCCGCCGGCCAGGGTTTTCGCATCGGGGCAGGTGCCGGAAACTTTCGTTTGGGCCAGGTAGCCTTCCTGCGTGGCCTCCTCATAGGCCGCGCCAAAGCGAGCCGTTTTCGGGGCGTGGGCCAGCATCAGCAGCCTGGCGTGTGCGGCGGCGTCTTTCTCGGCACAGGCCAGCGCCTGCCCGTTCAGGGTGCCAAGCTGCTTGACGGCGGCGAGGCCGGCCTCGACATCTTCGGCGACCGCCGGGTTGGCGAGGGCGAGGCTGAGCAGGATGATCGAGCGTGTCAGGTGTTTCAAGGGGTTTCCTCTCTGGAGCAGCGGATTGCGAACAGCCGCAATTTTAGGGCGCGGCGGGTGAGAACGCCATCCTCTGCCGCACCGGCCCACTCCGCGGGGGCATCATCAGCGCTCGACGTCGATCACCACCCGTTCTTCGCCGCTGGAATTCACCGAGGCGCCCAGGCCGACCTGCACCCGTCCGGCCAGCACCAGTTCCTCCCGGCGCAGCAGCAGCTCCTGGCCGTTCTGCAGGCGGACGAAGGTGCCATTGCTGGACTGATCGACGATTACGATCTTCTCCTGGCGCAGGATAACGCGAGCGTGGTGGCGCGAGGCCGTTGCCGCGGCGACGACCACGGTACTCTTTTCGTCGCGTCCGATCGAGGCCTCGGGATGCAGTTCATCCACCGTCCACAGCTTGCCTTTGTAGGTGATTCTTGCGTCCTTCGAAGGGGCTTCGTCGGCGGCGGAATTGTCGGAAAGGATGGTCTGTCCCTGGTCCTGCTTCCACAGGGCTTCGATGATGGTGACCTTGCCCTTGCGCCCCTTGACGGTCGTCGAATACAGCTTGCGGCAGGTGGCCTGCAGATAGGAGGGCAGCACCTCGTAGGTTTCGCGGGAGGTCAGGATCTGGTCGGGCGTGGCCAGTGCAGTCAGGCGCGACGCGAGGTTCACGGTGTCGCCGAAGCAGTCGCCATCGGCCTCGATCACCGGGCCAAAGTGGCAGCCGATGCGCAGCCGGATGCCGGCCTTGCCGCCTACCGTTCCCTCGAAGGTCGATTGCATCGCGTTGGCCGCCAGAATGGCTTGCGCGGCCGTGTCGAAGACCGCCATCAGTTCGTCGCCGATGGTCTTGATCACGCGGCCGCCGTTGCCCGTGGTGGCGGTCCTCAGGCAATCCAGGCAATTGACCACCGCTTCGAGCGCCACGGTGTCGCCGCTCTGCTCGTAGAGTCCGGTGCTGCCGGCGATGTCGGCGAAAAGAATGGCGCGGGGTTGATCCATCGGGTGTGGGGAAGTGCTGGACTCGTCAGTCGATGATTGTAGGGCTGCCGCGGCGGGAATGCCAACACCCGCCGTTGCGGCGCGTCCGGCCCTGGCGCTGGCGGGGCATAATCGCGGCATCATGAGCCAGTCGCAGAATCTCTCGCCGCGCGCCGCCCTGGGGATCGGGCTGGTGTTTGTCGCCTCCGGCCTGTTCCCGATGCTGGCCGCGTTCGACATCGGGCCGCTGAGCCAGGAGGACATCAACGGGCCGCCGTGGCTGGGTTTGGCTGCCGGTGACGTGTTCGCTGCCGCCGGCGCCGTGAAGTCCCGCTGGACCACTGGCGCCTGGCCACGTAACGAGGAGTTCATCGCGCGGCAGAAGGCGAAGGGTTTGCTCGGGCGCTTCGGGCGCAAGCCACCTCCCGGCGGGACGAATTAGGCACTAACATTCGCCTATGGATATTGTTACTCACGCCGTGATGGGCGCGGCGTTTGCGGCGGGTGTGGCCTCGCTGCGGAACAAGGACGAAAAGTCGGCGTTCGCCGGCCCGCGAAGCGGAATTCCCGGCGGACAAGGTCCGACCCGGCGGCTGGCGGCCGGCGTGGGCGCAGCGGCCGGCTTGCTGCCGGATGCCGATGTGTTGATCCAGAGCGGCGGCGATGCGCTGCTGGTGCTCGACTACCACCGCCACTTCACCCATGCGCTGGCCTTCGTGCCCTTCGGCGCGCTGATCGCGGCCCTGCTGCTGTGGCCCCTGCTGCGGCGGCGCATGAGCTTCGCCACCCTCTACCTGTGCAGCTTCGCCGGCTATCTGCCGCACCCCTTGCTCGATGCCTGCACCAGTTACGGCACGCATCTGTGGTTGCCGTTCTCGCAGCACAAGGCCGCCTGGAACCTGATCGCCGTGGTCGATCCGGTGTTCACGCTGTTGCTGGCGGTGCCGCTGTTCCTCTTCCTGCGCCAACCGGGTTCGCGCGCAGTGCGCTGGAGCCTGCTGCTGGGCGCCGCCTATTTCGGCTTCAGCTTTTCCCAGCAGCAGCGGGTGGAATCAGCAGCCGTGGCGCTGGCGCAGGCGCGCGGGCATCAGGCGACGCAGCTGTCGGTCAAGCCCTCGATGGCCAACCTGGTGCTTTGGCGCTCGCTCTACGTGCATGACGGGCGGGTGCAGGTGGATGCCTTTCATCTGGGCCTGAATGTGCGCCACTATCCCGGGATGTCGGCGGCGCTGGTCGATGCGGCCGCGACGCAAAAACTGGCGGCGGGCGACGCGAAGCGGCTGCGCGACATCGAACGCTTCCGGGTGTTTTCCGACGGCTTCATCGTGCAGGATCGTACCCGTCCGAACTTTGTCGGCGATGCGCGCTATGCCATGCAGCCCACGGCCATCGCGCCGATCTGGGGCATCGAGTGGCGCGGCGCGGGAGCGGCGACGGAGTTTGTCAGCCGTCACGATTTTTCGCCCGCGATGCGCCACGACTTTCTCGCCATGCTGCTGGGCCGCGACCTTTCCTACTTGCGCTGATGCTCGCCTACGTCATCCGCCGCCTGCTCTACGCGCTGCCGATATTGATCGGCGTGAATCTGTTCACCTTCGCCCTGTTCTTTGTGGTGAACACGCCGGACGACATGGCGCGCATGCAACTCGGCGTCAAGCGCGTGACGCCGGAGGCGATCCAGAAGTGGAAGGCCGAGCGCGGCTACGACAAGCCGCTGGTCTGGAACTCGGCCGCGGCGGGCAGCGCCGCGCTGACCGATACCATCCTGTTCAGCAAGTCGGTGCGCATGTTCGTCGGCGATTTCGGCCGCGCCGACGACGGTCGCGACATTGCGCGCGAGATCGGCACGCGCATGGGGCCGAGCCTGGCGATCGCGGTGCCGACCTTCGTCCTCGGCCTCTTCGTGGCGATTTCCTTCGCCCTGCTGCTGGTGTTCTTCCGCGCCACTACGCTGGATTTCGCCGGCGTGGTGCTGTGCGTGGCGATGATGTCGATTTCCGGCTTGTTCTACATCATCGGCGGCCAGTGGCTGGTGTCCAAGGTCTGGCACCTGGTGCCGATCTCGGGCTACAGCGGCGGCCTCGACGCGGCGAAGTTTTTGATTTTGCCGGTGATCATCGGCGTGATCGGCGGCATCGGCAGCTCGGCACGCTGGTATCGCACCATCTTCCTCGAAGAGATCGGCCGCGACTACGTGCGCACCGCGCGCGCCAAGGGCCTGCCCGAGCGTGTGGTGCTGTTCCGCCATGTGCTGAGGAACGCGCTGATTCCGATCCTCACCGGCGTGGTGGTGGTGATTCCGACCCTGTTCATGGGCAGCCTGCTGACCGAATCCTTCTTCGGCGTGCCGGGCCTGGGCAGCTACACCATCGACGCGATCAACGCGCAGGACTTCGCCGTGGTGCGCTCCATGGTCTTCATCGGGTCGGTGCTCTATATCGTCGGCCTCTTGCTGACCGACATCTCCTACACTCTGGCCGATCCGCGGGTGCGGCTGCAATGAGCGCCGTGCGCAGGGCCGCCCCAAGCCGGCGCCAGCCAACCTTACGGAGGCCGCGTCAGCGGCCGAACATGTGTCACCCCCGCCCTTGGGGCGGGGGCTGGGGGGTGGGCGCATGATGATTCAGCCGGTACTGCTCTGGTCGGATGCGCTGCTGTTCGTCTTGATCGCCGTGATCGTGGCGCTGATGCTGTGGGCGCGACGGCAGGATGCCCTGCGCGCGGCCTGGGGGCGCGTGGCGAGGAACGGCGTGGCGATGGCCGCGGCGACGGTGCTCGCCGCTTTCGTCCTGATCGGGCTGCTTGATTCGCTGCACTACCGGGCGCGCCTGGAGTCTCAGCCGGGCACCCCGGCACGGTATGCGGTGGAGGTGCATTCGGCGCTCGATGCGCTGCTGTCCGGTCTGCGGCAGCGGGCGGAAAAGACCTATTCGGCGCCGCTGGCGACGCATCTGTATTCCAAGGAGGCGCTGGAGAATTCGGCGCAGCGGGAGTTCCCGCGACTGAAATTTGGCGGCGCGCATCTCGGCGAGAATCTGAGCGGCCACGAATTCGACATTGCGCTGCGCGTCTCGCGCGGATGCGCAGGAGGCCTGGCCCTTTGGCTGCTGCTGGTGTTTTTGTGGTGCCGGGTGCGCGGCCTCGACGTCGTGGAGATGCTCAGAGTCGGCGATGGGGGGATGGCGATTCGCGCCGTGGTCCTGACCCTGCTGCCGATCCTGCTGCTGCTGGGCATCGCGATCTCGCTCGGCGGCGGCTACCACGTCTTCGGCACCGACAAGGTGGGGCAGGACGTGCTCTACCTGTCGCTCAAAAGCATCCGCACCGGTCTGCTGATCGGCACCCTGACTACGCTGGTGATGTTGCCGCTGGCGGTGCTGCTGGGCATCCTCGCCGGCTATGTCGGCGGCTGGGTCGATGACCTGATCCAGTATGTCTACACCACGCTGAGTTCGATCCCCGGCGTGCTGCTGATCGCGGCATCCGTGCTGATGATGCAGGTGGTGATCGACACCCATCCGCAGTGGTTCGCCACCTCCGCCGAGCGCGCCGATGCGCGCCTGCTGGCGCTGTGCCTGATCCTCGGCATGACCAGTTGGACCGGCGTCGCGCGGCTCTTGCGCGGCGAGACGCTGAAGCTGCGCGAGCTGGAATTCGTGCAGGCCGCGCAGGCCTTCGGCGTCGGCCGCTTCGCCATCATGCGCCGCCACATCCTGCCCAACCTGATGCACATCGTGCTGATCTCGCTGGTGATGGATTTCTCCGGCCTGGTGCTGGCCGAGGCGGTGCTGTCCTATGTCGGCGTCGGCGTCGATCCGACCACGATTTCCTTTGGCACCATGATCAACACGGCACGCATGGAACTGGCGCGCGAGCCGATGGTGTGGTGGTCGCTGCTGGCCGCCTTCAGCTTCATGTTCGCGCTGGTGCTGGCCGCCAACCTGTTCGCCGACGCCGTGCGCGATGCTTTCGATCCGAGGTCGTCTGCGTGAGACAAATAACCTCGCCGCAGAGGCGCGGAGGCGCAGAGGCTTCGCAGAGGAAGGCGCGATCCCGCTTTTTCCCGACTTTCTCTCTGCGGCTTTTCTCTGCGCCTCTGCGCCTCTGCGGTAATGCTGTTACCGGCTTTGCCGGCCTGGGATGAACATTCTTTCGGTGCGCGATCTCTCGGTTCACATCGGCGCCGCGCGTCCGGTGGATGGCGTCAGCTTCGACATCGCGGCGGGCGAATGCTTCGCACTGCTCGGTGAATCGGGTTGCGGCAAGTCGATGACGGCGCTGGGCATCATGCGCCTCTTGCCGGCCGCGGCGCAGGTGACGGGCGGCGCGGTCGAGTTCGAGGGTGGCGACCTGCTGGCGCTGCCCGAGTCTGGCATGCGTGACGTGCGTGGCGGCGGCATCGGCATGATCTTCCAGGAACCGGCGACCAGCCTCAACCCGGTGCTCACCGTGGGCCGCCAGATTGTCGAAGCGCTGGAACTGCATTCGGCCTTGCGCGGCGCCGCGGCGCGCGCTCGAGCGGCGGAGCTGCTCGACCAGGTCGGCATTCCCGATCCGCGGCGGCGGCTGGACGAATATCCGTTCCAGCTCTCCGGCGGCCTGCGCCAGCGCGTAATGATCGCCATTGCACTGGCCGGCGCGCCGCGCCTCTTGATCGCCGACGAGCCGACCACGGCGCTGGACGTGACGATCCAGGCCCAGGTGCTCGACCTGCTCGACGATCTGCGGCGCACGCAGGGCATGGCGCTGCTGCTCATCACGCACGACCTCGGCGTGGTAGCGCGCATGGCCGATCGCGTCGGCGTGATGTATGCCGGGCAACTGGTGGAAGAAGCGTCACGGGCGCAATTTTTCGCGCAGCCGGCGCATCCGTATTCGGTGCGCCTGTTCGCCGCGCTGCCCGATGCCGAACGGCGCGGCGGCAGGCTGGCAACGATTCCCGGCAGCGTGCCGGCGGCCGATACCGTGCACCCCGGCTGCCGCTTCGTCGACCGTTGCAGCGAGGTCATGGCGGACTGCCGCGAGGCGCCGCCGCCGTGGCGCGAGGTGGATGGCGCACAGCGCGTGCGTTGCTTCCTGCCGGTTGCCGCGCCAGGTGTTGCCAGAAAAGTCGGCGCTGGCGGTACGGCGATTGCGGTCGATTCGACGCCACTGCTGGACGTCAGGGATTTGCAGGTGCACTTTCCGATTCGGCGCGGCATCCTGCAGCGCGCCGTCGGCGCCGTGCGCGCAGTCGATGGCATGTCGCTGCGACTGATGCCGGGGCGCACGCTGGCACTGGTGGGCGAGTCGGGCTGCGGCAAGACGACCGCGGGCAAGGCCATGCTGCAATTGATCCGGCCGACCGGCGGCAGCGTGCAACTCGACGGCGTGGAGCTCACCACGCGCTCGGCCAATGAACTGCGGCCGCTGCGCGCGAAAATGCAGATGGTATTCCAGGACCCCTTTGCCTCGCTCAACCCGCGCCTGCGCATCGGCGACATCATCGCCGAGGGCATGCAGGCACTGGGAACAATCGCCGGCGGCGGTCCGCAGGCGATGATCGGCGCGCTGCTGGAGCAGGTCGGCCTGCGCGCCGACATGGCGACCCGCTATCCGCACGAGTTTTCCGGCGGGCAGCGGCAGCGCATCGCCATCGCCCGCGCATTGGCGGTGAATCCGCAACTGCTGATCTGCGACGAGCCGACTTCGGCGCTGGACGTTTCGGTGCAGGCGCAGATCCTCAACCTGCTGTCCGACCTGCAGCGCGACCTGAAGCTCGCCTATCTCTTCATCACGCACAACATCGCCGTGGTGGATTATCTGGCTCACGATGTGGCGGTGATGTACCTCGGGCGCGTGGTGGAGCGGGGCACGGCAGACGAGGTCCTGCGCCGGCCGCGGCATCCCTATACGCAGGCACTGCTGTCCGCGGTGCCGCGGATCGACGGCCTGGTAACCGCGGTGAAGCTGGCGGGCGACATGCCGTCGCCGGCCAATCCGCCCTCGGGCTGTCATTTCCATCCGCGTTGCCCGCGGGCGGATGAGGCCTGTCGCGGTACCTATCCGGTCGAGACCCTGTTCGGCGCAACGCACGCCGTGCGTTGCTTCAAGGCCTAGGGAAGCGCTGAATAAGCCGTCACACCGGCGGCTCTGCATGCCTTGGATTCCGCTTCGCGGGGTGGCAAAGCCGGTGTCCAGTGCCATGATTCTTCTGGATTCCGGCTTTCGCCGGAATGACGAAACGTGACTTGATCAGTGCTTCCCTAGCGCTTTTTCGGCTTGACCGCCGGCTTGGCGGCGGATGGCTTCCGGTTCTTCGGCGCGGCGCCCTTGGACTTGCCCTTCTTCCACTTGGTTGCCTTCGGCGGATTGGCCGGCGTCTGCGGCAGGCGGGCGGCGAGGGCCTCGTGGCCGACGGCGTCCTTGCCCGGCACCAGCAGGGCGAAGCCGGGTGTGATTTTGGTGCGCGCGTTGATGCCGTTCAACTGCTTGAGCCGCGCCGCGCTGAGGCCGTAGCGAAGGGCAACCTTGTCGAGAGTTTCGCCCTTCTTCAGGTTGTGCGTGAGCCAGGCCGAGAGCGGCTTGTCCTGCGCTTCGTGGCTTTGCAGGTTGGCGAGGAAGGTCTGTACCTTCTCGGCCGGCAGCACCAGCGGGCTGTTCGCCGCGTTCGGCATGACCGGCCGGCTGTAGGCGGGGTTCAGCGCGATGAACTCCTCCACCGGAATTTCGGCGAGGCGCGCCGCCAGCGCGATGTCCATCTTCTCGGTGCGATCCACGGTGCCGAAATAGGGCCGGTTGGGAATCGGATCGAGGTTGATGCCGAATAGTTGCGGCTGGGCAATGATGTTCTTGATCGCCTGCAGTTTCGGTACGTAGTAGGCCGTTTCCGCCGGCATCTTCAAGTGCAGGTAATCGGTCGGCAGACCTTTGGCCCGGTTCTTCGCCACTGCGCGGCCGACGGCGCCTTCACCCCAGTTGTAGGAGGCCAGCGCCAGATGCCAGTCGCCGTGCATTTCATAGATGTACTGCAGGTAGTCGAGCGCCGCGCCGGTCGAGGCGACGATGTCGCGCCGCTGGTCGAACCACCAGTTCTGCTGAAGCTTGTAGTTCTTGCCGGTGGAGGGAATGAACTGCCACATGCCCAGGGCGCGAGCCGAGGAGTAGGCCAGCGGATTGAAGGAGCTTTCGACGATCGGCAGCAGGGCCAGCTCGGTCGGCATGCCGCGTTTTTCCAGTTCGCCGACAATGTGGTGAAGATAGCGGCGGCTGCGCTCGAATATCCGCTTGAGCAGATCGGGGCGGTTCAAATACCAGGCCTGGCGGTCGGCCACCAGCGGGCTGTCCAGGTCGGGCATCGAGAAGCCGTTGCGCATGCGCTGCCACAGGTCGTCGGGCGGCGTGGTCAGATCGATGGTCGGCATCGGCGGCAGGTCGTCTTTTACTTCCTGCGACGGGTCGGGCAGCAGCGGCAGCACGGACGGCGGCGGTGCGGCATCGAACTTCAAGGCCGGGGCTGTAGTGAGTTCCGCACTAAGTTGCAGCGCCTGTTCGGCATGTGCGGCGCCGATCAGAAGCAGCAGGAGCGGCGGAACTAGGCGGCGAAACAGGAGCATTGGCTGGGAAGGGGCACCATCAAAGGTGCTCGTGAGGGCGACGCATATTAGCCAAGGCGGCCCGTGCGGTCAATGCAAAGCGTTTGTCGATGCTCGCGTGGCAGGCACTCAGCCGGCGCAAGTGCTCTTGATGGCCAGGGTGCTTGCCAGCCCGCCGGTATTCGGCAGGCAGGCCGATTCGACGATCTGCTGGCGCACGGCGACGAGTTCGTGCCGTTCCGTGCTGCCGAAACGGCCGAACCTGTTCCGTGTGATGAATTCGCGCTTGATGCCGAAATTCAACCCCGGCACCAGCCAGAAGCGCACCTCGAGCCGCGTGCCGTCGGTCGTGTTCCAGCCTTCACCTTCGATCCTGAAGGTATCGAATGTTCCCGCCGGAACGGTAACGACTTCCCGCTTCACGATATGCAGGTCGTAGTATGCGTTCGTCGTTCTGCCGTTCCGGGTCCGGCGGAATGCGGCGGTCCACTTCTTGCCGACCTGAAACTCCGCTGGCACAAACTGCACCGGGCTGTCGAATTCAACCGGTCCGGACTTGATGTTGTTGCCCATCAGGTCGGCGATGATCGTGCCGTTGTTGAGTTCGACCCGGTCCTCGTCGTAGTCGACCCGCGTTACACGCGCCACGTAAGTGCGCTCCTCAACGCCTGTCAGGATGTCCGTCTGCCTGACGGTTGCCGCATCGCCGACGGTGAATACGCGGGCCAGCGGGAAGCGCCCGGCGGAGAAGGGATTGTCCGAAGGCGGGATCAACCGTGGCACCGGCAAGCCCGCCCGGATGTCGATCATCGGCGTGCCGGCGGGTGCCGCGGCGGCGGGCGGCCTGGGTGTCGGGCTTGGCGTCGCGGACGTTGCGGGAGCGGCTGAGGCCGCCGCAACCGGCTCGCCCTTGGCCAGCGCCAGCTTCTGCTGCTCGAGGCGCTTTTGCTCTGCCAGCAGCCTTTGCTCATCCTGTTTCTTGCGCTCCTCCGCCTGCCGCTCGGCTTCGACGATGCGCTGGCGCTCGCGCTCGATGCGTTCCAGTTCATTGCGGCGCTTGGCTTCGGCGGCCTGCTGTTCCTCCTGACGCCGTTTGGCTTCCGCGACCTGCTGTTCTTCGAGTTTTTTGCGTTCGGCGGCCAGTTTCTGCGCCTCGGCGAGGCGCATCCGCTCGCGCTCGGCGCGCTCCTGCGCCGCCAGTTGTCGCTGTTCTTCCTGCTTCCTTTGCTCGGCTGCCGCCCGTTCGGCGTCGGCGATGCGTTGCCGTTCTTTGTCCAGGCGCTCCTGCTCCTGGCGGCGCCTGGCTTCGCTGGCTTTCTGTTCTTCCTCGCGCCTCCGGGCTTCCGCCGCCTGCTGCTCTTCGAGTTGCTTGCGTTCGGCGGCCAGACGCTGCGCTGTGGCGACGCGAATCTTCTCTTGCTCGATGCGCTCCTGTTCGAGGCGCTTCTGTTCGTCCAGCTTTCCTTGCTCTTCCTGCTGCCGCTTCTCGGCGGCAAGCTTGGCCGCCTTGGCCGCGGCCTCCTGCTCGCGGTCGGCTTTCTGCCTTTCGACATCCGCCAGAAGGCGGGTCAGCCGCATTTGGGCGATTTCGGCGAAGCGACCGTTGGGAAAAGTTTGCAGGTAGCTCACCCAGTCGTCGGCCTTCTTCGAGGACTTGATGCGTGTCCATTCCGTGATGTCGGCCTCGACCAGCTTCTCCAGTTCGGCTTCGGAGAGCTTCTTCTGCCCCTCGTTGAAGATGAAGACATCGCCTTCGAGCGAGGTGGTTTCCCAGGGAACCTGCTCTCCCTTTGACGCGAGGCGCACATTGAGCCGCACCCGCTTGAGGGCGTCCTCGATGCGGGTGCCGCGCTTGGACAGTTCACGCACCAGATTTTCGGTGTAGAGGCCATTCGCCCCATCGCCATCGGAGGCGATGTTGCCGGGCGAGGTGGCGTAGGCCAGCAGGCTGCCGACCGGGGCATCGAACTGCGAGAGGCCTTTTTGCTCGGGGAGGTAAGAGGTGCCGAAGGGATTGTTGCGGCAGGCATCGAGGATGACGACGAAGGTCTTCTCCTTTGCAGCGCTGAACTGGCCAAGCAGCAGGCTGATGTCGACGCAGCGCTGCCTCATGTCTTCCTGGCTCTGGACTATGGCATCGACCGGCAGCAGGTAGTTGCGCCAGTCGAGTTGCGCGCCGTGGCCGGCGTAATAAAACACCACCAGCCGGGTTTCCGGGCGTCTTACCGCCGCGCCGAAGTGCTCGATGGCGGCCATCATTTCGACCCGCGTCGCGTCGAGTCGCGAATCGACGGTGAAGCCGGCCTGGGTGAGGAGGCCACCGACCGCTCTCGCATCGTTGGCTGGATTGATCAGTGGCGCATTGCGGTAGCTGCTGTTGCCGATGATCAGCGCAAGGCGCGTGGGGTCCGCCGCCGGCCACGCCGGCCTGAAATACAGCGCCGGCGGAACCGCCGCGAGGGTCTTGATGAAGCTGCGCCGTGTCGTCATCGGCTCAGGCCGCGCTCAAAATCGGTTTTTCCACTCACGGATGGCGGTGAAGGTTTCCACCGCATCGGCCGGCACGCGTCCGAGGCGGCTTGCCGCTGCCGTACGCACCGCAGGCGCATCCCAGCGCAGGAAGGGATTGGTGTCGAGTTCGACCCGGATGCTGGTCGGGATCGTCGCGCGTCCCGCCGCGCGGTCCTGCGCCACGTGCTCGCTGCGCTGCTGCACGGCGATGCTGCCCGGCTCGACGGCCAGCGCGAAACGCAGGTTGCTCTGGGTGTATTCGTGGGCGCAGTAAACAAAAGTCGGCGCTGGCAACACGGCGAGTTTGGCCAGCGATTCCTGCATCTGCGCCGGGGTGCCTTCGAACAGCCGCCCGCAACCGGCGCCGAACAGCGTGTCGCCGCAGAAGACCGCGCCGTGGTCATTGAGACTTGGGCCATAATAGGCGATGTGGCCGCGGGTATGACCGGGCACGGCAATGATGTCGAGGTGAAGGGCGAGTTCGGGTAGCTCGATGCGTTCGCCGCCGGCCAGCGGGTGGCTCACGCCGGGGATGTTCTCCAACTCCGGACCGAACACGGGGACGGGAAAGCGGGCGAGAAGTTCCGCCAGACCGCCGACGTGGTCGCCGTGATGGTGGGTGGCGAGAATGGCGCAGAGGCGGTCGCCGCTTTTCTCGAGGTAGTCGAGCACCGGCGTGGCGTCGCCAGGGTCGACCACCGCGACACAGCCTCGGCCGCGCAGTAGCCAGATGTAGTTGTCGTCGAAAGCGTGCAGGCCGAGTATTTCAGTCATTCGGAAATTTTCTCCAAACGGGGCGCAATGTCAATTCAGGGTTTCGAAGACTGGCTGAACACGCCATCCGGCAAGTATGTGCTCAATTGGGAGCAGCAGAAGCACGATCTGCTGGTGGCCGACATTTTCGGCTTCAACGCGGTGCAACTGTCCCTGCCCACCCACGATTTCCTGCGCACCAACCGCATGCCCTTGCGCTTTCGCTGCGACGACGGGCGTTATGACGGAACTTCGGAAGTGCGCTCCGACCTGCACTACCTGCCCTTTGCCGCCAACAGCATCGATCTGGTGGTGATGCCGCACACGCTGGAGTTCGACGCCAACCCGCACCAGGTGCTGCGCGAAGTCGAGCGCGTGCTGGTGCCCGAGGGCCATGTCATCGTCACCGGCTTCAACCCCTTCAGCCTGTGGGGCGCGCGGCGCAAGCTGTCGCGGCGGGAGGCCCTGCCGCCCTGGCGCGGCGCCTATCTCAGCGTGCCGCGCCTGAAGGACTGGTTCTCGCTGCTCGGCTTCGAGATGCAGGCCGGCGCCTTCGGTTGCTACGCGCCGGCCGTGACGCAGGAAAAATGGCTGCGCCGCTTCCAGTTCATGGATGCCGCCGGCGACCGCTGGTGGCCGATTGCCGGGGCGGTGTATATCGTGCAGGCCGTCAAGCGCCAGCACGGCATGCGCCTCATCACCCCGACCTGGAGTGATCGCAAGGCGCGCGCCAAGGCCCTGGTGACCGTGACGCAGAAGGTGGATCAATGAGGTTGGAAAAGATGCACGGCTTACCGCAGAGGCGCGGAGGCGCAGAGGTAGCGCAGAGAAACGCAATGACTTGTCGCTTTCCTCCGCGTGGTTTTTCTCCGCGCCTCTGCGCCTCCGCGGTGGATTTGTTGTTTTGGGTTACAAAATGATCGAAATATTTACCGACGGCGCATGCAGCGGCAATCCCGGCCCCGGCGGTTGGGGCGCCATATTGCGCAAGGGCACGGTCGAAAAGGAACTGTTCGGCGGCGAGCCTCATACCACCAACAATCGAATGGAAATGATGGCCGTGATCGAATCCCTGCGCGCCCTGAAGGAGCCGGTAACTGCGCGCGTGCATACCGATTCGCAGTATGTGCAGAAGGGCATCAGCGAATGGATACACGGCTGGAAGCGACGCGGCTGGAAAACCGCCAGCAAGGAGCCGGTCAAGAACGAAGACCTGTGGCGCGAACTGGATCGCCTGGCGGCGCTGCACTCGATTGAATGGTTCTGGGTCAAGGGCCACGCCGGCCACGTCGAGAACGAGCGCGCCGACGCGCTGGCGCGGCGCGGCGTCGAACTCGCCCGTAAAGGAGCCTAGCGTGCGCAAGATTGTTCTGGACACCGAAACCACCGGGCTGGATTGCCGCACGGGTGACCGCGTCATCGAAATCGGCTGCGTCGAACTGCGCGGCAGGCAACTCACCGGGCAGCGCTTCCATGCCTGGATCAATCCGGAGCGCGAGATTCCGGCCGGTGCCACCGCGATCCACGGCCTGACCAACGAATTCATTGCCGACAAACCGAAGTTCGCCGAGATTGCCGCCGAGTTCATGGAGTTCGTCCGCGGCGCCGAACTGGTGATCCACAACGCCGCCTTCGACGTCGGTTTTCTCAACAACGAACTGGGCCTGTTGCAACACGAAAGCATCGAACAGCTTTGCGGCGAGGTGATCGACACCTTGCGCATGGCGCGCGAGATGCGACCGGGCAAGAAGAACAACCTCAACGCCCTGTGCGTGGAGTTCGGCGTGGACAATTCAGGCCGCCAACTGCATGGCGCGCTGCTTGACGCGGAACTGCTGGCCGAGGTGTATCTGGCCATGACCCGCGGCCAGAATTCACTGGAAATGGATTTCGCCAGTCCCGCCGTCGACTACTCGGCGGGCGGCACCCGCCAGCGCCCGCCACTGGTGGTGCTGAGCGCCAGCGCCGATGAACTGGCCGACCACGCCCGTGTGCTGGGGGAGATTGCCAAGGAGAGCAAGGGAAAATGCCTGTGGCGCGATCTGGATGGCGCGGGACAGGCATGAGTTGCAGCGGTGGTTACTGCGGGCCCGGGGCGCCTGGTTTGCCGGCGTTCTTCCCGCCCTTCCTGTCCGGCGGGGGGGGGTCCGGGCCTTCCGAAACATTGCCATCAACGGCAATGCCCG
This sequence comes from Sulfuritalea sp., assembly GCA_030680805.1. GTDB lineage: Bacteria > Pseudomonadota > Gammaproteobacteria > Burkholderiales > Rhodocyclaceae > Sulfuritalea. The sequence goes on along the minus strand of JAUXUK010000068.1, from coordinate 10,721 downwards.
GAATTCTGCTGATCTCCTTGGCGAATTCATCGAGGGTCAGCTTGCGGTCCCCCGGCGGGGAGGCAGCCGCGGGCTCTCTGGTGGCGGGTTCGCTGCGCGCTGTTCTGGTCGGTGTCCTGGCGACTGTCCCGGCAGTTGTCGTATTGCCTTGCACCGGGGGCTTCGCCGCCGGAGCACGTTTGGCTTCGAGAAACTGCCGATCGATTTCAGCAAAGCGTTCGGGACGTTTCAAGCCGGCCTTGAGGCAATCCTCCAACCCGTCGATGACTTCACAGCGTCGTTCCGCAATCACCTGCGCATAGTGGGAATTGCGCAGCTCATCGAGCTGTTTCAGGGTGGCCTGCTTTTCTTCTGTCAGTGTTGCTATGGCCTTTTCCAGACGCGAGATTTCCTCCTGACCGTGAAAACGCCCGGTGGCAACGATGGCGCTTACGGTAAGCAGTGACGCTGCGCCCGCGGCCGCGGCGAGCCAGACGACAAACGCCTTCTTCTGAATGACTATCGGGCTGGCGCGGGATTGCCCGGCGAGCTCCTCGTCGCCGGGTTCGACGTTGTCGTCGACGCTGGAGGGCGGCTGATCGGGTGTGTTCATGGCGGAAGTGTGAGGCTGTGGATCGTGCAGCAGCGAGTTAGCTGGCGTCGATCGGCACCTGCGGTCGCACCGGGTTTTCCGTCAGCCTGGCACGTACCCAAGCATCGGCCTCGGCGTCGGTTTCGAACGCCGCGAACTGTCGGCCGGCAGCGGCGTAGGTCTCGGCAAATTTTGGCAGCATGAACGAGCGGCCTTCGACGTCCGGCGCCACGACAAAGGCCACGGCGCTCGCGCCGCGCCCGGCCCGGTTGTTGGCACGCAGAAACTCGCCGAAAGCGTCCAGCACCTCTTGGGAAATCACTACGCTGCGGCGAAGCGTAATGATGTTGGCGAACGGTCCATGCACCGGCATTTCGTCGAACAGGCTGTTCCATGTGGCGCCGAGCGCAACGACGACTTCCTTGTTGAACGGGCCGACCGCGTCCAGCCGCATGACATTGCCTTCCGCCCATATGTCGACGCGACCATGGGGCCGGAACGGCCCTGCGGCGAACTGGTCGGTGTTTCGCTTTTCTCCTGGATCCATCTTGATCACGCAGTATCGATCGAACAGTTGGCAGGGACGGAAACCCATTTCGAATCCGCCATGGACAGCCAATTCAGCCGCGCGGTCGGGAGCCTCCCCGGCCACCCGACACAATTAAAGCATACTACTTTCGCACGAGGTAGTGATGCCCGTGCGTGCTCAGGCCTTCGGCGCCGGACGGAACTGCATGGACTTGAACTCGAGGAAGTCCTCCAGCCCGTACTTGCCCAGCTCGCGGCCGTTGCCCGACTGCTTGTAGCCGCCGAAGGGGGCGTAGAGATTGAACGGGCCGCCGTTGATTTCCACCTGCCCGGTGCGCAGTCGGCGTGCGACCTGCTCCGCGTGTTCGTCGCTGGCCGACCAGACGCCGCCGGCGAGGCCATAGACGGTGCCGTTGGCAATGCGCACGGCATCGTCCTCGTCCGCGTAGGTGATGATCGACAGCACCGGGCCGAAGATTTCTTCCTGGGCGATGGTGTTGTCCGGCTTGACCTTGCCGAACACGGTGGGCTTCACGTAGTAGCCGTTCGCATTCACGCCCTCGGGCAGTTCGGCGCCACCGGTCAGCAGTTCGCAGCCTTCGGCGATGCCCTTGCCGATGTACTCGCGCACGCGGTCCTGCTGCATCTTCGAGGCCAGGGGCCCCAGCGTGGTGCCCTCGGCCAGCGGGTCGCCGACGCGGTAGGCCTGCGCCGCCTCGACCGCGAGCTTCGTCGCCTCGGCGTAGCGCGACGCGGGCACCAGCATGCGCGTGTGCGCGGTGCAGGTCTGGCCCGAGTTGAGATAGCAGTTGCCGACCACGCCTTTCACCGCAACATTGAAATCGGCATCGTCGAGGATGATTGCGGCCGATTTGCCGCCGAGTTCCAGCGCCACGCGCTTGACCGTGGCCGAGGCGAGTTCCGAGACGCGGGTGCCGGCGCGGGTCGAGCCGGTGAAAGAGACCATGTCGACTTCCCTGTGCGTCGCCATGGCTTCGCCGACCACCGGGCCGTAGCCGGTGATCAGGTTGAAGACGCCGGCCGGCACGCCGGCGGCGTGGATGATTTCGGCCAGCAGGAAGGCATTCAGCGGCGCGACCTCGGACGGCTTCAGCACCACGGTGCAGCCGGCGGCGAGCGCGGCGGCGACCTTGGCGGCGATCTGGTGCAGCGGGTAGTTCCACGGTGTGATGGCGGCGACGACGCCGACCGGCTCGCGCACGACTTTGGAATTGCCGACCTTTTCCTCGAACGGGAAGTCGGTCAGCATCTTCGAGTACATGCCGAAGCTCGCCGTGGGCGAGCCGACCTGGACGCGCTGCGACATCTTGTAGGGCATGCCCATTTCCAGCGTGATGGTCTTCGCGATTTCATCGGTGCGGGCCTTGAGGCCTTCCTGGATCTTCTTCAGGTATGCGGCGCGCTCGGCGGCCGGCGTCACGCTCCAGGCGTCGAAGGCTCGTCGCGCGGCCATCACGGCTTTGTCGGCGTCAGCCGCGTTGCCTTGCGGCACGGTCGCCAGCAGGGCACCGTCGGTGGGCGAGAAGACGTCGATGCTGCCTTGACCGGCAGGGGCCATCCACTGGCCGTCGATGTAAAACTGGGTGCGCTGTTCCATGTTGTTCCTTGCTCCTTGCTTGGGGATTGTCTAAAGCTTCGTCACCCCGGCGAAAGCCGGGGTCCAGGCTCGTGAGTCCACTGGATTCCGGCGTCCGCCGGAATGACGAATGGGGTGGTTCGGTGTTTGCTAGCCGTTGGGCACTACCACGATCTTGCCCTTGACCTGGCGGTTGGCGATGCTCGCGATGGCATCCTTTGCAGCGGCAAGCGGAAAGCGTTCGCTGACGACGGGGCGAATCTTGCCGGCGGCGAACCATTCGTGGAGCTGATGCAGGTTGGCGAGGTGGCCGGTCGGGTCGTGCTTGGTCGAATCGCCCCAATACACACCGATCAGCGAGCGCTCCTTGAGCAGGGCCAGGTTGAGCGGGATCTTCGGAATCTCGCCGGCGGCGAAACCGATGATCAGCAGGCGTCCGCGCCAGGCCAGGGCACGCACTGCCGGCTCGGTGTAAGGGCCGCCGACCGGGTCGTAGACCACGTCCGCGCCTTTGCCGCCGGTGAGTTCGTTGATGCGGTCCCGCAGGTACATCGGGTTTTCGGTCGAGTAATTCACCGTCTCGTCAGCGCCGACTTTTCTGCACAGTTCCAGCTTGTCATCGCTGGAGGCCGCGGCGATCACGCGGGCGCCCATGGCCTTGCCGATCTCGATGGCCGAGATGCCGACGCCACCGGCGGCACCCAGCACCACCAAAGTTTCGCCGGCCTTCAGGTGGCCGCAGTCCTTGAGGCCGTGCAGCGAGGTGCAGTAGGTCAGCACCAGCGCCGCGCCGGTGTCGAAATCCATGCCCGGCGGCAGAGGCATCGCCTTGGCCGACTCGACGATGCATTCCTCGGCGAAGCCGCCGGTGCTGGTCAGCGCGATGACGCGGTCGCCGGCCTTGTAGTGCTTCACCTCGGCGCCGACCGACTTGACGATGCCGGAAATCTCGGCGCCCGGCGTGAAGGGCAGCGGCGGCTTGACCTGGTAGAGGCCCTGCACCATCAGCGCATCGGGAAAGTTGACCGCGGCGGCGTGGACTTCGACCAGCAGTTGCTTCGGGCCGGGCACGGGGGAGGGGATGTCCTTGACGACGAGATTGTCGATCGGACCGAAGGCTTCGCAGAGCAGGGCTTTCATTGGGGGGATTTCCTTTTTTATGGTTATGCCAGCGGCGTGGGATTGCGCAGGTTCATGATGTCGTCCGTGCGCAGCTGGATGGCGTTGTTGATCTTGCGGTGGGGGATCACGTAGAAGCGCCCTTCGCCGACGGCAGCGAAGACCTCGCTGGCCATGTCGGCGGCGGTCAGGCGGCCAGACTTGACGGCCTGGCCCATGCGCTCTTCGTAGGCAGCCGAAAGACCGGCGGCCGGCGCGGCGGAACCGAAACGGTCCTGCCGGTTGCGCGAGGACTGATGGATGCCGGTGGGCACCCAGGCCGGGCACAGCACCGAGACACCAACCTTCGCCTTGGCGGCCAGCAACTCGCCATAGAGCGTTTCGGACAATGTCACCACGCCGTGCTTGCTGACGTTGTAGGCGGCCATGCCGGGCGTGGACAACAGGCCGGCGACCGACGAGGTATTCACGATGTGGCCTTCGTCGCCCTGTTCCAGCATCTTCGGCAGGAAGTGCTGGATGCCGTGGATCACGCTCCACAGATTGACGCCCAGTACCCATTCCCAGTCGGCCGTGGAATGTTCCCAGGTGACGCGGGTGAGGCCGACGCCGGCGTTGTTGCACAGCAGATGCACGCCGCCGAAGCGGGCGAAGGCAGCCTCGGCCAGCGCGGCGATTTCGGCTTCGCGGCTGACGTCAGTGCGTTGCAGCAGCAGGCGCTCGGCCGGCAGGCCCAGCGTCGCCGCCGATTCTTCGAGGCGCGCGTATTCGATGTCGGCCAGCACCAGGTTCATGCCTTCCGCGGCGGCGCGCCGTGCCAGTTCGAGGCCGATGCCGCTGGCGGCGCCGGTGATGACCGCGGTGCGGCCGCTGAATTGCTTCATTTGGTGGTCCTCCGTGGGTGATGGCGCGCGGGAGCGCGCGGCTTTGACGATGCTGACGATGGGCGCAGGCCGATCATCTTGAACAGGGTGGCGGTCAGCCGCTCGGCCAGCTGGTCGGGCGGCAGGCGGCCGTCGGGGCGGTACCAGGTGTACATGAAGCCGACCACGCCGCCCATCGACATGGCGGTGACGGTGGTGTCGTCGAAGGACAGCGTGCCCTGGCGGCGGCCTTCTTCCATCAGCGCGCCGAGATCGGCATAGAAGTCGTTGGCCAGCGCGCGCAGTTCGGCGCGAAATTCCGGACGTAGCGACGCGGTTACGCGAAACGCCAGTGCGCTGCTGCGGAAGTGGGCGACGCTGGCGGCGACCCAGCGCTGCAGGCCCTCGGCCAGCTTGGCGTGAGCGGGCCGGTCGTCGTCGGGAAACTTCATGGTCGACAGGCAGGCGACCGAGGCGCGCCAGGCCAGTGTCTCGACGATCGCGTGCTTGTCGCGAAAATAGTAATAGACGAAAGGCTTGGTGACGCCGAGTTCCTCGCAGATCATGTCCACCGTGGTGCCGGCAAAGCCGTGGCTGTTGAACAGGTCTTCGGCCACGGCCAGGATGCGCTCGCGCTTGTCGGCGCAGGCCTGCGTTTCGGCGGGTCGGATGGTGGCGGGGGCGGCGGCTGGGGTAGCTTTGGCGGCTCTGACGGAGTGGCGGACGGCGGGCATGGGCGGGTGCGGCAAAAGGTTTGCGACGCGACGAAAAACGGGATCAGCGGCAGATTATACTGGGCGGTAGAAACTATTCTACTGGTGGGTAGGATTTTGTTTCCGGCAGGTCTTGGGCCGATACTGCATGTTGTCAAAGGGGAGCGCATGAGCAGGAAGAACCCGAAGCAATCAGGGATCGAAACCCTCAGCGGTGTCGATGGCGCGTTTCTCAATCTGGAAACCGCAGCGACGCCGATGCATGTCGGTTCGCTGCATCTGTTCGAGGTGCCGCCCGGCTATAAGGGCAACTTTTTTGCCGCGGTCCGGCAGATGATGGAAAGCCGCATGGTGCCGGTGTTGCGCCGTCGCCTGGCGGCCCTGCCGCTGCGTCTGGCGAACCCGGTCTGGCTGCAGGATGAGATCGATCTGGAGCGGCACATTCGCCGCGTGCGCATCCCGAAGCCGGGCACCTGGGCGCAGCTCGAAGCCGTGGTGGCCGACCTGCATGCCGAGCTGCTCGACCGCTCGTACCCACTGTGGATGATGTACGTGCTGGAAGGCCTGGCCAGCGGCGACAAGGCCTACTACTTCAAGATTCACCACGCCATGCTCGACGGCCAGGCCGGCGTCGCGCTGGCGAGTGCCTTGTTCGATACCTCGCCGGATGCCGTGCCGCCGCCGAAGCGCAAGGCGCGGGCGGCCGCATCCGAGACAAAGCCGGCCGCTGCCGAGCCGGGCACGCTGGCGCTGGTCGCGGCGGCTTTCCGTCACGATGCCGCGCAGTACGTCAAGCTGGTGCGCGAACTGCCCGGCGTGGTGCGCACCTTGGCAGCGATCGTCGGCAATTCGGTCAAGAGTTCCTCCGGTCGTGCGCGCGGCAAGACGGGGAGCGAGCACGCGGCGGATTTCGGCGAACTGAAGCGCAGCATTTCCTTCGGACCGCGCACTCCCTTCAACATCGCCATCACTCCCGAGCGCGGCTTCGCCACGGCAACGGTGCCGCGCGCCGAGCTGAAGGCGATTGCCGCGGCGAACGATGCAACGGTCAATGACGTCGTGCTGGCGCTGTGCAGTGGCGCCTTGCGCCGCTATCTCAAGCGCAACGCCGCGATTCCGCGCAAGGCGCTGATCGCCTCGATGCCGATCTCGCTGCGCGAGCAGGGCAACACCGAGATGCGCACGCAGGCCACGCTGAGCCTGGTCAATCTGGCGACCAACGTCGCCGATCCGCAGAAGCGCCTGCAGGCGATCCGCGATTCGGCGGGCGCCACCAAGTCGGTGGCGCGGCAGGCCAAGTCGGTGATACCCACCGATATCCCGCTGATCGGCGTGCCCTGGCTGCTCGGCGCACTGGCCTCGCTGTATGGCCGCAGCAGCGTGGTCGACACGCTGCCGGTGCTGGCCAACGTGCTGGTGTCCAACGTGCCGGGGCCGCCGGTTCCGCTCTATGTGGGCGGCCTGCGCATGACCGGCTACTGGCCCCTGTCCATCGTCGAGCATGGCGTCGGCCTCAACATTACCCTGATGGGCTATGCTGGTAATTTATGCCTCGGATTCGTCGTCGCCCGCTGTGCGGTACCCGATGCGCGCCAACTGGCCGACGACTTTCTCGATGCCTTCGAGGAATTGAAACAGCACATGCAGAAACCGGCAAGAGCACCGCGCAAGGCGGCAGCGGCGAAGCCCGCTGCGGCCCGTCCCAAGGCTGCCCGCAGCAAGGTCAACCCGGCCGCCCCGGCCACCCGGAAGCGCGCGAGCGCGGCCGCTGGATAACCGGAACCTGACATGCCCGCTCGCCGCCCTGTTGTCCGCCACGCCCACGTCGGTTCGCCGCACCCGCTGAACTCGATCATGGAGCCGCGCGCCTTGCTCGAAATGGCGCTGCTGCCCGCTTCGCTGCCGCTGCTGATGCAGGCGCCGCACGGCGACGGTCATCCGGTGCTGCTGCTGCCGGGATTCATGGCCGACGAAAAGTCGCTGATCGCCCTGAGGCTGTTCCTGCAGAGCAAGGGCTACGAAGTGCACACCTGGGGCCTCGGGCGCAACCTCGGCTTTCGCAGCAAGCATGCCAGCGCGCTGCCGCAGAAGATCCGCTACCTGCACCACATCACCGGGCGCAAGGTCAGCCTGGTCGGCTGGAGTTTGGGCGGCGTGTTCTCCCTCTATGGCGCCGAAAGCACGCTGGAATGCGTGCGCTCGATCATCACGCTGGGCAGCCCGGTCAGCGTCGACGCGATCGGCAGCCAGTCGCCGCCGGCCGTGAAGGCGCTGTATCGCTTGATCTCCCATCGCCTCGGCGCGGCGGCGCACGTCATGCAGCCGCGCGCCAAGACGCTGCGCGAGCAGCGCCGCTTGGCGGTGCCAACCAGTTGCCTCTACTCGCTGGGCGACGGCGTGGTGCCGCCGCAGGAAGCCACCATCGACGGTGACCCGGCCTTCCACGAAAACATCCAGGTGCCCGGCAGCCATCTCGGGCTGGGCTTCAACGGCATCGTGCTGGCCATCGTCGCCGATCGCCTGGCGCAGCCCGAAGGCGCCTGGCAGCCGTTTCGGCCGCAGGGTCTGCTCAAGCGCGTGTGGCACATGACCGCGGGCCCGTCGCATGTCGACGCGGCTTCCCTCGCTACCTGAACCAAGGAATCGCATGCGACAACTCACTGAACACGATGCGGCGTACATCTATTCGGACAGCGCCCACGCCAACTCGAACGTAACCCTGCTGCATATCTACGACCAGTCCACCGCGCCCGGCGGCATGGTCCGCTTCAAGCAGATCCTGACGCATGTCGAGAGCCGCCTCAGCCGCCTGCCGGTGTTCCGCCAGAAGATCCTGCGCGTGCCGCTGGACATCGACTACCCGTACTGGATCGAGGACGAGAACTTCGACATCGAATACCACGTGCGCCACATCGCCCTGCCCAAGCCCGGCGACTGGCGCCAGTTCTGCATCCAGTCCGCGCGCATCCACGCCCGCCCGCTCGACCTGCAGCGCCCGCTGTGGGAAATGTACGTGATCGAAGGTCTCGACAGCTTCCTCGATCTGCCGGTGGGCAGTTTCGCCGTGCTGCTGAAGATACATCACGCCGCGATCGATGTCGCGCGCCACAACGAGATCACCGCCCTGCTGCACGATCTCTCGCCCGATTCACCGCCGCCTGCTCCAGCCGAGCCGTGGTTCCCCGAGGATGCGCCGGGAAGCCTGAACCTTCTGGTGCGCGCCGGTTTCAATGTCGCCACCTTCCCGCTGCGCATGGCGCAGCCGCTGGCGCGCAGCTGGACCACGCTGAAGTCCGCCACGCGAACCTTCGTCGGCGAATTCCTCGGCCGGCCGCACGAGTTTCCCCTGACGCGATTCAACAGCGAAGTGTCGCCGCATCGCGTGTTCGAAACGCGCCGTTTTGCGATGAAGGATTTCAAGGCGATTCGCGGCCTCGCACCCGGCGCCACGGTCAATGACGTCGTGCTCGCCGTGTGCGCCGGCGCCCTGCGGCGCTACCTCGACATGCAGGGCGAACTGCCCGACGACAGCCTGGTCGCCGCGGCGCCGATTGCCGTGCGTTCGAAGAGTGACAAAGCGGGCGACGCCGCCGGACCGGCGAGCTTTTCCTGGGTGCGCCTGGAACTCGGCACCGACATCGCCGATCCGGTCGAGCGCCTGGTCGCGATCCAAACCACCAGTTCCTCATCGGACATCATGGCGCAGGCCGTCAGCGCGCGTGAGCTGATCGACCTCGCCGAACATGCGCCCTCGGCCGCGATTGCCGCCACCAGCAAGATGCTGCGTTCGGCCTCGGCCCTGCTCGGCGACTGGGCGCCGCTGGCCAACTGCGCCATCGCCAATGTCCCCGGGCCGCAGGCGCCGCTGTACCTGCACGGCGCGCGACTGACCTACCTGTCGGCGATCATGCCAATCTCCGACGGCATGGGCCTGGTGTTTTCGGTGACCAGCTACCATGACATGATGATCATTTCATTCACCGCCTGCTACGAACAACTGCCCGATCCGCAAGTGTTCGCCCAGTGCCTGCGCGACAGCTTCCAGGAATACCTTGCGCTGGTGCGGCCGACCTTGATCAAGGCGCCGCAGCGCAAGGCGCGGCCGGCAGCGGCCAACAAGCCGCGCCGCGCCATCGCGCCATTGCCGAAGACTCCGCGGCGCAAGCCGGTTGCGCGCGCCGCGGCGCACTGAGCGATGACGGCCGCTCCGCTGCACATCGAGTACGAATCGCTCGGCGATCCGCAGCATCCGGCCATCGTGCTCATCATGGGCTTGGGCATGCAACTGATGGCCTGGCCCGATGTTTTCTGCAACGAACTCGTGGCGCGCGGCTATCGCGTCGTGCGGTTCGACAATCGCGACTGCGGACTCTCGGGGCGCGCACCGGGGAAGAAGCGGACCAACCTCCTGCTCGCCATGGCTGCCTCGGCCCTCGGCCTGCCGGTGCGCACGCCCTATACGCTGGAGGACATGGCCGGCGACACCATCGGCCTGATGGACAAGCTTGGGCTGCAGCAAGCGCATATCGTCGGCGCCTCGATGGGCGGCATGATCGCCCAGGTGCTGGCGGCAAAATTCCCGCAGCGCGTGCTGAGCCTCACCTCGATCATGTCCACCTCCGGCAACCGCAAAGTCTCGAAGCCGACCAAGCCGGCGCGCAAGGTACTGCTGAGCCGACCATCCAACCCCAAGGATCCCGAGTCGGTTACCGAATACATGGTCGAAATGTTCGGCGTGATCGGCAGTCCGGCCTACCCGTCAAGCAAGGAAGAGTTGCGCAGCCGCATCGGCCGCAGCGTGCGCCGCGCCTACGAGCCGGCCGGCACCGCGCGCCAGCTGCTGGCCATCATCGCCTCGGGCGACCGGCGCAAGCTGCTGCACACCATTGCCGCGCCGACCCTGGTGATCCACGGCGCCGACGATCCGCTGGTGCCGATCGCCGCCGGCCGCGATACCGCGCAGAACATTCCCGGCGCGAAGCTCGAGGTGATCGATGGCATGGGCCACGATTTCCCCGAGGCCCTGATGCCGAGGCTGGCGCAGACCATCGCCGATCATTGCGATCGCAGCGCGGGCGGGGACGGGGCCGCCCGGTCCGGCGCGACCTAGAGATTACTCGTGCGGGAAGTCCGGCGCCTGCGTCGCCGTTTCGCCAGCGCCGACTTTTTCCGAGGCTGAAATCGGCCAGTGGACTAAACCGCTCGCGCGGTAATGGGAGCTCCGCTGTTGCATTGGAGGTAGGCTGAAACAGTGTTCTGGCTATGTTGGGAATGAGGCAATCCGCCTCGTTACCCAAGGAGCAGAGCCATGAACACATTCACACAAGCCC
>JAUXUK010000067.1 GCA_030680805.1 Sulfuritalea sp. | reverse complement strand
TGAAGCGCGGGCTGGTGTCGATGTGTTTGTAGCGGGCCATGGCGGACTCCCAAGATGAACTTCTGCTTGGAGTCTTGTTATTCCATTTGGTTCACGGCAGGATGCGGGCATGAACAGACTTTTTCTACAGCCTCGTTAGCCGGGCAGCGGATCCGCGTTGCCCATGGCAACGGTATGGGTTCCGCCATCGACATACAGTATCTCGCCAGTGACGCCGCTGGCGAGGTCGGAGAGCAGGAAGGCGGCGGCGTTGCCGACTTCGTCGATCGTCACGTTGCGGCGCAAGGGCGCGTGGTGGGCGTTGTAGGCCAGCAGCTTGCCGAAGTTGCCGATGCCCGAGGCGGCCAGCGTCTTGATCGGACCGGCAGAGAGTGCGTTGGCGCGGATGCCTTGCGGGCCGAGGCAGAAGGCCAGATAGCGCGTCGCGGCTTCAAGGCTGGCCTTGGCCAGGCCCATGGTGTTGTAGTTGGGCATGGTGCGCACCGCGCCGAGATAGCTCAGGGCCAGCAGCGAGGGGTTGTTGCCCTTCAGCAGCAGTGGCCGGGCGGCTTTCGCCAGCGCCGGGTAGCTGTAGGAAGACACATCGTGAGCGATGCGGAATGATTCACGCGACATCCCTTCCAGGAAGTCGCCTTCGATCGCGTCGTTGGGGGCAAAGGCGATGGAATGCACCAGACCGTCGAGCCCGTCCCAATGCTTGGCGAGTTCCGTAAAGACCGCGTCAATTTGAGCGTCATCGCCGACATCGCAGGGGAAAATCGCCTTGGAGCCGAATTCGTCGGCAAATTTGGCAATGCGGTCGCGGACGCGCTCGTTCTGATAGGTGAAGGCAAGTTCCGCCCCTTCGCGGTGGCAGGCCTTGGCGATACCGTAGGCAATTGACCGGTTTGAGATCAGACCGGTGATCAGAATGCGTTTTCCAGCGAGAAATCCCATCGCTTTTTCCTTGGTTGAATCCAGCGGTGGATTATAGCGGATCAGCTAAACTCACCCTCATGCGTAGCGCCTTCCTTTGCCTTTCTGTCCTGCTGCTCAGCGCCTGCGGCAGTGCATGGAACGACCCCTACCCGGCAGGAGATCGCGGCAGGAACATCCTCTACAGCGCCTTCACCGAGCGGCCCAAGCATCTCGATCCGGTGCAGTCGTACAGCGAGGACGAGATCACATTCACGGCGCAGATCTATGAACCCCCGCTGCAGTATCACTATCTCAAGCGCCCCTATGCGCTGACCGCCGCCACCGTGGAGGCGGTGCCGCAGCCGCGCTACCTCGATGCGAAGGGGCGCGTCCTGGCGGACAACGCCGACGTGGCAAAAATCGCCTTCACCGACTATGTGATCACGCTCAAGCCCGGCATCCGCTATCAGCCGCATCCGGCCTTTGCCCGCACGGCAACCGGCGATTACGCCTATCACGCGCTGTCGGTGCAGCAACTGGCCGGCATCAGCACACTGGCCGAGTTCAGCCAGCGCGATACGCGTGAATTGACGGCGGACGACTACGTTTACGGCCTGAAGCGTCTGGCCCATCCGCGGCTGCACTCGCCGATTTTCGGTTTGATGGACGATTACGTGGTCGGCCTCGGCGATTTCGCCAGGCGCCTGAAGGCCGAGAAGGACAAGCCGTGGATCGACTTGCGCCAACATCGCCTCGACGGCGCCGAGGTGATCGACCGCTATCGCTACCGGATACGGGTCAAGGGCAAGTATCCGCAGTTTCTGTACTGGCTGGCGATGCCCTTCTTCGCGCCCATGCCGTGGGAGGCGGACAAGTTCCACAGCCAGCCGGGCATGGCGGAGAAGAACCTGACGCTCGACTGGTATCCGATCGGCACCGGCCCCTACATGCTGACCGAGAACAATCCGAACGCCCGCATGGTGCTGGAGCGGAATCCGAATTACCGGCAGGAACGCTATCCCTGCGAAGGTGAGCCGGAAGACGCCGAGGCAGGACTGCTCAAGGATTGCGGCCAGTTGCTGCCCTTCATCGACAAGGTCGTATTCACCCGCGAGAAGGAGCAGATCCCTTACTGGAACAAGTTCCTGCAGGGCTATTACGATGCATCCGGCATTTCATCGGATGCCTTCGATCAGGCGGTGCAGGTCACCGCCGGCGAGATCACCCTGTCCGACGACATGCGCGCGCAGGGCATCGTGCTGACGACCTCGGTGGCGACATCGAGCATGTACATGGGCTTCAACTGGCTCGATCCCCTGGTCGGCGGCGTCGATCCAAGGACGGCGGAACATGCGCGCAAGCTGCGCCAGGCGATTTCCATTGCCATCGATCAGGAAGAATTCATTTCGATTTTCCAGAACGGTCGCGGTGTCGCGGCGCAGGGACCGATCCCGCCGGGTATTTTCGGCCATCGGGACGGCGTGGCCGGCATCAATCCGGATACGTACGACTGGGTCGACGGCCAGCCGCGGCGCAAGTCGATCGCCGAGGCCAGGCGCTTGCTGGCCGAAGCGGGGTGGCCCAATGGCCGCGACGGAAAAACGGGTGAGCCACTGGTGATCAATCTCGACACCACGGCCACCGGCGTCGGCGCCAAGGCGCGCATCGACTGGCTCAACAAGCAGTTCGCCAAAATCGATACGCAACTGGTGGTACGCAGCACCGACTACAACCGCTTCCAGGAAAAGGTACGCAAGGGCGCGGTGCAACTGTTCTATCTTGGCTGGAACGCGGACTATCCGGATCCGGAAAACTTCATGTTCCTGCTGCACGGCAAGCAGGGCAAGGTCAGGCACAGCGGCGAGAACGCGGCCAACTACGAGAACCCGGAATACGACCAGTTGTTCGAGCGCATGAAGGCCATGGAAAGCGGCCCGGCGCGGCAGGAGTTGATCGACCGCATGACCGCCCTGCTGCGCCACGATGCGCCCTGGGTCTGGGGTTTCCATCCGAAGGATTACACCTTGCGCCATGCCTGGCTGACCAACCGGAAGCCCTCCAAGGTCGGCCACAACACGCTCAAGTACCAGCGCGTGGATGCCGTCTTGCGCGAGCAGCGCCGTGTCGAGTGGAACCGGCCGGTGGTGTGGCCCGTGCTGGTGCTGGTGCTGGTGCTCGGGGGTGCGGTATGGCCGGCCTGGCGCGGCTATCGCCGGCGGGAGACGGCGACCGCAAGATGATGTTGGCCGGATCGCCGCATCGCCAGCGCCGACTTTTTAACCGGGCCTATTCTTCCAGGGGTTGCCACTCGCCGTGGCGCAAGGCCTCAAGCGGGCGGAACCTGGCCTTGTAGGCCATCTTGCGGCTGTCGCGAATCCAGTAGCCGAGATATAGCCACGGCAGGTCTGCATGCTGGCACTGGGCGATTTGCCAGAGGATGGCGAAGGTGCCGTAGCTGGCGCGGGGAATGTCCGGGTCGTAAAAGGTGTAGACCGACGAGAGCCCGTCGGCCAGCACGTCGATGATGCTGACGACGCGCAGCACGCCTTCTTCGCGGAATTCGATGAGCCGGCTGTCGACATGGGTCTGCAGCAGGAAGTGGGCGTACTGGTCGCGGCTGTCCTGATCCATGCCGCCGCCGCAATGACGCGCGGCCTGATAGCGCTGGTAGAGCTGATAGTGTTCTTCACGGAAGGTCAGACTGCACTCGCGCGCGGCGAGGCCGGCGTGCAGCACGAGGGCGCGGCGCTGGCTGCGATCGGGTACGAAGTTCGCCACGTCGAGTCGCACCGGCTGGCATTCGCGACAGGCATCGCAATAGGGGCGATAGGTGAACACGCCACTGCGGCGGAATCCGGCACGTACCAGTTCGCTGTATGTGGCGCTGTCGATCAGGTGCGTGGGTGTCGCTACCTGCGAACGGGCGATGCGACCCGGCAGGTAGGAGCAGCCGTAGGGCGCCGTGGCGTAGAACTGCAGCAGCGGGAAGGGCGGCAGATCGCGCAGGTGTGTCATGGATGGGTCATCGTTGCCGCCTGAAATGGCCGTCGATGGCCGCCGCCGGCCAACGTCCCGGTGGGTCGCCGCGCTCACACAAAGTATCCAGCCGCGCAGTGAAGTCGCGGCGGGGGATGGGGCGGGCGCCGAGCGAGGCGAGGTGTCTGGTTTCCATCTGGCAGTCGATTATGCCGAATCCGCGCTGCTTGAGGTGGGCGCACAAATGGGCCAGCGCAATTTTCGATGCGTCACGCACGTCGCTGAACATCGATTCGCCGTAAAAGGCCTGGCCGATCGCAACACCGTAGAGCCCGCCGGCGATCCTGCCGTCGATCCATGTTTCGACGCTATGCGCGAAGCCGAGCCGGTGCAGCTCTCGATACGCAGATTGCATTGCTTCGGTGATCCAGGTTCCAGCCTGGCCGTCGCGCGGCTTTGCGGCACAGGCGCGGACGACGTCTTCGAAGGCCGAGTCGAGGCGCACTTCGTACTTCGCATTGCGCAGGGTTTTCGTCAGCGAGGCGGATATTCTGAGCTCGTCGGGAGCGAGCACCATGCGCGGATCGGGGCTCCACCAGAGGATCGGTTCGCCTGCCGAATACCAGGGGAAAATGCCCCGTCGATAGGCGGCGAGCAGGCGTTGCGGGCTTAGATCGCCGCCAGCGGCAAGCAGGCCGTTGGGTTCAACCAGCGCCCTTTCAAGCGCGGGAAATTCAGGTTCCCGAGGCAGCCACGGAATCATCAGCCCTGCGGGAAGGTGACCACGTGGTCGACATCAAGCCGGATGCCGATTCTTTCGCCGATCGCATGGTTGTGGTGGGAGGGCACCAGCGACAGCACCAGCGCGCCGGACGCAAGGCGCAGCGTGTAGAGAAACTCCGCGCCGCGAAAGGCCTTGGCGATGACCTCGGCTTTGACATCGCTGTCATCGTCGTGAATTATGTCGTCGGGGCGCAACAGAACATCCAGCCGGCAGTCGCGCTGGCATTCGGCGCAACTCGGCCCGCAATCCATCGGCACATCGGATTCGAGTCGGCCCAGTTCCACCTGAACGACTTGCCGGGAAATAACCTCACCGGGCAGAAACACGCCTTGACCGATGAAATCGGCAACCTGGCGCGTAGCGGGGCGGTGATAGAGGTTGTAGGGCGTGTCCCATTGCTCGATGGCGCCTTCGCGCATGATGCCGACCATGTCGGCCACGGCGAAGGCTTCGTTCTGGTCATGGGTGACCAGGATGGCGGCCATGTTTGCGCGTTTGAGGATGTCGCGTACTTCCAGCGACAATCGCTCGCGCAGTTCGACGTCGAGATTGGAAAAAGGCTCGTCGAGCAGCAGCAGATGCGGTTGCGGTGCCAGGGCGCGCGCCAGTGCCACGCGTTGTTGCTGGCCGCCGGAAAGCTCGTGCGGATAGCGCCTGCCGTGCTCGGCCAAGCCGATCAGTTCCAGCATTTCATCGACGCGTTGCCGTGTCGCCTGCGCCGATTTTTCACGCAGGCCGAAGCCGATGTTGTCGGCGATCGACAGGTGCGGGAACAGCGCGTAATCCTGAAACACCATGCCGATGCGTCGCGCCTCGGCCGGTACCTGCGTCTTTTCGCTGGCAATCGTCACGCCGTTGAGAAGGATGCTGCCGGAGGAGGGCATTTCGAAACCCGCAATCAGCCGCAGCATGGTGGTCTTGCCGCAGCCCGAAGAACCGAGCAGGCAGGCTATCTGGCCTGGGGCGAGGACGAAAGACAGATCGCGCACGACGGCTCGCTGGCCGTAGGCATGGCTGACGCGATCGACTTCGAGCAAGGGCATGATCGTTGCGCAGATGGCGGGTTGTGGAGAATGAGTCTCAATTATAATCGGCTGGCCGTGTCCCGCCCATTGAACCTCTCCGCACTTTCCGCCGTGTCCTTCGCGCTCGCGGTTCTGGTCGCGTTGCCGGTGCTCGCGGTGGGCGCCAATCTTTTCTCCAGCGGCACGGGAGAAACCTGGGCTCACTTGATGGCGACGGTGTTGCCCGAATATGTGGCGAACTCGATCTGGCTTTGTCTGGGTGTCGGCATCGGTGTCGCCGCCATGGGTACCGGAGCGGCGTGGCTGGTGGCGCTGAACGATTTTCCCGGCAGGCGCATTGCGGAATGGGCGCTGCTGCTACCCATGGCGATGCCGGCTTACGTGCTGGCCTACACCTACACCGATTTCCTGCAGTTCGTCGGACCGGTACAAACCGGTCTGCGGGAAAGCTTCGGCTGGAGCAGGGGTGACTACTGGTTTCCGGACGTCCGCTCGCTGGGCGGCGCCGTCGTGCTGTTTTCCTGCGTGCTGTATCCCTACGTCTATCTGCTGGTGCGCACCGCCTTTCTCGAACGCGCCGGCGGCATGATCGAAGCGGCGCGCGCGCTGGGTCTCAATCCGTGGCAGGGATTCTGGCGCGTCTCGATCCCGCTGGCGCGGCCGGCCATTGCCGCCGGCATGGCCTTGGCATTGATGGAGACGCTGGCCGACTACGGCACGGTGGCCTACTTCGCGGTGCAGACCTTCACCACCGGGATATACCGTGCGTGGTTTTCGTTGGGTGACCGGATTGCCGCGGCACAACTTGCCGCGGCCCTGCTCGGCTTCGTGGCCCTGCTGATCCTGCTGGAACGCATCAGCCGCGGGCGTGCCCGTTACCACGACAGCAGCGGCCGTCGTCGCGCCACGCGACAGGTGCTCACCGGCTGGCATGCGCTGCTCGCCCAGATCGGCTGCGCGATTCCCGTCGTTGTCGGCTTTGCGCTGCCGGTGGCGTTACTGCTGCGTCTTGCACTGGGAGATGTCGGCGAGGAAGCCAGCGGCTTTGCCGGGCGTTTTTTTGTGTTGGCGCGGAACAGTTTCACGTTGGCGGCACTGGCGGCGGTGCTGGCGGCGCTGCTGGCGTTGTTGCTGGGCTTTGCGGCGCGCGATGGACGCCGGCTGCCGGGATTGGCGAGCCGCATCGTCGGCTTGGGCTACGCCGTTCCGGGTTCGGTCATCGCCGTCGGCGTGCTGATCCCGGTCACCCGCCTGGATCATGTTCTGGCAGGCCTGTGGCAGCAGATGACGGGAGCCAATCCCGGCCTGATTCTTACCGGAGGGATCGCCGCGCTGGTGTATGCGTATCTGGCGCGCTTTCTCGCGATCGCGTTGCAAACCATGGAGGCCGGCCTCGCCCGCATCACCCCCAGCATGGAAGCGGCGGCGCGCAGCCTTGGCAGCAGCCCCGCTGAAACCCTGCGCCGCGTGCATCTGCCGCTGATGCGCGGCAGCCTGCTGACCGCCGCGCTGCTGGTGTTTGTCGATGTGATGAAGGAACTGCCGGCCACGCTGGTCATGCGTCCCTTCAACTTCGATACGCTCGCCACCCAAACCTATACGCTGGCCGCCGACGAACGTCTGGCGGAGGCCTCAAGCGCAGCGCTGGCGATCGTCGTGGTTGGCCTGCTGCCGATTATTCTGCTGGCCAGGCAAATCGCGGCCGGGCGCAGTGAATCAACGGCCTGCTGAATTTCTCTTGTGTTCTGCGCTGGCGGACCTTGCTAGAGGCGGCGTGAAACCTCGAGAGTCCCTTCCGCATCGTCGGTCAGCCTGACGATGAAATCGAGCGCCTCCATCAGCGTCAGCATCGACTCGTTGTCGGGCAGCACCTGCCCGCGGATTTCGGTATATCCCTGCTGCCGCGCGGCTTCCATCAGGCAACGCATCAGCCGGGAACCCAGGCCCTGGCCTGCGGCCTCATTGGCGACGATGATGGCAAATTCGCAAGTTTTGCCATCGGGCAGCGCGGCGTAGTTGGCCTCGCCCAGCATCCAGGTGCGGCCATCGCGCCGCAGGGTTGCCACCAGCGTCAGTTCGCGGCTGTAGTCGATCTGGGTATAGCGTGCCAGCAGGTTTTGAGTGAGTTCCGACACCGAACTGAAATAGCGGAAGTACTTGCTCCGGTGCGAGAGTCCGCGCACGAATTCCTGCAGCGCCGTGGCATCTTCCGGACGGATGGGGCGGATGGTGCACCCTGTTCCGTTCTTGAGTGTCCATTCGCCCGCAAATTGAGCGGGATAGGGATAGATCGCCATGTGCCCGTAGCGGGTGCTGTTGGCCGGGAGCGGCCGGATGTCGATGCGCACGCTGGTCACCACGGCGCCGTTTTCATCCGCCAGCAATGAACTGATGTCGAGTGCCCGCACCCAGGGAAGTTCGCTGGCGATCTCGGAAACGCGCAGCAGTATGTCGCGCAGCGGCTCTTTGGCCACGGCAGGCATCTGGCGCAAGGGGCCGAGCAACCGGGCCACATGCGGTACGCCAATCATTTCGCCGACCAGGCGTGGATTGAGCGGCGGCAGGGCGATCGAGCGGGCGTCATAGATGTCGGGCGCGATGCCTCCCTCGGAAAGCGCCAGCACCGGCCCGAAGACGCGATCGGGCCGAATCGAAATACGCAGCGCCCTCCCGCTTGGCTTGTCGATATACGGCTCAAGATAGACTTCCCTGCTGCTTCCCGCGTTGATCAGATTGTGAAACGCGGCGGCGACTTCTTCGGCGGATTTGGGGAACAGGCGCTCTCCGGCACCGAGCAGCGGTTGCCCGCGTCTTTGCGTGGCCGGTTTCATTGCTACCGGATAGCCAAGCTGATTGGCTATTGCGATGGCTTCGCCTTCGTTCCTGGCCACGGTGGTGGGCGATACGGGAATATGGAAAGCCGCCAGTACGGCTTTGGCCTCGGGCAAACTCAGAATCTGGCGGTTTTCCTCCAGGGCTCTGGCTATGACCGCTTGTGCACGTTCGGTATCGGGTTCCTGGTAGGACGTCAGGGCCGGCGGAGTTTCCTTGAGCAGCTTCTGGTTGCGCACCCAGTTCACCATGAAGGCGAAGGCGACAACTGCGTTTTCGGGCGTGCGGAAGGTGGGGATGCCTGCCCTGGCGAAGGTGGCCCGGCCTTCGCGCGCCTCGGACTCACCCATCCAGCAGGTGAGCAGCGGCTTGGTGATCTGCCGAGTGGTGCCCAGGACGGCGTGCGCCAGTTCAGTCGGGGAGACAAACGTATTGGGCGAGAGTATTGCGAGCACGCCGTCTACGTTCGGGTCATCGATGCAGGTCGTCAGCGCACCGACGAATCGTTCCGGATTGGCATCGAACAGCACGTCGACCGGATTGCCGTCGGACCAGGCGGGCGGTAGCCGGGCATTCAGGAGTTCGAGGGTCTCCGGTGTCAGTGCGGCCAGTTCAATACCGAGTTCGGCCGCCGTGTCGGAGGCCATCACGGCCGGGCCGCCGCCATTCGAGATGATCCCGAGGCAACTGCCCTTCGGCATGCGAGGAGTCGTCAGGGCGCGCGCGGCAGAAAACATGTCGCCAATCGACCGCACGCGCAGTACGCCGGCGCGGCGCAGGGCGGCGTCGAAGGCATCATCGCGGTCAACGACTGTCTTGCTGTGGGATTCAGCAATGCGTGCCGACATCGGGTGATTCCCAGCCTTGACCGCGATGACAGGCTTGACGCTGGCAGCCGCTCGCGCCGCGCTCAGGAAGCGACGCGCATCGTGAAGCCCTTCGAGATAGAGGAGGATGCTTTCGGTCTTCGGGTCGGCTGCGAGGAAATCGAGGATTTCCGGCAGCTCGAGATCGGATCCTTCACCGGGACCAAAGATCGCGGAGAAACCGAATTCGTTGTTCAGGCTCCAGTCAAGAATGCCCGCGCAAATCGCACTTGACTGGGAGATGAAAGCCAGATTGCCGACCGGTACGGTCTTCGCAATCGGTGTTGCGTTGAATCCGCTGTGGGGCAGGACAAAGCCGAGTGCCTTGGGCCCCAGGATGCGGATATGCCTCTGCGCGGCGATCTCCTCCATGTGGCGCAGGTTTTCCCGGCCATTCGCGTCGGCGTCGCGAAATCCTGTCGAATAGACGACGGCCGAACGGATATTGCGTTGGCCACACGCTTCAAGAATGCCGGGGATGTCGTCGGCTGGAGCGGCGATCAGCGCCAGACTCAGCCGCGCGTCGACGGTTTCCAGCGACGGATGGCAGGGATGCCCTTCGACCTCGGAGTGCTTCGGGTTGACGAAATGACATCGCCCGGAATGACTTCCCTGAAGGAGATTCCTCGCCAATCCATGACCCAGTGTGCCCACCGTCTGGCTGGCTCCAAACAGGACAATTCCAGTGGGTGCGACAAAAGGATGGAGCGGTGTTCTGTCCAGTGCCATTGTTCGGAGTCTTCTGTTTGCCGGTGTGTCGCCTGCCGCCTATCCTGGCGGCGATTGTTCTGCACCCAGTTCCACCAGGGTTTCGATGGCGCCGATTACGTCGCCGCGCAGGTTATGCAGGGGCGCCGCCATGAAATGCAGTCGCTTTCCGTTGATGCCGAAGGTCGGGAAGAAATCCTCGGCTTCGAACGCACCGGCAACCAGGACCGAGGGCTTGGCGCGGGCTCCGTAGCAGGCGGCCAGCTCTTCGTGCGTGGCGCGGCGAATGATCATCTCGGCCAGAACCACTCGGCGCGTATCGTAGGGATAAAACGCGCGCCAGGCCTCATCGCGTCCCAGTACTTCTTGTGCGGGCGTGTTGGTCAGGGTTTCGCAGGCCCTGTTCCAGTGGGTAACCCGGCAATTCGCGTCGAGAACGAAGGTGGCGACGGGACTGCCGGCCACAATCTCGATCAGGCGACGTTCGGCTTCGCGGCGTGCGGTTTCTGCTTCCTTGCGCTCGGTGATGTCCTGCAGGGTTTCAATGCAGCCGACGATCGTGCCGTCTGCGTCGCGGATGGGGGCGGCGCTGAATGCAAGCCAGCATCCTTCTTCACCAAAAGTCGGAAAGAAATCCTCGGACTCCCATGCGCCCGGGCAGTGCTCGGCCTGCCGGTATTTCCCGCGGTAGAACTTGTCGAGGAGGGCAAGCGGAGCACCATCGACGACAATGTCGGCCAGAATCGGTCGATGCGCAGGATAGAAGGCGCGCCATTGATGGTGCGTTCCCAGCACCTCTTTCGCCGGGATGCCTGACATCCTTGCCAAGGCATCATTCCAGTGGGTAACTACATGGCTGGAATTGATGACGAAGGCCGGAACAGGGCTTCCGTCAAGGATGCGCGACGAAATGTCGACGAGCAGTGAATCAGACAAATCGGCCCCCTCGAGATAGACATGTTTGCAGGAATGTTACTGCAAAACCGGCGAGGGGACGCGCCGGTCAGGTCTTGTCAGAGCGACTTGTGGGTGCCGTCGCACAGCGCGCCGTTGGCGCTGTGTTTGCAGCCGCAGAAATAGACGGTCTTGCTTTCCTCGGCGCTGTACTTGACCGGAGCGAATTCGGAATCCTTGTGGCTGCCGTCACAAAACGGTTGCGACTTGCTCTTGCCGCATGAGCACCAGTAATAGTCCTTGCCCGTTTCCACATTGATGGCGAAGGGTGTTTTTGAGGCGATTTCGGGCGTGGGCATGGTGTGCTCCGTTGGTCATTGTCGGGAAGCCACACTATAGGGACAATCCTCCAGGCGCGAAACCGCAGCTCCGGAATTGACTGTTCCGGATCGGCAAACAATGGCCGGGAAAAGTCGGCGCTGGCGATACGGCGAATCAGGACCGCCGCGCCCTGGCCAGCGTGTGGCGGGGCCTCTATTTCCAGCCGGCGCGGTCGTAGATGCGCTGCGCGGCGACCGCGTTCCTGGCCAGGGTGGCCACCGGCAGGCTGTCGGCCCTGAACTTGCCCATCGCATCGAGCGCCGGATTCTTCACCACCACACTGGCAACCGCCGGCCATTCATTGTTGCCATCGGCAAAGTAGCGCTGGGCATCATCGCTGGCGAGATATTCGAGGAACTTGATCGCAGATTCCTTGTTTGGCGCGGTCTTCAGCATGCCGCCGCCAGAGATGTTGATGTGGGCACCAAAGCTTTTCTGGTTGGGCCAGATGATGATGATGCGTTCCATCAAGCGCCGGTCTTCGGGCTTGTCGGAGCGCAACAGGCGTGCCAGATAGTAGGTGTTGGAGACCGCGATACCGCATTCGCCGGCTGCAACCGACTTGATCTGGTCGGTGTCTCCGCCTTTGGGGGCGCGGGCAAAGTTGGCGACCACGCCGCGCGCCCATTCTTCGGCTTTGGCTTCGCCGATATGCGAAATCAGCGCGGCCATCAGCGAGATGTTGTAGGGGTGGCTGCCGGAGCGCGAGCAGACCTTACCCTTGAGCTTGGGGCCGGCCAGGTCTTCGTAGTTCTGCACGTCCTCGGCCTTGACCAGTTCCTTGTTGGCGACGATGACCCGGGCGCGGGTCGAAAATGCGAACCAGTCCGGGCTGCGCAGATTGGCGGGAATGCGCTCTTCGAGCAGCTTCGACTTTGCCGGAGCGAACAGACCCAGTTCGTCCGCCTTGGCGAGACGTGCGGCATCGACGGTGAGGAAGATGTCTGCCGGGCTGTTCGCGCCCTCGTTGCGAATGCGCTCCAGAAGCTCATCTTCCTTGGCCTCGATGCGGTTGATCTTGATCCCGGTCTGGCGGGTGAAGTTGGCATAGAGCGCTTCGTCTGTCTGGTAGTGCCGGGCAGAGTAGAGGTTGAGCACTTTTTCCTGTGCGGACGCAACAGTCGAGGTGACAGCGAGCAAGGCAAGCATGACGAACGGCAAGCGGGTCGATTTCATGGGGTTCAGATCCAGGCGAAATTGAGATTCCATGAATTGTATTAAGAATCATTCGCAATAGCAAGGCAAAAATAAACCAGCGCAGGCTGGTGTTGGGAGGGCCAGGAGCGACTAGTCAAGACTGACGCGGCGAGCTCCGTTGAATCGTTTCATCCAGTAGCCATCGCGTAGATCCTCGATGCGGACGCGCCCGCCCGTGCGCGGGGCGTGAACAAACTGGTTGTCTCCAAGATAGATGCCGACATGGGAAAAGGCCTTGCGCATGGTATTGAAGAACACCAGATCGCCCGGGCGGAGTTCGTCCCGGTCGATGACCTCTCCTGATTTACTCATCTCCTTCGAACTGCGTGGAAGCATCAGACCAAGGCCTTCGCGGAAGACATGGCCGACAAACCCGGAGCAATCGAAGCCCGCTTCCGGAGAACTGCCGCCGCGGCGGTAGCGGATGCCGAGCAGATCCATGGCCTGATCAATCGCGTCCTGAGCTGTTGCCGTGGCACGATCGACAAAGGAAACCTGCAACGGCGGCGGCACCACAATGGGTTCGTCGGCACGGACATTGGAGGTAACAAGCAGGCCGGCGAGCAGAAAAATTCGCGCCAGGCGGATGGGGGTTCCTTGCATGGGGCCGGACTATAGCTCTGCCAGGCACCGGCTGTAAACCCCCGTTCGGTTGGCGATTCAGGGTCTTGTAAGCCTCCTCTGGCTATAATCGGCCGCTTGGATGCGCTTTGGATCACCGCAGTCGGGTATTGACGGAACACCAATTCGAGGGGGTTATCGTGGGTTTCAAGGCTTACCTGATCAATCAAGAAGAAGGCAAGGTGGTCAGCCGGTTCGTCGATATGGACGAGTCGCAGCTCGATCAGGGCGAAGTCAGCATCGCCGTCACTCACTCCAGCATCAAGTACAAGGACGCCCTGGCGGCGACCGGGGCGGGACGCATCATTCGTCGTTTTCCCTGCGTCGGCGGTGTCGATCTGGCCGGGCGGGTGATTGCCAGCACCGATCCCCGCTTCAAGCCCGGCGATGAGGTTCTGGCGACAAGCTACGACATTGGGGTCGCCCACCATGGCGGTTACGCAGAAAAGGCGCGTCTGCCTGCCGACTGGGTGGTCCGGCTGCCGACGGGTCTTTCCCTGCACGATGCGATGGCCTTGGGTACCGCAGGTTTCACCGCGGCGCTTGCCGTAGTGAAGATGGAACACGACGGACTGGCGCCGGACAAAGGCCCGGTGGTTGTTTCGGGAGCAACCGGTGGCGTCGGCAGCATCGCCATCGAGATTTTGGCAAAACGGGGTTATCACGTTGTTGCCCTGACCGGAAAAGAGGCGGAGAGCGACTATCTGAAGGGACTGGGTGCCAAGGAGGTCATGTTGCGCCAGTCGCTCGATCTGACCAAGATCAAGCCGCTGGGCAAGGAAACCTGGGCTGGCGCCGTCGATAACCTCGGCGGCGATGTGCTGGCCTGGATGGCCAGCACGATGAAGGTCGGTGGCGCCCTGGCTTCGATCGGCCTCGCCGCCAGTTTCAGCCTGAATACGACCGTCATGCCATTCATCCTGCGCGGGGTGAGTCTGCTGGGCATCGATTCGGTCAACTGCCCGATGGCCCAGCGGGAGGAAGTCTGGCGACACCTGGCCACCGACATGCATCCAGCCGACCTCGCGTCGGGTTCGGCGCAGATGATTCGCGACATATCTTTTGCCGATTTGCCGGCGGCCTTCGAAGACTACATTCAGGGGCGGGTCAAGGGCCGCGTCGTCGTAAATATTGCTGCTTGAACAAGAGGCGCATCAGCGCCACCACTTTTGCAACTGCGAAGCAAAATCACAGAAGGATCGTCATGGGAAAATATGCAGAGTTCTACAAGCGTTCCATTGAGCAACCGGATGATTTCTGGGCCGAGCAGTCGGCGCTGATCGACTGGCAAACGCCACCGCAGAAGATTTGCGATTTTTCGAAACCGCCGTTCGCCAACTGGTTTGTCGGCGGCAAGACCAATCTCTGCCACAACGCGGTCGATCGCCACGCCGCCAAGCGTCCGAACGCGCGCGCCCTGGTCTATATCTCGACCGAGACCAACGAGGAAAAGAGTTACTCCTTCGCCGAATTGAAGGCTGAAGTGATGCGCACTGCCGCGATCATGAAGTCGCTCGGCGTCGGTCGTGGCGACCGCGTCCTGATCTACATGCCGATGATCGCCGAGGCCACCTTTGCCATCCTCGCCTGTGCCCGCATCGGCGCCATTCATTCCGTGGTCTTCGGCGGGTTTGCCTCCGGTTCGCTCGCCACTCGCATCGATGATGCCAAACCCAGGCTGATCGTGTCGGCGGACGCCGGCATGCGTGGCGGCAAGGCCGTACCCTACAAGAACCTGCTCGATGAAGCCTGCAAACTGGCCGAGTTTCCCCCGGAGAAGGTCTTGATGATCGACCGGGGCCTGGACAAGGGGTGGCCCAAGGTTGCCGGCCGCGACGTCGATTACGCTGAAATGCGTGCAAAGCACATGGATGCGCAAGTTCCCTGCGAGTGGATGGAATCGACCGAGCCCTCCTACATTCTCTACACCTCGGGCACCACGGGAAAGCCGAAAGGCGTGCAGCGCGATACCGGCGGCTATGCCGTGGCTCTGGCGGCGTCGATGAAGCACATTTTCACCGGCGGCGAGGGCGAGACCATGTTCTCCACCTCCGACATCGGCTGGGTGGTCGGCCACAGCTATATCATCTACGGTCCGCTGATCGCCGGCATGGCGACCATCATGTACGAGGGCACGCCGATCCGTCCCGATCCGGGCATCTGGTGGCAGATCGTCGAGAAGTACAAGGTCACTGTGATGTTCTCGGCACCCACCGCGGTGCGCGTGCTGAAGAAGAGCGACAACAGTTGGCTGCACAAGTACGACCTGTCTTCGCTCAAGCACCTGTTCCTCGCCGGCGAGCCGCTGGATCAGCCGACCCATGAGTGGATCATGGGCGAGCTCAAACTGCCGGTGATAGACAACTACTGGCAGACCGAGACGGGTTGGCCGATATTGTCGACCGTGCGCGGTGTCGAAGACACCAAGATCAAGTTCGGCACGCCCAGCTTCCCGGTGTATGGCTATGACCTTCGCATTTTCCGTGAAGACGGAACGGTCTGCGACGCCAATGAGAAAGGCATCGTCGGCATCGTGCCGCCGCTGCCGCCCGGTTGCTTGTCCACGATCTGGGGTGACGACGATCGTTTCGTCAGCACCTATTTCAGCCTGTTCAAGGAGCCGCAGGTCTATTCGTCCTTTGACTGGGGCATCAAGGACGACGAGGGTTATCACTACATTCTCGGCCGCACCGATGACGTCATCAACGTCGCCGGCCATCGCCTCGGCACCCGCGAGATAGAAGAGGCCATACAGGGTCATACGGCGGTGGCTGAAGTCGCTGTAGTCGGTGTCAATGATCAGTTGAAAGGCCAGGAACCGGTTGCTTTTGTGGTGGTCAAGGATGCAGCGCGGGTGGCGACCCCCGAGCTGCGCACCGCGCTTGAGGCGGAGATCAAGAAGGTGGTCGACGGCAACCTCGGCGCCATTGCGCGACCGAAGCGGGTGCATTTCGTCACCGGCCTGCCGAAGACGCGTTCGGGCAAGATGCTGCGGCGTTCGATTCAGGCGCTTGCGGAAGGACGCGATGCCGGTGACCTGACCACCATCGACGATCCATCCACCCTCGAACAGATCAAGGCGGCACTGGCCGGCTGAGCAAAGAGTTTGACCGAAGGCGCGATTCGGGTAGAATTCGCGCCTCTTTTGCAGGCAGCAGGCGCGTAGCTCAGCTGGTTAGAGCACCACCTTGACATGGTGGGGGTCGTTGGTTCGAGTCCAATCGCGCCTACCAACACCACGAAACGGCCGCAGGATCATTCCTGCGGCCGTTTTGTCTTTTTGTCTGCGGCTCCTGCCGCGGACGGTATCCCCTGGCGGGATTGGTGTCAGTCGTCGATCCGGCTGTGCCACCAGAGACGAAAGTCGCGGCACAGTCCGTCGCCATCGAATTCGACAATGGCCATGCCGTCCAGCGCCAAGCGCGGCAGCGGATCGCCGGGTTGGCGTGCCAGCATGTTGGTGCCGGTCGAAGCGGCCCACATCTTGAACATGTCTTCGGACGTCACCTGGTAGGTGGTGTGCCAGTGTGCGATGCCGCCGCGGGTGTGGCGCTCGAGAACTTCGTAGGTGAGCTTGATGTCGGTCTGCAGCTTGGTGCGCTGCCAGTACTGCTTGATGGCCTCGTGCCCCTGCTGGACCGCGAACGGGGTGTTGCGGTAGGTGCCATCCGGCGTGAACAGCGATACCAGAAGGTTCTCGTCACTGGTTTCCCAGGCGCGCTTGTAGTTTTCCATGAAGCCGTCGATATCCATAAATCCCCCTTTTGCGTGTCGCGAGAGCGGAATCATGCCGTAAGCCAATGAGCCGCTGTGATAAAATTTGCGCAAATTGATTTGCAGGGCGCACCGCGTGATTTCCGCGAGAACCGTGCGCCCTGTTGCTTTTCTGGAGCAAGCGAAAATGCCGGTGATCACCCTGCCTGATGGATCGAAACGCGAATACCCGCAAGCGTTGACGGTAGCCGAGGTTGCTGCTTCGATTGGCGCGGGTTTGGCCAAGGCGGCATTGGCCGGTCGCGTCGACGGCGCGCTGGTCGATACGTCTTTTCTGATCGAGCGTGACGTCCAACTCGCCATCGTTACCGAAAGGGATGCCGACGGCCTCGACATCATCCGCCATTCGACGTCTCACCTGCTGGCGTATGCGGTCAAGGAACTGTTTCCCGAGGCGCAGGTGACGATCGGTCCGGTGATCGACAACGGCTTCTACTATGACTTTGCCTGCAAGCGGCCATTCACGCCGGAAGATCTGGAGGCCATCGAAAAACGCATGGCCGAGCTGGCGAAGAAGGACATTCCGGTCAGCCGCGAAGTCTGGTCGCGCGACAAGGCGGTGGACTTTTTCAAATCCATCGGCGAGCACTACAAGGCAGAACTGATCGCGGCGATTCCATCGGCCGAGGATGTCTCGCTGTATCGCGAGGGCGATTTCATCGACTTGTGCCGTGGCCCGCACGTGCCGTCCACCGGCAAGCTCAAGGTCTTCAAGCTGATGAAGGTGGCCGGCGCCTACTGGCGCGGCGACCAGAAGAACGAGCAGTTGCAGCGCATTTACGGCACCGCCTGGGCGAAGAAGGATGAACTGGAAGCCTACCTGCACATGCTGGAGGAAGCCGAGAAGCGAGACCATCGCAAGCTCGGCCGGCAGTTGGACCTGTTTCACCTGCAGGAAGAAGCGCCCGGGCTGGTGTTCTGGCATCCGCACGGCTGGACGCTTTGGCAGGAGATCGAGCAGTACATGCGTCGCGTCTATCGCGACAACGGCTATCAGGAAGTGCGCTGTCCGCAGATTCTCGACCTCAGCCTGTGGGAGAAGTCGGGCCACCTGGCGCACTTCAAGGACAACATGTTCATCACCACCTCGGAGAACCGCGAATACGGGGTGAAACCGATGAACTGCCCGGGCCACGTGCAGATCTTCAATACCGACGTGCGTTCCTATCGCGACCTGCCATTGCGTTATGGCGAGTTCGGTTCCTGCCATCGCAACGAACCGTCGGGCGCCTTGCATGGGGTGATGCGCGTGCGCGGCTTCACCCAGGACGACGGGCATATATTCTGTACTGAGGAGCAGATTCCGGAGGAGGTGATCGCCTTCAACGTACTCCTGCGGAAGGTGTACCAGGATTTTGGATTTACCGACGTTGCGGTCAAGGTTGCCTTGCGCCCGGAAGGTCGCGTCGGTTCCGACGAGGTCTGGGACAAGGCCGAAGAAGCGCTGCGCAGCGGCTTGCGCGCTTCGGGCCTGGAGTGGACCGAGCTACCCGGGGAAGGGGCTTTCTATGGGCCCAAGATCGAATTCCACATCAAGGATGCGATCGGCCGATCCTGGCAGTGCGGCACGATACAAGTGGATTTCTCCATGCCCGGCCGTCTTGGCGCCGAGTATGTGGGCGAGGACAACAGCCGTCACACGCCGGTGATGCTGCATCGGGCGATCCTCGGTTCGCTGGAGCGATTCATCGCCATTCTGGTCGAAAACCACGCCGGCGCTTTCCCGCTTTGGCTGGCGCCGGTGCAGGTGGTGGTCATGAATATCTCGGAAGCGCAGACGGATTACGCCGAGAATGTGGCGAAAATGCTGCGCGAAGCCGGTCTGCGCGTCGAGAGCGATTTGCGCGGAGAGAAAATAAACTATAAAATACGCGAACATAGCTTGTTGAAGCGGCCTTACATCGTTGTCGTTGGTGACAAGGAAAAGGCCGCTGGGTTGGTCGCTTTGCGTGCCCGCGGCAATCAGGATCTCGGGCAGATGTCCCCCCAGGCCTTGATCGAACGTCTGTTGCATGAAAAATGCACCAGAAGTGTGGCGGTCTGATTTTTTAATTTTTTGGAGATTTGAACCATCGCTCAAGAAAAGTCGCAGCGTCTCAACGAAGAGATCACCACCCCCGAGGTTCGACTGGTCGGGGAAGACGGAGAACAACTGGGCATCGTCCCGATTCGTCAGGCGCTGGCGCTGGCTGAAGAAGCCGGTGTGGATCTGGTGGAAATCGCTCCAACGGCTGTGCCGCCCGTCTGCAAGATCATGGACATCGGCAAGTTCAAGTATCAGGAGGCCAAGCGCCAGCACGAGGCCAAGCTGAAGCAGAAGCAGGTGGTGGTGAAGGAAGTCAAGTTTCGCCCGGGTACGGACGAAAACGATTACCAGATCAAGCTGCGCAACGTGATCAAGTTTCTGGGCGATGGCGACAAGGCGAAAATTACCTTGCGGTTTCGCGGACGTGAAATGGCGCACCAGGAAATCGGCATGCGCATGCTGGAGCGAATCAAGGTCGACCTCGAGCAACAGGCGATGGTCGAGCAGTGGCCGAAAATGGAAGGACGTCAGTTGATCATGGTGCTGGCGGCTTCCAAGAAGAAGCCGCACTGAGGCTTAACAGAATTTGTGCCGCATGCCTGGCATGCGGAAACAAGAAGTGGTTGCGGGTCACCAAGCGTTCCCGAGGCGGGAAACACCTGGCAGCCATGTAATAGGGAGATCTTCGATGCCGAAGATGAAGACCAAGAGCGGTGCCAAGAAGCGCTTTATCATGCGCGCTTCCGGCGGCATCAAGCGGGGTAGCGCGTTCAAGCGCCACATCCTGACCAAGAAAACCACCAAGAGCAAGCGCCAGCTGCGCGGTGTGCACGAAGTGCATGCCTCCGACGTCAAGTCGGTGCGCGCCATGCTGCCGAACGGTTAAGGAGAGCCACCATGCCAAGAGTAAAACGTGGTGTAACGGCGCGCGCGCGCCACAAGAAGGTTCTCGACCTGGCCAAGGGTTATCGCGGCCGTCGCAGCAAGGTCTATCGCATCGCCAAGGAAGCGGTGATGAAGGCCGGGCAATATGCCTACCGCGATCGTCGCCAGCGCAAGCGGCAGTTCCGTGTTCTGTGGATCGCCCGTATCAATGCGGCGGCTCGCGAACTGGGCATGAAGTACAGCACCTTCATGAACGGCCTGAAGAAGGCCTCGATCGAGGTCGATCGCAAGGTGCTGTCCGACCTCGCCGTGTTCGACAAGCCGGCCTTTGCCGCCCTGGCCGCAAAGGCCAAGGCCCAGCTGACGGCCTGAGGCTGCCTGTATCAGGAGAAGGAGGCCCAGGGTTGTTGGGGGTCTCCTTTTTTATTGCTGCCATTTTGTTCTGATCAATGGATAACCTGGATCAACTCGTAGCGTCCGCGACGTCCGACTTTGCCGCCGCCACCGAGCCGGCCAAGCTGGAAGACGCCAAGGCGCGCTATCTGGGCAAGGAAGGCTCGCTCACGGCTTTGCTCAAAGGCTTGGGCAAACTGCCGGCGGAAGAGCGCAAGAGCGCCGGTGCGGCGATCAACATCGCCAAGGAGCGCATCGAGTCGGCGCTGACGACACGGCGCGAAGCCCTGAAGAGCGCCCAGCTCGAAGCCCAACTGGCGACCGAGGCGCTGGACGTCACGCTGCCGGGCCGTGGCTTGCCGCGCGGCAGCCTGCATCCGGTCACCATCAGCCTGGATCGCATCGAACAGCTATTCCGTTCCATCGGCTTCGACGTGGCCGACGGCCCCGAGATCGAGACCGACTGGCATAACTTCACGGCGCTCAACACGCCCGAGAATCATCCGGCGCGTTCGATGCACGACACCTTTTATCTGCAGGGCGAGGACGGCAAGGTGCAGGACGACGTGCTGTTGCGCACCCACACCAGCCCGGTGCAGATCCGTTCCATGCTGGCGCATACGGAACGCTACAAACATCTGGAGACGCTGCCCGAGCTGCGCGTGATCTGTCCCGGTCGCGTCTATCGCGTCGACTCCGACGCCACGCATTCACCAATGTTTCACCAGGTCGAAGGCCTCTGGGTTGGGGAATCCGTCAGCTTTGCCGACCTCAAGGGCGTGGTCGCGGATTTCCTGCGGCGCTTCTTTGAATCCGACGATCTCAAGGTGCGCTTCCGTCCCTCATTCTTTCCCTTCACCGAACCCTCGGCCGAGATCGACGTTGCCTTCATGGGCGGCGAACTGGAAGGCCGCTGGCTGGAAATCGCCGGTTGCGGCATGGTCCATCCCAATGTAATGCGCTTCGGCGGTTTCGATCCCGAAAAGTACACCGGCTTTGCCTTCGGCATGGGGCCGGACCGGCTGACCATGCTGCGCTATTCGATCCCCGATCTGCGCCTGTTCTTCGAAGGCGACCTGCGTTTCCTGACGCAATTCCACTGACATGCAATTCTCAGAATCCTGGCTGCGCAGCCTCTGCAATCCCCCGCTCTCCACTGAGGAACTCTGCCATCTGCTGACCATGGCGGGTCTTGAAGTCGAGGAATGCCGTCCCGCCGGCGCCGACTTTTCGAATGTCGTGGTGGCCGAAGTCCTGAGCGTCGACAAGCATCCCGATGCCGACAAGCTCAAGCTCTGCTCGGTCAATGTCGGCGCGGCCACTCCACTGCAGATCGTCTGTGGCGCGCCGAATGTCGCCGCCGGCATGAAGGTGCCCTGTGCGCGGGTCGGCGCGCGTTTGCCCGGTGTGCCGGGCATCGAGATCAAGCAGGCCAAGGTACGCGGCATCGAAAGCTTCGGCATGCTTTGCTCGGCGCGCGAACTCGGCCTGTCCGACGATCATGGCGGCCTGCTGCCGCTGGCCGCCGACGCGCTCGTGGGTGAGGACATCCGCCGCCATCTGGACCTCGACGATCACCTGATTACCCTCAAGCTGACGCCGAACCGGGCCGACTGCCTCTCGCTGCTCGGAATCGCACGCGAACTCTCGGCACTGACCGGTGCGCCGTTGCGGGCGCCCGAGGTCAAACCGGTAGCGGCGGTCGTCGCCGACACGCGGCAGGTGGTACTGGATGCACCGCAGTCTTGTTCGCGCTACTGCGGCCGCATCATCCGCGGCGTCAATGCCAGGGCGCCGACACCGGAGTGGATGAAACGACGCGTTGAACGCAGCGGCATCCGCTCGATTTCCTTCCTGGTCGACGTCACCAACTACGTGATGCTCGAACTCGGTCAGCCGCTGCACGCATTCGATGATGCCGAGTTGTCCGGCGCGATCCACGTACGCCTGCCCAGGCCGGGTGAGCAGCTGCTGCTGCTGAACGAGCAGACCGTGACGCCGTCGGCGGATACCGCCTTGATCGCCGATGACGCAAAGCCGCTGGCCATGGCCGGCATCATGGGCGGCGAGCATTCCGGCATAAGCGATGCGACGTGCGATCTGTTTCTCGAAAGCGCATTCTTCCCTCCCGCCGCAATTGCCGGCAAGGCTCGAGCGTTTGGATTCAGTTCCGATGCCTCGCACCGCTATGAACGTGGCGTCGATTTCGAATTGCAGCGCACGGCTATCGAGCGCGCGACGCAACTGATCCTCGATAACTGCGGCGGCAAGCCGGGACCGGTAGTGGAAACTGTGGCTGCCGTCCATCTGCCGCAGCGCCGTCCGGTCCGATTGCGTAGTGCCCGCGCGGCGAGGGTGCTGGGCATCATGCTGCCCGAGGCGCGGATTGAGGCGATGTTGCGCGGCCTCGGATTGCAGGTCGAAAAGACTTCGGAAGGTTTCAGCGTGACGCCGCCGTCCTTCCGCTTCGACATCGAGATAGAGGAAGACCTGATCGAGGAACTCGCCCGCATTCACGGCTATGACAACATTCCGTCGCAGCCACCCGTGGCACGCATGGCGATGATGCCGGCCACCGAGTCGAGCCGTTCGCCGATGAGTCTGCGCCGTGCAGTCGCCGAACGCGGCTTTCATGAAGTGGTGACCTACAGCTTTGTCGATGCCGCATGGGAAGCCGATTTCGCGGCCAATACGGCACCCATCGTGCTCGCCAATCCCATCGCCAGCCAGATGGGCGTCATGCGCTCCTCGCTGATCGGCGGTCTGGTCGGCGTCTTGGTCGCCAATCGCAAGCGGCAGACGGAACGTGTTCGCATTTTCGAACAGGGCCGCAGCTTCCAGCGCGATGCAACTTCCGGTCCGGTTGCAGGCTTTGTCCAGCCGCTGCGCCTGGCCGGCCTCGCTGCAGGTCCGGCCCTGCCCGAACAATGGGGTGCGCCCGCCAGCCGGGTGGATTTCTACGACGTCAAAGCCGATGTCGAGGCCTTGTTCGCCCCGCGCCGCCTCGAATTCATCAAGGCCGGGCATCCGGCCCTGCATCCGGGTCGTTGCGCAACTGTCAGCCTGGATGGCCAGCCGGTGGGCATTCTTGGTGAACTGCATCCGCGCTGGGTACAGAAGTACGAACTGGGTACCGCTCCGGTGGTTTTTGAACTGGAGCTGGATGCCCTGCTGGCAACGCCTTTCCCAAGCTATGTCGAGGTTTCGCGGTTCCCGGCCGTTATCCGCGATCTGGCTCTGGTGGTGGCTCAGAGCCAGCCCTTGGCCCCGTTGCTGGCGGCCCTTCGTTCTGCTGCCCCGGCTATCGTGCGCGATGTTGCGCTGTTCGACGTGTATCAGGGAAAGGGGCTCGGCGAAACCGAAAAGAGCCTTGCCTTTCGTATAGTTATGCAAGATACTCAACGTACTCTCGAGGATGCCGAAGTCGAGGCGGTGATTGCCAGTCTGCTGGCGGTTGCCACTCGCGACTTCAGTGCGTCTCTGCGGAGCTAAATGCAGTTGGAGCTTATATGACATTGACCAAGGCGGAACTCGCCGATCTGCTGTTCGAAAAAGTCGGCCTCAACAAGCGCGAAGCCAAGGACATGGTCGAGGCCTTCTTCGATGAAGTGCGCCTCGCCCTGGAAAAGGGCGACAGCGTCAAGTTGTCGGGCTTCGGCAATTTCCAGCTGCGTGAAAAGCCGCAGCGTCCCGGACGCAACCCCAAGACTGGCGAGGAAATCCCGATCACCGCTCGCCGTGTCGTCACCTTCCACGCCAGCCAGAAGCTCAAGGCGGCGGTCGAGGTTTTCCCGCGTGGCAACAGCCAGCAATAGCCGGGACGAACTTCCGTCGATTCCGGCCAAGCGCTACTTCACCATCGGTGAGGTGAGCGAGTTGTGCGGCGTCAAGCCGCATGTGTTGCGCTACTGGGAGCAGGAGTTTACGCAGCTGCGGCCCGTCAAGCGGCGAGGCAACCGACGCTACTATCAGCATCATGAAGTCCTGCTGGTGCGGCGGATTCGTGAACTGCTGTATCAGGAAGGCTTCACCATCAGCGGTGCGCGCAACCGGCTCGAGGATGGCCCGGGCAAGATGCACGATGCACCGGAGGCTTTGGCTGGCGGAGCCGAATCGTCGGCGCGTGCGGAACTGGCGTCAATCATTGAATTCCTGCGCGCTTCCTGACGTCGGCAAGCGTTTCCTTTGGTATAATTTGAGCAGTCGGGGCGTGGCGCAGCCTGGTAGCGCACTTGCATGGGGTGCAAGGGGTCGCGAGTTCGAATCCCGCCGCCCCGACCAGTAATACCAAGGGTTTCCGGCAATTGGCCGGAAACCCTTTTTCCATGTTGTGTGGATTTCCCGGAAATGTACCCAATTGCGCGTTTGGCTTTAGATCACTCACGGCTGACAATCTGACTCATGACCAACCAGACCAAATTCTGCTACCACTGTGGCACCCATCACCCGGTTGAGGAGATGCGCCAGATCGAAACCAAGGCTGGCAAGCGCTGGCGCTGCATCCGCAGCATTCAAGCCACACAGAAGACCGCGGAGGCGCGCGATGCCTTTGGTCGTCAGGTGTCCGCGATGAATACGGCGGAAGCCAGAAGCCACGCACGACGTCTCAACGAGCTTCGTCAGGACAAGTAGGAGCCCTGCGGCGATTGCCGCGTGTCGAGGCTTGATTCTTTGCCCTGATCCCCTCCCGGATCGTTTGAGAAGCAGAAACAAGAGGGCATTCCTCGTCAAATTCCGGATTACAGGGCGGCAGTCGCGAGCGCAGGATGATGGAAACGCCAAGCCCCAAGAGGACAATTCCATGCGCATTGAATCCGTCGAACTCGTTGCACTGCCCAATGCTCCTGCGTGGCAGGAGAAGGTTTACCGGGCTCACCTCGATACCGGCGAGGACATGGATCTGTTTCAGCAGCACTGGGATGTACCCTTGCCCCCGGAAAGCCTGGTCGGACTGACGGTCGACGAGGCGCGAAAAAAGCGCAACGAGCGAATGTTCGCCATTGCCTCCGGCAACCACTAGGGATTTGGCAGGAAGGGGCGCTCAGTCTGCAGACTTGAACGGCAGGCGAGCCGCAGTTTCGGCTTCGTAGTCCTGCATCGCTGAATCTTCGCGGACGATGAAGTCGGCGACGGTCCGACGCATGCCCGGATGCGCTACCCAGAACGCTGACCAGGTGGGCACCGGCTCGAAGCCGCGGGCAAGTTTGTGTTCGCCTTGGGCGCCCGGCTCGAAGCCTTGCAGGCCGTGCCGGATGCAGTACTCGATGCCCTGGTAGTAGCAAAGTTCAAAGTGCAGGCCGGGCAGTTCGATCGCGGTGCCCCAGTGACGGCCATACAGCGTGTGCGCGTCACGGTAGCAAATGGCGGAGGCCACCGGCTTCTCGCCAAGGAAGGCGATGAAGACGACCAACCGGCGAGCCAGCAGCGCACCGACCTCGATAAAGAAATCCAGCGGGAAGGCCGGATGGTTGCCGTAGCGGGCGAAGGTGTCGCGATACTGGGCGTGGATCACACGCCAGAGGTTCGGATCGATCTCGTCGCCATGCCGGACTTCCAGCCGCAGGCCTGATTCACGCACCAGTCGGCGTTCGCGCTTGAGCTTCTTGCGCTTGTCGGCGGTGAAGCTGGCGAGGAAGTCGTCGAAGTCGTTGTAGGCGCGATTGAACCAGTGGAACTGCACGCCACGGCGCATCAGGAGACCGGCTGCTTCCAGGCGGGCGCGATCTTCTTCTTCGACAAACAGGCATTGCCAGGAGGATGCCCCCGACTGGCGCGCAACGTCCAGCGCGGCCTCGATCAGTGCCGGCGCCACGACGCTTCGTTCAATGCCTCGCCGCACCAGCAGGCGCGGCCCGGGTGAGGGGGTGTAGGGGATTCCGCTGACCAGCTTGGGGTAATAGTCGAGACCGGCGCGCTGCCAGGCGGCTGCCCAGTTCCAGTCGCGCGAGAAGTCGCCGAAGGAATGGGTACGCAGGTAGAGCGGCAGGAATCCCAGCAACCGGCCGTCTTCGCGCAGCGCCAGATGCTGCGCCTGCCAACCCATCGCCGTACCGCCAGCGCCGACTTTCTCGGCGGTGCCGAGAAAGGCCCGGCTGACGAAAGGATCGTCGCCATGGTCGAGCAGGGCCCAGTCGGCTTCGGGGATGTGGTTCGCGGCCTCATGCAGGACTATTTCCATGGTGGGCAATCCTAACCTGCGCTTAACCGAAATGCGGGATGGAGGCATAGTCCTGTTCTGTTCCGGCCATTGGTGGCGGGCGGCGATGGGCTAAAATGGCCCTTGATTTCTGATCTCCCCGGCTCTGATCCCATGCGCATTCTGCTCAGCAACGACGACGGCTATTTCGCGCCGGGGCTCGCCCAGCTTGCGACCAGCCTCGCCGATCTGGGCGACATCGTGGTGGTGGCACCGGAGCGCAATCGCAGCGGAGCGAGCAACTCCTTGACGCTGGATCGACCGCTCCAACTGCGGCATGCATCCAATGGCTACATGTATGTCAGCGGCACGCCGACCGACTGCGTGCATCTGGCGGTCACCGGGGTGCTTGATCACCAGCCGGACATGGTGGTGTCGGGCATCAATCTCGGCGCCAACATGGGTGACGATACGATCTACTCCGGCACCGTCGCGGCGGCCACCGAAGGCTATCTGCTCGGCGTGCCTTCGATCGCAATTTCCCTGGCCAGTTTCGAGGGCCGGCATTTCGCCACGGCCGGGCGAGTGGCGCGCGAACTGGTGCAGCGTTTCAGCGACACGCCGTTTGCCGAGCCGATCCTGCTGAACGTCAATGTGCCGGACATTCCCTACGAGGAATTGCGCGGCATCCAGGTCACTCGCTTGGGGCGTCGCCACAAGGCCGAGCCGGCGGTGAAGTCGGTCAGTCCGCGCGGCGAGACCCTGTACTGGATCGGCGCCGCCGGACCCGCCGCCGATGCCGGCGAAGGCACGGATTTTCATGCGGTCGAGCACGGCTGGGTGTCGGTCACGCCGCTGCAAATCGATCTCACGCATGCCGCGCAGCTTGTCGACGTGCGCCGCTGGTTCAATCCGGAAAAATGAACACGGCCACGGTCACCGGCATTGGCATGACGTCGCAGCGGACCCGCACGCGAATGGTGGAGCGCCTGCGCGAGCAGGGCATCCGCGATACCCGGGTGCTGCATGCGATGGGGCTGGTGCCGCGGCACATCTTCATTGAACAGGCCCTGGCCAATCGCGCCTATGACGATACCGCGCTGCCGCTGGGTTTTGGCCAGACGATCTCGCAGCCGTACGTGGTGGCGCGCATGGTCGAATTGCTGATTGCCGGGCGCGAGCTGGGCAAGACGCTGGAGATTGGCGCCGGCTGCGGATATCAGGCAGCGATTCTGGGCGTGCTGTCGAAAAAGGTGTTTGCCGTGGAGCGCGTCGCGCCCTTGCTGGCGCGGGCGCGGGACAACCTGAAGCAGCTCAAGCTTTCGCATATCCGCCTCAAACACGCAGACGGCAATCTCGGGCTGCCGGAAGCCGCGCCATTTGATACCATCATATTGGCTGCTGCGGCGGCCGATGTACCGCAGACGCTGTTGGCCCAATTGACACCGGGCGGACGGCTGGTGATGCCGCTGGGCAGTGCAGAACAGGTGATCAGCCTGGTCGAGCGGACTGAAAGCGGTTTTGTCGAAACTCGATTTGATGCGGTGCGTTTCGTGCCGTTGCTGCCGGGAGTGGAATGAGCGCTGTGCGTCTGATGCTGGTGTTGCTGCTGCCCATCATCGGCGGCTGCGCCAGCCGTTCCCCCGCGCCGGTGGAAGAGCGCGGCGGCGCCCCTGCGGCGGCCAGGCCGGCGGCTGCGGCGGTCGTTGCGGCGCCCGATCCCCGTGCCGGTTATTACACCGTAAAGAAGGGCGACACGCTCTACAGCATTGCGCTGGACAACGGCCAGGACTACAAGGATGTGGCGGGCTGGAACAATCTCGAAAACCCCAACCTGATCAGGATCGGCCAGCAGCTGCGCGTGACGCCACCCGACAATGGCGCTCCGGTCGCGGTGGCGAAGCCGGTTACCTCAAGTGCGCCGGTCGAAGTCAAACAGGCGGCGGCTCCGGCCAGTACCAATACCGAAACCCTCAAGCGCGAGCCAAAGGGCGGCAAACTGGCGTATTCCGACGAGGCATTGGCCAAGGCGCGGCAGGGCGAAGCGGCCGACAAGCCGACAGAGACCAAATCCGAGCCAAAGCCAGCCGAGCCAAAGCCTCTTGAGAAGCCCCTTGTCGCCAGCGATGACGTGGACTGGATCTGGCCCGCCAGCGGCAAGTTGATTGCGCCGTTTGCAGAGGGTGGCAGCAAGGGAGTCGATATTGCCGGCAAGGCAGGAGACCCGGTGCTGGCGGCTGCGAGCGGAGTCGTCTCGTATGCCGGTGCAGGTTTGCGCGGTTACGGCAATCTGGTGGTGTTGCGTCACAACGCGACCTATCTTTCCGTGTACGCCCACAACAGCAAGATATTGGTGAAGGAAAAACAGTCCGTCACCAAAGGCCAGAAGATCGCCGAGATCGGCAGCACCGATTCGGACAGTCCGCGCCTGCATTTCGAGATTCGTCGTCAGGGCAAACCGGCCGACCCGCAAAAGTTTCTTCCCGCTCGTTGATGCGCCATGGGGAATGACGCTTTCCCGGCGGAGCGCGAAGACGCCGAGGCCGTTCCGGACTCATACGAGCCGGGTCTGATCGAAGACATCACGCAGCTCTACCTTCACGAGATCGGCGCGACGCCGTTGTTGACGGCGGTGGAGGAGACCCGGCTGGCGCGTGCTGCGCGCGATGGCGATTTCGCGGCGCGACAGCACATGATCGAAGCGAATTTGCGGCTGGTGGTCAGCATTGCGCGGCACTACCAGCATCGCGGCCTGCCGCTCGACGACCTGATCGAGGAGGGCAATCTGGGCCTGATCCATGCGCTCGAAAAATTCGATCCCGAGCGCGGTTTTCGCTTTTCCACCTACGCGACCTGGTGGATTCGCCAGCATGTCGAACGCGCGATCATGAACCAGTCGCGCACGGTGCGGCTGCCGATCTACGTGATCAAGGAACTCAATCTCGTGTTGCGTGCCATGCGCCGGCTTGACCGCGAGCGCGGCACGCAGGATGACGCGCACGGCGCGATGCTGGACGACGTCGCGCATCTGCTCGATCGTCCGGTGGCGGAGATCAGGCAACTGCTGGTGCTCAACGAGCGGTCGGCTTCCCTCGATTCGCCGCTCGACATCGATCCCGACCTGTCCATGTCCGATTCGATGGCCGACGAAACAGCCGAGGATCCTGCGGCCCACCTTGCCCAGCATGAGGCCGAAGTGCTCGTTGCGGAATGGGTGGCGCAACTCACGGAGCGTCAGCGTCTCGTGGTTGAACGTCGTTACGGCCTTGGCGGTCATGACGCCACGACGCTCGAGCGCATCGCCGCTGATCTGGATCTGACCCGCGAACGGGTGCGCCAGATCCAGATGGAAGCATTGTCCACGTTGAGGAAGCGGATCGCGCGCGATGGGCTCACGCCCGACGCGCTACTGTGAGATGCGCAGTTCGGCGGCGAGGTCCATGACGGCCGCGGCATAGAAGCTGCTGCGGTTGTACCGCGTGATGACATAGAAGTTGCGATAGCCGAGACGGTATTCGGTGGGTTGTTTGGGCGTAATCAGATCGATCAGGGCCGCAGGCTGGTCCGGAATCGCCGTGTCGCCAGAGCCGACTTTTGCAATGCCGATATTGAGCGCTTCCATTTGTCGAACAGTGCGCTGCGGCGTGATGCCTTCATCGAGCAGCGCCTGCACGCCGTCGCCCGTCGCGGTGACGATCACGGCGATCGGTGCATCTCTTTCCCAGCCGTGCCCGGCCAGAAAATTGCCGACGCTGCCGATCGCATCGCGTGGGCTGGCGGCGAGATCGATGCGACCGTCCTGGTCGAAGTCGATCGCGAATCGCCGCCGGGAGGAGGGCAGGAACTGCGGCAGGCCGAGAGCGCCGGCGTAGGAACCGATATAGTTCAGCGGGCTGCGGTTCTCCTCGCGGGCCAGCAGCAGCAATTCTTCCAGTTCCTTGCGAAACAGTTCGGCGCGCGGCGGGTAGTCGAAGGCCAGCGTGGTCAGCGCGGCGAAGGTACCGAAGCGGCCCAGCTGTTTCCCGTAGAGGGTTTCGACGCCGATGATCGCGGCGATGATCTCGGCGGGTACTCCAAAACGCGCCTCTGCCGCCGTCAGTTCTGCGGCGTAAGCGTGCATGAAGCGCCGCCCCGCGGCAATGCGCCTGGGCTCGACAAAGCGCCCTCGATAGGCCTGCCAGGAGCGCACGGCGGGATCCCTGGGGGGCATGACGGCCTTGATCACCGCGGCGATCGGCCTGGTCTGGCGGAACAGCGAGTCCAGGACATCGCTGTCGAATCCGTGACGGTCGTGCATCTCCTGCACGAATGCCCGCACCTCGGCGCGCTGCGCATAGGGTTGCGCCAGCGCGTTGGACGCGGCGAGAGCCAGCAATGCCAGCAGCAGTCGCAGTGTCATGGATTGAATGCAGATACGTTGATTTTGAGTTGAGCCAGGTCGGTTGCCTGCGGCGCAGGGCCGTAGCGCAAGCGTGCATACAATTCGGCGATTTCCCGAATCCTTGCGGCGTGGGCCGGAAGCTGTCCGGCGGCACGCTCGGCAAAGGCCTGCGGGCCCTCCCACGGTCGCCATGCGATGCCGCGTCTGGCCAACCGGGCGGTGAATCGCCGCCACGCGGCGAGCGCCGGGTCGACGCGCAGGCGGTTGCGCAGAATCCAGCCGGTGAGTGCGAGCATCACCACGCCGCAAAGCACGGAAAGAACCGCCGTCATGCTGCGCCAATCCGGCTCGTTCATGCCCAGACTGG
This sequence comes from Sulfuritalea sp., assembly GCA_030680805.1. GTDB lineage: Bacteria > Pseudomonadota > Gammaproteobacteria > Burkholderiales > Rhodocyclaceae > Sulfuritalea. The sequence goes on along the minus strand of JAUXUK010000067.1, from coordinate 21,269 downwards.
CCAGCAGATCCTTCTGACGCTGCGGGGTGTAGCCCAGCACCCACTGATTCCAGCCATTGGTGACCGCGTCCAGGTGATGGCGCAACTCCTTGAGCCAGGCCAGATCGCCGCGCGCCAGAAATGGCAGCCCTTCGCCTGCAGGCACCGCGGCGGCGAGATTGCTGTTGATGCGACTGGGCGCCGAAATTGCCGTTGGATCGATGCGCACCCAGCCGCGTCCGGCAATCCAGACTTCGGCCCAGGCATGGGCATCGTATTGGCGCACCACCAGAAAGCCATCCACCGGATTGATCTCGCCCCCCTGGTATCCGGCGACCACCCGTGCCGGAACACCGGCGGCGCGCAATGCAAAGACAAACGCGGCGGCGAAGTGCTCGCAGAAGCCGCGCTTGGTGTCGAACAGAAACTCATCGACCATGTCGGGCCCCAGCAATGGCGGATTCAGCGTGTAGATCAGCAACTGGCGATTGAACAGGTTTTCTGCCTCGGCGAGGATCGCGGCGCCATCGTCGCCGTGTTGCGCGCGCCAGCTGGCGCCGATGGCGCGCATGCGCGGGTTGCCGTCTTTGGGGAGAGCCAGCGCGCTGCGCAGGCTGCCCGGTGTTTCGTTCACGCCGGCGATCGCCTCCGGCCAGGCGCTCTGCGTGTAGCGCAAGCGGTTGCGCACGGCCTGGCGCGCGATGGGTTGATAGTCGCTGGTCAGCGCGCTCTCCGGCGGCAAGTTAGCGGGCAGTTCCAGCGCAAACAGCCAGAATTTTCCGTGCGGCTCGAGCGTAACTTCGTAATCCACCGCTGCACCGATGCCCGCATAGGGAATTTCGGGATAGACGCCCAGCGTTTGCGCGACTCGCCAACTGCGGCCGTCGAACGAGGGCATGACGGGACCGCGCCAGTAGAGCTGCGATTGTGGTGGAACCTGGCCCTTGAACTGCACGCGGAAGGCGATGGCGTCCGACTGCGAAAGTTGCGCGATCGAGCCGGGTGCCATGGTGTCGGACAAACCGGAGACGGCGGAAAAGCGATCCTGCGGAATGCCCCACAACGGTCCTTGCACGCGAGGGAACAACACGAACAGCAACAGCATGAAAGGCAGCGCCTGTGCCAGCATCAGCCCGGCGCGACGAATTTGCTGCTGTGGTTGCGGGCGGTCATCGCTGGCCGCCAGCAAAGTGGCGGTAGTGATCAGCACGGTCAGGCAGGCCAGCAGGGCTGTCGGGATGGTTTGGGTAAACAGGAACTGGCCGAGGACCAGGAAGTAACACAGCAGGGCGGTGGCCACCGCGTCGCGCGCGGAACGCAGTTCGAGCAGCTTGAGCGCGAGAAAAACCAGCAGCAGGGCCACGCCCGGGGTGCGGCCGAGTATGGTTCGGTATTGCAGAAAAACACTTGCGGTGCCGGCGACGACCAGCAGCACCAGGAGCCAGCGCGGTGGCAAACGCCATTGCCACCAGGTCAGCGCGGCACGCCAGATGAATGCAGCCCCGGCAGCAAGCGAGAGCCAGAGCGGCACCTGCGGCGCCAGGGGCAGGCTCGCTGCCAGCGCGGTCGCCAGCAACCACCAGGCCTGGCGGCGGCTGACCGGGCGGTTACTGCGTGCCATGCAATGCCACTGCACGCAAGCCGGCAGCAAGTTGTGCCGGCCCGTTGTCGGGGGCCAGGCGCACGGCGGGCATTCGCAATCCCCAGGCAAGCCCTGCCGCGTCGGCATCGACCATCCAGCGCGCGAGAATGGACAGGCGCTGCTCGGTGTCGGTCGAGTCGGAAAGCGCGTTCCAATCCAGCCAGAGCTGGTGTGCTGCCGCGCCCGAGAACAACTTTGTCAGCAAAGGGCCATCATGTTGGCGCGCAACGGCCTTCCACGCCACATGGCGCGGCGAGTCGGCCGCCTGATGGTTGCGCAAACCGGAAAAGTCATCCGCGCCACGGCCGTCCCTGGTCGATCCTCGTGCCGATTCCCCGCCCCAGGGCAGGGGTGGCGCTTTGGCGGCCGGCGTCGGATACACCAGGCAGTTCATGTCGGGCACTGCATAGCTCCAGGCGCGCACCAGCCCCAGTGGCCAGGTGGTTTCAATCGTGACCCTCGGCATCGGCAGCCAACCGCGCCTTGGGGCGGGGACATTCAGCGTGGCCACCGTTCGGGCATGTGGCCCGATGTCGACTTCAAGCGGGACTTCGTCGTTGAGAAACAGGCGCAGGCTGGTTCGTGCGTCGAGGCGCCGGTTTTCCAGCACCAGATCGAACTGGGCCCGGCTGCCGGCGAAGACCGGTTCGCAGTGACCGGGACGAATCGAGATGAGGACCAGATTGCGGAAGGTGTGGAGGATGGCGACGATGCCCAATCCCGCCAGCAGGAATACCAGGGCGTGGCCGAGGCTGAGGTTGTAGTTCATCGCACCGAGCAGAATGACGCCCAGCGCCGTGGCATAGGCCAACCCTGCCCGCGTCGGCAGGACATAGACGCGCCGCTGGGTGAGCACAATCGGGGCCGGCTCCGGCGGCCGCACGCGCAGCGCCCAGCGGACGAATGTTTCGTGCAGCCGGTAGCGCGCTGATTCAAGCATGCTCAGGGCAGGGGAACCGCCTCGATCAAGGCGGCCGCGACGGCTTCCACGTCGGTGCGTGCGGTGTCATCGGTCGGCCTCAGGCGGTGGGCGATGACGCCGGGCAGCACGGCTTGTACATCTTCCGGCAGGACGTGGTCGCGGCCATCCAGCAAGGCCCAGGCGCGCGCCACGGCCAGCAGCGCCAGGCACGCGCGCGGCGACAGGCCCGCCTGCCAGCGCGGCGCCGTCCGCGTGTGCGCAGCCAGGGCCTGCACATAGTCGATCAGCGCAGGCGAGGCATGCACCGCACGCCCCCTTGCCTGCAGTTCGATCAATTGCTGCGGCGTGATTCGCGGCACGAGTTCGGCGAGCATCTGACGCCGGTCGGCGCCGGCGAGCAGTTCGCGTTCGGCCGCGGGATCGGGGTAGCCGAGTTCGATCTTGAGCAGGAAGCGATCGAGTTGGGATTCCGGCAGGGGGAAAGTTCCGATCTGATGCATCGGGTTCTGAGTGGCGATGACGAAAAAAGGTTCGGGCAGGGCGCGGGTTTTCCCTTCTGCCGTGACCTGTCGCTCTTCCATGGCTTCGAGCAGGGCGCTCTGTGCCTTGGGCGTGGCGCGATTGATCTCGTCCGCCAGCACCACCTGGGTGAAGATTGGTCCCGGATGAAAATGGAACGTGCCGCTCTCCCGATCGAAAATCGATACACCGAGAATGTCCGCCGGCAGCATGTCGCTGGTGAACTGTATGCGCTGAAAATCCATGCCCAGAACGCGGGCAAGCACATGGGCCAGGGTGGTCTTGCCGACGCCCGGCAGATCTTCGATGAGCAGGTGTCCGCGTGCCAGCAGGCAGGCCAGCGAAAGGCGGATGGGCCGTTCCTTGCCGAGGATGATGCGGTTGATGTCGGCCAGAATGGCATCAAGTTCGGGGAGTCGCATGGGGGTCGAAGTATTTGGCGGGCTTTGATGGATAATATGCTTTTAGCTACGGTCGCTACGCTTAACGCCGATGAAACCGGGCTCAGCCTGCACTGAAACTACGTTCGTTCTGCTTTAATTGTAAATCATCAGACAAGACGCCCGGAATGACAACTACCGCCTTCATTACCCACCGCGACTGCTGGCAGCACGACATGGGCGCCCACCATCCGGAATGTCCGGATCGGCTGGGGGCCATCAATGATCGTCTGATCGCTTCGGGGCTCGATGTTTACCTGCAATTTCACGACGCTCCGCTGGCGGACGTGGAGCAACTGCTGAGGGTGCATCCGCGTGACTACATCGACCACTTGCATAGCAGCAGTCCCGCCCATGGCATCGTGCATCTCGATCCCGACACCGCCATGTCGCCAGGCACCTTGCAGGCGGCTCTGCGCTCCGCGGGCGCCGGATGCCTTGCCACCGACCTGGTCATGCGCGGCGACGTGCAGAATGCCTTCTGCGCGGTGCGTCCGCCCGGCCATCACGCCGAACGTGCCAAGGCAATGGGCTTCTGTTTCTTCAACAACGTGGCCGTGGCGGCGCGGCACGCACTGGAAGCGTGGGGGCTTTCGCGTGTCGCCATCATTGATTTCGATGTGCATCATGGCAATGGCACCGAGGAAATCTTTGCCGGTGACCCGCGCGTCCTGATGGCCGGCATTTTCCAGCATCCCTTTTACCCCTATTGCGGAACCGAAAATCCCGCGGCCAACATGTGCAATGTGCCGATGCCGGCCGGGACGCGTGGCGAGGAGTTCCGTCAGGTGGTTTATGACATCTGGCTTCCTCGCCTGCGCGAGTTCAAGCCGGAAATGGTCTTCATTTCGGCCGGCTTCGACGCTCATTACGAGGACGACATGGCCTCGCTGGGACTGGTCGAGTCCGACTATGCATGGGTCACCGAGCAGCTCAAGCAGGTGGCCGGCGAGTTCGCCAAGGGACGCATCGTCTCGGTGCTGGAGGGCGGCTACGCGCTCTCCGCGATGGCGCGCAGCGTTGCGACGCACATCAAGGTGCTGGCTGATTTGTAAGCAGGGGTTGCAGGGTGTGCCGCGGCAGGGCCATCAGTTAGAATTCACCCTTGTTCGCTCACATTTGGCTGCCGGTGGCAGCATTCAGTTTCGGATACGTCCATGAAGACCATTCAGGGTTCCATTCCCGCCATACTCACGCCGATGCACGATGACGGCTCGCTTGACCTGCCCGGATTGCAGCGGCTGCTCGACTGGCACATCGCCGAGGGTTCCGATGGCGTCGTGATCGTTGGCACCACCGGCGAGTCGCCCACGGTGAATTACGCAGAGCATTGCGCGCTGATCGAGACGACCGTCAAGCACGTCGCCGGGCGCATTCCCGTGATTGCCGGTACCGGAGCCAATTCCACAGCCGAGGCGGTCGAACTGGCTCATTTCGCCAGGAAGGCCGGCGCCGACGCGCATCTCTCCGTCGTGCCGTACTACAACAAGCCGACGCAGGAGGGGCTGTTCCGGCACTTCAAGGCGATCGCCGAGGCTGTCGACCTGCCGATGATCGTGTACAACGTACCGGGACGCACGGTGGCCGACCTCGCGACGGACACGACGCTGCGCCTGGCGCAAGTGCCCGGTATCGTCGGCATCAAGGACGCGACCGCCAATATCGAGCGCGGCTCGGATCTGTTGCAGCGCGCACCGTCCGGATTCAGCGTGTATAGCGGTGATGACGCCACGGCCATCGCCTTGATGCTGCTCGGCGGCAAGGGCTCCATTTCCGTGACGGCAAACGTCGCGCCGCGCCTCATGCACCAGATGTGCGCGGCAGCCATTGCCGGCGATCTGGCGACGGCGCGCGAGGCGAATTTCCGCTTGCTCAGCTTGCATCGCAATTTGTTTCACGAAGCCAACCCGATTCCGGTGAAGTGGGCCGCGCAGCAGATGGGCTTGATCGGTGGCGGCATTCGCCTGCCGATGACGCCGCTCTCGCCCGAGTTTCACCAGCGCGTACGCGCGGCCATGCATGACGCAGGCATCGCCCTCTGACCAGGAAGCAAATACTCAATGAACCGTACATTCTCAATGCTGCCATGGACCGCTGCCGCGCTGCTGATCGGTGTGCTGGCCGGTTGCGGCGGCAATATCCTGCCCGAGTCGAAGAAGATCGAATACAAGTCCGCGGGAAAATTGCCGCCGCTTGAAATTCCTCCGGACTTGACTCAGCAAAGCCGCGACGAGCGATATACCGTTCCGGATGTGTCCACCAGCAAGGGTTCCGCCACCTATTCGGCTTATTCCAGCGAGCGGGCGGGGCAGGCGCGCACTACGACCGCGCAGGACTTGCTGCCGCAGGTCGACAAGATGCGCATCGAGCGTTCCGGCACCCAGCGCTGGCTGGTGGTGGGCGGCTCGCCTGAGAAGCTCTGGCCCGGCGTCAAGGAGTTCTGGCAGGAACTGGGCTTTCTGGTGAATGTGGAGATTCCTGAAGCGGGGATACTCGAAACCGACTGGGCCGAGAACCGCGCCAAGCTGCCGCAGGACATCATTCGCGGCACCATAGGCAAGGTCTTCGACAGTCTCTATTCGACGGCCGAGCGCGACAAATTCCGCACCCGTCTGGAAAAGGGCGCCGAGCCGGGCACGGTAGAGATCTACATCAGCCATCGCGGCATGTACGAAATATTTGTCAATGAAGGCAAGAGCGAGACCAAATGGCAGCCGCGCCCGGCCGATCCCGAACTGGAAGCCGAAATGCTGCGGCGCCTGATGGTGCGTCTGGGCGTCGAGGAGTCACGCGCCAAGACGATGGTCGCGGCGGATCAGAAGCAGGAGCGCGCCAAGCTTTCCCGGGCGACGGATGGTGCCGGCGCATTGCTGCTGGAAGAGGCTTTTGACAGAGCCTGGCGGCGTGTCGGTTTGGCGCTGGATCGCGTCGGCTTCACGGTGGAAGACCGCGATCGCTCGCAGGGGCTGTATTTCGTGCGCTATGTCGATCCCGATATCGACGGCAGGAAAAAGGACAATGACAAGGGATTCCTTTCCAAGCTGATGTTCTGGAAGGGCGGTGCCAGCGACAAGCCGAGTCAGGCCCAGTACCGAATCCACGTCAAGACTGCGGGCGAATCGACCACCGTGCAGGTCATGACTCGCGAAGGGGGCGTCGACCGCTCCGATACTTCCAAACGCATCCTGGGCCTGTTGCACGAACAGCTTAAATGATGTATCTCGCTGTCTAGGGTAATCTTGCTACCCACCTGAAAGCCCGGTAAATCCGGGCTTTTTTGTTTATGGTCGTCTTGCATCGTCTCGGGCAATCGCATATATTGCGAGTAGCTAGATGAGTAGCCGCTATTGCGGTTGTCATTTTGGCGGGTATCGGAGGAAGTCATGGGCAAGATCAAGGGCATCGAGATTCAATCCTGGATTCGGGCGGGTAAGCCGCTCGCCGGCAAATCGGACGGCGACGGCCTGACCTTCACCCTGTCGGCCAGCCTTACCGCTTCCTGGATATTCCGCTACCGGCTGGGAGGCAAGCAGCGCGAATTGACCATCGGCAACTATCCGACCATCACGCTCAAGAAGGCCAGGGAGTTGGCAACCGAAGCTCGCGCCAAGGTGCAGCAGGGTATCGACGTGGCCAGGGAGAAGCGGGACCAGAAAATATCCCTGACTACGGCCGGTACGGTCAAGCAGTTATGCGAAGAGTTCTATAAGCGCACCATCGAGGGCCGAATCAAACGGCCGGACATCATCCGCGAGCGGCTTGATGGCGATCTGATACCGAAGTTGGGCCGTCTTCGGATTGCCGAGGTCAAGCCTTTGGACGTTGATCGCATGATCCGCGCTATCGTGGATCGGGGCTCTCCTGTCATGGCAAATCGCGTACTGGCGACCACCAAGGCAGTTTTCGACTATGCGATCCGACATCATTGGATCGACCAGAACCCGGCAGCCGCTTTTCGTCGGGTGGATGCTGGCGGTGAGGAAAAGGCTAGGACGCGGGCGCTCTCCGATGACGAACTCGTGACGCTGTTCAAAGCGTTACAGGATGCGGGTGACGCTTTCCGCATCTATGGTTTGGCTGTCAAGTTGCTGGTGGTGACATCGGTACGCATTAGCGAATTGATCGAGGCGCCCTGGGCAGAATTTGACCTTGAGGCTGATTGTCCGGTATGGCGTTTGCCCGCTTCCCGCATCAAGACCGGAAAGGACATGGTGCTGCGTGACTTCACCATTCCGCTACCGCCCATAGCTGTGGAGTGGCTGCGCGAGATCAAGCGCACGTCTGTAGCCAGCGATTACGTTTTTCCGGCACGGCGCAGGGCGGGGAAACCAACCATGTCGCCGGCCACGCTGACTTGGGTAATGGGAGAGATCAAACATGGCCTGGAGCACTTCACGCTGCACGACCTGCGACGCACGGCGCGGACGCATCTTGCCCGTCTCGGGGTGAAGCCTTATGTTGCCGAGCGTTGCCTGAATCACAAACTGCCGGGCATCAACGACACCTACGATACGCACGACTATCTGGACGAGCGTCGGCTGGCCTTGAATGCGCTGGCTGACTTGTTGGTGAGGCTGGACAAGGGAGAGACCGGGAAGGTAGTACCGATTCGCAACACCGCGGCCTGATGGACTCAGGCAAAGTGACGCTCAGGTGGATCTCTGTGATCCCCGAGATACTGGCAACCACTACCGGCGTCGCTCGGGGTTTTCTTGGCTTTTTATCTACTTGCAAGGCGGACAATAATGTCCGATACTGTGCCCAATGAAAGGTAGCGAGTTTCTCAAGAAGATTCAGAAGCTGGCGAAGGCGCGGGCTGTCGCTTGTTCCTGGCATCCAGATATGGGCAAGGGTTCTCATGGCGTGCTGAAGTATGGCGACATGCGAACCACGGTCCGCAATCTCAAGGACGAACTCAAAACCGGGACGTATCACGGCATGCTCAAGCAATTGGGCCTGACGGACAAGGACTTGATCTAGGAGCCAGCCATGCAGCGATTCACTTACCCCGTAATCCTCACCCCCGACGACGTGGACGGGGGCTATGTTGTGACTTGCCGCGATGTTCCGGAGGTTGTGACTCAGGGTGAATCTCTTGAGGATGCCATCAGCGAGGCGGAGGGCGCCCTTGAAGCGGCCATCGAGATGCGGATCGAAGACGGAATGGATGTCCCGGTTCCGTCGGCCAAGCGGCGCGGTGAGCGCTTGGCCAGTTTGCCGGTGGGCACCGCGATGAAGGCGGCGCTTTATGTCTCGATGCGCGAACAGAACGTCTCGAAGGCCGAGCTCGCGCGCCGGCTTGGCCTTGATGAGAAGGAGGCACGAAGGATGCTCGATCCGAAGCATGTAACCAAAGTTCCGGCCCTAGAACGAGCATTGCATGCGATGGGCAAGCGGGTTGAACTGGTGGTGGTCTGAGACATGAAGCGTGAGTACGCCCTTCCATGATCGGCGACGGCGCGCGGGGCTAGTAGATGTCAAGCAAAGAACGGAAAACAGCAGATCGAGAAGCGAAGGGAAAGACCCCTGACGCTGACACGCCGAGAAGTTTTGATCCCCAGGCTGCTCTGCCTATTCTTACCGAGGCAGTCGAAGTGATTGCCCTAGCGGTTGGGACAAAGATTAAGAAGACCTTGGGTGAGCGGGTTACCGATGCTGAGGCTAGGGCAATGGGCGCGTACGCTGCACGTACCAGCTTGATAGGGCTTTTGCTGAATCCAAAAGTTATGTTGCATGTTGCTGATGCGCGCACAAGCAATGACAAAGGCAAGTTGAAAAAAGGCAAAACCAAAGCGCTCGTCGAGTCTCAATTGCGAGCCGTTCAGTTGAAAAACGAGAACATGCTTGTAAAACAGATTCCAGACCAATTGGTGAAAGAAAAGTTGGCGGTAATCTGTCCCGACGGCGCCATCAAGCTCACAGGAATGAAGAAGGCAATCCCTAGCTCTAGTTGGGATGGCAGCATGACGCGCTGGGCAAATAAGTGTAACGGTAGTGCATGACATTGTTCTTGTAAAATCTAGGTTCTGCAAAAAGATTAATTAGAACAACAAGTTAATGCTGTTTAGGATGTCTTCTGAATTCTTTCAGGAGGTATCCATGAACACCACCGCACAGTCGATTGTCGCCCGCAACGCGACCGAGAAGCCGAGCGAACTTCCATTTGCCCTAGCTCACTTCACCGCAATGCCAAACGAATCCCACGTAGATATTGACGTGGTGGCCGGTCTCTTCGGCTGCGGAAAATCAACCGTATGGGCATGGGTGAAATCCAAGCGCCTGCCACCGCCGCGGAAGTTTGGCCGCTCGACTCGATGGAACGTGGGCTCACTTCGGGCCACGCTCGCCTCCGGAGGTCAGGAATGATCCCCCCGAACGTGACGACGCCACTGGGGTGGGGTGGCGTCGAGTTGAAATTCAAGGCGCACTCACGCGGCGAAACCATTCTGGGCAACGGCTCTGGGCCTGCTGGCGTGTGGGTGCGGATTGGCGCGAAGGTACTACTCGACATTTGCGCCTTCGACCGCTGGGTTGCGTCACACCGGTTAGGCGGTGCCAAGTGATTTCCGTGCTCATAGCCTCGCTCACATCGGCCCTAATTGGAAATAGGAATCTGCCCTACGCCTTCGAGCACCTAGACATCAAGTTTGCAGATGAGCTTGGACGTACCGTTGCTATCGACTTACTTTCTGAGTTTGTCGCTGAAGAAGGCCGCAACCATCAAACTGATCTTGTATGCGCGTCACTCGAAGCTGCTTTTGCCCCTTGCGACAAGCAATTTGTAGAAGCCTTCGCGATCAGCTTTTCTAACCATTTCGGCAAAATCATTGAGGTGGGCATCAATGCGGTCCAGGGCGAAGGGGATCAATCGTGAGGCCCCGAAACAACAGCGCCCAGCCGGTGGCAGCCGGGCTGAGCGCGATGGGGCATACAAGAGACGACCCCGAGAAGTCTAGCACGCAGGTACGGAGCCTATGCGTGTGCAGCGTCGACGTTATTTGCGGTTGGTGCTTCTTTCGACTTCGTGTTAATGACGCCATCGCCAGAGCGCGCAGCCTTCGCCTTCGAGCCGTTGGCGAGCCCGGTCGCGGGGGTGCCTAGTCATGACAAGACATCACTGCACATGCCCTCGTCCTTGGTGCGACTGGCCAGCCTGCCGTCCGCATCGAGGGAAGGCGATGATCGTGAAAGTCGCGATGGCCGGCTTGATACCCGCCGACCTCGCGACGCGGTTGATTCGCTTTTTTGGCTGGAAGGGGAAATAACCATGGCGCACTTTTACTCATGGTTCCCTGGGGACTACATGCGCGATACGGCGCACCTGTCGATGGTTGAAGATGCCGCATACCGCCGCCTAATTGATTCGTACTACATGACTGGAAAGCTGCAAGCTATTGCTTGCGTTTTGCTGCGGGTTTGTCGTGCGGTCACTCCGGAGGAGCAGGATGCGGTATCCAAAGTGGCGGCCGAGTTCTTCACCGAGCGCAACGGCTATCTGTTCAACGAAAAGATAGAGCACGAACTGGCGAGAAGCCGCTCTGTATCTTTGAGTAGGTCCGAATCAGGGAAGCGCGGAGCATCCGAAAAGAAGCGCAAGCGGTCAGCAATGGAGGCCGCAATTGCTAAAGCAAATGCTATGGCAAACGCTTCAGCAAATGAACTAGCAAGCCAACAGCAACCCATACCCTCGGTGTACACAGTAGGTAAACCTACTGTGACGGCAGCGCCGTCTTCGGCGCCATCCAGGCCCAAGGAAGTCATTTTCACTCTTGGAGTTTCAATCCTTATCGGCCAGGGAGACAAGGAGAGTCAGGCCAGGTCATTCCTTGGGAAATTTGCAGGGAAGGATGAGGGGAAGCTGGCGGAAGTAATAGGCTACCTGGCAGCAAATCCGAAAGTGCAGGCGAAGGGCTACATTGCGAGCGCATTCAAGTCGGAAGTGCGGGGGTTGGTGATATGAAAACCTTTGCCGACTTCAACATCGACGTGCGCCCCGGCGCCAGCGGCGAGGTCAAGACGCTTTGCCCGCGCTGTTCGGCATCACGCAAGAAAACCCGCTATCTCTGCTTGAACGTCAATGTCGAGCAAGGCGTGTGGAACTGCTGGCACTGCTCCTGGTCCGGCACGCTCAAGGGCGGCGAGTGGCAGCGGCCGGAGATCCGCAAGGAATACCGGCGCCCGGATTACGTCGCCACCACGACCGGACTGCCGGAGAAGGTCATTGCCTGGTTCAACGAACGGGGCATTACCGAGACCGTCATCCGTCGCAACGGAATCGGCTACGGGGACATTTACATGCCCCAACTTGAAGAGGAAGCCACGGCGATCCAGTTTCCCTACTTCCGTGGCGGCGAGGTCATCAACGTCAAGTACCGGGATGGTCGCAAGAACTTCCGCATGGCGGCCGGCGCTGAGCGCGTGCTGTACGGGCTCAACGACATCGGCGACGTAACGGTGTGGGTCGAGGGCGAAATGGACAAGCTGGCGCTCGAAGTCGCAGGCTATCCGAATACCGTCAGCGTGCCGGATGGTGCCCCGGCGCCGGAGTCCAAGAGCTACGAGTCGAAATTCGATTTCCTTGGGGCGCCGGAACTGGCGAAGGTTAAGACGCACATCCTGGCCGTCGACAACGATGCGCCCGGCAAGCGGCTGCAGGAGGAACTATCCCGCCGCCTTGGTGCCGAGAACTGCCTGCTGGTGGAATGGCCTGACGGCTGCAAGGATGCCAACGATGTCCTGATGCAGCATGGCACCGACGCGCTGGGCCGGTGCATTGAGGCCGCAAAGCCGCTGCCGATTGTTGGCGCCTTCGATGTCGCTGACTTGATCGGCGATCTGGAACAGCACTACGCTCAAGGAATGCCGCGTGGCGTCAGCACCGGCTGGGAATCGATCGATCGGCACTACACCCCTCGCCCCGGAGAATGGACCCTGGTGACAGGAATACCGGGGCACGGCAAGTCCGAATTCATCGATGCGCTGATGATCGCCCTGGCTTTCCTGCACGGTTGGCGCTTCGGCATCTTCTCGCCGGAGAACCAGCCGTTCGCCCTTCATCTTGCCAAGCTCGCGGAGAAATATTCGGGCAAGCCCTTCAATCCCGGCCCGACTGAGCGCATGAGCCGCGGTGAATTCGACATGGCCGCCACCTGGCTGGATCGGCACTTCACCATGATCCTGCCGGAAGAGCCCAGCATCGATGCGATCCTGGCCGTGGCAAAGGCCCTGGTGCTGCGCAAGGGCATTCGTGGCCTCGTCATTGATCCCTGGAACGAGATCGAGCACGGCCGCACTCAGGGGCAGACTGAAACCGAGTACATCAGCATCGTCTTGTCTCGAATTCGCCAGTTCGCCCGAGCGCACGGCGTGCACGTCTGGCTGGTGGCTCATCCGGCCAAGCTGTTCAAAGAAGCGAACGGCAAGTATCCGGTGCCAGGCCCCTATGACGTTTCCGGTTCAGCGCATTGGCGCAACAAGGCTGACAACTGCATCGCCGTCTGGCGCGACCAGATGGCGAACACTCGGACGGTCGAGATCCACGTTCAGAAGATCCGGCACAAGATCACAGGCCAGATTGGAAAGGTCGATCTGACTTATGACCCGGTGACTGGCAGGTACTTCGACGGGAGCGGTACTGCAGCGCCGATCATCAGCGACCGCAAGGCGCTGGCCTCCGGCGATACGGTGGAGTTCTGACATGGCGACCGTACCCAAAACTTTCGCCGACGACTTCGCCCTAGTCGAGCGTCATTGGCTTGAAGCCGGCAATGACACTCCCGATGGGATCGCCGAAATCAGGGACGCCATTCGCCAAGCCTTCAATGCAGGCGGCGAAGCAGCAACCTACTGGCAATGGCGTATTGCTGACGAGGCGAAGTTCATCCGCGAACTGCGCGCCATGGGCGCCGGTATGGCTGAGCGCATCAAGGCGACAGCGGGGGCCGTGTGAGCAAACCGCCTGCCAACCGCACGCCCCGCAGATGTTCGCTATGCGGCATGGACGGGGGAACGCTCCACGTCTGCGCGCAGGGATTCATCTGCGCTACCTGCCTTGAAGGTTTCCGATCCGGACGCGACGCGACAGCCAAGGCGGCGCGTGCAATAGGCTATTCGATGGGCCAACGGGTAGTTGCCAAGCAGTATCAGGAATGGGGGGATGTCGCCGGTGCCGCCATCCACGGAGGCTATGCTGATGAGTACGCAGGCAAGGCCGCAGCGCTTATGCAATCCACCGAGATGCCACCGATGGCCTTGGGTGAGGCGGTGCCGCCACAGACTTCGCAACTTATCGATACCCTCAAGCTACCAGACATGGCCGCACTCGATGCCTCGGCACACCGGCTGGAATTACTTGGGCGCATGGGCAACGACTGCGCGGCGATGGCGCTGGATGCCGCTGCCACCATCGAGGCCGGGAACAGCTTGGAAAAAATGTTGGCCCATCAGCTTGCCGTCGCCCACAAGACAGCGCTTCAACTGACCGACAAGGGGACATTCCAGCAAGATGCCGAGGAAAAGTCCCGAATGCTGAATCTCGCCTGCCGAATGATGGAAAGCTATCAGCGCGGACTGCTGACGCTTGCACGGCTTCGCAACAGCGACAGGCACCACGTCGCCTTGACCGTGGCAGAAGGCGGGCAGGCTGTGGTCATCGTCGGTATCTACGAGGGAAAATAATGGCAACCAATCCAAAGACACCGCCGGCACCGGAACCGGAGAAATTTCCGCGTAAGGCCGTTCATCTGCTACTTGCCAAGGGCGATAGCGAAGAGGTCGCGGCGCGCAAACATGCCGCCCTGACTACTTCCCCGGAGTTGGCGGCATGCCGAACGATAAAGGCCGGCGAATCCAAATTATTTAGCGAGCAAATTGACGTACCGGCTTTGATGGAACACTTGCGCGAGCAAGCGGTGGCAGCCAATGGTGGCGACCTGTCTCAGGCCGAGGCCATGTTGATAAACCAGGCGACGGCCCTGCAGAGCCTGTTTGCGAGGCTGACCGAGCGTGGCATGGGACAGTCCCAGATGCCAAACCTTGAAGGATTTATGCGCCTTGCGCTGCGAGCGCAAAACCAATGCCGGGCAACGCTGGAAACGTTGGCGGCGATCAAGAATCCCCCGGTCATCTACGCCAAGCAAGTGAATCAGACGACCGGGCCGCAGCAAATCAACAACGGTGCGACCGCATCATCGCAAGCGCGGGGAATCAAAAATGAGCAAAGCAAACTTTTGGACGCCGGAACGACGGGCGCGTCAGTCTCTAGCCATTCAACGCTGGAAGCCATGGGAAAAGTCGACCGGGCCAAAGTCGGCGGAAGGCAAGGTTAAGGTAGGACGCAACAGCTTCCGGGGCGGCGTGCGTCCGACGTTGCGGGCGCTCGCAAAGGCGCTACGCGAGCAGGCTGATGCGTTGAAGACGATCGGGTAGGGTACCCGCCCTTCATTATGCTGTGGGCTTGTAGGGCTCAAGTACGCCGCCACAAATCCGCAATAAGGCATTGTGTATAATGAGCTTTTGTGGATTCCACCAAAGGACACGTCGCGTGCTCTACCAACCGGAAATCCTCTCAGCCAACATCGTAGTTCTTGGCGCCTTTAATCCGGCTATTTTTTCGCCGGATTGGCTTGAGCAAAATCAGTTAATCGGTCCGGACGACGCCAAGGTCATCCGCAGCTCGGAAAATTTCGTAGTAACTCGTCAAATCACACAGCTTCAGTCGGAATCTTTCCGGTTGCTTGTCGAAGAAAACAAGTGTCAGGTGAACTGTATTGGCGTTGCAGGCCCCCACATTCGGGATCTAACGATGGGGGTATTGGAGTTGCTACCTCATACCCCGTTAAGAGCCTTAGGGCTCAACTTCGACATACAGTATCGCTTCCTCAATAGTGACGCCTACCACAAGATCGGCGACGTCCTCGTACCGAAGAGCATTTGGCAAAAGGTTGTAGATGATCCTGATCGTGCCATTGGCTTGGAACAGCTCAGAATCCTAGTTCAGGACGGGAAGCGCGGTGAAGAACTGAAATCATCTGATAGCAAGACCATTAGCGTTCAGCGGGGAGGCAGCGATTTGACCATAAGGATCTCCTATAACGATCATCATGAATTTGCGAGTCTTCCCGAGGGTACTGAAGCAGCGGAGGTGGCAATAGGAGTCCTAAAAGAACAATGGCACGAGCAGTTGCAGGCGGCAAGTCAAACGTTCAATCGAGTGATCGAACTGGCTATCGCGGAATCATGAATCGTTTCCCACAATTGACCAATATTGGAGGCGGCACCACGGACACCGCCGTAGGTTTCCAGTACACGCTCCAAAGTTCTGGCAGTGAGATGAACATTCCAAGGCCAATGCGGGATCAGGATCCGACCACCATAGTCAATTCAGATGCGGGGACCTTCCAGATGGGAAGCAAAATGCGGCTTCCTCCGCTAGCTAGGGCTCTTGCAGCCTTTCCAGCCATCAGTTCAATGCCAAATGAAATCTGGGAGGGTACCGTCCAAAGCGTGGACGTGAACGCCCGCATCATGTCGGTCATCATGGAGCCAATGTTGCATCAGAACATCTCGCGGCATGCAGCTAACATTTCCTTAGAGTATGTTGTCCAGCAGGATGTCCCGCTGGTGAGGCCGGGCGCAGTGTTCTACTTAACGATCTTTACGGAGAAAAAGAGAACTTCTATTCAGAACGCTGAGGAAATTCGTTTCCGCCGGATGCCGGCTTGGTCGAAAGTTCATATCAATAAAATACAGACCGATTCTGCCCAACTCCTCGACTGTATCGAGAGCTAGTCATTACGATAATGGACTATGGGTCTGCGCCGGCCCGTGATGAAATCGAAGTTATGCTATTCGGCCCCGGAGTGGGCGAGGCCATCGCCGTTCACTTGGGCGAAGGACAGTGGCTGCTAGTAGACTCCTGCGAAGAGAAGCGCGGAATGGGTCCCGTTACGGGCCACTATCTTGATGCTCTGGGAGTCAATCCGGGGCAAGTGCTGGCAATCCTGAGCACCCACTGGCACAACGATCATATCTGCGGGCTGTCAAACCTCGCCAACAAATACCCAGAGGCGTCCCTGTTCATTTCCGGGGCACTGCGGTCGGAGGAGGCCATGAACGTTTTATTGGCATATAACGGCAGAACGGCGGCCAGGCAGGCAAAAGGTACCAGCGAAATATACGGTTTCCTGACCAGTCGCAAAAAACCGCATAGGGTAAAAATTGCAGCTGCGCAAGTCTCTCTGATAGACAAGGTCCTCAATGGGTGCAATGTAAAAGTTTATGCCCTTTCACCATTGCAGGAGGCATACCACAAGGCGATCGCCCACATGGCCCAATTCATGGCAGTGGACGGTGAGCCGATCAACAATGCGCCGCCCGAGCCATCCCCTAACGCGACTGCGGTCGTCCTTCACATTGACGTCGGCGCCGACGCTATCTTGTTGGGTGCAGATTTGGAAGACAACAAGGCTTGGGGATGGTCCGCGATGGTCGAGGATCCTTGGGTGTTGGCACGGCCGCAGGCCAGCGCCTACAAGGTTGCCCATCATGGATCACACACGGGGGAAGCAAATTGTGTTTGGGACACATTCCTCCACATGGAACCTGTGGTCATGTTGACCCCCTTCAATTGGGGGTGCCATCGCCTTCCCACCGAGGATGACCGAGCTAGAATCAAGGCAAAGGCTGGCGCCGCGTTCATAAGCTCCGATGCCAGCCGAAGTCCTGATATTCCGTCAGGTCAATTAAAGCGAATGAGGTCAATCTGCTCAGATATTAAAAAGGTCGACGGCGCGTTAGGTGCGGTGCGGATGCGCAAGACGCCGCAAGCAAAAAAATGGGCCGTAGAATTATTCGGAGCCGCGCGGCATTTGTAACCGGACAAGGAAACCGGCAAGTTGTCTCAAGTGCGTAATTGATGGTCGGTTTGAGCATTTCTCTGACGCAAGGTCAAACTTGCTCGTATGACCGCTTAGGCCCTTGGATTCAACCGGTGGATGCAACAGATTGGCTGAATCGTTCAGCGGGCGTTTCGTAGTTTAGTGTTTTCCTTGGGCGCCCATTCAATTTCCTGGCTACTGCATTTAGCTGTGTTTGCGAGTAGCCCGAGATGTCGATGCCCTTGGGGAAATACTGCCGCAACAGTCCATTCGTATTTTCATTAGAGCCACGCTGCCAAGGGCTATGAGGATCACAGAAGAAGACTTTAATGTCCGTTGCCAAGGTGAAGCGTTTGTGGGCGGCCATCTCCTTGCCTCGATCCCACGTGAGTGATTTGAAGAGCTCCTGTGGCAACTTGCGAGCATTCTTGATCAAGGCGCTGATGACCGTTTCGGTATCTTTGCCGGCGACCTTCACCAGCATGACATAGCGCGTATGCCGTTCGACGAGAGTCGCGATCTGGCTGGTGTTGTCTCCGAACAGCAGGTCCCCCTCCCAGTGACCGGGTATCGCCCGATCTTCAACTGTGGCTGGACGCTCGCTGATCGAGACCGTGTCGGTGATCCTGCCGTGATTTTCGGTTTTCTGCGTGTGATGGCGCGAACGGCGCATGGCTCGCGTGCGCCTCAAATGCTGCAACAGTTCCTTCTTCAAGGCGCCACGGGCTTGAATGTAGAGACTGCGATAGATGGTCTCGTGTGACACGTGATAGTTCTCGTCTTCAGGGTAAGTACGCTTCAGCCACCCGGCAATCTGCTGCGGCGACCACAACCCTTGGAGCTTACCGACAACGATATTTGCCAACCGTCGGTTCTCGGCTAGCTTACAGGTCTTGGGGCGACGTGCCTGATCCCAGGCCGCCTGGTCTGCTCCACTGGCTCGATACCATCCCCGCCCACCATTTCGATTGACCTCGCGGCTGATGGTCGATGGTGCTCGTCCAAGGCGCGTTGCCACCGAACGCATCGAGTGGCCCGCCACCATCGCACGCGATATCTCTTCTCGTTCGGCCAAGGTCAGCGCTACTTTCGCTCGGCAACGGGGTGCCGGCCGTATTCCACCCCTCTCGGCCAGAATGCGCTGTACCGACGAGTGATTCCTATCAAACAACTGTGCGATCTGTTGGAGGGACTCACCTTTCTGCCAGCGCTCCCACATCAGCGCTTTCTGATTATCCATGTAATAGATCCGCGGTCTTCGTTTCATTTGCAACACTCCTTCTGCATACGCAGTTTCTAGTGTGTTGCATCCACCGGTTGAATCCAAGCCAATTACCCGACCACCGTCACCACGATAGATCGCGTATGCGGCACGGTGCGGTGCTCCCAAAGATAGATCCCCTGCCATGTGCCCAAGAGTAGTTCACCGCCGCTGAGTGGCACCGTAACAGAGCTACCTGTCAGGACGCTGCGCGCATGGGCGGCCATATCGTCGTCGCCTTCGGTGTCATGCTGGTAGGCCGAGTCACCGTCCGGTGTCCAGCGCTTCGCCAGGGCTTCGAGGTCGCGGCGGACCGATGGATCGGCATTTTCTGTGATCATTAGCGAACAACTGGTGTGCCGAACGAAAACGTGGGCGATTCCGGTGTCGACGCCTGATGCGCTAACCAGTTGGGCAACCTGATCGGTGATCTCGGTGGAGCCGCGGCCACGAGTCTGTATCTCAATGGTCTGCTGGTAGGCCACAGCTATGCCGCCTCGCGCAGAACACGCTGCACCGTCCCTGTCCCCACCCCCAGCGTCTTGGCGATCTTTAACTGGCCGATACCTGTCTGACGCAGCGCCAGTATCTCGGCTTCAATGCTCTGGTCCACCTTCGGCCGACCGAGCGTCTTGCCTTGTGCCCGGGCGCGCGCAAGTCCGGCTTTCACGCGCTCCTGAATCATGGCGCGCTCGAACTCGGCGAAGACGCCGACCATCTGGAATAACGCCTTGCCCCCCGGCGTAGTGGTGTCGACACCCTGCTGGTGTAGGTACAGGCCAATGCCCTTGGCGTGGATGTCGTCGAGGAAGCTCAAAAGGTCCGTCAGGCTGCGGCCGAGCCGATCGACCGACCAAGCGGCGATCACATCAAACTCTTTACGGACAGCATCCTTGAGCAGGGCGTCGAAGGCAGGGCGCTTGTCCCGCCCCTTGGCGCCGCTGATGCCGTGATCTTTGTATTCCTTGGTGACGACCCAGCCATTGCGCGCGGCGACCTCACGCAGCTCGCGTAGCTGGTTCTCGGTGGTCTGCTGGTCCGTGCTGACTCGCGCGTAGATTGCAACCTTCTTGATCTTGCTCGCCATGTTGGAACTCCTCTCGTCGGGGAATTCTAGATCAAGGATATACAAAAAACAACTGTTATCGGTATGCCTAAAATGCCGAAGAGACACCCAGGCTGGGCGCGGGTTGGCGAGGAGTGTTGCGGGAGGGTTTTCTGTATAGGGGTCAGCGCGCGTTGAACTTCGCCGCGAGCTGCTGCAGCTTTTCCCGCTGCTGCTTTGCCAGTTGCTCCGCTTTGTGCTGCTCGGCCTTCTTCCTGAACCGGTCGCGCAGTGTATCGAGCGCCTGCTGACGCTGCTCGGCCGTAACCTCGCCTGCGGGAGCGCCGTCAAGATCGAACCGGATATCGGCCTGCGACAACACCTTCAGGTAGCGCGTGGACGCCGTATGCATCCTCATGGTCGCCTTCAGTTGCTGTGCATCCAGGTCGGGCAGTCGTTCCTTGATAGCTTTATGGATGCCGATGGCCAGAGGCTGGCAGTCACGGAACATCTTGAACGCGGCGGTCAGGGTCTCAAGGACTGAGTCGTTCCGGCGACGGGGAGGAGAGGGTGCGACTTCGATCATGCGCAGCGACGAGATTCAAGATGGATAGGCGCCCATCGTACCCGGGTGCACGGGCAGTAACAATCGGACTCCAATCAACACAACCTGGAGTCAGACATGGAAACGACAACGCATGCCAAGAAAAACAGCGAACCGTGGAACAAGGGCAAGCTGATCGGTCAAAAGCCACCACTCAAACTGAAGGAAATATGGGCGCTCCGCGTTCGCCTTCAGCTGTCAAATAAGGTTCGGGAACTTGCGATGTTCAATCTAGCCCTCGATAGCAAGTTACGCGGCTGCGACCTGGTGAGGTTGCGCGTTCGCGACGTCACCCACGGCAATCAGATGGCGCCGCGGGCCATCATCATGCAGCAGAAGACACAGCGGCCAGTTCAATTCGAGCTGACCGAGCCGACCCGGACCGCCCTGGCCGCTTGGATATCGAAAGCAAAGCTGTCGTCGGAGCAGTTTCTTTTTCCGAGCCGATTGCGGGGCTCGCCGCATGTATCGACTCGGCAATACGCCCGGGTGGTGAGCAAATGGGTCGCGTCGATTGGTCTGGAACCCGCCGATTACGGAACACACTCGCTGCGTCGGACCAAAGCCACCTTGATCTACCGCCGCACCAAGAACCTGCGTGCTGTCCAACTGCTTCTCGGGCATACCAAGCTGGAGTCCACCGTTCGATACCTTGGCATCGAGGTGGATGACGCCCTGGAAATCTCGGAGCAGACCGAAATTTAGCAACCGCATTACGTGGGCGACGCCTTCCTGGCGATCGCCCATCGAGCAACGCCATGATCCTGCCCAGGCTGACCAACTGTTAAAGTGATTCGGTGCCCCATAGCTGTCATTCGCGTACCGCCGGGTTCGGCCACTGGACTAAACCGCTCGCGCGGTAATGGGAGCTCCGCTGTTGCATTGGAGGTAGGCTGAAACAGTGTTCTGGCTATGTTGGGAATGAGGCAATCCGCCTCGTTACCCAAGGAGCAGAGCCATGAACACATTCACACAAGCCC
>JAUXUK010000062.1 GCA_030680805.1 Sulfuritalea sp. | reverse complement strand
GTTCATGCGCTGGGGCGACAACTATGTGCTCCGCCACCGGCTCGACTCGCTCAGACTGCTGGGCACGGTCGGCGAACCCATCAATCCCGAAGCGTGGATGTGGTACCACAAAGTCATCGGCGGCGGCCGCTGCCCGATCGTCGATACCTGGTGGCAGACCGAAACCGGCGCGATCATGATCTCGCCCCTCCCCGGAGCCACTCCCACCAAACCCGGCTCCGCCACCCTGCCCTTCTACGGGGTCGAGGCCCAGGTGGTCGACGACCAGGGCCAGGAGGTCCCCCGCAATGCCGGCGGCAAACTCATCATCCGCAAACCCTGGCCGTCCATGCTCCGCGGCGTCTGGGGCGACCCCGAACGCTTCCGCCAGACCTACTGGTCCGAGGTCCCCCACAGCTACTTCACCGGCGACGGCTGCCGCCAGGATGAGGACGGCTATTTCTGGATCGTGGGACGCATCGATGACGTCCTCAACGTCGCGGGCCACCGCATCGGCACCGCCGAGGTGGAGTCCGCGCTGGTGAGTCATCCGTTCGTCGCCGAAGCCGCCGTGGTCGGTCGCCCCGATGAACTCAAGGGCCAGGCCCTGGTGGCGTTCGTCACCCTCAAGACCGGGTTCCACGCCAAACCCGAACTGCGCGAGGAACTCCGTCAACATGTCGCCAAGGAAATCGGGCCGGTGGCCCGCCCGGACGACCTCCGCTTCGCCGAAGCACTCCCCAAGACGCGTTCCGGCAAGATCATGCGACGCCTGCTGCGCAGCCTGGCCAAGGGCGAAGAGATCACCCAGGACGTGTCGACGCTGGAGAATCCCGGCATTCTGGATCAGTTGAAGCAGAACGCCTGACCGCAGCCATGACCGGAGAAGAGCGCCCCTCGCAAGACGGGCGCTTTTTTATCGCCGGCCCGCGAAGCGGAGTTCCCGGCGGGCAAAGCCCCGAGCGGGACGCGAGGACGGTATCCCCTTGTGGGATAACTCCCCCGCAAACGGAGTGTGGCGGGTACCATGCCAGAAGAAAGCTGTTTCCGATGGAGGTAATGACATGATCCGCTCCCGACTCATCGCGCATCGCTTGGCGTTCCTATTCCTGGTCGGCTGCTTTTTCTTCAACTATCCCCTGCTTTCGGTATTCAACCGCGGTGGTGATTTTTTCGGCCTGCCGCCTTTGTATGCATGGCTGATGGGTTCCTGGCTGGCGCTGATCGCACAAATGGCCTGGGTGGTCGAAAGCAGGAAGGACTGAAGTGAGAACCTATCCCCCAGCCCGCGCCCCACGGCCGGCTTTGCACAGCCGACCGGCTGCGGCGGCACGGAGCAGTGCTCCGCGAATTCCCGCCTTCGCCCCGAGGGAAGGGGTGACAGTGGTTTCGTCGCTGCGCGACGTCCATGTTGGTGACTTAACGCCGCCTTGGGGCGGCCCTGCGGAGGCGTAATGCTGCAAGGCTGGGTAATCGTTCTCGCCTCGTTTCTGTATCTGGGCTTCTTGTTTGCCATTGCCTGGTATGCGGACCGACGCGCGGACGCGGGGCGTTCGCTGATCGCCAATCCGGTGGTGTATGCGCTCTCGCTGGGCGTGTATTGCACGACCTGGACTTTTTACGGCAGCGTCGGCCGTGCGGCGGCCAGCGGCATCGGCTTCCTGCCGATCTATCTCGGCCCGACGCTGCTGTTCGCGCTGGCCGGATTCATCCTGTTGAAAATGCTGCGGGTGGCCAAGGCCAACCGCATCACCTCGATCGCCGACTTTGTCGCCTCGCGTTACGGCAAGAGCCAGTTGCTTGGCGGCCTGGTAACGGTGATTGCCGTGGTCGGGGTGATTCCCTATATCGCCCTGCAGCTCAAGGCGGTGTCGAACAGTTTCGCGATTCTCGCCAGCTACCCCGAGATCATCATGCCGGCGACCGCCGGCGCCGTGCCGCTGTTCCAGGACAGCGCGCTCTACGTGGCGATGATCCTGGCGGGGTTCACCATCCTGTTCGGCACGCGCCACCTGGATGCCACCGAGCGCCATGAAGGCATGGTGGCGGCGATTGCGGTCGAGTCGGTGGTCAAGCTGGCCGCCTTCCTGGCAGTCGGCATTTTCGTCGTCTGGGGCATGCACGACGGTGTCGCCGACATCTTTGCGCAGGCGAAGGCCGTGCCCGAGGTCGCGCGCCGTCTCGCCACCGCCGACTCTCCGGCCGCGTATGGCACCTGGGGCACATTGATATTCCTCTCGCTGTTGGCCTCGCTGCTGCTGCCGCGCCAGTTCCAGATCGCCGTGGTGGAAAACGTCGATGTCAAGCATCTGAGCCGTGCGGTGTGGATGTTCCCGCTGTACCTGTTCCTGATCAATCTGTTCGTGCTGCCGGTGGCTCTGGCTGGCCTGATGCATTTCCAGGGCGCCGCCGTCGACGCCGATACCTTCGTCCTGACGCTGCCGATGGCCCGCCAGCAGGAGGCGCTGGCGCTGTTCGTCTATATCGGCGGATTGTCGGCTGCGACCGGCATGGTCATTGTCGAGACCATCGCCTTGTCGACCATGGTCTGCAATGACCTCGTGATGCCGCTGCTGCTGCGCCAGCGCTGGCTGGGCCTTGCCGACAAGGCCGACCTCTCGGGCCTGCTGCTGGAAATCCGGCGCTGGGCCATCGTCATCATTCTTGGGCTCGGCTATTTGTACTTTCGCGTCGCCGGCGAGGCCTATGCGCTGGTCTCGATCGGGCTGATTTCCTTCGCCGCGGTGGCACAGTTCGCCCCAGCAGTGATCGGCGGCCTGTTCTGGAAAGGTGGTACGCGTGATGGTGCGCTGGCTGGTCTCGCGGCAGGGTTCGCGGTGTGGGTCTACACCCTGCTGTTGCCATCCTTCGCCAAGTCGGGCTGGCTGCCCGACGGCTTCATTGCCCACGGCCTGTTCGGCATCGAACTGCTGCGCCCGCAACACCTGTTCGGCCTGACCGGGCTCGATGAAATCACGCATTGCCTGGTGTGGAGCATGCTGGCGAACCTCGGCGCCTTTATCGGCGTTTCCCTGCAACGGGTGCCCAACGTGCGCGAAGCGCGCCAGGCCACGCTGTTTGTCGGCGGCGCCGAAGCGGCCGGACTTTCCGGCTGGCGCGGCAGCGCCCGCGTGACCGACCTGCTGCCGCTGGCGAGCCGTTTTCTCGGCCGCGAACGGGCCGAGGAGGCATTTTTCCGCCATGCGCAACAGCGCGGTCTGCGCTCCATCCAGGACCTGCCGGCCGATACGCGGCTGGTGAATTTTGCCGAAACCCTGTTGGCGGGTGCCATCGGTTCGGCCTCCGCGCGCGCCATGGTCGCGTCGGTGGTGACCGAGGAGCCGCTCGGCATTGACGAGGTGATGAACATCCTCGACGAGGCCTCACAGGTGCGGGCCTACACGCGCGAGCTGGAGCAGAAGTCGCTGGAGCTGACCCGCGCCACGGCGGAGCTGCGCGAAGCCAATGCACGCTTGCAGGAACTGGATCGCATGAAGGACGATTTCATTTCGACCGTGACCCACGAGTTGCGCACCCCGTTGACGTCGATCCGCGCTTTTTCGGAGATGCTGCAGGAGGATCCGAAGATCGATCTGGTCCAGCGCTCGCGCTTTCTCGGCATCATCGTCAGCGAGACTGTGCGCCTGTCGCGGCTGATCAACCAGATCCTCGATCTGGCCAAGCTCGAGTCCGGGCGTGCCGAATGGACCGTGGCGGCTGTCGACGTGGCCGAAGTAGTACGTGAAGCCGCAGATTCGCTGACGGCCCTGTTTGCCGAGAAGCACGTCACGCTGGAGCTCGACGGCTGTGAGACCGGACTCGTCGTGCTCGCCGACCGCGACCGCCTGATGCAGGTCCTGGTCAACCTGCTGTCGAATGCGCTGAAGTTTGTTCCCGCGGAAGGCGGGCGCGTGAAAGTCGGCTTGGCTGCGCTTTGCGTACCTGGGATTCCGCTTCGCGGGCAGGCAACGGCGAGCGAAGTGCGCGTCAGCGTCACCGACAACGGCTCCGGCATCCAGATCGAGGATCAGGAGGTGATTTTCGACAAGTTCAGGCAGGGCGCCGGCACGACCGA
The DNA here is from genome assembly GCA_030680805.1 of Sulfuritalea sp. GTDB lineage: Bacteria > Pseudomonadota > Gammaproteobacteria > Burkholderiales > Rhodocyclaceae > Sulfuritalea. The sequence goes on along the minus strand of JAUXUK010000062.1, from coordinate 23,931 downwards.
CGTCCTCACCGACAAGCCGCAGGGCACCGGACTCGGCTTGCCGATCAGCCGCCAGATCATCGAGTATTTCAACGGTCGCCTTTGGGTGGAAAGCACCCCCGGGGAGGGCGCCTGTTTTGTGTTTACGCTGCCGCGACAGTCGGGCGATAATGGCAACGGAAGATTGCCGGGAGGAGTCTAATGAGCCATCGCATCCTGATTGTCGATGACGAGCCGAACATTGTCATTTCGCTTGAGTACCTGATGAAAAAGGAAGGCTTCGAGGTGGCCGTGGCGACCGATGGTGAAGCGGCGTTGCGGCAGGCGGCGGCATTCGCTCCGGACCTGATTCTGCTCGACGTGATGATGCCGAAGAAATCAGGTTTCGAGGTGTGTCAGGCCTTGCGCGCCGATCCGGTGCAGGCGGCCGTGAAAATCATCATGCTCACCGCCAAGGGCCGCGAGACTGAAGTTACCAAGGGCCTGGCGCTGGGTGTGGATGCCTATATCACCAAGCCGTTCTCGACCAAGGACCTTGTCCTCCGGATCAAGTCGCTGCTGGCATGAACGCCAAGACGCGTTTCGTACTCGCCGTGGTCATGCTTGGTCTGCTGATGACCGGGCCTTTCCTGCTGACCGTGGGCATCCTCTGGGCCGATCTGGGCGCCGAGGAGCGCGCCGGCTTTCTCGTCGCTCTCGACCGCTGGCTGCCGATCGGCGGCCTCATCACCATCATCGGTCTGATCGTCGGCCTGCAGTTGTTGCGCGCCCTGTTTCAGCAGTATGTCCATGGCCTGTTGCGCATGGCCGAGACCCTGCGCCTGATGCTGGGTGCCAACCGGAACTTCCGTGTCGCGCCCGATGGACCTCCCGAGGTACGCGAACTGGCGCGGGCCGCCAATGACCTGGCGCAGCAGCGTGACGCATTGCTGACTGATGTCGAGGAGCAGATCAGGCTGGCCAAGGCCACCGTGGAGGAGGAGAGAAACCGGCTCGCCGCCCTGATGTCGGAACTGGCAATGGGTGTCGTGGTGTGTAATCTCGACGGCCGCATCCTGCTCTACAACAGCCGTGCGCGGTTGCAGTTCAAGGCACTGGCGCAAGGGCCGACGACGATGAGCGGCGGCGCGCTGATCGGCCTCGGGCGCTCGATTTTTTCCATCCTCGAGCGCGGGCAGATCACCCATTCACTGGAGAACATCCAGCAGCGATTGCGCAAGGGCAGCGCCGAGCCGACGGCCAACTTCATCACGTCGACGCGCGGCGGGCAGTTGCTTAGGGCGCAGATGGCTCCTGTGCTGAGCACAGGAGCTACTGGCCCAGCAACTGCCAATGTGGACAACCTCCCCCCCACCCCCCCTCCCGGGGAGGGGGGCGACAATGTCAGTTCGCAGGCTGCGACTGCTCAAGGGGTGTCAACGCCGACCATGCCCGGTGCCGTGATGCAGGTCACCGGCTACGTGCTGACCATAGAGAACATCACCCGCAACTTCGAGCGCGAAGCCGAGCGCGATCAGGCACTGCAGTCATTGACCGACGGCAATCGCGCCGCGCTGGCCAATCTGCGCGCGGCGGTGGAAACGCTGATCGACACGCCGGACATGGACCTCGACTACCGCGAGCGCTTCACGCGCGTGATTGCGGACGAGGCCTCGGCCATGAGCGAACGCCTCGAAATCACCATGAGCCGCTTTGCCGATTCGCTCAAGACGCGCTGGCCGCTGGAAGATGTCCTGGCGATCGATATCCTTGCTGCCGCGGCGCGACGCATCGAAGATCGCTTGAAACTGCCGATCAAGAACGAGGATCAGGATGCCGGGTTGTGGATGCGGGTGGACAGCTTCGCCCTGATCCAGGCCATCACCTTCCTCGCTTCCCGCCTGCAGGACCACTATGCCATTCGCGAGCTGCGCCTGCGCCTGTCGAACGAGGGCAAGATGGTGTTCCTCGACCTGATCTGGTCGGGCACGCCGGTATCCTCTGAGACGCTCTACACCTGGGAACTGGAACCGATGAATGTCGGCACCGAGACCAGTCCGCTCACGCTGCGCGATGTGATCGACCGGCATGGCGGTGAAATCTGGTACCAGCGTGACAAGGCGGCGCACAACGCCTTCTTCCGCATCGTGGTGCCGGCCGCGGTCGTGCCCGAGATGCAGGCCATCGACCAGACCCGGCATCTGCACAGCGAAAGCCGCCCGGAGTACTACGACTTCGACCTGTTTGCCGCGCGCGATGCAGAAGGGTCGGGCATCGATCTGGATCGCCGGTTGACCGATCTTGCCTACTCGGTGTTCGATACCGAAACCACGGGGCTGGAGCCTTCCAATGGGGATGAAATCATCCAGATGGGGGCGGTTCGAATCGTCAATCAGCGCTTGCTGCGGCAGGAAATCTTCGATCAACTGGTTGACCCGCGAATCCGGTTGAAGCCTGCCGGCATTCCGATTCACGGCATCACCGAGGCCATGGTCAAGGGCCAGCCGACGCTGGACGTGGTGCTGCCGGCGTTCCACGAGTTCTGCCACGAAACCGTGCTGGTGGCGCACAACGCTGCCTTCGACATGCGCTTTTTCCAATTGAAGGAAGACAGCCTGGGGGTGCGCTTTACGCAGCCGGTACTCGATACGCTGCTGCTGTCGGCGGTGATCCATCCCAATCAGGAAACCCACCGGCTGGAGATCATCGCCGAGCGGCTGGGCATCAATGTCATCGGTCGGCACACCGCGCTGGGTGATGCCTATGTCACCGGCGAAGTATTTCTGAAAATGATTCCGCTACTGGCGGACATGGGCATCGTCACCCTGCGACAGGCGCTGGATGCCGCGCAGCAGACTTACTTTGCCCGGATAAAGTATTGACACCGTGACCGATAGCGGAATTCTCCCGCAGGCCGGGGTCATTGCCCGCCTGCTGCAGCAAGGCCTGAAAATCCGTTGCCACATCGAAACCTGAACCAGGGAAACCAAATGGCAGTCGAAACTCGCGGGGACATCCTCGCCTTCCCGCACCGTCTTTTCCATTTCCGCAATCGAGGATGAATCCGCAATGAGTGAATCCCAACAGGCCCGTACCACGGGCTACCGCCCCAGCCTGCACAGTCCGCTCGCCGCCCTGGCGCGCAAGAAGCCGGTCACCGCCACACCCGAGACCCCGCTGCGCGAGGCCGTGCAGGCAATGGCGGAGAACCGCGTCGGTTCCATCATCGTCATCGAGCCCGAGAGCGGCCGACCGCTGGGCATTTTCACCCTGCGCGACCTGCTGCACCGGGTCGCCGCGAAATCCTGTGACCTCGACCAGATGGTAATGTCGGTAATGAGCGATAGCGGCCTGCTCATGCTCAACTGGCGCTCGACCATCTACCAGGCCGCGCTGGTGATGGCGCGCCACGGCGTGCATCACGTGATCATTGTCGATGCCGCCGGCAAGCTCGCCGGCATCGTGTCGCAGGAGGACATCTACGAGCTGCAGGGCGGCGGCGGCAAGGCAATTTCGGGCGCGATTCGTACCGCGCGCGACATGAACGCCTTGGTGGCAGCGGCCGAGGGCATCCGCCGGCTGGCGGTCGGCATGCTGGCCGAGGGGGCCGCGGCCGAGCCGCTGACGCAACTGATTTCGAACCTCAACGACCACCTGACCGTGCGCATCATCGAGCTGACGCGCAACGAATTCAAGCTTCCCAAGGTGGAATGGTGCTGGCTCGCCTTCGGCTCGGAGGGGCGCTATGAACAGACCTTGTCGACCGACCAGGACAACGGGCTGGTATTCGCCGCGCCGGAGGAAGAGGCGGCGGCGGTGCGCGAAGCCTTCCTGCCTTTCGCGCGCGCGGTAAACGAGCGACTGGCGCAGTGCGGTTTCCCGCTATGCAAGGGCAACGTCATGGCGAGCAACCCCGAGCTGTGCCTGTCGGTGGATGAGTGGCAGGGCAAGTTCGGTAGCTGGATGCGGGCCAACAGCCCGCAGGCCCTGCTCGAAGCCACGATCTATTTCGATTTCCGCCCCATCTTCGGCAAGGAGGAGCTTGCCGATCAGGTGCGCGAATGGGTGCTCAAGCGAGTGCCCGGCGAAACGCTGTTCCTGCGCTTCATGGCCGGCAACGCCGTCCAGGTCGAGCCGCCGATCGGTTTCATTCGCGAGTTCACCTTCGACAAGAACCCCGACTTCCCGCACACCCTCGACCTCAAGGCCAGCGGGGCACGGCTGTTCGTCGATGCTGCGCGCATCCTGGCGCTTGCCAACGGAGTGAGCGAAACCGGCACCGCGCAGCGCTTGCGCGCCCTGGCCGAACGCGGCAAGCTGGGGGGCGACGACGTGCACGCCGTCATCGAGAGCTTCTTCTTCATCCAGCAGCTGCGCCTGAGGAACCAGCAGGGCGAAGTCAGCGAGGGCGCCGCCAACCGCATCGACCCGGACCGGCTCAACGAGCTCGATCGCCTGGTGCTGCGCGAGGCCTTCAAGCAGGCGAAGCGACTCCAGTCGCGACTGCAGCTTGAATACAGACTCTAAGTGGCCGACGTTTCCATCCCCCTGCGCACCCCGCTGTTCCGCGGCGAGCGGCGCCTGCGCATCGCTTTGGTCGGGCTGCCGGGCGGCGGCAAGACAACGCTGTTCGATGCGGTATCGAGCACCGCGCCGCAACGCGGGGAATTGACTGGCACACACCGGGTCTATCGCGAGTGTACGGTTCAGATCGGTTTCGATGAAGCCAGCGTGGTCGACCTGCCGAGCATCCATTCCCTGCACCATCTGGCGGGCGACGATCTTTCCGCGCTGAAATATCTGCTGTGGGGGGACGAACGCCCGTCGGTGTCGGTGCACGAGCAGGCGGCCCCTCCCGCACCTTTCGCGGCGCCCGACCTGATCATCCAGGTGGTCGATGCCAGCAGCCTGCAAAGCCATCTCGAACTGACGCTGGAGCTGAGCCAACTGGGCCGGCCGATCGTGCTGGCGCTCAATCACATGGACGAGGCGGCGAGGAAGGGCCTCTACATCAACATCAAGGCCCTGCAGGAACTCCTGGGCATGCCGGTGGTGCCGACCGTGGCCCTGATGGGGCAGGGCCTCGCCCAGCTCTTCAGTACCGCCGTGGAGGCGGCGCGCGAGGCCACCTGCCCCTTGCCGCAACCGCCCAGCCGGCACATCGCCGAGAGCCTGCAGGCGCTCACGGTGGCGATGAATCGGCCCGAAATCCACGCTGCATTCCGGGTGCCGCATCCCTTGCTGGTGGTGCAGTTTGCCGCGGCCGACGGTTTCATCGCGGAAGAACTGGGGCAGCATTTTCCGGCTTTGCTGCCGGAGTTCCAGGCTCTGCGTGAAGCGGCCGGGTCGGGGCTGCCGCGGCCGCTGGCGGACGAACTGCATGCCGACCGCCACCATCGCGCCGCGACCCTGGTCGAGGCGGCGTTGCGCATGGGTTCGCCGACGGATGCTCGCGGCTGGCGCTACTGGCTGGACGAACTGTTCCTGCATCCGCAGTGGGGCCTGATCGGCAGCCTGGCGGTGTTTGCCGCCGTGTTGTTCGTGGTGTTCGAGATCAGCGGCTGGATCGACTCCATGACCACGGCGCGCCTGGCAGCAGCATTTGCAGACTGGCAGCCGCAGTCCACCGGGGGTGTCGTCGGTCGCGCGGTGCTCGATGGCCTGATCGGCCTGGTCGGCATCGTGGTGCCCTACATGATCCCGCTGGTCATGCTGCTGGTTGCGCTGGAAGAAGCAGGCCTGATGCATCGTATCGCCTTCGTCGTCGACCGCGGGTTTCATCAGATCGGCCTCCATGGCGGCGTGGCCGTGCCCTTCCTGCTCGGGTTGGGCTGCAACGTGCCGGCGATCTCCGGGGCGGCCAAGGCCACCAGTGGCCGGGAAAGGGTGATTGCCTCGGTACTGATCACCTTCGTGCCTTGCTCGGCGCGTTCCGCCATCATCCTCGCCATTGCCGGGAAATACCTGGGGGCAGGCGGGGTCTTCGCGATATTTGCGCTGACCCTGATCATCATTGCCGGCATGGGCCGGCTGCTGTCGCGGCGCAACCGGGAACTCGGCCCCGGCCAGGTTCAGGAAATCCCCGTCTATGCACTGCCTGCCTGGCGCGTGTTGCTGGCCGAAACCTGGGAGCGCACCAGCGACATATTGACCATCGTGACACCCTTGCTGGTGGGCGGCAGCGTGGTGCTGGCCCTGCTCAATCACGTCGGCGCGGACAGCCTCATCAATACACTGCTGACGCCGGTTACCGTCTGGTGGCTGGGGCTGCCGCTGGCCCTGGGCGTGCCTTTGCTGTTCGGTGTGTTGCGCAAGGAACTCTCGCTGCTGATGATCTACCAGGCGCTGGGCACGCAGGAAATCGGCAGCCTGCTCGATTCGGTGCAGATCGTGACGCTGCTGTTGTTCCTTACCTTCTACATTCCCTGCGTCTCCACCTTTGCCGTGATGCTCAAGACCATCGGGCGCAGGGATGCACTGTTCTCGGTGGCCATGTCGGTTGGAGTGGCTCTGTTGGTCAGCGGTGCCGTGCGCATGCTGCTGGGCGGCATGCGGATGTTTGCGGGCTGAGATGCGCTCCAAGCCAGTTGCGGCCAACGTGTTAGCTTACAATCTGCTAGCTCCGTGAGGCGAGGCGTTAACCATGCAAGCATTTGATTTCGACAGTGCCATAGACATGCACAGGTCGTGGAAAATGAAGTTCCATCTGGCGATCGACACCATTCGCAGCAAGGACTTCGATACGCAGCCGATTGGCGATGAGGCTGGATGCGGCCTGGGCCAGTGGCTGGCGGCCAATGCCGGCGAACTGGCGCGCTTCCGTTCCGCCACGGAGCTTTTGGCAATTCACCAGGAATTTCATCGCCAGTCGGAATCAATCGCCGCGGCCATAAAAAGTGGCAAGATCGTGCGCCTGACGGATAATGCCATTGTCGAATTTGGCGCGCTCTCGGCAAAGATCGAAGCCCTGCTGCTGGAGCTCAAGACCGAAATCCGGCAGGCGGGGTGAACTGGAATCAAGCTGGCTCCTTTCCGACCTTTCGACTCATCGACCCTCACTGACGCTGCCCATCCAGACACCATGAACAGAACCATCATCTATACCAGGACCGACAAGGGCGAGCGCGCGGCATCCGCGGCATCCTCAGGACTTGCGAGCGATCTGCGCATGATCCTGAGCGCGATCGACGGCAGTTCATCCGTCGATGCGCTGCACGGCCGACTCGATCATCTGTCCGCTTCCATGCTCGATGAAGGGCTGGCTGCGCTCGCTGCGGACGACCTGATTCGCACGGCAACGGCTTCCATGCCTGACCGCAGAAGTGGACGCGCGACCACGAACAAGGACTACCAGCGCAGGGCGGATGATCTGCGCGCCAAGATAAAGGCAAAGCGTGAGGGAGCGGAACGTTCGCCGACGGCAAGCGATGTGCTGAATCCTCAGGGTCCGGATCAGGTGCAGGGCAATGAAGAGGAACAAGTCAGGCGCGAGGCTGCGGAGCACGCCGAAGCCCAGGCCAGACGGATGGCCGAAGAACAGGCACGGCGGGGCGTCGCAGAGGAAGAAGCCAGGCTCAAGGCTGCGGCGGAGCGCGCCAGGCAGGAGGCCGAAGCGCAGGCCCGGCTGCTTGCCGATGAGCAGGTTCGTCGTGAGGCTGCCGAGCGCGGCCGGCAGGAAGCGGAAGAACAGGCGAAGCGGGCGGCCGCGGAACTGGCGCGACGCGACGCCGAGGAAAAGGCCCGGCGGGAAGCCGAAGTCCAGGCCCAGAAGCTGGCCGAGGAGCAACTCCGTCGTGAAGCCGCCGAACGCGCGCGGCTGGAGGCCGAAGCACAGGCGCAACTGCTGGCGAGGGAGCTGGCGCAACGCGATGCCGAGGCGCAGGCCCGTCGGGCGGCCGAGGAAGAAGCCCGACGCGAGGCGGAACGCGAACGCCACGAGGCCGAGGAGCGCGCCCGCGTGGCAGCGGACGAGCAGGCCTGGCGCGAGGCGGAAGAGAAGTACCGGCGCGAGGAGCAGGAGGCCGCCGAGGAGGCACGCAAGCGGGCCGCAGCGAAGGGTGCCAAGCTGGCTTCAACCAAGCCGCGCAATTGGGTATTGCCACTGGCGCTGGGGCTGGCGGGCCTTGTGGTGGTGGCGCTGGTAGCCGTTCATCTGATCTCCTACGATGGCCAGATTCCGCAGTTCGAAAAAGCCGCTGCGGCGCAGTTTCAGCAGCCGGTGAAGATCAAGGCGCTGCGCCTCTCGCTGCTGCCGAAAGTGCAGTTGCGGCTGGAGGGCGTTTCAATCGGCGCAGAAGGGCAGATCAAGGTTCCCCAGATCACTGCAACCGGCGATCTGGGAAATCTGTTCAGCGACAAGAAGGTATTCAAGTCGGTCGAGATGGATTCGCCGGTGATGACGGAGGCGGGCCTGGGCTGGATCCTGTTCGGCAAGGCAACGGCGCGCGACGTGGTATTCGGGCAGGTCACAGCGACCAACGCCCGCCTGGAGTCGAAAGGCCTCAACCTGCCGGCTTTTGAAGCCAGGCTGCAGTCGGACGGCCAGGGCGCCTGGAAGGCCATTGTCATCGAGTCGACGGACAAGAACCTGAATCTGGAATTGGCCGCCAAGGGCGAGTCGGTGCAGATCGACTTCAAGGCGAGGTCGTTCAGGATTCCCTTCGGTTCGGAACTCACCCTGGATGAACTGGTGGCGAGCGGTACGGCGGACAAAGCCCAACTGGCCGTGACGGAATTCAAGGGCTTTGCCTATGGCGGGATTCTCAGCGGCAACGCTTTGTTGAAATGGGGCGGGCAGTGGAATCTTGCCGGTGAGTTGAACGCCAAGCAGATGGACATGACGCGGCTCGTTCCCGGATTGATGGAAGGCAGGTTGATGGGCGCGGGCGCTTACGCCATGCAGTCGCCCGAGGCCGCCAAACTCTTCGCGGCGAATCGCCTGGAAGGCAACTTCATCGTTGCGAGAGGGACGCTCATGGGGATAGACATCGGGCGCATGGTGCAAGGGGGGGCGATGAGCGGCGAGACCAAGTTCGCCGAGCTTGCCGGAAGTTTCCTGCACGACCGCGGCGCGACCCAGCTCAGACAGGTGCGCCTGACCGAGGGCGCGATCTCCGCAAATGGCGGCGCCGAGGTCGATGTCGAGGGCAATGTGCGCGGGCGTTTCGCCGTCGATCTCAAGATGTCCGCGGAACAACGGCGCGCCAATCTCGTGGTCGCCGGCAACCTCAAGAAGGTTGAATGGCGTCGGCCGTAGAACCCCCGGATCACCAGAAAGGAATCCAATGAATCCCCAGAACGGTTACGACGTTGAAGACATCACGGTTGGCATGAGCGCGGAAATCGCCAAGACCATCACCGATGCAGACATTGTGCTTTTTTCCGGCGTGTCGATGGACAGCAATGCCGTGCACATGGACGAGGAATTCGGACGCACTACGCAATTCGGCGGCCGCATCGCCCATGGCATGTTGTCCGCCAGCCTGCTTTCCGCCGTGCTCGGCAATCGCCTGCCCGGGGCCGGCGTGATCTACATGAGCCAGTCGCTGCGCTTTCGTGCCCCGGTGCGGCCCGGCGACACGGTCCACGCCAGGGTCACCGTCAAGGAAGTCATCCCCGAGAAGTGCAGGGTGGTGCTCGATACCGTGTGCACCGTGGGCGACAAGGTGGTCATCGACGGTGAAGCGATGGTGATGGCGACCTCGCGCGCGAAGCGCGAAGCGGCCGGCAAGTAATCGGCGTGAGCGAGGCTGCTCACGAGCAGCGGCAGCGCATCGACAAATGGCTCTGGGCCGCGCGCTTTTTCAAGACGCGCAGCCTCGCCGCAGCGGCGGTCGACGGCGGCAAGGTCAAGTGGAACGGCCAGCAGGTCAAGCCGGCGCGCGAGTTGCAGCCGGGCGACCAACTGGAAATTGTCGCCGGCGAGGTGCGCTGGACCGTCATCGTGCAAGGCCTCAACGCGCAGCGCCGTCCGGCGCCCGAAGCCCGTCTGCTCTATGAAGAGACCGCCGAAAGCGCCACCCTTCGTGCGCAGCAGCAGGAAATCCGCCGCCTCGCCCCGATGCCCGGCGCCGACCTGAAAGGCCGTCCGACCAAGAAGGCGGGGCGGCTGATTCGTGGCTTCAATGAATAGGGCTCACCTGTTGAGCCAAACAGGAGTGATACTCTCGCTTCTGACAGCGTATCGGGATTGAACGCGGCATGGAAATCGGCATTGCACTGGTGGTGGGACTGGCGATCGGCGGCGGTTTGCTTGCCTTCGTCTTTGCGGCGCGCCTCAAGGAAGCGCAGGCGCGGCTGGCAACGCAGGAGAGCGAACTGGCGGCACTGCGCGAGGAAAAGTCGGCGCTGGCGATACGGTGTGCTTCCCTGCAAACCGAACTGGAAAAGGATCAGGCGCTGTTCGCCGAGCGCCAGGCCACGCTCGAAGCCGCGCGTGACAGTTTCGCCGACGCCTTCAAGGTGATTTCCGCCGACGCGCTGGCGAAGAACAACCAGTCCTTCCTCGAACTCGCCCGCGCCACGCTGGAGGCGCAGCAGGCCGCCGCACTGGCTTCGGCGAAAACCGATCTCGACAAGCGGCAACTCGCCATCGGCGAACTGGTGGCACCGGTGAAAACCTCGCTGGAGAAATTCGAACAGCAGATCCAGGGCATCGAGAAGTCCCGCGTCGATGCCTACGCCACACTGACCGAGCAGGTGCGCGCCATGGCCGAGGCGCAGGGCGCCCTGCGACTGGAAACCGGCAACCTGGTCAAGGCCCTGCGCGCACCGCAGACGCGCGGCCGCTGGGGCGAATTGCAGTTGAAGCGCGTGGTCGAGATGGCCGGCATGCTCGATCACTGCGATTTCTTCGAGCAGGAAAGCACCACCACCGAAGACGGCCGCCTGCGCCCCGACATGATCGTCAAGCTGCCCGGCGGCAAGAACATCGTGGTCGATGCCAAGGCGCCGCTGGCCGCCTACCTCGAGGCACTGGAAGCGACCGACGAGGAAGAGAAGAAGCGCAAGCTGCTCGACCATGCGCGGCAGGTGCGCGACCATCTGAAGAAGCTCGGCCAGAAGGCCTATTGGGAGCAGTTCCAGCCTTCGCCGGATTTCGTCGTGCTGTTCCTGCCCGGTGAAATGTTCTATTCGGCCGCGCTGGAAGCCGATCCATCCCTGATCGAGGCCGGCGTCGATGCGCGCGTCATCCTCGCCACGCCGACCACGCTGATCGCGCTGCTGCGCGCCGTCGCCTACGGCTGGACGCAGCAGGCCCTGACCGAAAACGCCGAGCGCATCAGCCTGCTCGGGCGCGAACTCTACGACCGCATCGCCACCGTGGCTGATCACTGGGGCCGCGTCGGCAAGAACCTCGGCGAGGCGGTCGGCGCCTACAACGATTCCGTGGCCTCGATGGAACGCCGCGTGCTGGTGTCGGCACGCAAGTTCCGCGACCTCAAGGTGGCCCCCGAAGACAAGGAAATCCGCGACCTGAATCCGGTCGAGGCCCTGCCGCGCGACGTGCAGGCGCCGGAGTTGCTGGGAAAAGACGACAGGCTCATCCCATGAGCCTTGTGCCGTGCAGACTGTTCTCCATTCTCAAGGAGGAAGTGCCATGTCTGCCGATCAATCCGTTTATCCCGTCGATCTTGCCGTGTTCATCGTCACCACGACCCTGTGCGCGCTTGGCGCGCTGATGTTGCCGCTGGCGGGGTGATCATTCCTATAATCCGGCAACGCTGTCGCTGAAATGGACTGATTTTCAATGCCCAAGCTCACTCCCACGCCGGAAAACCTTGCGCAGCTCGTCTTTCTTGTCCAAGGCGAGAAAGTGCTGCTCGATGCCGACCTTGCCATGCTCTACGGGGTGGAAACCGGAGCGCTAAACCGTGCGGTCAAGCGGAACATCGACCGTTTCCCCGATGATTTCATGTTTCAGTTGAGCAGCGAGGATTGGGAAAACTTGAAATGCCAGATTGGCATTTCAAGTTCGCCGGCCAACGCGTCTGGTGGCACGAAGGGCGGTCTGCCGCGGTCACGGATTGTCACCGCAAGCATGCACGGCGGCCGACGCGGGCTTCCTTGCGCCTTCACCGAGCAAGGTGTTGCGATGCTTTCCAGCGTTCTGCGCTCGCCGCGTGCGGTGGAGGTGAACATTGCCATCATGCGCACCTTTGTTCAGTTGCGCCGCCTGATGGACTCGAATCGCGACCTGGCCCGCAAGATCGAGGCGATGGAAATGAAATACGACGAACAGTTCTCGGCAATCTTCGATGCCATCAAGCAATTGATTGCGGATGATCAGGTACGCGAGGCCAAGCCCAGGCGTTCCATCGGCTTTCTCTGATCCGCGATGATCCGTTCCGATCTGCCCCGCATACCGCTGGCCGAGTTGCCCGGCGGGCCGGAGCCGGTGCTGCTGTGCGCCACGGCACGGCTGGCGGGCAGCCTGCGCCGGGCGCACGGCGAATTGCAGGCCGCGGCCGGGGCCCGGACTTGGCAGGCGCTGCAGAGCGCGACGCCGGCACAGTGGCTGGATCACCTCACTTCCGGTGCGCTGCTGCGCGGCGAGATTCCGCCGGCCAGCGTGCCAGGCGCCTTCCTCACCTGGGTGCAGGAACGCAGTCTGTGGGAGCAGGCCATCGCTGCCGATGCCGGCGCGGCGGTCGACTTGTTCGACCGCGAAGGCATGGCCCTGGCCGCGATGGAAGCCGCCAGCCTGCAGCGCACGTGGCGCATCGAGGTCGCCGAGCCGCTGCATACCGAGGAATACCGGGCCTTCCTGCGCTGGCGGGAAAAGGTGGCCGAGACCTGTCGGGCCGGCGGCTGGCGCACGGCGGACGAGACCCTGGCGTGGCGCATCGAGTGCATCGAGCGCGGCATTGGCGGCTTGCCGGCGCGCCTCGGCATAGCCGGCTTCATTGCGCCCGATCCGCTGGTTTCGCGGCTGCTGGTGGTGCTCGAGGCGCGCGGCGTCGAACTGTTCCAGCTCGACTTCGGGCGTGAAGAAAGCACGTCGGCGCTCGGCCTCGAGCTGCCTGATGCGGAAGCCGAATGCGTCGCCGCCGCGCAGTGGGCTTGCGACTGGTTGACGCGCGACCCGTCCGCCCGCATACGCATAGCGGTCGCCGATCTGCCGGCGCGACGTTGCCTGCTCGAATCCGCACTGGACGATGCGCTGCGTCCCTGCGCGGTGGGCGCCGGCTGGAGCGCGCAGGAAGGCCAACATGCCTTCGTCGCCGGTTCGCCGCTGGCGGCGGAGCCGCTGGTCGACGTGGCCCTGCGCCTTCTGCAACTGCTGGCGCATCCGCAGCGCGTGGCGCAGGTCGAGTTCGGCGCCTTGCTCTGTAGCATCGGCTGGTCGGCCGATATCGACGAAGCCGATGTCCGCGCCCGCGTCGAGGCCGGCTTGCGCGAAATGCTGCCGCCCGAAACCAGTCTCGAACGTTTGCAGCGCGCCGTGGCGCGCCTCTGCGCCGATCCCGCCGCCGACCTGCAGGCACCGCAACTCCTGGCGCATCTCGGCGCATTACTGGAGACGGCACGGCGCGCGCCGCGCCGGCAGAACCCGTCGGGGTGGGGCAAGGCATTCGGCGAGTGGCTGGCGGCGCTCGGCTGGCCCGGCCAGCGAGCGCTGCTGCCCGCCGAACGCGCGGCCTGCGATCAATTGCGCGAAGGCCTCGGGGGGCTGCTGGCGCTGGATGCGATCATGGGTCGCGTCGGTGGCGGCGAAGCCTTGCGCCAGTTGCAGCGACAGTGCCGCGACCATTCATTCGACTTGCCGCGACGCAGCGAGGCGCGGATCGAGGTCTGCAGCCTGGACGACGCGCTGGCTGGCGCCGTCGATGCGCTCTGGGTCATGGGCCTCAACGAAGGCGCCTGGCCGCCGGCGCCGCGTCCGAACCCGCTGCTGCCCGCCGAACTGCAGCGGCGGGCGGGAATTTCCGCCGCGCGTGCCGACAGCCTCGCCGTCGAGGCGCAAAGCCTGCAGGCGGCATGGTGCGAGAGCGCGGCGGAGGTGGTGCTGTCATGGGCCCAGCGCGAAGGCGAACGGCCGCTGCGGCCCAGCTCGCTTCTGGCGAAAGTGGCCCGCCACGAGTTGTCGCCGGCGTCGTTGTCGTTGCGCTCGGAAGAACCGCTGCTGGAACGCCTTTACGACGCAAAGGCTCCTCCTGTCGGCGCCACCGAACGCATTCGTGGCGGCACGGCGCTGCTGGCGGCCCAGGCGGTGTGCCCGGCCTGGGGTTTCTATCAATACCGGCTCGGTGCCGCCGTGTTGCCAGCGCCGACTTTTGGTCTCGATGCCCGTGCGCGCGGCTCGCTGCTGCATGCGGCGCTGGAGGAGTTCTGGCGCGGGCGCGGCCTCGCCGAGTTGACTCAAATGGATGCCACCACGCGCAGCGCGGAGCTTCAGCGGGTGGTGGCGCATGCGCTGGCGGAATTTGATCGCCGCGCCGTCGAACCCTTGCCGCCGCGCCTGCGGCAACTCGAAGACGAGCGCTTGCAGGCCTTGCTGGCAATCTGGCTCGACGTCGAATCCCGGCGTGCGCCGTTCCGCGTGATTGCCTGCGAGGAACGCCACGAACTCGACATCGAAGGCCTGCCGGTGCGCGTGGTGATCGACCGCATCGATCAGCTCGCCGACGGCCGGCTGGTGGTGATCGACTACAAGAGCGGTCGCAGCGATTCGGTTGCGAGCTGGGCCGACGCGCGCATCAGCGAGCCGCAGTTGCCGATCTACGCCGCGCTGGCTTTTCCCGACCGCGACGTGGCGGCGGTGGCGCTGGCCCGCGTCACGCCCGACAAGCCGGGTTTTCTCGGCGTCAGCGAGGACGAAGGGCTGCTGCCCGAGGTGAAGTCGCTCGATGCGCAGCGCAGGCAATATGCGGCGGAGGATTTCCCCGATTGGCAAGCCCTGCGCAGCCTTTGGGCGCAGCGCCTCACCGAAGTCGCGCGCGAGGTGCGTGACGGTGCCGCAGCGGTGGTTTTTGACGCCGCGAAAGACCTCGAATACTGCGACGTGCGTGCGCTGCTGCGCGTCGCCGAGCGGCAGCAGCAGTTTGACGAATCCGGCGAGGCCGGCGCGCCATGACTGACCTGCTGCGGGAAGACGAAGACAACCGCCGCCGCGCGCTGGAGCTCGACTCCTTCATCGTCGAGGCCCCTGCCGGCGCGGGCAAGACCGAGTTGTTGACGCAGCGCTACCTGCGCCTGCTGGCCGTGGTCGACGAACCGGAAGAAATCATCGCCATCACCTTCACCAACAAGGCGGCGGGCGAGATGCGCAGCCGCATCGCCGAAAGCCTCGAGCTGGCCCGCGCCGGCACGCTGCCTGACAAGCCACACAAGCGCGTCACCTTCGAGCTGGCGCGCGCGGCGCTGGCGCGCTCCGGCGAACTCGGCTGGCAGATCGAAACCCAGCCGGGACGGCTGCGCCTGACCACCATCGACGCTCTGTGCGCCAGCCTGGCGCGGCAGATGCCGTTGCTCTCGCGCTTTGGCGCGCAGCCAGCGGTGGCGGACGAAGCGCAGCGGCACTACGAAGAGGCCGCGCGCCGCGCGCTCGATCATCTGGAAAGCGGCGGCGAGCATGCCGAGGCCGTCGCCACCGCACTCGCGCATCTCGACAATGATGTAGCGCGCCTGGCGCATCTGCTGGCCGAGATGCTGGCACGGCGCGAGCAGTGGCGAGGGCTAAGTGATCTCGATCATCCCGAATCGGCGATCGGCGAAGCGCTGCGGGAAATGGTCGCCGAAGAACTGGCGCTGATTGCCGGTGTGCTCGACGCGGCCTGGCAGCGGCAGTGGATGGCGCTGGCGCGCTTCGCCGCCGACAATCTGGGCGGCAGCGCGCTTGGCGACTGGACGCAAGCGCTGACCGGGGCGCCAGAGGAACTTCCGCGCTGGCGCGCACTGGCCGACTTGCTGCTGACGCAGAAGGATGAGCCGCGCAAGACCGTGACGGTGAACAACGGCTTCCCTGCCGGCAAGGAATTCAAGGCGCAGAAGGATGCGATGCTGTCAGCGCTTGCGGCGCTCGACGCCGGAGCGGTCGCGGCGCTGCGGCGGCTGCGCGATCTGCCGTCGCCCGATCACGACCACGACGACGTGGTGCGTGCGCTGGCGCGCCTGATGAAGCTTGCCGCTGCGGAGCTGTGGCTGGTATTTCGCGAGGCCGGCGAGGTGGATTTCGGCGAGCTCGCGGCGCGTGCCGCAGCCGCCTTGGGCGACGAACTCGATCCGTCGGAACTCGGCCTGCGCCTCGATTACCGCATCCGCCACCTGCTGGTCGACGAGTTCCAGGACACCAGCCCGACGCAGATCGAGCTGCTCGAACGCCTGACCGCCGGCTGGAGCGGTGGTCAAGGCGCCGATGACGGCCGTACCCTGTTCGCCGTGGGCGACCCGATGCAGTCGATTTACCGTTTCCGCAAGGCGGACGTCGGCCTGTTCCTTCGAGTCGCCGAGAATGGCATCGGCGCGCTGCGGCTCACGCCGCTGCGCCTGTCGCGCAACAACCGGTCCTGTCCGGAAGTGGTGGACTGGATCAATGCCTGCTTCCCGGCGGTGTTCCCGCTCGCCGACGATCCGCTGCGCGGCGAGATTCGCTATCGCGAGTTCGTCGCCACGCGCGAGTCCCTGCCGCAGGCCGGCGTCACCATGCATCCGGTGCTGTCGGAAAAAGGCGAAAGCGCCGCCGCTGCGCGCGCCGAAGCGCAGCAGATCATCGCCCTGATCGAAGCCGAATGGCGCGAGGATCCGACCCGCAGCATCGCCGTGCTGGTGCGCGCCCGGGATCACCTGGCCGCGCTGGTCGCCGCGATCCGCCGGCATGCCGCCGGTTGGCGTTTTTCGGCCGTGGACATCGAGCCGCTGGCCGGGCGCCAGGCGGTGCAGGACCTGATCTCGCTGACCCGCGCGCTGCATCACCGCGCCGACCGCGTACATTGGCTGGCGATCCTGCGCGCGCCGTGGTGCGGCCTGTGCCTGGCCGATCTGCATGCACTGGCCGGCGACGATCACCAGAGCACGATCTGGTCGCTGATGCAGGATGCCGAACGCATCGAACGCCTGTCGGCCGATGGCCGCCAGCGGCTGGCCCATGTGCGCGAGGTGCTGGCCGAGGCGCTGGCCGGGCAGGGCAGGCAGCGGCGCCGGCGCTGGGTCGAGGACGCGTGGAAGAAACTCGGCGGTCCGCATTGCTTGAGCGCCGCCAACGACTTGTCCGACGCGCAGGCCTTCTTCAATCGCCTCGACGTGCTCGATGCGGCGGGGCGCTTCGTCCTCGACAGCCTCGAAGACGACATGGGCCGCCTGTTTGCCGCGCCCGACGCACAAGCCGACGGCCGGCTGCAGCTGATGACCATCCACAAGGCCAAGGGCCTCGAATTCGACACCGTGATCCTGCCCGGCCTGCATCGCGAGACCGCGGGGCGCGACACACCGCTACTGGCCTGGGACAGTTTTCCGCTGGCCTCGGGCGAACGCCTGATCGCCGCGCCGGTCAATCGGCGCAGCGGCAACAAGACGGCCGAGCCCACGGTATATGACTTCCTGCAGTGCATGGAGAAGGAACGCAGTCGCAACGAAGACGCCCGCGTGCTCTACGTCGCCGCCACGCGCGCGGTGCGCCGCCTGCATCTGGTCGGCGTCGCGCAATGCGACGAAGACGGGGCGCTCGTCGCGCCGCGCGCGGCCTCGCCGCTGGCGAGCCTGTGGCCGGCCGTCGAGGCGGATTTCCTCGCTGCAATCGCCGCACCGTCAGCACCGACTGTCGTTCCTGGCGGCGAACTGAAGGATTTCGTGCCTCAACTGACGCGCTTGAAAGCGCTGGCTGTGCCGGCGGCGTGGCGCGCGCCGGACGTGCCGCAGCCGCCAGCCGAAACCGGCGATGAAACCGCCGACCCGCTTGCCGCAGCCGTGGGCACGCTGACCCATGCCGTGCTGGAACTGATCGCCGCCGATCCCGAAGCATGGTCGCCGCAGCGCGTGGCCGAACGCCAGGCCGGCTTCGAGCGCTGGCTGACCAGTCGCGGCTGGTCGCCGGCCGATGCGCGGTCCGGCGCGGTGCGGGTTGCCGCGATGCTGGCGACGACGCTGGCCAGCCCGGATGGCGAATGGGTCCTGCGCCGCCGCGCAGATGCGGCCGCCGAGCTGGCACTCGCAAAACTCGGCGCTGGCGGTACGGCGGAAACGCTAGTGGTGGACCGCTGCTTTGTCGAAAACGGCATGCGCTGGATCATCGACTACAAGACCGTCGATCTGGGCGCGGCCGCTGACGGTGCACGCCTCAAAGCCCACGCTGCACGCTATCGGCCGCAATTGGAATCCTATGCCGCCCTGTTCGCCGCCGAGGGTCTGCCGCGGCGTCTGGCGGTGTTTTATGTCGCCCATGGCATCCTGGCAAGTCTGGAATACAATCCGGCTTCTGACTGACGCCGGCCCGCGAAGCGTAATCCCCGGCGCGCAAAGCGCATAAAGGAGAAAGACATGTCCGACAAAAAATACCGCCTCGTCACGCGTAGCGATTTCGACGGTTTGGCTTGTGCGGTGTTGCTCAATGAACTGGACTTGATCGACGATATCAAGTTCGTCCATCCGAAGGACATGCAGGATGGCAAGATCGAGATTTCCGATCGGGACATCACCACCAATCTGCCTTACGTTCCGGGCGTGCATCTGGCCTTCGACCACCACCTCTCCGAGACCTTCCGCAACCCCGGCGAGCGTCCCAACCACATCATCTATCCCGATGCGCCGTCCGCCGCACGCGTGGTGTTCGAGCATTACGGCGGCAAGGGGCGTTTCCCCAGTTCCTTCAACGACATGATGATCGCCGTCGACAAGGGCGATTCGGCCAACTTCACGCGCCAGGAAATCCTCGACCCGAAGGACTGGGTGCTGCTCAACTACCTGATGGATTCACGCACCGGCCTCGGCCGCTTCCGCGAGTTCCGCGTCAGCAACTACCAGTTGATGATGGATCTGATCGCCTACTGCCGCAATCACGGCATCGACGACATCCTGGCCCTGCCGGACGTCAAGGAGCGCGTCGATCTCTACTTCGAGCATGCCGAAAAGGCCAAGGAGCAGATCAAGCGCTGCACCAAGGTTTACGGCAATCTCGCGGTGCTCGACCTGCGCCACGAGGATACGATCTACGCCGTCAATCGTTTCATGATCTACGCGCTGTTCCCCGAGACCAACATCTCCATCCATCTGCTGTGGGGCGTACAGAAACAGAACACCGTATTCGCCACCGGCAAGTCGATCGTCAATCGCAGCTCGAACACCAACGTTGGCGAACTCATGCTGTTCTACGGCGGCGGCGGCCACGAAAATGCCGGCACCTGCCAGATCGCCAACGATCGGGCCGATACGGTTTTGAAAGAGCTGGTCACCAACATCAACGCCGACGGCTAAGCGTTCGCATCACCGGCAGGCATCCGCCTGCCGGCGCCGGTAGAAGGCTGGCGCATCCGACATGGCACTGCTCGAAATCCGCAAGGTAACGCGCCGCTTCGGTTCGCTCGAAGCGGTGAAGGACGTTTCCATCGCCATCGAGCCGGGCGAGTTCTTCACCCTGCTCGGGCCCTCTGGCTGCGGCAAGACCACCATCCTGCGCATGATCGCCGGCTTCGACGAGCCGGACGCGGGCGAGATATTGCTCGACGGCAAATCGCTGGCCGGCGTGCCGCCCGAGAAACGCCCGCTGCATACCGTGTTCCAGAGCTACGCGCTGTTTCCGCACATGACGGTGGCCGGCAACATCGCCTTTCCGCTGGAGATGGCCGGAAAGTCGGCGCTGGAGATACGGCGCCGCGTCGGCGAAACCCTCGCGCTGGTGCATCTCGAAGACAAGGCCGACAGCTTCCCCCACGAACTTTCCGGCGGGCAGAAGCAGCGCGTGGCGCTGGCCCGCGGTCTGGTGAACAAGCCGCGTCTCTTGCTGCTCGACGAACCGCTGGGCGCGCTCGACGCCAAGCTGCGCGTCGAAATGCAGATCGAGCTGATCGCGTTGCAGCGCGAAGTCGGCATCACCTTCATCTTCGTCACGCATTCGCAGCAGGAGGCGCTGGCGCTGTCGCATCGCATTGCCGTGATGAGGGATGGTCGCGTCGAACAGTGCGACGAGCCGGACCAGCTCTACACCCAGCCGGCCAATCGCTTCGTTGCCGACTTCATCGGCAAGATCAACATGCTCGACGTCGAAGTGACATCCTCCAGCAAGGTGCTGCTGGGCCTGCACGCGGAGGGCCTCGGCGACATCGCCGCGACCGACCCGCGGCCGATCGCCGTGGGCGAGCGCGGTGCCTTCGCCCTGCGCCCGGAGCTGATCCGTGTCTTCGGCCATCGCGAATCCGCCGACCTGAAGAACCGCTTCGAGGGCGTGGTGCGCGAACTGCTGTATCTGGGCGACGTCACGCTGTACAAGGTCGAGCTGGCCAACGGCCGCGTCATCGAGGCGCTGATGCCCAACGCCGCGCCGGGCCGCGCCAAGTTCCACGAAGTCGGCGACGCGGTCACCGTCTGCTGGCGGCACGACGCCGGCGTGTTTCTTAGAGATTAGTGAGGTGCTTGTGAGTAGATCGAACGACTTAGCTCCCGATCCGTCATTCCGGCGAAGGCCGGAATCCAGACGGCATCTGGGTCCCGGCTTTCGCCGGGACGACGGGCCATTTAGCGCCAGTCGCAAGACTTGCGAAGCACACCGCTAGCGCGAGGGCGTCCATGTCCGCACCAGGAACCCAGCCGGCAGGCCTGACCAAGTGGGTGGTGACGCTGCCGCCCACCATCTTCCTGCTGGCCTTTTTCCTCGTGCCGGCGCTGATCGTCGTGGTCGCCGGCTTTCGCGAAACCGGCGAGTTCGGCGGCCTCGCACCCATCGACAGCCTCGCAGCGCTGTCGCTGGATGCCTACCGCTTCCTCGGCGGCGACGTCATCTATCTCGAAATCTTCGCCCGCTCCTTCCTGGTCGCCGCGCTGACCACGCTGATCTGCATCGTGCTCGCCTATCCGCTGGCGTGGCTGATCGCGAAGAGCCCCAGGCAGCGGCGCGACTTTCTGGTGCTGCTGGTGATCCTGCCCTTCGCCAGCAATTTCCTGGTGCGCATCTATGCGTGGATCATGCTGCTGGGCCCGGTCAACCTGCTGTACACGCCGTTTGCGGTGATCGTCGGCATGGTTTATGCGCACCTGCCCTTCATGGTGCTGCCGCTCTACACCAATCTGGAAAAGCACGACCCGGCGCTGCTCGAAGCCGCGCAGGATCTCGGCGCCAATGGCTGGACGCGCTTCTGGCGCGTGACCTTTCCGCTGTCCTTGCCCGGCATTTTCTCCGGCTCGGCGCTGGTCTTCATCCCCGTGCTGGGCATGTTCGCCGTGCCCGAACTGTTGGGCGGCACCGGCGACATCCTGATCGGCAACTTGATCAAGGAACAGTTTCTGGAAAACCGCGACTGGCCGCTCGGCTCGGCGCTGTCGATCATGCTCACGGTCCTGGTGCTGGCGCTGGCTGGCTTGACCGCCTGGGCCTCGAAGCGCGGCCTGCACGGAACCGAGGCAGTTACATGAAGACGAAGGCACAGTTCTGGCTGTGGACCGCCTCACTCGCCACCTACGCCTTCCTCTACATCCCGCTGGCGGTGGTGGTGCTGTTCTCCTTCAACGATTCAGTGCTCAACGCCGAGTGGGTTGGCTTCACCACGCGCTGGTACACGAAGCTGCTGCACAACGACGACATGCTGCACGCCGCAGGCAATTCGGTGCTGATCGCGCTGGTGTCGAGCAGCGTGTCGACCCTGCTCGGCGCGATGGCCGGCCTTTCGATGCATCGCTACCGCCCGCGCTGGCTGCCCTTCCTGGTGCTGACGCCGGTGGCCATGCCGGAAATCCTGCTCGGCGTTTCGCTGCTGCTGTTTTTCCGCCAGGTGCTCGATCTGTCGCTCGGGCTGTTCTCCATCCTCGCCGCGCACATCACCTTCAGCATCGGCTTCGTCGCCGTGATCGTCCGTGCGCGGCTGGCCGGAATGGACGAAAGCATCTTCGAGGCGGCGCGCGATCTCGGCGCCACACCCTGGGCCACTTTCCGCCGCGTCACCCTGCCGCTGATCATGCCGGCGCTGGTGGCCGGCTTCCTGATGGCCTTCACGCTCTCCATCGACGATTTCGTCATCACCTTCTTCGTCGCCGGCGTCGGCGTGAACACGCTGCCGCTGCAGATCTACTCGATGATCAAGGTCGCGGTGACGCCGGAGGTCAATGCCATTTCCACGCTGCTGATGGCGCTGACCCTGACGCTGATCCTGCTCGCCAGCCGCTTCGCCCCCGACGTGCTGAAGGGGCGGTCGTGAAATCGCCGCTCCGCCAGCGCCGATTTTCTGCGCTAGCCCTTGCCGCTGCGTTGCTGCTGCCGAGCCTGCCGCTGCGCGCCGCCGACACGCTCTACCTCTACAACTGGAACAACTACATTTCCGAAGACACGGTGAAGCGCTTCGAGGCGCATTGCCGCTGCCAGCTCAAGCAGGACTACTACTCCGACAACGAGGAAATGCTGGCCAAACTCGAAGCCGGCGCGGTCGGCTACGACGTGCTGGTGCCCACCGGCAATGCGGTGGAATCGCTGGTGCGCAGGAAGGCGCTGCGCGAGATCGACAAGACGAAGCTCCCCAATCTGCGCAACGTCAAGCGCGAATTCCTCGACACCTGGTTCGATCCCGGCAATCGCCATTCGGTGCCCTATGCCACCTCGGTGACGCTGCTCGGCTACAACGTCGGCAAGATGAAGGAGCTCGACCTGCCCACCGACACCTGGGCGCTGATCTTCGAGCCGAAGCACCTGCAGAAGCTCAAGGGCCGCGTCACCGTGCTTAACAGCCAGCGCGAACTCATGGCGGCGGCGATGAAATACCTCGGCCATTCGGCGCAGGAACACGACCCGGCCAAGTGGGAAGACGCCAAGCGCCTGATCCTGCGCGCCAAGCCCTACTGGGCGGCGTTTTCCAACAGCACCTACATCAAGGACCTGGCCATCGGCACCATCTGGGTCGCCCACGGCTACTCGAACGACATGTTCCGCGCGCAGCAGGACGCGGCGGCCGCCAAGCGCCCCTTCACCATCGGCTTCGCCACGCCCAAGGAGGGCGCGGTGCTGGCCGTGGACAACTTCGTGCTGCACAAGTCCGGCCGCCGGCCCGACCTGGCGCACCAGTTCATCGACTTCATGCTGGAAGGCCGCAACGCCGCCGACGTTTCCAACCTCATCGGCGCCGGCAACCCCAACGCCGCAGCGACTCAACACATCCTGCCCGAGATCGCCGCCAACCCCGGCATTTTCCCGCCGCCGGCCGAGTTGCAGCGCCTGGAAATGCTGCGCGACTTCGATCCGAAACTGCGCCGCAGCCTGTCGCGGATGTGGACCGAAATTAAAGTGCGATAGACACAAATCGCCGTATCGCCAGCGCCGACTTGTTCTGCGGTGTTCCCGTTAGTACCAAGGACATAAAACTGCGCCAAAGGTGTTGCGCTGCATATTGACGTGGCATTGGAATGGGCTCGTAATGCGCGTTCGAAGCATCTGCCAAGAACTTTTTGCAAGGGGTGGATCAGCTTGATCCACGTGATTCACTGCCGTATCTAAGTGACGAGATGTTTTCCGAAATTACGGAAAGCGTTCCGCCATTTTCCACGCATAACGTTGGGCATCTTGCTTTCTCGCGGCACATCCACATAGGAGGAATCATGGCTAGACGGGTCTTCTACAGCTTTCACTACACCCCGGATAACTGGCGTGCGTCCCAAGTCAGAAACATGGGAATCGTCGAGGGAAACCAGCCCGCCAAGGACAATTGACCTGACCGGTTTTATCGGACCAATTCGATCTAGAGAATCGTGGCCCGGGTTGTGGAACTGACTTCGCAACCCCGGCGGAATTCCGCCGGGGTTGCGTACTGCAAACTTGAATGCGGTCGCACGTCATTGTAGTGATTC
>JAUXUK010000060.1 GCA_030680805.1 Sulfuritalea sp. | reverse complement strand
GCGCCCATCGATTCCGGCTCGTCCATCTCGCCGTCGCCCATGAAGGCCCACACCTTGCGGTTGTCGGTGGGAATCAGTTCGCGATGCTGCAGGTACTTCATGAAGCGCGCCTGGTAGATCGCCTGCAAGGGACCGAGGCCCATCGACACCGGGGGGAACTGCCAGAAGTCCGGCATCAGCCAGGGGTGCGGGTAGCTGGACAGACCCTTGCCATCGACCTCGCGACGGAAGTTGTCCATCTGCTCCTGGGTCAGGCGGCCGAGCATGAAGGCGCGCGCGTAGGTGCCCGGCGCCGAGTGGCCCTGCGACAGCACCAGGTCGCCGCCGTGACTTTCGGACGGCGCATGCCAGAAGTGATTGAAGCCGATGTCATAGAGCGTCGCGGCCGACGCATAGCTGGCGATGTGCCCGCCAAGGCCGGAGTCGTCCTTGTTGGCCCGCAGCACCATGACCATGGCGTTCCATCGCGCGTAGTCGCGAATCTTCTGCTCCATCTCGTAGTCGCCGGGCGTGACCGGCTGCTGGTCAGCGGGAATGCTGTTGGTGTATTCCGTATTCGCGCTGTAGGGCATGTTGATGCCCGTCTGGTGGCCCAGCGCGATCAGTTGCTCAAGCAGGAAATGCGCGCGCTCGGGACCTTCATGCGCGATCACGGCCTCCAGTGCGTCGAGCCATTCGCGGGTTTCCCGCGGATCGGCATCGGATGGGGCGGATAGGGGCGTAGCTGACATGGCGTCTCCTCCTTTTGAGAGTTATTGGAGTCCGCGGGGCATCTATCCCGGCCGGACTGTTTTCCGCAGCATAGACCTAGTTCATGATTCGGCACGCCACGCATGTTTCGCATTGTAAAATAGCTATTCACATTGTGCAATACGTGTTTTCCCCAATGAAAGGAGAAAGGGCAGGAGGGCAGCGACCGGCAAGCCGGCCTCCACCCTCCTGCCCTCGTCACACAGTATTCAGGCTTCTTCGGTTCGACGGCGCAAGGCCGCCTTCTGCCGGGCGCGGCCGGCCCGCTTGTCCGTGCGCGCGTGCACGCCGCCCTTTTTCAGCAGCGGATCAAGGACCAGCGGATTGCGTGGACGGATCATCCTTTGCCTGGCGCGCTTCATCGCGAACGGAACGTCACCACCGCACGCCCGTCGGCGATCTGCCGCGGCTCGGGCTTCCAGGCGTGGCCATAGACGATTTCAAACGTAGCCGGCAGGCGCATTTCCGCATCCCGCGGCCACGCGTCGAGCACGTTGCGCCAGGCGCGCCACCCCTGGCGGCCGAGCAAGGCGTCGCGCACACCGAGGTGGCGCTGGTCGGTGAGGAAGGCGCGCGGGCTCGGGTAGGTCAGCGTGATGATCTCCATGTCCATCACCGGATCGCCAAAGCCGGCGGCGACCAGCATGTCGCCCAGATCGTGCATGTCGAGGAAGCGTCGTGCCGTATCACCAGCGCCGACTTTTTCGGCCGCGGCACGCAACTCCTTCAGCGTGTCGGGCCCTAGCGTGGCAAAGCTGAGCAGGCCATTTACTTCGAGCACCCGGTGCAACTCCTTCAGAGCCGGCAGCGGATCGTCCAGCCAGTGCAGCATGAGGTTCGACCAGACCAGGCCCAGCGAATTGGCGGCCAGCGGCAAGGCCCGCACGTCGGCGTTGATCGGGCGCGGACCACGCCCGGTCATGCGCTGCAGGAGCGGAGTGCGCTGGCGAACCGCGCGCAGCATGGGCAAGGCGTAATCGAGGGCAAGCGGCAGCGCCTTGGCGTAGCGCTGCTGCAACTCGCGGATGCCGTCACCCGTGGCGCAACCGATGTCGGCAACACGCTGCGGAGTGATCTTTACCAGGTCGAGCCGGCCCGCCATGCGAGCGCCCACTTCGCGGGCCAGGACCGCAGCCGAATCGTAGGTTTCGGCGGCTTGCGCGAAGTCGTCGCGCATGGAGACAATCTAGATCTTTACCGCGGAGGCGCAGAGGCGCAGAGAAAAATCACGCAGAGAAAGGCAAGAACAAATTGTATTTGCTTTCCTCTGCGTTTCCTCTGCGCCTCTGCGCCTCCGCGGTAAAGCCTGTTCCATCGACATATCAGGCGGAGGTGAGTCCCAGCCGCTCAAACAACGCTTCATCGCGATCGGCTTCCGGGTTGCCGGCGGTCAGCAGTTTGTCGCCGTAGAAGATCGAATTGGCGCCGGCAAGAAAGCACAGTGCCTGCAGTTCGTCGCTCATTTCCTGGCGGCCGGCGGAGAGCCTGACCATCGAGCCCGGCATCACGATCCGCGCCACGGCGATGGTGCGCACGAACTCGAAGGGATCCAGCGGCGGCGCATTTTCCAGCGGGGTGCCGGGCATCGGCACCAGTTCGTTGATCGGCACCGATTCGGGCGGCGGGCTCATGTTGGCCAGCTCGACCAGCAACGAGGCGCGCTGACGACGTGTTTCGCCCATGCCGACAATGCCGCCGCAGCAGACCTTGATCCCCGCCTCGCGCACCTTGTCGATGGTATCGAAGCGCTCGCTCTGGGCGTGGGTCTTGATCACCTGACCGTAGAATTCCGGCGCGGTATCCAGATTGTGGTTGTAGTAGTCGAGCCCCGCCGCCTTCAGGCGTTCGGCCTGGCCGTCCTTGAGCATGCCCAGCGTGACGCAGGTCTCCAGCCCGAGCGCCTTGACCGCTTCAATCATGTCCGCGACGCGGTCGAGATCCTTGTCTTTCGGGCCACGCCACGCGGCGCCCATGCAGAAACGCGAGGCGCCTTTGTCCTTGGCGGCCTGCGCGGCGGCGACCACTTCGTCGACTTCCAGCAGCGCTTCGCGCTGCACTTCGCCGTGATGCGCGGACTGCGAACAGTAGCCGCAATCCTCCGAGCAACCGCCGGTCTTGATCGACAGCAGGGTCGAGCGCTGCACGGCATTGGCGTCGTGGTTCTGCCGATGCACTTGCTGCGCACGAAACAGCAGGTCGTTGAAGGGCAGTTCGAACAGGCCGACCAGGGCCTCGGTAGTCCAGCGCGGGGCGGGAACAAACGCAGGTGTGGCGGTTTGGGGGGTGGCTGTGGCAGTCATCGCAGCGGACTCGCTAGAATGCGGGGAGGCGCGAATCTTGGTGGAAGGAGCCAGCCTTGTCAATTGCAGCGAACGTAGTCACGCGTCTGGCAGCCGGCATGGCAACTGCGACAAGGCGCTGCGCCGCCCTGCTGCCGCAGGATTGCTTCCTGTGCGCCGCACCCAGCGGCGACGATCTGCTGTGCCCGGCCTGCCGAGCCGGACTCCCCCATCTGGCCAGCGAAGGATGCCCGGTCTGCGCATTGCCGACGCCGGGATCCACTATCTGCGGCGCCTGCCTGAAACAAGCACCGCATTTCGACGCGACGCGGGCCGTCTTCCGCTATGAGCCGCCGGTGGACAGCCTGATCCAGGCGCTGAAGTACGCCCACCGTCTCGCCAGCGCCGACTTTCTTGGCAAGGCTCTGGCGCAGTTGGCCACCCCCGTCCGGCCTGACCTGATCCTGCCCGTCCCGCTATCGCGCGCGCGACTCGCGGAACGCGGATTCAACCAGGCCGTCGAAATTGCCCGGCCACTGGCGGCGACGCTCGGCGTGCCGCTGGAACTCAGCCACGTTCGCCGCTGCCGCGATACCCCGCCGCAAGCCAGCCTGCCGTGGAAGGAGCGGGTGAAGAACATCCGTCACGCCTTCGAGTGCGAAATCGACCTGAGCGGCAAGACCGTGCTGGTGGTCGATGACGTGATGACCACCGGCGCCACCCTTGACGAGCTGGCGCGAACGCTCAAGGCACATGGCGCGGCGCGCGTGGAAAATCGCGTTCTGGCGCGGGCGCTCAAGGACTGAGGGCGGCGGTACAATTCCCCCTCCTGACTGAACCCCGGACAAACAATCATGGCGCTTCGCGATCCTGCCGACAAGAACCTGCTGCGCATGGAAGGCCGCCGATTCGCCGCGCGCTGCGACGCGCAGGTTTCTTCCATAGAGCGCGCCGATACCTTGCGCGAGGTTGCGCGCCTGGCCACTTCCCTGACCCTGCCTTTCGCAATCTCGGAAGACTACACCGCACGGGATGCACTGCGCCTGGTACAAACGCGCGCCGAAGACCGGGCCCGGGAGTTGATCCAGGAACAACTTCAAAACTATGTCCGTGCCGAGGAAATCCTGCGCGAGAAGCAGAGGCGGACAATGCTTGATTCGTGGGCCAATCTCACCGGCCCGCTCGGTCATTTGCGCACCTGGGCACAAAGCAAACTCATGGCCGCAGAGCAGCAGATCAAGTAGTCGGCAAGGCATTTTGCCTTGCCCCTGCTTGTTCCCCTAGCGCAAGCGCTGTTCGACGTGCTGCGCCAGATCGGTCGGCAGACCCGGCAAGCTACGCGCCTTCTGATAGGCCTCGCGCGCTTCCTGGCCCTTCCCCGCAGCCTCGAGCGCAATGCCCAGACCAGCCCACCAGCGGCCTTCATTGGGCGCCAGGCGTGTCGCCGCCAGATAGCGTTCCACCGCTTCCGGGGCACGGCCGGCACGATTGAGCAGCGCGCCGGCAAATCCCTGGTATTCCGCGCTGCCCTCACCGGCTGCAGCATTCTTCTGCAGAACTTCGAGCGCGGCAGGCGCCTGATTGCGCTCGACTTTCAGGCGCGCCAGGGCCAGCGTCGACGCCAGACGCACCGAAGCCAGTTCCGTACCCTTGCTCAGGAGTTCCTCGGCTTCGTTGAATCCCTTAGCCTCGATCAGCAGCGCGGCCAGGGCTTGGCGCGCGGCGGCATGTTCAGGATAGCTTTCCAGTGCAGCCCGGTAGCTGCCCGCTGCATCCTCGGCGTTACCCTGCCGCTGAGCCAGAACCCCACGGCGGTACTCCGTCTCCGCCCGCTCCGCCGGCGACGGCAGGCGCACCTGCTTTTCTATGCGAGCGTCCCCCGACGCGGGCGGCACTTTGGGCAACGCCACCACCGGTTGGCTGGGCGATGCCGGACTCGACGAGACAGGATTGACGATCAATTCCTGCGGCTTCGGCTCAACAACCACGGTCTTGCGCGGTGGCGAGGGGCGAACCTCCGGTGTCGCCGCCAGCTCGCCTGCCAGGCGCAATGAAGGTGGCGCAGCGTCCGCCACAGGCACGGGCGCGGTGTGCGCTTCAACAGCCATCGGCTTGGCCTCGGGAGCAACAGAAAAATTGCGCGACTGCCATGCGTACCACGCCGCCACACCGAGGCCCAAGGCAATCAGCACCGCGGTGAGCCACCGCCACGAACCGCCAGCACCGGGCTCCAGACGCGCCGCCAGCGGTGTCACTGCCGGCGGCAAGGCCGCGCGTTCGCCATCACCGGCACGGCGGGCATCGAGGTCACGCAGCATCCTGTTGACCAGACTCATGTCACCACCGTTGCCACCAGTGCAGCGTGGGCAGGCCTTCAGTATCGCGCCCGGCCAAGGCGACATGGGTGCGGCTCACCTTGGTCTTGCCTTCGCCGTAGGCAAGCAGCATGGCCTTGTGTGCCAGCACATTGACCAGCCGCGGCGTGCCACTGGACAGGCGATACAAAAGTCGAGCGGTGGCAGGGGGAAAAACATCTCCATCACGGTGTCCCGCAACGCGCAGGCGATGGGCAAGATAGTGTTCGGATTCCTGCTGTCTCAGTCCCGGCATCCGGTAATGGAGCACGATGCGCTGGCGCAACTGGCGGACGGCCGGGTTGGAAAGCTTCTGGTCGAGTTCCGGCTGGCCGAACATCACCACTTGCAGCAGCTTGCGCTTTTCTGTTTCCAGATTCGACAAGAGCCGCAACGCTTCCAGGCTTTCCAGCGGCATCGACTGCGCCTCGTCAATGCAGATCACGACCTTCTTGCCTTGCGCCGCCATGTCCAGCAGGCGCCGGTTGAATTCCTTCATCAGGTGAAACTGAAAGTCGAGGTCCTGGAGCCTGATACCCAGCTCTTCCGCAATCGCGATAAGCAGGAGGTGCGGTTCCAGCATCGGGTTGGGAATGTAGGCGACGACATGCTCTTCGCTCAGGGTCGCCAGAAAACGACGGCACAGCAGCGTCTTGCCGGTACCGACTTCGCCCGTGATCTTGATGAAGCCTTCGCCCGTGTTGAGCCCGATCAGCAGGGTATTGAGGGCTTCCTGATGCGCGTCGGCCGAATAGATGAAGCTGGTATCCGGCGTTATGCCGAATGGAAATTCGTTCAGGCCGAAGTGGTTGAGGTACATCGTGCGCCGCGCAGAACTACTCTGCTGACCGGCCCGGCGAATAAGCCCGCACGCGCTCCTGAACGTCCTTGATGTCCTGAACCGAGGCGCGGTCACCGTCGATCAAGGTGGGCTTGATCAGAATCACCAGTTCGCGCTTGCTCAACGAGGAAGCGCGCTGGCCCAATGCGTTTGCCGTAAACCCGGTAGCCCCCGGCAACTGCGAGCGGTCGGAGGACTGCGCCTGCCGCATCAGGCCGCCAATGGCCACGATGTTGCCGTCCTGAACGCGGACAATGGAGTCAGTCTCGTTGATTCGGCTCACCGCCAGTGGAACATTGATGGTGCCCGTGGCGCCGCCCAGATCCATGCTCTTCTGGCTTTCAGTGACCGTGGTGATGGCGGGATGCACATGCAGGATGATGTTGCCTTCGCCGTCGATCTGCGGCGTCACGTCGAGCGAGATTCCGGAGAACATTGCCTGAAAC
This sequence comes from Sulfuritalea sp., assembly GCA_030680805.1. Taxonomy (GTDB): domain Bacteria; phylum Pseudomonadota; class Gammaproteobacteria; order Burkholderiales; family Rhodocyclaceae; genus Sulfuritalea. Next base: position 68,837 of record JAUXUK010000060.1, on the reverse strand, counting down.
TGCGGAGTCACTGTCGCGGGCCCGATGGCTCCGGTCGCCGTCGCGGTGCCAGCGGTCACGGTCAGATTAGTCACGAAGAACTCGTCGGCACCCACCTTGAGCACCGCTTTCTGATTGTTGAGCGTGGCGATGCGCGGCGACGAAAGTACGGAGACGCTACCCTGGGTTTCGAGAAAATTCAGCAATGCGGCGAAATTGGAGGTCTGGAAAGCCAGCCCGATAAAGCCCTTGCCCAACGCCGCTGCAGCGATCGAACCCAGTTGTCCCGGTGTCACGGAAATCGCCGGCGCGGCTGCCGGACCAACGATTTGAGCCGTGCCGGCACCCGCGCTAAGCGTCACGCCCGGCTGGCCCACGCCGAGGCCGGAAAAACTGTTGGGGCCGCTCTTGAAGGCCCCCCAATTAACGCCGGCCTGAAAATCTTCCGACAAGGTTACATCGATGATCTTCGCCTCCAGCATGACCTGCCGCTCGGCAACCAACTGGGTGGCTTTGAGGAATTTCTCGACGTTGCTCAGTTCCGTTGGCAGCGCACGCACCAGCACCACCCCGGACGACGGATTGACGACCACACTACGCCCTTCGGTAGTGCCGACGATGGTCACCAGCGCACGACTCAGGTCGCCCCAGAAATCGCTGTCGGTAGTCATGCTGACACGACTGGTGTCGTTGCTTCGCGCCCCGCCCGTCGCGCCCGCAACGGCTCCGGCAGCCGGCGCCGCAGTTGCAGTTCCTCCGGTCGAACCGCCGCCGGTACTGGTCGAACTGCCGGTGACGCGCAGATCACTGCTGCCCTGACGTCGGCTCGCCAGGTAATTTATCTGGAAGACGCGGCTCTTCATCGTGTTGGGCTCGATGAAAATGCGCTTGCCCTGAATGCGGTACTCGTACCCAAAGAGTTCGCGGATGGTATCCAGCGCTTCAATCAGCGTCACGTCCTTGAGATTTACCGTCAGGCTGCCGCTGATATCTGGCGGCAACAACATGCTGTAGCGGGTACCCGACACCAGTGCCATGAATACCTGAGTCGCCTGGGCATTGACCACCGCAAGATCGAAGCGCGGCTCGGCCACGACAGCATCGGCGGCAATCTGCGGTGCCAGCGGCGGCATCAGCGACTTGTCGGTAACGTCGGCATGCGGCGTTTTGCGCTCCGTCGCGGATTTCAGCAGCACATCGTTGATCTGGCCCAGTACGTCGCTGCCTGCGCGCTGCGGCGCAGCGCAGCCAGCCAATGCCCCTGCCAGAAGCACCAGTATCCAGCGCGCGTGGATTGCGTATCTCATTTTTCGGTGGTTCCCGTAGTGCGCCGTTTTGCGGCGGCCTTCTTCTTTACCGGCACTTTTTCGATGTCGGGCGTCACTTTCATGATTTCGCGCCCGCCCTCCCCCTGCAAGACCACTTCACTTTCAGCAATCTTCAACACCTTCATGTCGCCGAGCTTGTCGCCCACTTCGACGTACTGGCCATTGATCACGGCGGACGACTTTCCCTTGGGTCGCAGGATTATCGTCTGAACGCCGCTTTCCGGCGGCACGACGACGCCTCCCGATGACTCTGGAGGCATCACAACCCCCGGGGGACGTGTTGGATCCGGAACCTGCGCAACGGCAGGGCCCATCCCCATGAATCCTGCCAGCAACAATAGAAACAGCGCGTAGCGCATCATACAATCAACCAGTTTCTGTCAAGACTCAAAGTGTAGACGCGCAACACCAGAACATTGCGCGGGTACTTCTCCACCTTGAGACTGACGCTGTTCCACATCACGCGCTGGGGCATGCGCTCAAGCTCCGCCAGATAATTCAGCAAGTCATTGTAACTGCCCGCCAACCTGAGTTCGACGCCGTGCTGATAGATGCCATCGTCTGCGACCGGCGCTGCTCCCGCCTGAGCGGACGGGTCCACGGCTGGTTCTTTCGCCGCCTGGGACGCCACCCCGGCGGCAAGCTTCACGGCGGCCGGAGCGCCCACCAGTGTCACTGGCAGGGTCTTCAGGCCCATTACTTCAATGGATCGGTGTCTTGCCAAGAGTCCCTCGAGAAACGCCTGCATCCGTGCCGGCGGCACCATGCCGGACTCGAACTGCGCGAGACGCTCGCCGACCAACGCCAGTTCCTGCTTCGCCTGCGCCAATCGCTGCCGATTGCCGGCGTCGGGATCGGAGCTCTGCGCCTTGAGCAGATCCATCAGCGCCCGTTGCTGGGCGAGTTCGGCGCGCGCGGCGACGTCCGCTCTTGTTGCGCTGCGCGCCCGCTGCAGCACGGGGTCAATGCCGAAGTTGACGATCACGAAACCGCCACCAAACACCAGAGCGGCGGCGACGATGGCACGCTCGCGACGCGTCAGCGCGGCAAACTTTTCGCTCCACTGCGCCCACTTGGCTGACAGGGCGCTCATGAGCCGGCCTCCTTCGCCTCGACGAGTTTCGGCATCAGGATGAAATCGATGGGGCGCAGGACAGGAGTCGGCGCGGGTCCAGTGGCAGCACCCACGACCTGGGTCGTCGTCGTCGGCGGCGTCGGCGCCGGCTCAGCGCGATTCATGGTCAGCGCCGCAAAATTGCGCCCCTGAAATACCTTCTCGGTACCGAGGCGTCGAATGTAGTCGGGCAGCGCGGCGGGATTCAGCATGCTGCCGCGAATTTCCATGTCGTTGCCGCCAGCGCCAATAGTGAAGCCGGTCAGCCACAGGCTGTCCGGCTTTTGACGGGCAAAGCCACGCAGATAGTCGGAAAATCCTCCGGCGCTGCCAATCGCGCCGCTCTCAAGCAGGCGCGCAATGTCGCCGCGACGTCGCAGCAAGGCCTCGGCGTTACCCAATTCAGCGATCAATTGTGCATCGGGTTTGCTTTCCGCAGCCGCCTTGGTCGCGGCGTCTACTTGCTCCTTGACCGACAGCAGTTGCGCCTCGGCAGCCGCAGCGGCGTCCTTGCGCGCGGCGGCGTCCCGCCAGGCCCAGCCGCCAACCACCGCCAACACGATGTAAAGCGCGCCGGCGGCAAGCACCACCTTGCCCAGCACCAGCAATTCACGCTGCTTGAGAAAACGTGGATGGTAAAGATTGATCTGGGCGCTCATGCCGCCTCCGGTTCGCCGCGCAGCGCAGCACCGATTGCGCGCAGGCATTGGAACTGACGCAAGGGGTCAAGCAAAGCCGGCACCGCGCCAAGATCCAAGACGCTCGACACATCCATCGGCACCACCGAGATCGTCAGGTTGGTACGCAGATAGTCCAGAAAACCGTCTACGCCGGGAATCGGCGCCACCAGAAGATGAGTCAGCGGAACCGCACTGTAGAGGCGATCGAAATTGTCCAGTGAGCGCTGGACGTCCAGCGCAATGCGCTCGAACAGCATATTCCGACGGTCGTCATCAGCCGTCATCAATTGCCGCGCGTTGAGTTCGACATGGCGCACGACCAGCAACTCGCTGTTCAGGGTAAAGGTGAGCAAGCCTTCGTCGTCATCGAAAACCAGCGTTGCCAAGGCGCGCCCGTCCTTCTCGAACAAGGCGGCCAGATTGCGCTGCGAGACCTCGGGCAGATCAATGGCCTGCAGCGCCACCTTGGCCGCCTGAAATGCCTGCACCAGGGGCGCTATGGTCGATTCGGGCGACAAGGCGGCAAATACCTGCGGAGTGCGTCCATCGGAAGGGATCGGCAGCAAATCGATGGCGGCCGTATCGACCGGGAATTCGACCTGATCCTTCAATTTCCAGCGCACCACTTCGCGCGCCTCGTCGGGTGCACCAGCGACGGCATCGGTCTGGATCAACTGATATTTGCCGTGAGTGAGCAGTGCCGTGCAGCGATAGCAGTCGAGTCGCATCGGCTTCTTCAAGGCCGACAGTGTCGCCGCGGCATCGGCACCGTTCTCGACCGAATCCGCCAGCAGCACCCTCGGCTTGCGGCCCGCCTCGCGCCGCAAATGCACGAGGTCGACGCGGTCGCCCCGCATCACGACCGATAGCCAGCCCTGCTCAGTTCTTGGTTTTAGAAAGGTTCGCACCAGTTGTTTCGAGTCGCGTTGTCCAGCCAACTATACTAGCCAAAAAGGATGGGCAAGGGTGGATTTCAAGGAGGAAGGGCGCGCAATTTCCTCCGCTCATCACCAAGAGGTCAATAGCGTTCGCGCAGGTAGATATAAGGTGCCTTCGGCGAGCCGACTCTGATGCGGGCGTTGGGGTCTTGCGCCCAGGCCGGCGTGCCGTTACAAACCGCGGACCAGAAACCTTGCAGCCAGGGCATGTTCGCCGCTGTGCCGCCGTGCGCAGCGTTGCAGGAGGTATCTACTCCGGCGGCGTTGAGATTGACCGCCAGATCGAAGCTGCCCGCAGTCGCAGTCGCGTTGAAGACGAGCGTGCCGAGGCCACCGGTCAGGGTGATGGGGCTGGCCGACTGGATGACCGGCGCCAGAGCGCCGCTGTTGGTGATGGCGACGGTGTTGGTAGGAACGACCGTGCAGTTGTCCGCGGCGTGAAGGCTCCAGCCCGTCCCGGTAAACGACTCGGCGCGCAGGGGCACGCGGATGGCAAGCAGTTCCGAGCCATAAGTGTTCACAAAGCGCAAGCGACCGGATCGGATGGCCGTGGTATTGCTGAGTACGGCACCTGCGATCGCAACTCCGTCCGGTTCGGCGAGGATGTTCGCCCCGAGGGCAAAGCTGTCATACGGGCCATCCGGCGTCGCGTTCCGGATGAAGGCACGGGCGCCGGTGGCCGAATACACCCCGTTGCTCCAAGCGAAGGCCGGCAGCGCCGGTGACAGCCGCGCCGCCGCTACCGCCGTGCCGCCGTTGTCCCCCGTGATGGAAAACGTACCCAGCGTCGGGTAGCCCGCGGTATAGCGCGCCGTCGTGGTTTCGTTGGCGCTTTTCGCCGACAAGCTCAGGTTGAGCCCCAGTGCTGGCTGACTCATGTAGGTAAAGCCGCCGCCGACGCAGGCCGGCGTCAGCGTCGCCGCATAGGTGAAATGATGCGGGTAGAAACGACCGAAGGGGCCGGCAACGGCAGACCCCACATTGCACCCGTACTTGCCGCTGACCAGCGTATTGGAGGCGCTGGCAGCAACGCAATCGCCTCCCGCCTGATCGACGGTGGTGTAGCCGCTGTCCGTCACCGCGCCAGCCAGCAGTGTGATAGTGCCGACGTCATGGTACTGGAAGGTGCCCGAGGCGCTGCTCCCGGTTGCGGCGGCGAAGCTGCCGCTTAACACGCCCGCTGCCGCCGCGTTGTGGTCCTGCACCAGTGCAGCGTTGACCGCCGGCGTTCCGGTGTAGCCGGAAGGCACCGCAGTTGTCGCCGTCATGGTGAAATTGTTGCCGGCCGCCAGCGTGGCGCCGCCGAGATTGGCCGTCACCGCGAACGATTGCGGGCGAACGGCGAAATTGTCGCTGGAACAATGGGTAATGGCGCTGCCGCAGACAATGGCCGAGCAGGTGAAGCGCATCCGCACGTCGCGGTAGGCACTGGCGACGCTGATGCCGCTGACAGTCGCGCGTCCCGCAGTGAAGGTCGCGTTGCCGAGAGCGATGGTCGCATCCTGGCTGCCTGGGCAGTTGTTTGCGCCGAGCGCAACACCGGTATTGATGTTGGCCAGCAGGTCCACGGCGACGCTGCCGGTGAAGGTGTTCTCCAGTGTGCCGGCGGGCTGAAGCGCCACCGCCTCAAGGCCGAAACTCGTGCTCGCGAGCTTGGTGTACAGGGCTGCATAGCCGAGCGCGGGCGCCGCCGTCGGCGTGCATTGCGGCGTTGCCGGCTCGCACCCGTTGAAGCTCGACGGGGGGCACCCGGTTACCGGGAGCACCACGTTTTCAGACTCGACGATTTGCCCGTCAGTAACGTGGGCGTAGACGTTGCCGGGAACGGTCGGCTGGTAACTCAGCACCGCCTGATACTCGCCGTTGAAGATGTAGGTGGCCACACCGTCATCGGCGGCGCCGTTGTTGAAGGTTCCGTAACCCGACACCAGGCTCCAGTTGCCGCCATTGGCAATGGCGGTGGGCGTGGTGCTGGGCGTCGAAGTGGACGCGATCGACAACACAACCTGCGTCGTGTTGTTGGGCATGGTGACTACGCCATGCGAGTTGTCGTGCGCGGTGACCGTGACCTGCACCGGCTGAACCGGCGGGCAGACAGTGGGCGTCCCTGAGGTGGTGATGGAATAGTGGCTGAGGCAGGCGCCCGCCTGATTCATGTCCCGCTGCACTAGGGCCAAGCCACCTTCGTAGTTGTAAATGCGGAATTCGTCGATGGTAGCACTGGCGCCGCCGGGATTCCCTGCGGAACGTCCCGTACCGGGGCCGGTAGCATCAATGAACCCGCTACGGTTGTCTCCGATGTAGAGCGTACCGACGCTGGCGGATACGGCGCCCGTCGTTGAAAAGGCGGATGTTGTCGACAAGATGCCATTTACGTAAATGCGCAGCCGATCGCTATTGGCCGCTGCCAGTGCGTTGAAGTTCCAGGTGACCGCGATATGCGTCCAGCCGGCATTGGGTATGGCGTTGGCTGCCGTTTCCACGGCTCGGCGCACGCCATTGCTGTCGGTGACGACAAAACGCAGCGTACGGTTGTTGGTGCGCATCAGGTAGAACCATTGGCCGCTGGCCACCGATGCATCGAACAGCATGCGGTCGTTGCTGGAATTGCTGTACCAGAAGCTGATCGTGCCGACGCTACCCACCGTGGCCGGGATCGACACCCCGGTGTCGATGGCGCTGATGTCCGCCGCAGTGGCGTTGTCCGCTATCTGTCCGCCGCGGCAAACCTTCCCGGTCGCCACCTCGACCGGCCGCGTCGAGGCGCCGGCGAATACCGCTGCGCCGTGACGCCCGTTGCCGCTGGTATCCAGCACCTCAGCCGCGGTGCCGCTCCAGCTCACCTGCTCCATTCGATATTCAGCGACCGGCCGGGCGATGTAAAACTTCGTGGCGGTGTTGGCGGGGGGGTAGCCGACCGCGGGCACATTGTAGTCATTGCTATCCACCTGCCAGCCAACCTGCGCCACGGTGTTGCCCGGGCCGGGTACGTTGGCGCCATACTGATAGATGAATTCGCCGTTCTCCTGCAGGATGACTTGTACGTTATAGCTGCCGGTAGCCGCAGTGAAAGAAGTCCACTCCGGAACGTTGTTCCAGGTCACGACAAAGCTGCGATAGGGCGCGGTGCCGATCGTGGCATAGCTCACGTAGCAAGATGCGCGGCTGACGCAATTGGTAACGTAGGCGGCTCCAATTTCCGATTGCATGGACGGATCAAGGTCGCCGCCGTAGATCCGCATGGTGTAGTTCAGGCCAGCATTCGGGTAAGGCAGCTGGGTGACGGGACTGCCATAGCCGCAGGTGATGTTGTTGTTGAACTGCAGGCGACCGTTGGCCATGATGCGTACTTGGGTGAAATTCACCCCGCCATACATGAAGGTGAAGCCAATAGGGAGGTTGTCCGACATGCTGTCATCTATATACGGCACGTTCGAGCCACAGCCGCCGGTGTTGCTGAACTTATATAGGGGGGAATAGAGACCGCCGGTGGTGGGCCCCAACTTGGTGTGGCTTGAGGCGTTTATCCAGCTAAAGGTCGTCGCGGCGTTGGCATAGGTCACAGCGCTGGCGAGCGACGGATAGAGCGCCAGAACCATGAGCCAGACAAGTTTTCTCAATTGCGACATGACGAACCTCTGAAGTCTACGTTCTTGGCTGATTCTCGGCCTGATTCAGCGCGCTGGCAAGAGCGCCAGATGTGTTCCCGTCCTGCGGTATCTCAAGGGCGACGAACGGCAGAGCAGGCCCCGGGGTTTGTCAGGCAACCGGCCCAGACACTTGATGCAATGACGCGGCGCCGTCATTCATCGAAAGACATGCATGTGTGAGAGTTCATAGCGTGACCTCGACCCGACGTTCGATATAGTCAATACTGGCGGCGGGCACCGCGGGGGGACAGGCGCCGGCGGCGGGTTGATTGCAGGCAGTGGATTGCAGGGTGTAAACGGTCGGGCCGCCGTTGACGAGGTCGACTGTCGCGATGCAAGTGACGGTAACGGTGAAGCCGGCTAGCGTGGGCCCGGCGGGGACGAACGAGGAAGGTGAGGCGGGGCAGGCGCGCGTGTTGGGATTGGCGCTGCCGACGGCTACGGCCGGTGTGCCGTAGCTGAAGTTGTAGGCAGGCGTGGCTTGCACCTGATAAATACCCCATTCGACGCCGGCCCGCGCCGCCTGATACGCGCGCACACCCTGAATGTCGAGCGACGAGCCGGTCTGCTGGTTGGTCGAGACGTTGACGATGAAGGCGCCGAGTGCACCCAGCACGACCAGGATGAAAATGGCCGAGACGATGGCGAAACCACGGGGGCCGGCGCGGAGCTGAGCGAATTGCGGTGTCATGGCGCGTTGTCGATGCGGATTTGCTGGGACAGATTGACGCTCTCGCCGATTCCGGTCGCGGCGTCCACCTGAGTCAGCGTGAGGTTGACCAGCAACAGACCGTTGCGCCCCGACGCGTTGGCCGCGTACTCGATGGTGCAGGTGGCACCGCCGGCCAGGATTGCGGTGGTGCCGCCGGCCGGGGGGGTGGCTTGCGCGACATTGAAGCCGTAGTTCCACTGTCGCGTCAGGTTGTTGGCCGGAGTGCCGGTAACGGGGCAGGCGTAGGTCACCGCGCGCACCGTTCCGGGCACGACCTGAAAGCGCGCATCGGGCGAAGGCAGCGGCGGGGTTTGCGCAGCGAAGGGATTGGCGGTCAGGGTGATGACGTTGCCGGCAATGCCCTGCACCGTGGCGCGATTGCCGCCCGGCGCGGGAGCGGTATACGCATCGGCCGGCGCATTGCCGGGGCCGAGGTTGTAAATCACAATGAAATCACCCGCGGCAATGGCCGGACTGGCGGGCACCGGCCCGAGCACGTCGAAGGTCGTATCGGCGACGGTGGTATAGCTCAGAAAATCGCCGCCGGTCGATCCGTCGTCTTCGACGCGGTAGCGCCCGCCGGCGCTGGTCATGATGAACTCGACATACGTCACGCCACCAACCGTGTTGACGCGCAGGCTGTTGGGCAGCGCCAGGCGCGCGTCGCGGGTGATGCGGCGCAGGGCAAGGTCGGCCTGGTCGGTGAGTTCGGCGCGGCGCACGGAATCCAGATAGCCCTGTATCGGCTTGCTGATGAAGACCGTGACAATGCCCGCCAGAATGCCGGTGATGACCATGGCGATGATGGCTTCGACCAAGGTGAAGCCGGCGGTTCGATGCGGCGGGCGGCGGGTCATGGCGGGCGTCATGGCAACGAGTTCGGCGCGTAGCGGGTGCGATAGCCTTCGATGGTGAGATTTTCGGTGTTGAAGCTGACCGTCACTGTAATGAGCAATGAAGCGGCGGCCGGGACCAGGCTGGCCGCCGGCCCGAGCGCACTTGGCGCGACCGTGATGGCGGCGGTGTAACCGGCCGGCATGGCAGTGCCGGTAATGCTTGTGCTGATGCCGGCTAGGCCGTTGTAGTCATTGACATTGTCGAAGGGCGTGACCGCGCCACCACGCGTTTCGCCAGCCTCGAAGCCCATGACTTCCGGCGTCGCGCAGACGGCAGCGCTGATGGCCGTCGCGGCGGCCGGATCGTTGGGGTCGCACCAGGTAAAGGGTTGCGCGGCGACTTCGTCCATCAGGCCTTCGGCAATCGCCAGCATTTGCTTGCGGATCATCGGGTCGGCGCCACTGCGCCCGGTGAGATTGAGCACCGTCAGCATCCCGGTCAGCGCGACACCCACGATCACGATGAAGACAATCAGTTCGATCAGCGTGACGCCGTGCTGGCGACTTCTAGCGTACATAGCCGGTTTCCGCTTCGACGCGGACCGTGAGGTTCGTCATGGCATCCGTGACGGTATAGTCATAGAAGAGCGCCGCCGGCACCACCGCGGCGCGACCCAGTGGATCAAACGCGAGCGCGGCGGGGCCCGCCAGTGCAACGGTGGCGTTGGGGGGTGGGCAGATGGCGTTGGCCGGGCCGCCGCAGGCGGCGTCGGTCGCCGGCAGCGGCAGCGCGCGCGGGCAGGTGCCAAGTCCCGCGACCGTCTCCGGCGTGACGTTGTCGATGGTGAGGGTCAGGCCGTTGGCAGCCAGGGCGACGCAGACAATCCGCCGTTGCGCCACCGCCGACTTTCGTGCGAATTCGAGGGTCGCCCTTACCTTGTCGCGATAGCCCGTGGCGTCGAACCCCGAAAGATTCAGGCGTGGCACCGCCACGGCGGCCATGATGCCGATGATCAGCATCACCGTGATCAGTTCCACCAGGGTGAAGCCGGACAGGCCGTGCGGCGGACGAGATGTCGGCTGGATCATTGGATCAGTCAGTCCGGTAGACACATGGCAAGGGGCGGCGCAGGGCAGGCATCGGGTCAGCGCCGGGGTTGATCCGCACCGCGGCGGGTCGAGACCGCGGTAAATAGCTCGGCGGGCGGCCCGGTTTGCGCCTCCTGGCTGCGCCGGCTATCAAATGCCGCGAGGTGCCTGCCATAGGCGTCTTCTCGCGCTTTTGCCCGATCCGCGCGAAAGCGCAGCAGCAGGCCAAGAAGGATCGCGAGCATGACCATCGTGGTCCAGTCCTTGAGAAATTCCCCGATGCCCAGAACCAAGAACTCGATACAAACGAGCGGATCTCCGCCGCACGGTGCCGCCATTCAGGAATCCCCCTCGCCAACGCTTCCGTGCAGTGTATTCCAGAACCGCAAAGCAACTCACGGGCTACGAGAGGCCAACTCTTTTTTGCCAGACGCCAATTCAAGGCTTGGTGCACAATGGAACGGGCCGAGTTCTTCGAGCGAACGGCAAAATGGCGCTCGCAGAAATGACAAAAGCGACCGGAGCCGCTCTTGTCGCAGGAGTCAAACCCCGCGCCTGTCGATCAATTGAGCCTGGCCCCTTTCGGCGCTTTCGGCTGATAAACGCCATTCCTTATGCCACCAACAATTCATGCAGGCGTGACGCCGTTTGCTCCTGTACCTCGACTGCTTCAAACAAGTCGGCGGGATAAAGATAATCCTCGCCGCTGTCATCAACCACCCTGATCATGCCGTGACTGTCGACCGGCGCCATGACTTCGTACAGGCGGCCAAGCATCAGGTCGCCCGTGGAAATATCCCCGCAGTCCTCTCGCGAGACACACACAACAAATTTGATCATAGCCACTCCTTTATCTTCAGCTTCACCTTGCCGATACCATGAGCCTCATACCAGTGAACTTCCGCTGTCAAGGTACTGCCGTCCGACAACTTCACATGCGCAATGCCCTTCATTTTTCGCCATTTACCCAGCCCGTGCTGGCTTCGGAGGTGCGCGAGATCACGAATGCCGTTGCCTTGGGCAATCGTTTCGACATGGGTGATTTCCCCAACGATTTCAAATTTCATCCGCCCTCTCCAAGTCACGCGAGCGAGTGTAGCACTCCGGCACAAGCAGACGAACACAGCCCGATATCACTCCCACGGTAAATTTGTTCTACCGCTAACCTGTTGAATTTCCGTCATTCCGGCGCAGGCCTGAATCCATCTCGTCTATCAAGGCAGGTTTTTTAACGGCCTGATTAGATGAACGAATCTGGGTTCCGGGTCAAGCCCGGAATGACGGCGGACGGGGAGAACAAATATACCCCGACATCACTCCTGAACCGCCGCGTTCAATGCCCCTCTGCTGACAGCGATATGCTGCGCCATCGCCGGAATCCAAAACAACAACGGCCCGGGAAATATCCCGAGCCGCCGTGTTGTCGGAGCCGAATTCTGGGGCTAATTCGAGTCCCCTTTTGTACATCGGGCACTAGAACCCACCACCCGTTTGCCCGACGCGAAGCAAAGAGGTGATGTGCAAGGGAAGATGCTGAGTTTGCCGAGCGAACGGCAAAAAGCCGCCGGCAGAAATGACAAAAGCGACCGAAGCCGCTCTTGTCGCCGGAGTCAAACCCCGCGCCTGTCGATCAATTGAGCCTGGCCCCGTTGATCTCTGCTATTGCTATTTTCAGCAACCCGCAGTGGTAGCTACCGTAGGTCCTGTGACCACAGGCGCAGCCCCATTCGCCGCAGCCGATGTATAGGTAAACGAACAGGTTGGATTCACGCCGGCCGCAGTGCCTGGCCCGCCGATAACCGAGAACGTAGTGGTAGTGCCTGCGACCGCAACGCCATATCCTTGCCGGTTAAAATCCGCCAAGACCGCACCGAATACAGGAGTAGTCAGCCCCGCGGCAGGAATAATTCCGCCGGCCCCTACTGCTGCATTGATCGCGGCGGCACCCGTCGGATACCAGTTGGCAAGGAGAACCGTACCCGCTTGCGTACAAACAGTCCCGTTCACAGTATTGGTAGCGGCCGCGCCGCCGCCCGGGCAGGCAGCAGCGTCGGTGACCCCCGCTCTCGCCTGCGCCGTGCCGTTAATCAAGCCGGCAGCCGCCTGCACCGCACCGCGCACCGCTTGGAGCTTGGCGACGCGCGCATCCCTCCCTAGATCGGTAAACTTCGGCAGCGCGGTCGCCGCCAGGATGCCCAGAATAACGATAACCACGATCAATTCGATCAGGGTAAAACCTGTTTGGCGTTTCATTTGACTCTCCTTAAAGTTGCGCTCTCCATGCTGCCCGAGGCAACGAGGGAAAACGGCCATACCGTCAGTTGTTTCCTGCAAAATCCTGAAGTACCCCAACGGTACCCACAACCAGCGCATTGCGCTCAAATCGAAAAACGCATGGGGGTCGAGTGTACCAGCACCCCGCCATCAGTGCCATACGAAAGAGGTAGTGGAAAACACCCTGATTCCACCCACCACGACGGAATCTCCGGCCGGCCCCCCGGCGATTTCCTGGGCCGACCCCACGCGCCAGCGCAAGTCCCGCCTTCCCGGCTCGCGGAATTCAAGGCTTGCTTCAAGCCGCGGCCGATAGGCAATTTCGCGCGTCGTCTCGTCAAAACACCACTCGCCGGGCGCCTTTGTCTTCTTGCAAACCCCTGCGTACCCCTTCGGCGGACTTGCCAGCCAGTTCACCGGATTGGCCCCGACAAGGTCCCCGATGGTCGCCGACTGCCCACGGATTTCCCGGGTCTGGATCTCGATTTGCAGGCCCTTTTCCATGTTCAGCACCGTCGCTTCGACCATCGTCCGCTCGGCCTTTTCCTGCACATAGCTTAGCGAATTGAGCAAGACGGCGGCCAGCAAGGCTATAACGGCAACCACCACCGAAACTTGAAACAGCGAGCGCGAAAGCGGCGTTACCTCGCTCATTTCCTCAGCGATACTTTGCCCAGATCCCACAAGGGCAGGAAGATGCCCAACGCGAGAATCAGGACCATGATGCCCAGCGCAATGATAAGGATCGGCTCGATCTGCTGCGCCAGGGTCTTCAGTTCGTATTCGACCTCGCTCTGGTACATGTCGGCGACTTCCTTCATCATGTCGTCGAGCGCGCCAGATTCTTCGCCCACGGCAATCATCTGCAGCACCACAGGGGTAAACACGCCAGCGGAAATCGAGGTGCGCAGGATGCTTTCGCCGCGCTCAACGCCGTCGCGCATCTTTTCGACCTTGTCCGAAATGTAGGCGTTGTCCACCGTCTCGGCGACATTGGTCAGGGCCTGGATGATCGGTACGCCGCTACGCGAGGCGAGCGCAAAGCTGGCCGCAAATCTGGCCAGGGTGGCTTTGCGGATGATTTTTCCGGCAATCGGAATCTTCAACTTGTAGCGATCCCATGTGTAGCGGCCGCTGGACGTCCCCAGCCATGCCTTGAAGCCGAAAAAGGCACCAATCACGCCGACAAGCATCGCATGCCACCAGTTCACCATGAAGTCGGAAAAGCCGATCAGCAGGCGCGTCATCAGGGGCAATTCGGCGCCGAGCCCTTTGAACACGTTGGCGAAAGCCGGGATCACGAAAATGTTGACGATGACGATGGCGATGCCCATGGCGGCAACGACGAATGATGGGTAACGCAGCGCCGACTTGACCTGCTCCTGCATGAAACGCTCGAATGCAAGGTGGTCGAACAGGCGGATGAAGACCTCTTCCAGCCGTCCGGTCATTTCGCCGACGCGGACCATGGACAGATAGAAGGGCGAAAAAACCTTGGGATGGCGAGCCAGCGACAAGGATAACTCACGTCCGGAATCGAGGCTTTCGCGCACGTCCTGCAGCACATCCCGCATTGCCGAATTGGTACTGGATTCCTGCAAGCCGGCCAGTGCACGCATGATGGGCACGCCGGCGCGCAACAGGGTATGGATCTGCCGCGAGAACAGCAGCACGTCCATGTGCTCGACTTGTTGCTTGAACAACTGGAGGTCGATACCCGACCCGGCCTTGCCCGTCGAAGCCGTTGTCGGCTTGATTTCCATCGGCGTGACGCCGCTGCCGACGATCAGGTCGGCCACCGCCCCGGCAGTAGCGCCTTCCATGACGCCTTGCACGATGTCCCCGGCGTCGTTGCGGCCGCGATAGGCGAAGCTGGGCATCTCGCGCCTACTCGTCCAGTTGCGTGCTGATGCGCATCGCTTCCTCGATGGTGGTGCGACCGCTGACGACCAGGCGCACGGCATCCCGACGCAGGGTGTTGCCGGCCATCTGTTCGCGACCGATCTGCATGAATTCGTTGGGGTCGCCCCGGTTGACCGCTTCGACCAGCGCGTTGTTCATGTCGAGAATTTCATAGACGGCCTGGCGGCCCTGATAGCCGGTGTTGGCGCAGTGGCTGCAGCCCTGGCCACTTCTGAACGAAGAGCGGTCCACCTGGTCGCCGAGCTCTGTCTTGAGCCACAAATGTTCGTGCGGGGCCGGGGTGTGGGGAGCGGAGCAGTTTTCACAGATCACGCGCACCAGCCGTTGCGCCAGCACCATCTGGATCGACAAGGCGACCATGTAACGCGGCACGCCCATGTCGAGCAGGCGAATCGGCGTGGACAGCGCATCGTTGGTATGCAAAGTCGACAACACCAGGTGACCGGTCATGGCGGCGCGCATGCCGATCTCGGCGGTGTCCTGATCGCGCATTTCACCCAGCAGGATGATGTCCGGATCCTGCCGCAATGCACTGCGCAGCACGCGACTGAAGGACAAGTCGATCTTCTCATGCACCTGCACCTGGTTGATGCCGGGCAGCCGATATTCGACCGGGTCTTCGACGGTGATGATCTTCTTTTCGGGGGTGTTCAGTTCATTGAGCGCGGCATACAGCGTCGTGGTCTTGCCCGATCCGGTCGGGCCGGTGACCAATACGATGCCGGATGGGCGCGCAATGGAATGGCGAAAGCGCTCGAGGACGCGCGGCGGCATCTGCAGCTTGTCGAGTTGCAGCAGGCCGGTGTTCTGCGCCAGCAAGCGCATGACGACAGATTCGCCATGCTGGGTCGGCATCGACGAGATACGAATGTCGATCGACGTGTTGCGCAACTTGATGGCGAAGCGGCCGTCCTGCGGCAGGCGCTTCTCGGAGATGTCCAGGCCCGACATCAGCTTGAGGCGCAAGACCAGCGCCGTGGAAATCTTCGCATCGGCTTCGGTCTGCACGTGCAGCACGCCATCGATGCGGAAGCGGATCACGAGCGACCTCTCCTGCGGTTCGATGTGGATGTCCGAAGCACGCAGCTTCAGCGCCTCTTCGAACACCGTGTTGAGCAGTTTTACGACCGGCGCATCCTCGGCGCCGGCGGTGAGGCCGAGAATGTTGCCGAACTCGGTCGAGATGTCACCCATGTCGGCCGTGAGTTCCTTGGCCAGACCGCTGATTTCCGCCGCGCGACTGTAGACACGATCGATCGCAGAGAGCAACTGGCTCTCGGTCACCACGGCAAGGTCGATCTCGCGCTTGACCACACGCGCCACTTCGTCGAAGGCCGTGAGATCCGTCGGGTCGGCCATGCCGACCACCAGCATGCCGGCGCGCTCGCTCAGCACCAGCGCCCGCTGCCTGCGCGCCTGGGCTTCCGGCAGCAGCTTGATCAGTTCCGGCTGGGGCTTGAAGGTCTTGAGGTCGACGAAATCGGCACCAAGCTGGCGCGCCAGGCCCATCGAAATACCCTCTTCGGTAACGTAGCCGCTTTCGACCAGAACGCGACCGAGTTTGCGGCCCGAACGTTTTTGCTCGTCAAGCGCGAGCTTGAGCTGCTCCCCGGTGACGAGGTTTTGCTGCACCAGCATGTCACCAAGGCGGATTTTTTCCGGGCGTGCCATCAGGCGATCTCCAAAGCGGCCTTAGAATCGGGGCCTTCGCGGCTGTGATTTTGCACGAAAGTCATAAGCTAATCATCTGATTTTACAGAAACAGCCGTTTTCGGAGGTGTCCGTACGTGTTCCATGTCGTTCTCGTGGCCCCGGAAATCCCGCCCAATACAGGGAATGTGATTCGGCTTTGCGCGAATACCGGTGCAAAACTGCATCTGATCGAACCGCTCGGCTTTGATCTGTCCGACGCGCAGTTGCGCCGCGCGGGACTGGACTACGCCGAGATGGCCTGTGTCACGGTGCATCCGGATTGGCCCACGTGCCGCACGGCATTGGGCGACGCCCGACTGTTCGCCCTGACGACAAAGGCCAATCGCCGTCACGCCAGCGCCGAGTTTTTCCCCGGCGACGTCTTCGTCTTCGGCTCGGAATCGCGCGGGCTGCCGGCGAGCGTGCTGGCCGACATCGATGAAAACCGCCACCTGCGCCTGCCCCTGATACCCGGGAACCGCAGCCTGAACCTGTCGAATGCCGTCGCCATCATGGTGTATGAAGCATGGCGGCAGCAGGGATTCGCCGGCGGCTCGTAGCGACTTCATTCGTGCTTCGGATCGCGCGCCATCAGTTGTTCCACGGCAGCGCGAGGAGTGATGCGGCCATCGAGCACGGCCGCCACGGCCCGCGTGATCGGCATCTCGATTCCCAGTTCAGCCGCGCGGCGGGCGACTTCACGCGCGGCCGGCACACCCTCGGCGACGTGGCCGAGCTCACGACTAATGTCGGGCAGCGCCTTCCCTTCCGCCAGCAACAAGCCAACACGGCGATTGCGCGAAAGCTCGCCGGTGCAGGTGAGAATCAGGTCGCCCATGCCGGCCAGCCCCATGAAGGTTTCGCGCCGCGCGCCGAGCGCCTCGCCAAACCGCGTGATCTCCACCAGTCCGCGGGTGATCAGGGCGGCGCGCGCATTGAGCCCCAGTCCGAGACCATCGCAAATGCCGGTGGCGATCGCCAGTACGTTCTTCACCGCGCCGCCGACTTCGGCCCCGATCAGGTCTTCGTTGGCATAGATGCGCAAGTTACCGCCGTGCAAATTCTGCGCAGTCGCCTCGGCAAAGGCGGCATCCGTCGCCGCCAGCGTCACGGCGGTAGGCAGGCCGCGCGCCACCTCAAGGGCAAAACTCGGTCCGGTCAGAACGCCACATACCGCATCGCCCATCACCTCGGCCACCACCTGATGCGGCAACAAGCCGCTGCCGGCTTCCAGCCCCTTGCACACCCAGAGGAAGGGCAGGGTCGGGGCGATGATCTTCAACTGCTCCAGCAGAGGTCGCAGGCCGGCCAGTGGGGCGGCGAGGATCGCCAGATCGGCGTCGGCCAGTGCGGCCTTCATGTCGGTCGTAACCTGCAAGGCATCGGGGAAATGGCAGGCCGGAAGGTAACGCTGGTTTTCACGCTGGCTCGCCATGGCCGCAGCGCTCGCCGCATCGCGCGCCCACAGGCTGACTGCATGCCGGCCGGCAAACGCAATGGCCAGCGCGGTACCCCAGGCCCCCGCGCCAAGCACCGCTATCCGCATCGCGCACGCTCCATCATGATCATGGCGTGCCCGTCGCGAGCCCTACAGGCCCCAGACTTGGGGCGCCTTGAGAAAACCGGTCTGGCCGTCGCGGTGTTTCACTTTCACCCAGCCGCCGGGAGCGGCTTCGAGGAGTTCCAGCACCACGTCGCGCTCCGCCTCGAATGTCAGCGCAGCTTTGTCATCGGCCGCCGCACGAACCTGGGTACGGTCGGCGCGCACCATGACCGTGCGCCTGTCCGACAGATGTTTCTTTTCGATCCAGGTCAGATCCCCCTTGCCGTCGCGCACCTTGGACCAGCCGTCGAGGCTGACGACGACTTCGACCGGCGTACCGGCCAGCACCACGAACAAGGGTTTCGACTTGGCCGAAGGCGCGTCGTAGGCAGGCGCCGCCTCGGTGACACTGCGGTAGTCAAGCGCGAATGCCGGCGATGTCGCAGCCAGCACCGTCACTACCGCAAGAAATCGCCGTGTCGCCATCGCCGACTTACTGCAATTGGATCTTGCTCTCGCCCTGCTGCTGTTCCATCAGGCGTTGCTGGTAGAGCGACTCGAAGTTGACCGGGGCAAGAATCACCGGCGGGAAACCGGCGCGATTGATCGCGTCGGAAACCGTTTCGCGGACATAGGGGAACAGGATGTTCGGGCAGGCCACGGCGAGAATCGGCTCCAGATCCTGCTCCGGCACGTTGCGGATCTGGAAGATCCCGGCCTTCACCACCTCCACCAGGAAGAAGGCCTTTTCGCCTTCCTTCGCATTCACCGTGACCGTCAGCGCCACTTCATACATGCCGTCGCCAATGGTCTTCGCCGCGCTCTGGATCTGCACTTCGATGCTTGGCGTCTCGCGCTCCAGAAAAATCTGGGGTGCGTTGGGCACCTCGATGGAGAGATCCTTGACGTAAATTTTTTCGATGCTGAAAACCGGCTGCTCGTCGCTCATGATGAATTGATCGGTAAGGTGGAAAAAGAGTAATTCTACGCGGCCAGCAGTGAATCGAGCTTGCCCTGGTGTTCCAGTTCATAAAGCTCGTCGCAACCGCCGACATGGGTCTCGCCGATATAGATCTGCGGCACCGTGCGGCGGCCGGTCCGCTGCATCATTTCTTCGCGCCGCGCGGGCTCGAGGTCGACGCGCACCTTCTCGATATCCGTCACGCCCTTGCGCGTCAGCAGCTGTTCGGCGCGCACACAGAAGGGACACACCGCTGTCGAATACATCAGAACCTTGGACATTTGAAACTCCGTGCTCAGGACTTGGTCGTCAGGGGAAGATTGGCGCCGATCCAGGACGAGATCCCGCCGCCGAGGCTATACACTTTTCCGAAGCCTCCCTTCTTGAGTTGGCCGCAGGCAGACGCGGAGCGGTTGCCGGAGGCACAGACGACGATGATCGGCTTCTCCTTGAACTTCTCTATCTCGGACATGCGAGTGCCGAGCTGGCCCAGGGTGATATGGCGCGCGCCGTGGATGTGGCCGGAGCCCCACTCGCCGGTTTCACGCACATCCAGCACCAGTGCGTCTTCCCGGTTCATCATCAGCGTGGCTTCCGCCGGCGTCAGATGCGCCACCGTACCGCCAGCCACCATCGGCCACACCAGCATGCCGCCGCTGACGAAAGCCAAGGCCACCCAAATAATGTTCTCCTGCAGAAATTCCATTGTGGTCTATTCCCTCTAGGCTGAGATGCCGCAGAACACCTCGCGCATCAAAGCGATGAGCTGGAGGGTGCGCGGATCGGCGATGCGATAAAAAACCCGGTTGGCGTCCTTGCGGGTTTGCAGGACGCCCTTGTCGCGCAGAATCGCGAGGTGCTGCGAGATATTGCTCTGGGAGGTTCCCACCGCTTCGACAATGTCCTGCACGCAGGTTTCCTGGTCACCCACGACACAGAGAATTTTCAGGCGCAAGGGATGCGAAATCGCCTTCAGCGCCCGCGCCGCGGTTTCAATATGCTCCTGCTTGCCTATCAGATCGTTGATTGCGGTATGCATGCCATGCGGGTCCCAGGTTGTGGTGTCGGTTGTGGCGGCAATTCTGAATATTATAGAATACTGCTATTGCTCTGCGTTAAGGCTTTCACCATGTACAAGATCGTTCTGCTTCGCCACGGCGAATCCACCTGGAACCAGGAAAACCGTTTCACCGGCTGGACCGACGTCGGCCTCACCGAAAAAGGCATGGCCGAGGCGGTCGCCGCGGGCCAGTTGCTGAAAAAGGAAGGCTATGCCTTCGACATCGCCTACACCTCGGTGCTGCGCCGCGCGATCAAGACGCTGTGGACGGTGCTCGAGGAAATGGACCGCATGTGGATTCCGGTACAGCACTCCTGGCGCCTCAACGAACGCCACTACGGCGCACTGCAGGGACTCAACAAGGCCGAAACCGCGGCCAAGTACGGTGACGAGCAGGTGCTGGTCTGGCGCCGCGCCTACGACACGCCGCCGCCGCCGCTGGCCGAGGACGATCCGCGCCTGGAGACCGGCAACCCACGTTACGCCGACCTTCCGCCCGACCAGTTCCCGCGCACCGAATGCCTCAAGGACACCGTGGAGCGTTTTTTGCCGTATTGGCATGAAACCATCGCGCCGATGGTGAAGTCGGGCAAGAAGGTGGTCATTGCCGCGCATGGCAACAGCCTGCGCGCGCTGATCAAGTACCTCGACAAGGTATCGGACGCCGACATCGTCGGCCTCAACATCCCCACCGCGCAGCCCTTGGTGTACGAACTGGATGCCGACCTGAAACCGATCCGCAATTACTACCTGGGCGATGCAGACGCCATCAAGGCGGCC
Organism: Sulfuritalea sp.; assembly: GCA_030680805.1. Taxonomy (GTDB): domain Bacteria; phylum Pseudomonadota; class Gammaproteobacteria; order Burkholderiales; family Rhodocyclaceae; genus Sulfuritalea. Next base: position 48,278 of record JAUXUK010000060.1, on the reverse strand, counting down.
ATGCAGGCAGTGGCGAATCAGGGCAAAGCAAAGGCGTGATTCCCGGACGCAAAATTTGCGTCAATGCTCTATGTTTTGCTGCTCTCTTCGCTGCGACGGCATTCGCCGCCAGCGTCGACTCGAAGAAGGGCGAACTGCAGGACCTGAAAGGCCGCATCGAGGCCCTGCGCCGCGACATGGCGGCGGCCGAGGAATCCAAAACCTACGCCGCCGACCAGTTGCGCGAAACCGAATCGGCGATCTCCAACGTCAACCGGCAATTGCATGAACTGGGCGGCGAACGCGCCAACCTGAAAGCCGATCTGGCCGATCTCGATGTGCAGAGCCAGCGGCTGGACCGCCAGACCGGTGCGCAGCAGAACCAGCTGGCGCGCCTCCTCAATCGCCAGTTTGTCGGCGGCGATTCCGATGCCCTGAAGCTGCTGCTGTCAGGCCGCGACCCCAACCAGTCGGCGCGCGACAAGTATTTCCTGACCCAACTCTCGCGTGCCAAGGCCGACCTGATCCAGCAGTTGCGCGCCGTCGCCGCCGAGAAAAAGCGCCTTGCGGAGGCGGCCCGCGAACGGCAGGAACAACTGGCCGAGATCGAACGCCGGCAACAGGAAAGCCGCGCCCAACTGCTCGACCGCAAGAAGCAGCGCTTGACGACCCTGGCCGCGATTGCCGACCGCCTCAAGGCGCAGCGCCGTGAAATCACCACCCTGAAGCGCGACGAGCAGCGGCTGGCGAAACTGATCGAAGGACTGGCCCGCATCGCCGCAACGAAGAAACCTTCCCAAAAACTCGGCGCTGGCGGTACGGCGACCGCGAGAGGCCCGAAGATCAAAAGCCATGATCCGGGCAATGTCGGCGGCGCCTTTGCGGCCTTGCGCGGTCAGCTCCGCCTGCCGGTCAAGGGCACCATTGCCGGCCGCTTCGGCAGCCCGCGCGCGGAAGGCGGCGCGAGCTGGAAAGGCGTCTTCATCCGCGCCGCCGAAGGCGCCGAGGTCAAGGCCGTGGCCCCAGGCGCCGTGGTGTTCTCGGACTGGCTGCGCGGCTTCGGCAACCTGTTGATCATCGATCACGGTGACGACTTCCTGTCCGTCTATGGCAACAACGAGTCCCTGCTGGCCGCCGTGGGGGCCGCAGTCAAAAGTGGCGAATCCATCGCCACGGTGGGAAACAGCGGCGGCAACCCGGACTCGGGTTTATACTTTGAACTCAGGCACCGGGGCCAACCGTTCGATCCCCTGAAATGGGCCAGCAATCGCTAGTATGCTTCACACGAGTCGCCCTTGATTTTCGAGCGTAGCGAGCCAACCAGTAGCCCCCGCCCGGGCGGGGCATGGGGGGTGGGGGTGTTCAAATTGCCTTTGAGTCCTTCGGAGTTCCTATGAGCAGCAAGCTGCAACAAGTGGGTCTGGTAGCGTCCGGTCTGATCGCCGGAATCCTCGTCAGCCTGAACTTTTCCGCCAGCGCCGGCAAGGATGCGGCCACGTCAGCCCTGCCGATCGAGGAGCTGCGCAGCTTCGCCGATGTCTACAACGCCATCAAGCAGGGCTACGTCGAACCGGTCGAGGACAAGAAACTCATCACCCATGCCATCAGCGGCATGCTGGCCAATCTCGATCCGCACTCCGCGTATCTCGATGCCGATTCGTTCAAGGACCTGCAGGTCAGTACGCAGGGCGAGTTCGGCGGCCTCGGCATCGAAGTCGGCATGGAGGACGGTTACGTCAAGGTCGTGGCGCCGATCGACGACACCCCGGCGCAAAGGGCCGGCCTGAAGCCGGGCGATCTGATCATCAAGCTGGACGATACCCCGGTCAAGGGCCTCACGCTGAACGACGCCGTGAAAAAGATGCGCGGCAAACCGAAGACACAGATCCGCCTGACCATCGTGCGCAAGGGCGAAACCAAGCCCTTCGAAGTCACGCTGACGCGGGAGAAAATCAAGGTTACCAGCGTCAAGTCCAAGTTGCTCGAAGGCGGCTACGGCTATTTGCGGGTCACCCAGTTCCAGGAGGAAACCGCCCCGGACGTGGTGAAGCACCTTGAAAAGCTGGCGAAGGCAGACAAGGACGCCAAGGGCGATGGCATCAAGGGTCTGGTGCTCGATTTGCGCAACGACCCCGGCGGCCTGCTCAACGGCGCGGTGGGGGTTTCGGCCGCCTTCCTGCCGCCCAAGACGCTGGTCACCTCGACGGATGGCCGCACCGAAGACGCCAAGCGCCGCTACACGGCAAGCCCCGAAGACTATCAGCGCGGCTACAAGGATGACTTCATGAAGAACCTGCCTGCCTTCGCCAAGACCACGCCGATCGTGGTGCTGGTCAATGGCGGCTCGGCCTCCGCTTCGGAAATCGTCGCCGGCGCGCTGCAGGATCACAAACGTGCCGTGATCATGGGCACCCAGACTTTCGGCAAGGGCTCGGTGCAAACCGTCCTGCCGCTGTCCAACAACGCGGCGATCAAGCTCACCACGGCGCGCTACTTCACCCCGTCGGGACGTTCGATCCAGGCCAAGGGCATCACGCCCGACGTCATCGTCGAGGAAACAGCCAACGGGGAATCACGCGAGCGCGTGCGCGAGGCCGACCTGGAACGCCATCTCGGCGGCGACAAGGACAAACCTGCAGAGCCCGCGCCGCCCAAGCCGCAGACCAAGAATGGCAAGAAGGGCAAGACCGACGAAGCGGAGGAAGCGCCGCGCGCGCCACTTGAGTTCGCCTCGCCCAAAGACTACCAGTTGGGACAGGCGGTTAATCTGCTCAAGGTCTGGCAGATCATCAAACGTTAACGCTTATGAATAAATCTACTGCGCGTGCCGGATCGGGGATTGGGCGGTGCTCGCTATCCTCATGTACAGACACGTACATTCCGGTAGCTGCGCTCCGGCCGCACCCCGCTGCGGCCCGCTCGCTACGATTTCTTCACAAGCTTTGATGGCGAGTCACGCACAATGACCAAGATGACTCCGGAGAAGGCACGCGAGCTGCGCGATGAAAAGCGCGACGGCAAGCACCGCGTGCGTCCGGCGGCCTTCGTCCCGCAACCCGGTACGCGCAAGCATCGCGAATTGCGCTTCGACCATCGTCACCCGGAGCATGTCGAGGAAGCCCGCAAACTCCTCGCCGGACTCGAGGGCATGGAAATCGATACCGGACTTGCGCCCTACAGCCTGTCGATCTGGTACGAGATCAGCGACTACTCGCTGGAAGGACTCGAGTCTGCGCTGGTGAGGCAGGGTTTTCATCTCGACGGCAGCGTGTACAGCAAGGTGATGCGCGCCGTCGTGTATTTCTGCGAGGAAACCCAGATGCGCAACATGCGCGTTCCCGAACGCCTGATCAAGAAATCGCATGAGGTCTATTCCAAGGCCTGGGAACATCACCCGCACGGCGACCACGACGAAACCCCGCCGGAGCTGCGCCAGGAACGGTAGCCGCGGCAGTGACTGACGACCAACTGCTGCGCTACAGCCGCCACATCCTGCTGCCGCAGATCGGCATCGAAGGCCAGGACAACATCGTCAATGCGCGCGCGCTGGTCATCGGCGCCGGCGGCCTGGGTTCCCCCGCCGCCTACTACCTGGCCTCGGCCGGCATCGGCACGCTGGTGCTGGCCGACGGCGACACGGTCGACCTGACCAACCTGCAACGCCAGATCCTGCATCGCACCGACGCCGTCGGCATGGCCAAGAGCGAATCCGGCCAGCGCACGCTGGGCGAATTGAACCCCGAATGCCATGTCATCGCGCTGACCGAACGACTTTCCGGCCAGCGGCTGGAAGAGGAAGTCGCGCTGGCCGACATCGTCCTCGACTGCTGCGACAACTTTGCCACGCGCCATGCCGTCAATCGCGCCTGCGTCAAACTCGGCAAGCCCCTGGTGTCGGGTGCGGCGATCCGCTTCGACGGGCAGGTGGCCGTGTTCGATTCACGCCAGCCGAACGCGCCCTGCTACCACTGCCTGTTTCCCGAAGGTCAGGATGTCGAGGAAGTGCGCTGCGCGGTGATGGGCGTTTTCGCCCCGATCACCGGGATTATCGGCACGGTGCAGGCGGCCGAAGCCCTGAAACTGGTGATTGGCTGCGGCGCCAGCCTTGCCGGTCGACTGCTGCTGCTCGATGGTCTCGGCATGGAATGGCGCGAGATTCGCGTGCCGAAGGATCCGGGCTGCAGCGTGTGCGGTCGCGCCTGACGCCCTTTGCGCCGTCGACCGCCGGTCGGCCCCGGTCGGGTGCTACGACTGCGGGCGAGAAAGTTCCGCGATCGCCGTATGTGCCGCCGCCCCATCGAGAAACGCGACAAAATCCTTGGCGCTCAATGGCCGGCTGAACAGGTAGCCCTGGAACAAATCGCAGCCCATGGCCGCGAGCATCGTCACCTGCGCCTGCTCTTCCACGCCCTCCGCAACCACGACATAGTCCAGGGCCTTCGCCAGCGAGATGATGCCCTCGACGATCGCTTGCTGCCGCCTTCCTGAAAGCAGGGCGATGATGAAACCGCGATCTATTTTCAGCACATTGGCGGGCAATTGCGTCAGATAGACGAGCGAGGAATAGCCTGTCCCGAAATCGTCCAGGGCGATGCCGACGCCCATCTCCCGCAATTCGGCCAGGATCGAGTTGGTGCCCGCAAAATCGTGGACCGCCATCGACTCCAGAACCTCCAGCTCGAGATGCCGGGAATCAAGCCCGTGTCGCAGAAGCGCTTCCCGCACGTGCACCATGATTTCTCCGTTGTGGAACTGCGCCGGTGAAACATTGACCGAAATGGAGAGAGACTGATAACCCATCCTGTCCCAGGCGACCACCTGCGCGCAGGCGGTGTCGAGGACCCACTCGCCCAAACGTCCTTGCAGGCCGATTTCGTCAATCACGTGGATGAATTGCATCGGTGGAACCAACCCGCGCTTCGGCGATGCCCATCGCACCAGCGCCTCGGCGCCGACAACGCGCCCGGTGGCTGCCTCGACCTTCGGCTGATAGACCAGAAAAAACTCCTTCCGGTCCATCGCTTCGCGCAGCTCCTGGGCGAGATCGAAATGCTGGCGCACCGCCGCATTCATGCTGGCGGAATAGAACCGGTAGCCGCCGCGCCGGTTCCGCTTCGATTCGTACATTGCCGCATCGGCGGCTATCAGCAGGTCCTCGCCCCCTGCGGCGTTTTCCGGATACAGGGCGATGCCGATGCTTGCAGGCGCGCTTACGCGACGGCTGGACAGGTCCACCGGGCGGGCCAGTTCCGCGCTGATCTTGCTGGCGATGCGGTCGACAACCGAAATCGCACTGTCCTTTTTCAGGTCGGTGATCAATACCACAAATTCATCGCCGGCCAGCCGCGCCACCGTGTCGGTGCCACGCGCCTGGCTGGTCAGACGCTCTGCGATCAATACCAGCAGCCGGTCGCCTGCGTTGTGCCCGAGGCTGTCGTTGACCTGCTTGAAGTCATCCAGATCCACCAGCATTGCGGCAACCGACAGGCCTTCGCGGTCGGCGCGCAACAGTGCCTGCTCCATCCGGTCGCGCAACATGACGCGATTTGGAAGGTCGGTCAGCGCATCATAGTGCGCCTGGCGATAGAGCTTGCCCTCCCAGGCGATGCTGGATTCCGCCGCCGCAAGCCTGTCCGCCAGGCTTCGCCCTGCCTGAACCATGTCTCCCGCATCCTGTGGCAGTTGCCGGTAGGCCAGAATCAACGCGCTTTCGATGTGCTCTCTGGCACGCACGGGGAAAGCCAGCGCGACCGTCGCCCCCTTGTCGGCAAAGTGCCGCAGGCAGTCATTACCGGGCAGCGCGAGATCCAGCGCGAACCAGGGTCGGTCATCGCTCCAGTCCGCCATTGCGGAACCTTCCGGGCAGATCCGCTCGACGGTCTCCAAAGTCGGCGCTTCAGTGTCCATGGTTAACAAGCGGTTCCCGCCCTTCGGATCGCGGCGCAATATGCCGGCGCCGTCGCAGGGCACAGCCAGCGGGACATGCGCGAGCAGCATTGCAGCGACGCGATCCATCTCGGATACGGCGAGTATGGCGCGATCGAGTTCGCCGAGGGCCCGCAGCAGGTGGAACTTGTGGTTGAGACTCTCCGCCATGTGATTGAAGGACTCCGCCAGGCTGGCGAACTCGTCGTTGCCTTTCACCTCCACCCGGCCGCCGAAATCGCCCTGCGCCAAGCGCCGCGTACCGGCCTCGAGACGCTCCAGGGGGCGCATCTGGCGGCGGATCTGGGCGATGGAGAACCACGCCGCCAGAGCCAAGGCAAGGACCATGATGGCCGGCAGCGTCTGCCGGAAGCGCGTCAGAATAGCCAGCACATCCTTTTTGGCCTCGCTCACCACCACAATGAAGCCGTCATTGGCATAGTTTGCCTGCAAACCCGCGCGCCAGTATGCGGCGATATGATCCTCGCCCCCCACCTGCCAGGGAAACACACCGGAATTCTGCCCGGCAAGACTGGCCAGCCATTGCCCGGACGGTGCGGCCAGATCTGCCGTGCAGTAGAGGGACGCTCCGCCCGCGGTCAAAATGCAGTAGCGATCAGCCGCTTCCTCGTCGCGCCACAACGAAGCTGGCTCCAGTCGCGCCCGTATCAGCCTGGACGAGCCCGGTATGGCGACCAGCATGAAGGGCTCCAGCCCTTGCGTCAGGCGCAACACGACACCCGACCTGCGCAGATGCTCGCTCTGAGTCGGCCCGAGTTCGCCGAGCACCTCCTGTCCCACGATTTCCAGATGCTGAATGCCTTCGATCTGCGACGGAATCTCCATCCACCCGCCGGAACCCTCCCGGCCGGTCAATCGCTCGGCCAGACGCTTGAGGGCCTGCTCGCGCCAATTCAGGCGCTGGATGAGGCCCATGCCGGATGCCTTGGCATCCTGCTGCAGGCGGCGGTAGTTGAGTTCGGTCAACAGGTGACTGACCTCGGTGTACGCGAAATAGGCCAATCCGCCCACGGGAATCAACGAAGCCAGCAGGAAGAGGACGAACAACCGCCGCGCGACGCGACTGCCCAGACCGAATCCGCGAATCCAATTCATGACATCACGAAGCAAGCCCGTGCCGCGCCGAAGCGCCGGCAGGCCTCAATGCTTCGAGGCCACGTCGATGAAGCGCCCATTGTCGGCACGCACGATGTCGTCCCTCGCCTTGGCGGCGGTGAGTTGTTTCTGCGTCTGGCCGTCCGGTCCCATGCTGTAGAGGTCGTAATCGCTGTTCAGCGGATTTAGGTTCTTGTCCTTGCGCTTCTGGCCGGTATTGGGTGGCGGGACTATGTCGATCGCCAGATATACATATGCACGCCCCCACGGATCGGTGGGGAGCGTGATGCCCAATGCCGTGAGGCTGGCCGGGTAGGTTCTATTGTCGTTTTCGTAGGCCTTGAGCGCCTGGGCTATGCTCGTGATGTCAGTGATGGCCTTGGCGACGTTGGCGCGCTCCCGGTATTCCCGGTAGTTGGGGATCGCGATCGCCGCAAGCGCTCCGATCAAGGCGATAACGATCAACAACTCGGTCAGTGTGAATGCGGCTTGCCTTCCTCGCCTGGCATCGTCCCGCATGCGCTTGCCAGCCATGCCGTGGCTGTGCACTTCGCAAATCGCCATTGCCCCAGCCTCCTCATGTTCCGCCTGCGCGTTCCCGTTGCCGGGGGCGGACACCGCGTGGTGAATATAGCATAGGCGCGACCGCAATCCGGCGCCGTGCAAAAGCGCACGCCGTGAGAATTGCTACAGCCCCTTGCAGCCCGAAATCAATACGCGGTGGCGCAAGCGTCCGGGCGCATGACTGAGCGCGACCGAAAACGCCAGCACGAACCAGAACAGTGGCAGACGCCCCGCCTCCCAAACCACCAGCAGCGCGACCAGCGCGATCTTCAGCAGCGTACCCAGGCCCTTGGCCTGCCTGAAGTAAACAGGGTTGGCCCAGGCATCGAGGGCGACGATGCCCAGCCCCGAGATCAGCATCAGCGCGCCCCAGCGTTCGGCGCCGCCCATGCCCGCCAGAATCACCGCGGAAATCCCCGCGAGGCCGGCGATGTGAAACACGCGCAGGACATTGATCAGCAGTCCGCGCCCCGGAAAGTCGCGATGCCCGTCGTCTTCTCCGTCACGCAAAGCGGGCTCGGATGCGAAAGTCGGCGCCGACGGCACGGCGCTCGATGATGTTCAAACGCATGGCGCCGGCCAGGTCGGTGAGTTCCGCCAGACCGAACATGCCGCGTGCGGCATCGCCGATCAGGATCGGCGCCTGGTAGATCAGCAGTTCGTCGACGCAGCCTTCGCGCAGCAATGATCCGTTGAGCCGGGTACCGGCTTCGGCCAGCACTTCGTTGATGCCGCGCCGGCCGAGCTCCTGCATCAGGTCGGCAAGTTCCACCTTGCCCTGCGCATTGGACAGCAGCACGATCTCGGCGCCGCGCTGGCGCAAGGCGGCACTGCGAATCGCATCGTCCTGCGCGGCGGCGATCAGCACATTGCCTCCCTCCAGTACGGCCGCATCCAGTGGCGTTTCGAGGCGGCTGTCGACCACCACCCTGAGCGGCTGGCGCGTGGTCGGCACCTCGCGCACGGTAAGTCGCGGATTGTCGTCCCTCACCGTGCCGATGCCGGTCAGCACCGCGCAAGATCGGGCGCGCCACGCATGGGCGTCGCGTCGGGCATCCGGCCCGGTGATCCATTGCGAAACGCCATTGTTGAGTGCCGTCTTGCCGTCGAGGCTCGCGGCCACCTTCAGCCGCAGCCACGGGCGGCCGCGCGTCATGCGCGACACAAAACCGATGTTGAGTTCCGTCGCCTCGGCTGCCAGCAGGCCGCTGCCAACCTCGATGCCGGCGGCGGCCAAGCGCGCCAGACCCTGGCCGGCCACCAGCGGATTCGGGTCGGGCATCGCGGCCACGACGCGAGCAACGCCGGCCTCGATCAGCGCATCGGCACAGGGCGGCGTGCGGCCGAAATGGCTGCAGGGTTCCAGCGTGACGTAGACCGTGGCACCTTTCGCCGTTGCCTGCCCGCGAAGCGGATTCCCAGGTACGCAGAGCGAGCCAGCGCCGACTATTTCATTCAGCGCGACGGCTTCAGCGTGCGGCAGGCCAGCCTGTTCGTGCCAGCCCTCGCCGATCACCCAGCCATTCCTGACGACGACGCAGCCGACGCGGGGATTCGGCGTGGTGCTGTTCAGGCCGCGCTGCGCCAGTTGCAGGGCGCGCGCCATGAAGGTGTGATCGGCGGCTGAAAAGTTCATGCGGCTCTCATGTACCGCAGTCGATCACGCGCCGATCACGATTTGGCCCGGGGCTGCCGCGGCTTCTTGATTTCGCGGATCGCGTCGGAAAATTCATCGACGTCCTCGAAGTTGCGATAGACCGAAGCAAAGCGGATGTAGGCCACCTTGTCGAGCCTCTTCAGTTCGCGCATCACGAGCTCGCCGATGCGGTCCGACGCCACTTCGCGCAGCGCCAGCTGCACCAGTTTTTCCTCGATGCGATCGAGCGCCAGGTCGATGCTTTCGGTGGTGACCGGGCGCTTGCGCATCGCCAGCATCATGCTGGCCTTGAGCTTGTCGCGGTCGTAATCGGTGCGGCTGCCGTTCTTCTTCACCACCTGCGGCAGATTGAGTTCGACGCGCTCATAGGTGGTGAAGCGCTTGTCGCAAGCCAGGCAGCGACGGCGGCGGCGCACCGTGTCGCCGTCTTCGTTCTCCCGGGTGTCAACAACCTGGGTGTTCTCGTCGGAGCAGTAAGGACACTTCATCCTAAGCCGGACTAGTCGGAAATGGAAAAGACTTTACCGCAGAGGCGCAGAGGCACAGAGGTAACGCAGAGAAAGCAGAAGCAAGGCTCCTGGTTGAATTTCTCTGCGTCGCCTTTCTCTGCGCCTCTGCGCCTCTGCGGTGGAATTATGGGATTCATGCCGGTCAGCCATACACCGGAAACTTCTTGCACATCGCCGATACTTCGCCGCGCACCCGCGCCAAGACCGCTTCATCGTGCGGCGCATCGAGCACGTCGGCGATCAAATTGGCGACCTGCTCGGCTTCGATCTCGGTGAAGCCGCGTGTAGTCATGGCCGGCGTGCCAAGACGGATGCCGGAGGTGACGAAAGGCTTCTGCGGATCGTTGGGAATCGTGTTCTTGTTCACCGTGAGGTGGGCGCGGCCCAAAGCCGCTTCCGCGTCCTTGCCGGTAATGTTCTTGGCCTGCAAATCGACCAGGAAGACATGCGACTCGGTGCGCCCGGAAACGATGCGCAGGCCGCGCGACTTCAGCACCTTGCACATCACCTGGGCGTTTTCGATCACCTGTTCCTGGTAGTTGCGGAACTCGGGCGTCATCGCCTCCTTGAAGGCCGCGGCCTTGGCCGCGATGACGTGTTCCAGCGGGCCGCCCTGCAAACCGGGAAAGATCGCCGAGTTGATCGCCTTTTCGTGTTCGGCGCGCATCAGGATCAGGCCGCCGCGCGGGCCGCGCAGGGTCTTGTGGGTGGTCGAGGTCACCACGTCGGCATGCGGCACCGGATTGGGGTAGAAGCCGGCCGCGACGAGCCCGGCGTAATGCGCCATGTCCACCATGAAGATGGCGCCGACCGCCTTCGCCACTTTGGCGAAGCGCTCGAAGTCGATCTTCAGCGCATAGGCCGAGGCGCCGGCGATGATCAGCTTGGGCTTGTGCTCGTGGGCGAGCCGCTCCATTTCCGCGTAATCGATTTCCTCGTTCTCGTCGAGGCCGTAGGGGACGATGCTGAACCACTTGCCGCTGATGTTGAGCGGCATACCGTGGGTCAGGTGCCCGCCCATCGACAGATTCATGCCGAGGATGGTGTCGCCCGGTTTGAGGAAGGCGAAAAATACGGCCTGGTTGGCCTGGGAGCCGGAATGGGGCTGGACGTTGGCGCAATCGGCGCCGAACAGTTTCTTGGCGCGATCGATGGCCAATTGTTCGGCCACATCGACATGTTCGCAGCCGCCGTAATAGCGCTTGCCGGGATAGCCTTCGGCGTATTTGTTGGTCAGTTGCGAACCCTGCGCTTCCATCACCGCCCAGGAAACATAGTTCTCCGAGGCGATCAGTTCGATGTGGTCTTCCTGGCGGCGGTTTTCGTTCTGGATCGCGGCCCAGAGTTCGGGATCGCTCTTGGCGAGGGTGTTCTGCTTGGCAAACATGGCGGAAATCCGTAGGTGGATGGGAATGCGCGATTTTAGCATCCGCCCCCTACCGCTTCGCAATTCGCCCGCCACCCGGCTACTCGAGCACCTCGTCGAGCGCCCGATTCAGGTGACGGCAATCGGCCCATGAAATCAGCCGCCAGCCATCGGGTCCGTGTTCCACCCAGTTGAAGGCCGCATTCGGCAGCGTGAAATCGCGCGGCGCCTCGAGCGGCCGGCCGGTCGCCGCGCGATAAACGACATCAAGCACGCCGCCATGGGTGAATATCAGCACGTTCTGGCCGCGATGGCTCACGGCCAGAGCTTCAAGCCCGGCCCTCACGCGCGCCGCAAAAACAATCAGCGATTCGCCGTTCTCGTAGTCATAGTCCGGCGTGCGCGCGTGGTGGTGATGGAATACGTCCGGATACTGCACGCGCGCTTCTTGCGAGGTGACGCCTTGCAGCACGCCGAAATGTCGCTCGCGAAAAGTCGGCGCTGGCGACACGGCGAGGCCCATGCCGGCGGTAGCAATCTGCGCCGTGCGCCACGCGCGCTGCAGGTCGCTGCTGTATGCCGCGGCGAAGGAATGTTCCGCCAGGCCCTGTCCGACGGCCCGCGCCTGGGCTTCGCCCGCCGCATTCAAATCAATGTCGATGTGTCCCTGGATGCGCTTTTCGCCGTTCCAGTCCGTTTCGCCGTGACGGATGAGGCAAAAGCGGGTGATGTGTGCCGAGGTCATGCCCCCGATTTTAAGCCTTGTGGCGTGCGTCGCTGCGCAGCATGCGGGTCAGGTTCTGCCGCACGTAGCCGATATGGCTGGCGGCAGCGGCCAGCGCCTGCTCGGCATCCCCTTGCTCGATGGCGTGCCACACCGCCCGATGCTGGTCGAGCAGGGCGTCACGGGCTGCGGGCACCTGCATCAGTTCGCTCAGGTTGCGCCGCAGGTTGTCGCGCATCAGGCGCAACAGGCTGGCAGTCAGGTGGCCGACGATGACGTTGTGCGAGGCCTCGGCGATGGCCTGATGGAAGGCCAGATCGCTATCCACCTGGAGATCCAGGTCCTGGCCGCCGAAGGAGTCCTCGAGTGCCGCGAGGCATTGCCGCACACGCTCGCGGTCGGCGACCGTGGCCCGCGTCGCCGCGCATTCGGCAGCACGCCCCTCCAGCATGTGGCGAAATTCCAGCATGTCCTCATGGACGCCTGGGTGATCGCGCAGGATTTCCTCCCACGGGTTGCCGAAGCTCGAATCCAGCCGATCGGTGACGAAAGTGCCGCCGCCTTGCCGGCTATCCAGCAGCCCGCGCGCGGCGAGCTTCTGGATCGCCTCGCGCAACGAGGCGCGCGAAACGCCGAGCTGCACCGACAAGTCGCGCTCGGACGGCAGTCGGTCGCCCGGCTTCAGGCGGCCTTCGAGCACGCGCTGTTCAATCTCCCGCGCGACAACGTCGGCGAGCTTGGGGGCGATCATCTTGACATCCATTTGTTAAATATAACATTGGTCTGACCACAATATCAATAGCCATGCGGTCAGGCAGCAAAAATCTGAAACACCTATTGACAGCGCTTATATCGGCCCGTATTATTTCTCATCTTTTGGTCTTACCAATGATCCACGACTCAGGATTCCTGCGTAAACCCTCGTCGAGGGTTTATCCGGCACACAGATGCCGAAAGCGGCAAACGAGGAGAAGCGCTTGAATCAACAAATGTTCAAGGCCCGGGTTAATATGCTCCGCAGCCATGTCCGCGCACCCCACGGCAATGCCTCCTTGCGTTGTCGGCGCGGTCATTTGGCAACCCCGGAGGTTCGCGCATGAACGCCATGCTGAAAGTGTCGCACCTGATCGATGGCCTGAACGACCGTCTCGGTCGCGGCCTGATGTGGCTGATCCTCGCCGCCGTGCTGATTTCGGCCGGCAATGCCATCGTGCGCAAGGCCTTCGACATGAGCTCGAACGCCCTACTGGAAATCCAGTGGTATCTGTTCGCCTCGGTCTTCATGCTCGGTTCCGGCTTCGCCCTCCTCAAGAACGCCCATGTCCGCATCGACTTCATCTCCAACCATCTTTCGGCGAAGACGCGCAACCTCATCGACGTGGTCGGCATCGTCGTCTTCCTGTTTCCGCTGTGCTACATACTCGTCACGCTCTCCTGGCCGACCTTCGCGAACGCATGGAAAAGCGGTGAAATGTCGCAGAACGCCGGCGGCCTGATCCGCTGGCCGATGTACGGCCTGATTCCCCTCGGCTTTACCCTGCTGGCGCTGCAGGGCCTGTCCGAATTGATCAAGCGCGCCGCCTTTCTCAGCGGCGCCGGTCCGGATGTCATCAGCCACATCGAAACCGCGGCCAAGGACGAAATCGGTCACGAGATCGAGGAACACGCCGCCCACGTTCGAGAGGAAGTCCGCTGATGGTATTCATCGCCCAGAATTTCGTGCCGCTGATGTTCGGCGGCCTGCTTTTGTTCCTCCTCACCGGCTTCCCGGTGGCTTTCGCGCTTGCCGCGACGGGCTTGTTCTTCGGCTTTCTCGGCATGGAAGCCGGGCTGTTCCCGGCTTCCCTGTTCCAGGCACTGCCGCTGCGCGTATTCGGCATCATGCAGAACGACACGCTGTTGGCGATTCCCTTCTTCACCTTCATGGGCATCATCCTCGAAAAGAGCGGCATGGCCGAGGATCTGCTGGAAACCATCGGCCAGGTGTTCGGCCCGGTGCGCGGCGGCCTGGCGCTGGCCGTCATCTTCGTCGGTGCGCTGCTGGCGGCGACCACCGGCGTGGTCGCCGCCGCGGTGATCTCGATGGGCCTGATCTCCCTGCCCATCATGCTGCGCAACGGCTACAACCGCACCATCGCCACCGGCGTCATTACCGCCTCGGGCACCCTGGCGCAGGCGATTCCGCCCTCGCTGGTGCTGATCGTGATGGCCGACCAACTCGGCCGCAGCGTCGGCGACATGTATGCCGGCGCGCTGGTCCCGGGCCTGATGCTGGTTGGCTGTTATGCGGGGTTCGTGATCCTGGTCGCCATCGTCAAGCCGGCCTGGGTGCCGGCATTGCCGCCCGAAGCGCGCATCTACAAGGAAGCCAACGGCTCTTCCGGCCACCGATCGCTGCTCGTGCTGCTGGTGATTGCCGCGGCGGCGGGCTTCGCCTGGAGCCAGGTCCATGACGGCCTGATCCGGGGCTGGACCGGCCGTGAAAATGCAGCGCCGGGCGACGAGGTGCTGATCCTGTCAATGACCATCGCGTCCTTTGTCGCCCTGGCGCTGGCCATCGTCAACCATGTGCTCAAGCTCGGCCTGCTGTCGAAGCTCTCCGAGCGCGTAACCTTCGTCCTGATCCCGCCGCTGGTGCTGATCTTCCTCGTGCTCGGCACCATCTTCCTCGGCCTCGCCACCCCTACCGAGGGCGGCGCCATGGGCGCGCTGGGCGCCTTCATCATGGCGCTGGCGCGGCGCAAGCTGGAAATGCGGCTGCTCAAGGAAGCGCTGGAAAACACCACCAAGCTGGCGATCTTCGTACTCTTCATCCTGATCGGCTCGACGGTGTTTTCCTTCACCTTCAACGCCGCCGACGGCCACATCTTCATCGAGCACCTGTTCAGCAAGATGCCGGGCGGCGCCATGGGCTTCCTCATTGTGGTGAACCTGCTGGTTTTCATTCTCGGCATGTTCATCGACTTCTTCGAGATCGCCTTCATCGTCGTGCCGCTGCTGGTGCCGGTGGCCGAAAAGCTGCTGCCCGCGCTGCTGCCGGCCGGCAGCGATGCGCTGATCTGGTTCGGCGTCATCATCGCGATGAACCTGCAGACCTCCTTCCTGACGCCGCCTTTCGGCTTTGCGCTGTTCTACCTGCGCAGCGTCGCTGCCAAGAGCGACTACAACGACCGCATTACCGGCGAGCGCATCCCGGCCGTGACCACCAACCAGATCTACAGCGGCGCGATCGCCTTCATCGTGCTGCAGGTAATCATGGTCGCTGCCGTGGTGATCTATCCCAACCTGGTGCTGGATAGCCTGGACAAGCCGCCGGTGGCCAGCGCATCGGATCCCCAGCTCGAAGCCCCGCCCGTCGATCTCGAAGCCGCGGCCGAAGAGGGTGAAAATGCCGAGGGCGAGGAAGAGAAAAAGGCGGAAGCGGAAGAGGCCGAGGACGATCCCGCCAAGGCCCTGGAGCAGTCGCTCAGGAAGGGAAAATAGGAAAGGTTTTGTGGTGTAGCATCTGGCGACGGACCAATCCGGCCCAGTCGTCATGTTTAAACAACAACGAGGAGATCCATACATGGAACGTCGCAAGTTTCTGCAAAATGCCGGTATTGCCGGCATCCTGGCTGCCGGTGCCGCACCGGCGGTTCACGCGCAAGCCGCCCCCGCCATTCGCTGGCGCCTGGCATCGAGCTTCCCCAAGGCGCTCGACACCATTTACGGCGCGGCCGAAACCTTTTCGAAGGCGGTCTCGGACGCGACCGGCGGCAAGTTCGTCATTTCCGTCCATGCCGGCGGCGAACTGATGCCGGCTTTCGGCGTGGTGGATGGCGTGCAGCAGGGCACCGTCGAGTGCGCCCACACCGCCCCGTATTACTTCTTCGGCAAGGATGACACCTTCGCCATCGACTGCGCGATTCCCTTCGGCCTCAACAGCCGCCAGATGACCGCCTGGATGTACGAAGGCAACGGCATGAAATTGCTGCGCGAGTTCTATGCCAACTACAACATCGTGAATTTCCCGATGGGCAACACCGGCGCCCAGATGGGCGGCTGGTACCGCAAGGAAATCAAGTCGCTGGCCGATATCAAGGGCCTCAAGATGCGCATCGGCGGCTTCGGCGGCAAGGTGCTGTCGGCCATCGGCGGTGTGCCGCAGAACATCCCCGGCGGCGAAATCTACCAGGCCCTGGAAAAAGGCACCATCGACGCCACCGAGTGGGTCGGCCCCTACGACGACGAGAAGCTGGGCTTCGTCAAGGTCGCCAAGCACTACTACTACCCCGGCTGGTGGGAAGGCGGTCCGCAGCTCTCGCTCTACGTGAACCAGAAAGCCTATGACGCGCTGCCGGCGGATTACAAGGCTGTTCTCGCGTCTGCCGCCTCCCATGCCCACGTGGTGATGCAGGCCAAATATGACGCCAAGAACCCGGCGGCGCTCAAGCGTCTGGTCGCCGCCGGCGCCAAGCTGCATCAGTTCGACAAGAGCATCATGGTGGCCGCCTACGAGGCCGCCATGGCGCTTTACGACGATCTGTCGAACAAGAATCCGGCGTGGAAGAAGGTCTATTCGGACTACGCCGCATTTCGCGACGAGCAGCACCTGTGGTTCCGCTTCACCGAAGCCGGCTTCGACAACTTCATGCAGACCGGTCGTTTTGCCAAGGCCAAGGCAGCGCCGGCGAAGAAGAAGTAAGGCGATTGATCCGGTCAGCAATGGCCGGCGCCAAAAACAAACCCCGCCATGGCGGGGTTTGTTTTTGGGGGCTCGGGGAATGCTTCTGCGCGCAAGACCGGGGGCTCCTTTATCTGCCTTGCTGCACAAGCTCCAGCTTGACTCCAAGTTCATAGGCCCTCGAAACCGAGCCCCAGTGCTTCGCCAGATAAGCATTGGCCAATTCCAACTGGCCGATGTACTTCTGGATTCCCTTGTAATTCACCTTGAATTTCATGTTCCGGCGCTCCTGCGTAGTCAGTACTACTGTTACGGCACTTTGCGGAGAAACCTTAGGACATCAGTGAACCGCCGACCACCCGGCAGTGTGCCCGGGGCATCTCAAACCCGGCGCGCAAACTCCTCGAAGCCCTCGACCGGCAGCGGTCTGCTGAAGAAATAGCCCTGGTAAGCCTGGCAGCCCGCACTGGCGAGGAAGGCGCGCTGCGTTTCAGTCTCGACGCCCTCGGCGATCACGCCCAGTCCGAGGCTTTCGGCCAGCGCCACGATGGTCCGGGCAATCGCGGCGTCGTTCGGGTCGATGAGGATGTCGCGCACAAACGACTGGTCGATCTTCAACTGGTCCAGCGGCAGGCGCTTCAGATAGGACAGCGAGGAATAGCCGGTGCCGAAATCGTCCAGCGAAAAGCCCACGCCCCGGGCCTTCAGCGCAAACATCGTTTCGATGACGTCCTCCACATTGTCCACCAGCAGGCTTTCGGTCAGTTCCAGCTTGAGCCGATTCGGGTTGGCGCCGGTCTGATTGAGGATCGCCACCACCTTCAAGACAAAGTCGGGGTCGCGGAACTCCTGCGCACTCACATTCACGGCCAGCGTGAGATGGGCCATTTCCGGCCGGATTGCCCACTGCGCAAGCTGGGCGCAGGCGGTTTCCAGCACCCATTGGCCCAAAGGCAGGATCAGCCCGGTTTCTTCGGCCAGGGGGATGAACTCGGCGGGAGACACCATGCCGCGCTCGGGATGCCGCCAGCGCACCAGGGCTTCGGCCCCCGTGACGCGTCCCGCTGCGCCCACCTGGGCCTGGTAATGGAGCAGGAGCTGATTGCCCTCGATGGCCGTGCGCAAACCCATTTCCAGTGCGACTCGCTCGACCACCACCGTCTGCATCGCCGGATCGAAAAAATGCAGGCCATTGCGCCCGGTTGCCTTGGACTTGTACATGGCGAGGTCGGCCTGTTTCAGCAAATCCTCAATGGAGGTCTCATGCCCGCGAAACAGGGTGGCGCCGATGCTCGCCGTGCTGCGGTAATCAATATCCCCGAGCAGATAGGTCTGATTGAGGACAGCGAGAATCTTTTCTCCCACGGCTTCGGTCTCGTTGGCGGCCTCCCCGGCGGTCTTGTTCAGGCTGCCCAGCACCACCACGAACTCGTCGCCGCCCAGCCGCGCCACGGTGTCACCCTCGCGCACGCTGGCCGCGAGACGCTGCGCCACCTGCTGCAGCAGCAGGTCGCCCTTGTCATGGCCCAGGGTATCGTTCAGCGTCTTGAAATGATCGAGGTCGATGAACAGCACGGCACCGAACGTCCCGTTGCGGTTACCGGCGGTCATGGCCTGCTTCAGGCGATCCATCAGAAGCGTGCGGTTGGGCAGGCGAGTAAGGGAATCGAAGAAGGCCAGTTCCTTGATTCTTTCCTCCGCATTCTTGCGCTCGGTGATGTCCTGATGCGTGCCGACATAGTGGGTTACGACCCCGTCATCGCCCTTTACCGCGGAGATGGTCAGCCACTTTGGATATATCTCGCCGTTCTTGCGCCGGTCCCAGACTTCTCCCTGCCATGCTCCCGTGCTGGCGAGGCTCTCCCACATCGCGGCATAGAACGCGGCGTCGTGGCGGCCGGACTTCAGCAGGCGCGGCGTCTGACCGATGACCTCTTCGGCGGTGTAGCCCGATATTTCCGTGAACGCCTTGTTGACCCGCAGGATCACGCCGGCGGGATCGGTGACGACCATGCCCTCCTGGGATTCAAAGGCCGTCGCCGCGATGCGCAGCTCGGCCTCGGCCTTCCTGCGAAAACTGATGTCGCTGACGCTGCCGATGAAGAACCTCGTCCCGTTCAGGAACGTCTCGGTGACGCCCAGCTCGATCGGAAATGTTGAGCCGTCCTTGCGTCGGGCGATAACATCGCGACTGAAGCCGATGACCTTGCGGATGCCGCTGCGGCGGTAGTTCTCGAGATACCCGTCGTGCGCCGCACTGTAAGGCGCCGGCATCAGCATGGCGACATTCCTGCCGACGACCTCGTCCGCGCCGTAACCGAACATCCGTTCGGCGGATTGGTTGAAGGATTCGACGATGCCGTTCTCGGTAATCGTCACCACACCGCTCTGCACGCCATCCAGCACGGCGCGCAACCGCGTTTCGCTGGACACCAGTGCCTGCTCGGCCCGCTTGCGCGCCGTGATATCGGTGGCATAGGCCAGGATGCAGGTCTTGCCGTTGAGCTCGGTAGTCTCGGCCGACAGGCTGACATTGCGCCGCTCGCCATTCTTGTGCATCCAGACCGTCTCGTAGTTGACCAGCCGGCCTTCGCGGCGAATCGCCTCGGCCCACGGTGCGCGCGTCGCCTGATCCGGCCAGATGCCGACCTCCACCGAGGTCCTGCCGATCAGCTCGCTTCTGGGCCAGCCGAAATCCCGTTCGTAATTGTCGTTGGCCTCCATGAAACGCCCGTCGTCCGCTGCGGCTATCGATGCCGCGACCGGGCAGGAACTGAAGGCCGTCAAAAACCTCTCCTGCGACAGGCGCAATTCGGTATTGGCCACTTCGCGCGCCGTCTGGTCCGCCTTCAGCCTGTCCTGCATGGCAGACAAACCAGCGAGCACGCTTTCCTCCATTCCGGCAGGGACCATGATGGACGAAGAAAAATTACCCCGGCCGATTCCGAAGATGTGCGCGTGAATCTCGTCTGCCGATCCTCCCAGCGTCGCGTGCAGGGCGGCACGCGCCCGCCAGAGCATGAACGCAGCGCCGAGAAAGAAAAAAATGAACACGAAGCGGAACAGAACGGCGGTGCGCTCAGCCGCCAGCACCTGATCGGCGGTGCGCGTGTCCATCATCCGATAGGCCTCGTTGATCGGCTTCATGATGGCCGCCTTGGCTTGATGGTAGCTGGCGTCGTGCATCATCATGAGCGCTCTGGTACGGGCTACCGCGGCAGCGGGACCCGAGCCCTCGGCCAGTTTCATGGCCTCGAACTCGATGACCGTCAGCCCGTCGGAATTCGACTTGGCCTCGGCCAGCTTCTGCAATTCGACTTCAGTAAATCCCGCCTGACGCATCAGCTCGAGCAAGGCTATCGCCGGCCCACTACTCGTCTGCGGGGCCCTTCCTGCCGCCAGCACCAGATCCCAGTAAGCATAAAGATAGCCTTCCGGCCGCGGCGCTTTACCGTTGCGAATATCCAGTATGTCCTGGTAGTACTTCTTGTGGCGCGGGTCACCGGTGACCACATAGGTGCGGGCCATGCGGGTCAGATCATCCGACGACTGCCGCAGTTGCTGGGCGAGCAACAGGGAAAAATGCCGCTGATCGTTGGCACGATCAATCTGCTTTTCGGAGTCGACGTAGACGCCAAAAACAATGACCAGCACAAGGAACATGACCAGCGTCGGCCAGAACTTGCGCGGAAAGAGTTGCTTGCTGTCCTCGAGCGGCATCATCTCTTGCATTGCTTTAGGTCTGATCGATTCTACCCGTTCCTCACCGTCAGGCACCAAAGCGAAGTCAGTTCCGCGGCACGTGCGGCATGCAGCGGATCGGTGGTGTCTGCGGTACGCGGATGGCCGGGCTTGGCGTCGATCCGCCCCGCCACGTCGAGGCCTGCCTCATCGAAGGCAGCCAGCAGTTCGGCGCGCGAGCGCAAACCCAGATGCTCGGCAATGTCGGAGAGCACCAGCCAGCCTTCGCCGCCCGGCTCCAGATGCGCCGCAAGGCCCTTGATGAATCCCATCAGCATGCGGCAGTCGGGGTCGTAGACGGCGCGCTCGAGCGGAGAACCGGCGCGGGCCGGAACCCATGGCGGGTTGCACACCACCAGCGACGCGCGGCCCGGCGGGAACAGATCGGCCGCCACCACGTCCACCTGCGCCGCCAGCCCGAGGCGTTCGATATTCTCGCGAGCGCACGCCAGCGCCCGGGGATCCTGGTCGGTGGCAACGATGCGCGCGATGCCCCGCCGCGCAAGCACCGCGGCGAGGACGCCGGTGCCGGTGCCAATGTCGAAAGCCAGCGTGCATCCGGACGGCAGCGGCGCCGCGGCCACCAGGCCGACATACTCGCCGCGCACCGGAGCAAAGACGCCGTAATGCGGATGGATACGCTGGCCCAGTGCCGGCACCTCGACACCCTTCTTGCGCCATTCGTGCGCACCGATCAGGCCCAGCAATTCCCTCAACGACGCGACGAATGGCGCGGCACCATCGCCATAGGCTTCGACGCAGGCCTGACGCACGTCGGGCGCCCGTCGCAGCGGCAGCCGGTAGTCGCCATCGAAGGGCAGCAACAGCATGCCCAGGGTGCGTGCACGCAGCGATTGCGCCTGACGGTAGAAATGGAAAGCCTCGGCCGGAGCCGTTGTCGATGCCGCCGCTTTGCGCGGCTTGCGATCGACGCGCCGCGCCATGGCCTGCAGCAACTGGCGCGCATTGTTGAAATCGCCCCGCCACAGCAAGGCAGTGCCTTCGCACGCCAATCGATAGGCAGCGTCGGCCGTGATGCGATCATCGGCAACGACCACGCGTTTCGGCGCCGGCGCCCCGCCTTCGGAATGCCAGCGGGCAGACCGCGCCGCGCCGTCCTCGGTCCACTCAACGAGCGGCAAACTGCTCATGGCAAGGTCAGCCACTCTCGGCGCAGGGAAATGGCAGCACGATGGATACCTTGACTGACGGGGAGTTGATCGAAATGGGCATGGCACTGCATTTTACGGCGCAGAGAACCGCTACGCCGTATCGCCGTATCGCCAGCGCCGAGTTTTAGTTGGGGTAAAGTCGCAAACCTCGCTACCCGTATCGTCCCCATGTCGCCACGCTTGTTGTTCACCATCGTTTTCATCGAGGGCTATTGCTCGCTCGGCGCCGAAATCATCGCCCTGCGGCGGCTGATTCCCCATGTCGGCAGTTCCATCGTCATCACGGCACCGACCATCGGCCTGTTCCTGCTGGCCCTCGCTCTCGGCTACCACTCCGGCAGCCGCGTCGCGGCAGGCTACCGAACGGTTGTGGCGCGCAATTTCCTGATCTCCGCGGCACTGATGGGCGCCGGTCTCGCGGGAGGCAGTGTCAACGCCATCTTTGCCAATGCGCCGGCGGCCATGGCCTACCTGATTTTTGTCGGTGCAATACTGTGTCCGCTGGCCTGGCTGCTGGGACAGACGGTGCCGATACTGACCAACCTGATGCACGCGCAGCGCAGCGGAGAAGCCGCGGGCCGGGCGCTCTACTGGTCGACCCTCGGTTCATTTCTCGGCTCGGTCACCCTCTCGCTGGGCGTCATGCAATTGTTCGGCGTGTGGGCTGCCGTGCTGCTCGGCGCGGTGATGCTGGTCGGCGGCGCCGCACTGGTACAGCGTCCTCGACCGCTGGCAGCGGGCTTGCTGGCGGGCGTGACCGGCATCAGCATCGCCGCAAATCTCGGTGACCGCCAGCGTGCCGACACGGCCTATGCCGATTACGAGGTCGAAATCGTGACGCGGGAAGGCATGCGGTCGCCTCGCGTCTTCCGCGTGAACAATCAGGTGGCGTCGCTGATGGACAGCAGCGAGCCGCCCCTCTATACGCGCTACGTGCGGCACCTGCGGCATGTCCTGCTCGACGATCTTGGTTTCCGCGACCGCGACATTCTGGTGCTGGGCGCGGGCGGATTCACGCTGTCCCACCGCGAGCCCGCCAACCGCTACACCTACGTAGACATCGACCCGGCCATCCGCGAAATCGCCGAACGCGATTTCCTGCGCGAAGCGGCGCGTGGCGAGTTCGTCGCCGCCGACGCGCGCCGCTTCGTGATCGAGACCGCGCGCCGTTATGACGCCTTGGTGGTGGATGTCTATAGCGCGCGTACCTCGATCCCCGGCCATCTCGTCACGCGCGAATTCTGGCGCGACACGCGCCGCGCACTGAAGCCGGGCGGCGTGATGCTGGCCAACCTGATTCTTGACGGAAAACTTGCCAGCCCCTATGCCCGCAATTTGCTGGCCACCATCGAAAGCGCCTACGGCCGCTGCGCCGTCGAGGTTCTCTCAAAGGCAGCCGTGCACAGCAACGTCATTGTGACCTGCTTCGCGCGCGAGGAGGTCGAGTCCGCGAGGGTCTACGTCGACGAGCGGAACCTGGCTGATGTCGACAGCGCGCGCTCACCCTGAGGGCCTGCGGAAAACTTCGGGAAACCGCGGGAAACTGCGGGATGCAATCAGCTACGGTTCACTCGCCGTAGTTGAGCAAGCCCGCCTTCAGCTCCAGCATGTCGAGCGGACTGAAACTGCCAAATCGGCCGTCGTTCAGGAGCCCTTCCAACTGGATGATGCACGTCTCCGCCGAGCGACGAAAGACTGATCCCTTGATGGTGTAGTGCCGTTCCGACTCACCCAGATCGATGTCAAGAAACACTTCGTCGCCCCGGTTCACTTCCGGCATCGTTGTATCTCGGTCTCGCACCCGGATGCGCACGGCGCCATCGGAAATATCGGCAATCGTGTAGGACCCCGGCAACCTCCCGTCCGCCAACGACACCCTGACGGGAACGGATGTTTTTGCGCGAGCCTTTTTCCGCTGATCGGTAACCGTCAGGCTGGACAGTTCCGGCGTAAGCAGGATCATCTGCGTGTTGGCGTAAGGACCATCCTTCAGAATGAAATTCTTCGCCACCTCGGTATCGATGGTCGACACCCCCCGGGTCCCCGCCTTGGAAATCAGGGAGATGGAGTTGCCCTTGATGAATTGCCGCCCGCGGCCGATAAGCGCTCGCCGCGCGTAATCGAGCTTCAGTTCAAGCTCGGTCGTATCCGGAACCAGCAGTTGCAACAGCTTGACACGCGAAACCGGGATGCGCTCCTTGTTTTCGTCGGTGTGGAACATGGTCGGATAACCATCGGAATCGCGATCGATCGACTCCCCGGAATAGACAAAACTCCCGTTCACGCAGTAGGCGACCACAAGCGTGTCGAAAACTATTTCCTTCTTGTACTCGGGGGAATAGGAGAGCTTCTTCCCGATCGGGAAAAAATCGATCAGCGTCTTCAGCTTGTTGAGGTCCAGCTTCCGCGGGGCACTGACCGCTTCCGCGTCATCGTTTTGCGAAGCGTGTTCCCCAAGAGAGATTCCAAGAAATGATTTCAGGGCGTTCTACCTTCCAGCATGCTGCTATCAACACGGCGATGCAGCGAGATTGTTCGGGAAACTCCTGTGGCGGGATCGGACATGGCCCGCGGCTCGTATGGCGGCGGCTCCAAAGGAGGCGGATCAAAGACTGCGTCCCGAACTCTACCGGAAATGGGGCTATTAGCATATCAAACCCTGCTTTGCGGTCAAGCCGGATTGCCGGGATTTTGCCGGGCGGCGTTGCTTCGCCATATCGGACTCTGTCTGCCGGGGATTCCGCTTTATGTCCCTCAAGGGACGGTATCCAGGGACGCGGGCCGGCAAGCGCCGGCTTTCGGTTTCTCTCAGGCGCCGACTCAGTTGCCGGCGATCGTCATGCGATCGACCAGAACCGAACCCACCTGCTTCGAACCCCGCACCTCGATGTCATTGCCGATATCGACAATGCCACGCAACATCTCGCGCAGGTTGCCGGCTATGGTGATTTCTTCCACCGGATAGGCGATCTCGCCCTTGTCCACCCAGTACCCCGCCGCCCCGCGCGAATAGTCGCCGGTTACGTAATTCACTCCCTGGCCGAGCAGTTCGGTGACCAGCAGCCCCGTGCCCATTTCGCGCAACAGCCCCTTGAGGTCGTTCTTCCCGGGCTGAACCAGCAAATTGTGTGCGCCACCGGCGTTTCCGGTGGTCTCCATGCCCAGCTTGCGCGCCGAGTAGGTGGACAGGAAGTAGCCTTGCAGCACACCGTTCTTCACCACCTCGCGATCGTGGGTCGCGACCCCATCGTCGTCGAAGGGCGAGGACGCGAAAGCACCGCGGATATGCGGCCGTTCGCTGATCTGGACGAACTCCGGGAACAGCTGCCGACCAAGGCTATCGAGCAGGAAGGATGTCTTGCGATAGAGTGCGCCGCCGGAGACCGCATGCACAAAACTGCCGATCAATCCCGACGCCAGCGGGGCTTCGAAAATTACCGGGCATTTGCGGGTCTTCAGCTTGCGCGCGCCGAGACGCGACAGCGCCCGTCGCGCCGCGTAGTCGCCAATCAGCGCCGCATCGGGAAATCCATCGGCATTGCGACGGGTGGTATACCAATCGTCGCGCTGCATGTCCTCGCCTTCTCCGGCGATCACCGAGCAGGACACATAGTGCCGCGACGTGGCAAAGCCATCCATGAAGCCCAGGCTGTTGGCGGAAACAAAATGGGAAGTTTGCGCGGAAACACTGGCGCCTTCAGAGTTCTTGATCAGCGGGCTGACATCGAAGGCGGCCTGCTCGCAGCGGCGCGCGATGTCGATCGCCGCCTCCACGGAAATGTCCCAGGGATGAAACAGGTCCAGATCCATGCTCCGCTTCGCCAGAAGCTTGGCATCGGGCAGGCCGGCGCAATCGTCTTCGGCAGTGAATCGTGCAATGGAGAGCGCGGCCTCGACCGAGGCTCTCAGCGCTGCCGGCGAGAAATCCGAGCTGCTGGCATGGCCGCGTCGCTGGCCGATATACACCGAGACGCCAAGCCCCTTGTCGCGGTTGTATTCGATGGTTTCCACTTCCTGCCGGCGCACGCTGACCGACTGGCCGAAGCCCTCCGAGACATCAACCTCGCAGGCTGTGGCGCCCTTGGCGGCGGCATGATCGAGAACAGCCTGCGCCAATGCGCGCAATGTCTCCTGGGAGTGAGCAAAAGCTTGGGACATGCAGGAACCCTTTAAGAGTGGTACTCGAATCGCGAAGCTATAATCATAACCGTGGAAGATATCTATAACGAGCCGGACGAATATTCCGGCCCCAGCAAATCGCAATTGAAGCGGGAGATGACCGCGCTGCAGGATCTGGGCGCGGAACTGGTGGCGCTGTCGAAAGACCGACTGGCGAAGATCGACATGCCGGAACGGCTGCGCGAAGCGCTGCTTGATGCCCAGCGTTTCACCAAGCACGAGGCCAAGCGGCGCCAGATGCAGTACATCGGCAAGATCATGCGCGATATCGATGCCGCTCCGTTACAGGCGGCGATGAACGAAATCAAGGGAAAGTCCGAAGCGGCCAACATCCGTCAGCACCAACTGGAAAGGCTGCGCACGCGCTTGATGGAAGACGAAGCGGTGTTCAGTGAACTTGCCCGCGACTATCCGCATGCGGATATGCAGCACCTGCGCCAGCTGCGCCGCAACGCACTGAAAGAAGCGCAGCAGGGCAAGCCACCGCGGGCTTACCGCGAATTGTTCCGGGAACTGCGCGAGCTCGAAGGCAGGCCCGAAACCGGCGACGCCGCCGACGAAAGTCCTTAGGCGATATTCCGTTACGGGGTTGCCGCAGCGGTGGCGTCCGAAGTCAGTATGGTCAGCATGGCTTGGGCATGCTCTGCCGCGTCCCTGCCGAGACCCGTCAGATAGCCGCCGTCCACCTGTGTCAGCAAGCCCTTGGCGTGCAGGCGGCGAACTGCTTCGATCACCGCGGGATCGGCGGTCTTGTGCACCTTGATGCCCTGCTGACTGGTCTCCAGATTGAAACGTATCAGGGTGTTCAGTTCATGGACAAGATCAGATGTATAGGGCATGGTCAAACCTCGCTCTCTGGAATGTACGGCAATCGCGGACTGACGCCATTCTAGCTTCCGGACTCGCGAACATCGTGTTCGCCGACAAGGAAATCTCCCGAGTCGAACGGAATCAGAGGCCGGGATCGGCGCCTTCACCCTTCAGCGTGGCCTCGACCATGCCCCGCGTCAGTTGCGGTGCCAGCAGTTCCATGAAATCGTATTCGTAGCCTCGCAGCCAGACGTCGCGGCGAAAGCCCACGCGCGTCGTATTGCCCTCGAACAGATGGCGTGCCGGCATAGCGGCGAGCGCTTCGTCGCGCGCCGGATCGAAGGCCATTTCGGCGATGATGCCAACACCGAGGCCGAGCGCAACGTACGTCTTGATCACATCCGAATCGATCGCCGTCAGCATCACTTGGGGCCGGAGGTTCTGGCGCTCGAATGCCCGGTCGATGCGCGAGCGGCCGGTAAAAGTCGCGTCGTAGGTGATCAACGGATACTCCGCGAGTGCCGTCAAGCTTAGCGGATGGCTGGCCAGCAAGGGGTGGTCCGCAGGCGTAACCACCAGATGCGCCCACTGGAAGCAGGGCAGGGTCAGCAGTTCCTCGTGCCGGTCCAGCGCCTCGGTGGCGATACCGAGATCGGCACTGCCATCCATGACCCACTCCGCAACCTGCAACGGACTGCCTTGCTGGATGTGCAGCCGAATTGCCGGATGGCGCTGAACGAAGCGCCGGATCACTGGCGGCAGCGTGTAGCGCGCCTGGGTGTGGGTGGTCGCGATCGACAGCGTGCCGCTGCTTTCCGCCGCATAGTCCTCGCCCACCCGCTTCATGTTCTGCGCTTCCACGAGCATGCGCTGCGCCATGGCCAGCACGATGCGGCCGGGTGCCGTGATAGCGGTAAGCCGCTTGCCGCTGCGCTCGAAAATCGTCAGACCCAGTTCGTCCTCGAGCAGGCCGATCTGCTTGGACACCCCTGGCTGCGAAGTGAACAGCGCCTCGGCCGCCGCCGAGACGTTCAAGCCGCGCCGCTCGACTTCCACCAGATAACGTAGTTGCTGGAGCTTCATGGGCCAATTATATCTTATAGTTATATACAAATAGCCATAAGGTATTTTTCTGGACTATAAGAAGTCGCTACGATGCACTGCATCATGGAATTCGCACTCAATCCCCTGCTTCCCTTGTCCGGCTTTGCCGTCGGCCTCCTCGTCGGCCTGACCGGCGTCGGCAGCGGTTCGCTGACGACACCGCTACTGGTACTGCTCTTCGGCTTCAAGCCAGCAGCCGCAGTGGGTACTAACTTACTTTACACGGCGATCACCAAGAGCGGCGGTTCCTGGGTGCATCATCGTCACGACAACATCGACTGGACCATCGCCGGTCGACTTGCGCTGGGTAGCGTGCCCGCCGCCGGCCTGACCCTGCTGCTGCTGGCGCAACTCGGCGTGCAGGGCCACGGCACCACGAGCTTGATCTCGGTGTTGCTCGGCGTCGCCTTGCTGCTGACTGCCCTTTCCCTGTTCTTCCGCCAGCGCCTGCTCGACCTGGCCAAGCGCCGCAGCGCCAGCGCCGACTCTTCAAAGCACCGCGCGCCGCTCACGATACTGGCCGGCGCCGTGATCGGTGTGCTGGTGACGATCACCTCGGTCGGTGCCGGCTCGCTTGGCGTCACGGCCCTGACTTTCCTCTACCCGCAACTCGCCACGCGCCGCATTGTCGGCTCCGACATTGCCCACGCCGTGCCGCTGACTCTGGTCGCCGGCCTCGGCCACTGGTGGCTGGGCACGGTCGATGTGGTGCTTCTGGTTTCGCTGCTGATCGGGTCGCTGCCCGGCATCGCGCTGGGCGCCCATTTCGCCGCCAGGGTTCCGGAACGCGCACTGCGCGGCCTCTTGGCTTCCGTGCTGCTGCTGGTTGGCGGCAAGCTGATTCTCGCCTGAGGAAACACCATGTACCAATACGACGACTACGACCACGCCATTGTCCAGGCCCGCGTCGCCCAGTTTCGCGGCCAGACCCGGCGCTATCTCGCCGGCGAACTCACGGATGACGAATTTCGCCCGCTGCGCCTGCAAAACGGCCTCTACATCCAGCGCCACGGCCCGATGTTGCGCCTTGCAGTCCCCTACGGCCTGCTCTCGGCGAAACAACTACGCAAGTTCGCGAACATTGCGCGGCGCTATGACCGCGGCTTTGGCCACTTCACTACACGCCACAACCTGCAACTGAACTGGGTCAAGTTGCCCGACGTTCCCGATATCCTCGCCGAACTGGCGCAGGACGAACTGCATGCGATCCAGACTTCGGGCAACTGCATCCGCAATGTCACTACCGATCACTTCGCCGGCATCGCCGCCGACGAGATCGCCGATCCCCGCCCCTGGGCCGAGATCCTGCGCCAATGGTCGACCTTCCACCCGGAGTTCGCCTACCTGCCACGTAAATTCAAGGTCGCGATCTCCGGCGCCACTGAAGATCGCGCGGCGATCCAGGTGCATGATCTGGGCCTTCAGCTGCTGCAGGATGCTGACGGCGCGATCGGTTTCAAGGTCTATGCCGGCGGCGGCCTCGGCCGCACCCCGCTGCTCGGCCAAGTGGTACGCGAGTTCCTGCCCTGGCAACATCTGCTGACCTACACCGAGGCGCTGGTGCGCGTCTTCAACCGCCACGGCCGCCGCGACAATGCCTACAAGGCGCGCATCAAGATCCTGGTCAAGGCACTCGGGCGCGAAGAGTTCGCCCGGCAGGTCGACGAAGAATGGTCGCACCTGAAGGATGGTCCGTCGACGCTGACCACTACCGAAGTCGCTCGCGTCTCGGCGCAATTCGCTGCGCCGGAGTATGAAACCCTCGCGCCCGACGACCTCTGCCATCTCGCCCACCTGCGCGAGGACAAGCCCTTCGCACGCTGGGTCCAGCGCAACGTACAGGCGCACAAGGTGGCCGGCTACGCTGCCGTCACACTGTCGCTGAAAAAACCCGGCACCGCCCCCGGCGATGCCACCAGCGACCAGATGGAGGCGGCCGCCAAGCTGGCCGAGCGCTTCAGTTTCGGTGAACTGCGCGTCTCGCACGAACAGAACCTGATCCTCGCCGACGTACCCCAGCGCGAGCTCTACACCGTCTGGCATCGGGCCAAGGCAACCGGCCTCGCCTCACCCACGGTCGGCCTGCTGCAAGACCTGATCGCCTGCCCCGGCGGCGACTTCTGCGGCCTGGCCAATGCGCGTTCGCTACCCATCGCCACCGCGATCCAGGAACGCTTCGAGGATCTCGACTACCAGCACGACATCGGCGAGCTGGAGCTCAACATCTCCGGCTGCATGAACTCCTGCGGCCACCACCACCTCGGCGCGATCGGCATCCTCGGCGTCGATAAGAACGGCGAGGAGTGGTACCAGGTCACCGTCGGCGGCCGCCAGGGCAATGACGCCCGCATCGGCGAAGTAATCGGCCGCGCTTTCGCCGCGGCCGAAGTGCCCGACGCAATCGAGCGCCTGATCGGCGCCTATCTCGCGCACCGTCATGCCGACGAACGCTTCATCGACACCTTCGACCGCATCGGCGAAGAAGTCTTCCGCAACGCTGCATATCCCCAAGCCACCCAACAAAGGAGAGTCGCAAATGGCTAACAAACAGATCATCAAGGAGCGTCGCCTGCAGGATGACGCATGGAAAGTCGTGACCCTGGTCGACGGCGTGGCGCCGTTCGATGTCTGCCTGCCGGTCGGCCCGTTGCTGGTGCCCGTCTCGGTGTGGAAATCGAAGAAGGCCTGCCTGATTGCCCGTGAGTACGAGCACGGCACGCCGCTCGGCATCTGGCTCTCGCCGGAGGACGACGTGGCCGAGATCGCCAAGGATATCGACGACTTCACCGTGATCGCCGTGCATTTCCTCAAGGCTGCCGATGGCCGCGGCTACTCCACTGCGCGCCTGCTGCGCGAACGCTACGGCTACGACGGCGAACTGCGCGCCTTTGGCGACATCGGCCGCGACCAGATCTTCTTCCTCAATCGCGTGGGCTTCGACAGCTTCGTGCTCGGTGAAGGCCGCAACACCGAGGAAGCTCTTGCCGCCTTCGACGACTTCCCCGAGGTGTATCAAGCCGGCACCGACCTCCCCGAACCTCTTTTCCGTCGCCGTACTGCCTGACGAGAACGCCATGATCCGAGAATCCCTGCCTGACCTGGCCAATCCCGAGCTGATCGACATCGTGGCCGAGAAGGCCGCGCGTGCCGCCCTGCTCCTGCGCAACATTGCGCGCGACTACGCTCCCGTGGTCTTTGCCAACAGCCTGGGAGCCGAGGACATGGTGCTGACCGACCTGATCTGGCACAACGACATCAACATCGGCGTGTTCTCGCTCGACACCGGCCGCCTGCCGGTCGAAACCTACGAGCTGATCCACCAGGCCGAAAAACACTACGGCCGCAAGCTCGACATCTTCTTTCCGCGACATGACGCTGTCGAAGCCTACGCCCGCACCCACGGCAGCCACGGCTTTTACGATTCGGTCGAAGCACGCAAGGCCTGCTGCCATGCGCGCAAGGTCGAACCGCTGCAACGCGCACTGGCCGGCAAGGGCGCCTGGGTCACCGGCTTGCGCGCCGCGCAGTCGACCACCCGCGACAAGCTGAAAGTGATCGCCCAGGACACCACGAACAACCTCGTCAAGGCAAGTCCATTGTCGGATTGGAGCGAGGCGGAAGTCTGGGTGTACCTGCGAGCCAACAAGGTGCCCTACAACCGACTGCACGACCGCAACTATCCGAGCATCGGCTGCGCCCCCTGCACCCGCGCTATTCAGCCCGGCGAAGACGTGCGCGCCGGCCGCTGGTGGTGGGAAAGCGCGGACACCAAAGAGTGCGGCCTCCACAGGAGGCCGGACGGAACATTTGTTCGCGCTTCGGCGGAGGCTAACGTCGGCGAAGCCGGGGTTAAGGCACCGTCAGGTGCCGGCCGAAGCCAAACCGAAGAGACCGAGGAATGCGGCCTGCATCTGGTCGACGGCAAGTTGCAGCGCATTGCCAGGCAAGGAATCGGCACATGAGTACGCTGGCCCTGCAGCAGCACGCCACGCTGTCGCATCTGGATTGGCTGGAGTCAGAGTCCATCCACATCCTGCGCGAAGTGGCCGGACAGTGCGCCAACCCCGCTCTGCTGTTCTCCGGCGGCAAGGATTCGTTGGTCTTGCTGCGCCTGGCGGAAAAAGCCTTCCGCCCGGGGCGCTTTCCTTTTCCGCTGCTCAACATCGACACCGGCCACAACTACAGCGAAGTCATCGATTTTCGCGACTTTCGCGCCTGCCAGTTAAGCGAGCGGCTGATCGTGCGTTCGGTCGAGGACTCGATGCGACGCGGCAGCGTCGTGCTCAAGTCGGCCAACGAGTCGCGCAACAAACATCAGTCGGTGACGCTGCTCGAAGCGATCGAGGAATTCGGTTTCGACTGCTGCATCGGCGGCGCGCGACGCGACGAGGAAAAGGCACGGGCCAAGGAACGGATTTTTTCCTTCCGCGACGAGTTCGGCCAGTGGGATCCGAAGAACCAGCGACCGGAATTGTGGGACCTGTTCAATGCACGGGTGCACAAGGGCGAGAACATTCGCGCCTTCCCCATTTCCAACTGGACCGAACTCGACGTGTGGCAGTACATCGAACGCGAAGGACTCGATCTGCCGTCGATCTACTTTGCGCATAAACGCTCGGTAGTGCGAAAGAACGGACTGCTGCAACCGGTCACCGAATTGACGCCGGCTCGCCCGGGTGATGTCGTCGAGGAACTGACCGTGCGCTTCCGCACGGTTGGCGACATCACCTGTACCGCGCCGGTTTTATCCGACGCCGACACGGTGGCCCGCATCATTGAGGAAACGGCAACCACGACCATTACCGAGCGCGGCGAGACCCGTCTGGACGACCAGACCTCCGAAGCCTCGATGGAACAACGCAAGAAGGAAGGATATTTTTGATGAGCGCCATTGAACGCCTGCCGGAAATCGACAACGGGCTGCTGCGTTTCCTCACCTGCGGCAGCGTGGACGATGGCAAGAGCACACTGATCGGACGGCTGCTCTACGATACCAAGACCATTCTTGCCGACACCCTGCACGCGATTGCACGCACCTCCGAGCGGCGCGGCCTCGAGAGCGTTGATCTTTCACTGCTGACCGACGGCCTGCAGGCCGAGCGCGAACAGGGCATCACCATCGATGTCGCCTACCGCTACTTCACCACGGGACGGCGCAAGTACATCATTGCCGACGCGCCCGGCCACGAGCAGTACACCCGCAACATGGTCACCGCGGCGTCGACCGCGAATCTGGCGATCATCCTGATCGACGCCCGCAAGGGGGTGCTGACCCAAACCCGGCGCCATTCGTATCTCACTCATCTGGTCGGCATCCCGCACATCATCGTGGCGATCAACAAGATGGATCTGGTGGACTACGATCAAACCACCTACGAACGCATTCGTAGCGAGTACCTCGAGTTCGCGGCGACACTGGGCATTGGCGACGTCAGTTTCATTCCGCTGTCGGCCTTGACCGGCGACATGATCGTCGATCGCGGCGATCGACTCGACTGGTACCAGGGACCGACGCTGCTCGACATCCTGGAAAATGCCCCCACGGCGCACAGTGAGCGTGATGAAGCCTTCCGCTTCCCGGTACAGTTTGTCTGCCGGCCGCAGAAGGCAGGCGATCCGAAACTGCATGACTATCGCGGCTTCATGGGTCGCGTCGAATCGGGCGAGATTGCGGTGGGCGACGAAGTGCTGGTGTTGCCATCGGAACAAAGGACGCGCGTCAAGGCAATCGAGATTTACGGCACTTCACTGCCGCGGGCGATCGCCGAGCAGTCGGTCACGCTGCTGCTGGAAGACGAGGTTGATGTGTCCCGCGGCGACATGATCGTCCGCCACAAAAACTCGGCGCTGGTGACACGGCGAATCGAGGCCATGCTCTGCTGGCTGGGCGAAACCCCGCTTGACCCGCAACGCAAATATCTGATCCGCCAGACCACAAGGGAAAGCAAGGCTGCGCTGGAGACGATTGGCTACCGACTGGACATCAACACCCTGAAGCAGATGCCCGCCGAACGTCTGGGCATGAACGACATTGCGCGTGTTGCCTTCAAGCTGGCGCAGCCCCTGTGCGTCGATGCTTACGCCGAAAACCGCAGTACCGGTGCATTCATCGTGATTGACGAATCGACCAACAACACTGTCGGAGCGGGAATGATCCTCTGAGGAAGGGCTGTCCTGAAAGCAAAAAAGCCAGGCATCGCCTGGCTTTTTCAATGCCGCAACCAGCTTATTCGGCGGCGACAGCCTCGACCGCTTCCTCAGCGGGACGATCCAGCAATTCGACGAAGGCCATCGGCGCATTGTCGCCGTCGCGAAAACCCATCTTGAGAATCCGCAGGTAGCCGCCGTTGCGTGTGGCGTAGCGCGGGCCGAGCACATCGAACAGCTTGCCGACGATGTCGCGATCGCGCGTGCGATCGAATGCCAGCCGACGATTGGCCAGGCTGGGTTTTTTGCCCAGGGTGATCAGGGGCTCGACCACGCGGCGCAATTCCTTGGCCTTGGGCAGAGTGGTCTTGATGGCCTCATGACGCAGCAGGGAGACCGCCATGTTGCGCAGCATCGCCTGGCGATGCGCAGAGGTTCGATTGAGTTTGCGAAGTCCGTTACCGTGACGCATTTTGATGTCCTCGTTTTTTTGCGGCCACCGCGCGATGCAAGTGGCCGGTTAATGGTTATCGAGAGTTTGTAAATCAGTGCAGCAAGTGAAACAAATCAGACAAATATGGCAAATGACGCAACCGGGTCGAAGCCCGGTGTTAAACCAATCAGGCCAGCTTTTCCAGTCCGGCGGGCGGCCAGCTTTCGAGCTTCATGCCCAGGGTCAGGCCGCGTGAAGCCAGCACTTCCTTGATTTCGTTGAGCGACTTGCGCCCCAGGTTCGGGGTCTTCAGCAATTCGGTTTCGGTGCGCTGAATCAGGTCGCCGATGTAATAGATGTTCTCAGCCTTGAGGCAATTTGCGGAACGGACCGTGAGTTCCAGGTCATCCACCGGACGCACCAGAACCGGGTCAACCGAAGTCTGCTTCGGCGCTTCGGCGGACATCGGCGTGCCTTCGAGATCGGCAAACACCGACAGCTGCTCCATCAGGATGCGGGCTGCCGTGCGCACTGCTTCTTCGGCATTGTCGATGGCGCCGTTGGTCTCGATGTCGAGAATCAGCTTGTCGAGGTCGGTGCGCTGCTCGACGCGGGCGGACTCAACCGAATAGCTGACACGACGCACCGGGCTGAACGACGCGTCAAGCATGATCTGGCCAATGGCGCGGTTCTCGCGGGCGATTTCGCGCTGGTTGGCCGGCACGTAGCCGCGGCCGGACTCGACGCGGATCTGCATGTTGAGCTTGCCGCCGGGTGCAATGTGGGCAATGACGTGATCGGGATTGACGATCTCGACGTCATGCGTGGTCTCGATGTCGCGCGCCGTTACCACGCCCTCGCCATTGCGGGAGAGGGTGAGCGTAGCCTCGCGGCGATTGTGCATCTTCAGCACCACACCCTTGAGATTCAGCAGAACGTCAACCACATCCTCGCGAACGCCATCCAGCGTCGAGTACTCGTGGAGGACGCCTTCGATCGACACCTCGGTCGGGGCAACGCCTTCCATCGAGGACAGCAGGATGCGGCGCAAGGCATTGCCCAGCGTGTGGCCGTAGCCGCGTTCAAACGGCTCCATGACCACGCGGGCATGCAGCGGCGAAAGCTGCTGGACATCGATACTCCGGGGTTTCAGAAGTGTGTGCATGTGCATTCCTTCAAATGGAAGGCACCTGGCGTCCGGTGGACGCCAGGTGCAAAACTACTAATTAGCGCGAATACAGTTCGACGACCAGACCCTCATTGATCGAGGGCGGCAGGTCTTCGCGTGCAGGGTATGACTTGAATACACCCTTGCCGGCCTTGACATCCACTTCGAGCCATGCGGGGAAGCCGCGGGACTCGGCCGCTTCCAGAGCAGCCTTGGTGCGTAGCTGGCCGCGAGTGCTGTCGAGCAACTGGATGACATCGCCGGGACGCACGCTATACGACGGGATATCAACACGCCGGCCGTTGATCAGCACTCCGTTGTGGCGAACTACCTGGCGGGCTTCCGCGCGCGAGACGCCAAACCCCATGCGGTACGCCACGGTATCGAGGCGGCCTTCCAGAAGCTTCAGCAGATTCTCGCCGGTCTGTCCCTTTTTGCGCTCGGCATCGCCGAACACTTTGCGGAACTGCCGTTCAAGCACGCCGTAAATACGACGGATCTTTTGTTTTTCACGCAGTTGCGTGCCGTAACCGGACAGCCGCTGTCCGGATTTTTGGCCGTGCTGGCCGGGCGCGTATGCGCGGCGCTCGACGGAACATTTGTCAGTGAAGCACTTCTCGCCTTTGAGGAAGAGCTTCTCGCCCTCGCGGCGGCACTGGCGGCACTTGGCGTCTAGGTTGCGGGCCATGGTGTCGTATCCTTATTGCCTTAGATGCGGCGGCGCTTGGGCGGCCGGCATCCGTTGTGGGGAATCGGGGTAATGTCGGTAATGCTGGTAATCTTCATGCCAAGCGCATTGAGCGCACGCACCGCTGATTCGCGCCCGGGGCCAGGGCCCTTGATGCGAACTTCGAGATTCTTGACACCACATTCCTGAGCAGCCTTGCCGGCAGCTTCTGCAGCAATCTGCGCGGCAAACGGAGTCGACTTGCGCGAACCCTTGAAACCGGCGCCACCGGAAGTTGCCCATGACAGGGCATTGCCCTGGCGGTCGGTGATGGTGATGATGGTGTTGTTGAAGGAAGCGTGAACGTGCGCAATGCCTTCAGCGACGTTCTTCTTTACCTTCTTGCGAACTTTGGTTGCGGTCTTAGCCATGTAGAGGTTCCTGGTTTACTTCTTGCCCATCGAAATAGCCTTGCGCGGCCCCTTGCGGGTACGCGCGTTGGTGCGGGTACGCTGACCGCGCACAGGCAGACCACGCCGATGACGCACTCCGCGATAGCAGCCAAGATCCATGAGGCGCTTGATGTTCATCGTCGTTTCGCGGCGCAAATCGCCTTCGACGGTGAACCTGCCTACCTCTTCCCGCAGACGATCCATCTCGGTGTCCGTGAGTTCCTTGATCTTGGCCGAACGCTTGACGCCGACGGCGTCACAGATTTTCTGTGCGCGAGTGCGGCCAATACCGTAGATCGCGGTCAAAGCAATCTCCGCGTGCTGGTGATTCGGGATGTTGACGCCTGCTATACGAGCCATGTGCTTACCTGTTCGTCGCCGTTAGTGAATGCGGTGTGGTGGGCTAGCTGAAAAATGCGAACCGTAGATTCTATCTGATCTGAATCGCTGTATCAACCCTGGCGCTGCTTGTGGCGCGGGTCGGTACAGATGACCCTGACCACGCCTTTGCGGCGGATGACCTTGCAATTGCGACAGATACGTTTGACCGAAGCCAGAACTTTCATTGGATTTCTCCGGAATTGTTAACTACTTTGCGCGGAACACGATACGAGCTTTGGAGAAGTCGTAAGGCGTCAGTTGCACGGTAACCTTGTCACCCGGCAGGATGCGTATGTAGTGCATGCGCATCTTCCCGGAGATATGGCCAAGAACCACATGCCCGTTTTCAAGTTTGATCCGGAACGTGGCGTTCGGGAGATTCTCGACGACCTCTCCCTGCATTTCAATGACATCTTCCTTGGACATGGGTCAGCGAGCCGGGAAACCGGCCCCCTTGAAGTTGGCCTTTTTCAGAAGACTTTCATACTGGTGCGACATTACATACGCTTGGACCTGCGACATGAAATCCATCGTCACCACAACAATAATCAGCAGGCTCGTGCCGCCGAAGTAGAACGGAACGTTCCATTTCAGAATAAGGAATTCGGGCAGCAGGCAAACCGCAGTTATGTAAATTGCGCCGGCCAGAGTGAGGCGGGTCAGGATCTTGTCGATGTAGCGCGCCGTCTGGTCGCCGGGACGAATGCCGGGAACAAAGGCACCGCTCTTCTTCAGGTTGTCCGCCGTCTCCTTGGAATTGAACACCAGCGCGGTGTAGAAGAAGCAGAAAAACACGATGGCCGTTGCGTACAGCAACACGTAGATCGGCTGGCCCGGTGACAGCGTCGCCGCAATGTCCTTGAGCCACGTCATGCCCTCACCCGAACCGAACCAGCCGGCGGCAGTCGCCGGGAACAGGATGATCGATGAGGCAAAGATCGGGGGAATGACGCCGGACATGTTCAGCTTCAGGGGCAAATGGGAACTCTGACCGCCGTAGACCTTGTTGCCAACCTGCCGCTTGGCGTAATTCACCAGAATCTTGCGCTGGCCCTTTTCGACAAAGACCACGAAACCTGTCACGAGAACCGCAACACCACAAATGAACAAGGCGGACAACGGATGCATCGCACCGGTTCGGACCAGTTCGAAGAGACCGCCCAGCGCGCTCGGCAAACCGGCCACGATACCGGCAAAGATGATGATCGAAATGCCGTTGCCCAGACCGCGCTCGGTGATCTGCTCGCCCAGCCACATGAGGAACATGGTGCCGGTAAGCAGCGTAAGGACGGTAACAAAACGGAACATCAGGCCCGGATCAAGTACCAGTCCAGCCTGCGATTCAAGGGCAATAGCCATGCCCAGTCCCTGGAACAAAGCCAAGCCCACGGTGCCGTAGCGGGTATATTGGGTAATCTTGCGCCGTCCGGCCTCGCCTTCTTTCTTCAGCGCCTCAAGCGTGGGCACCGCGATCGTCATCAGTTGCATGATGATCGACGCGGAGATGTAAGGCATGATACCCAGCGCAAACAGGGTGAAGCGCGACAACGCACCGCCCGAAAACAGGTTGAAGACACCGAGAATCCCGCCCTGCTGACTCTGGAACAACTCCGCCAGTTTTACCGGATCGATCCCGGGCACGGGAATATGCGCGCCAATCCGGAATACCACCAGGGCGCCCAGCAGGAACCAGAGTCGGCGCCAAAGGTCGCCGAACTTGCCGGTCTTGCCGAGAGCTGCTGCCTGGGGACTTGCCACGTGGTCTATCCTCGTTCGCTATCAGGCGGCGGCGATGTCTGCTACGGAGCCGCCGGCCGCTTCGATCGCAGCACGAGCACCCTTCGTCGCACCAACACCCTTCAGCGCGATCTTGCGGTTGAGCTTGCCCGACAGGATAACCTTGGCTGACAAGGCATCACCGGCAATCACTCCAGCCTGCTTGAGAACCAGCAGATCAACTTCCTCGACGGGAAGCTTGTCCAGCTCGGACAAACGTACTTCGACATTGCGGCTGGCGGTCAGCGAAACGAAGCCGCGCTTCGGCAAGCGACGCTGCAGCGGCATCTGTCCGCCCTCGAAACCCACCTTGTGGAATCCCCCGGCACGCGACTTCTGGCCCTTGTGTCCACGACCAGCCGTCTTGCCAAGGCCACTGCCAATTCCGCGTCCAACGCGCTTGGCTGCATGCTTGGAGCCGGCACCAGGCTTCAGGTTGTTAAGTTCCATGCTCATCAATATCCCCTTAGCCTTCGCACTTCACCAGATAGGCCACTTTGCGGATCATGCCGCGCACTGCGGGCGTATCCTCAAGTACCGCCGAGCTGTTGAGCCTTTTCAGGCCAAGTCCACGCACTGTTGCACGATGGTCCTGCTTGGTGCCGATGACGCTCTTTACCAGCGTGACCTTGATTGTTTTGTCAGCCATGGCTCACTCCAGGATTTCAGCGATGGCCTTGCCGCGCTTGGCAGCGATCTCGGCCGGGGTGCTCATGGCCAGCAGGCCATGCAACGTTGCGCGCACTACGTTGTAGGGATTGGTCGAGCCGATGGTCTTGGCCACCACATCGGTAATCCCCATGACCTCAAACACGGCGCGCATCGGGCCGCCGGCGATAACGCCGGTACCAGGAGATGCGGGGGACATCAGCACTGTGGTAGCGCCATGCTTGCCGGTAACTGTGTGGTGCAGCGTGCCGTCCTTGAGGCTGATCTTGGACATCTTGCGGCGCGCCTCTTCCATCGCCTTTTGCACGGCAACCGGAACTTCCCGGGACTTGCCCTTGCCCATGCCGATGCCGCCATCGCCGTCACCCACCACGGTCAGTGCGGCAAAGCCGAGAATCCGGCCGCCCTTCACCACCTTGGTGACGCGATTGATCGACACCATCTTTTCGCGCATGCCATCGTCGCGCTCTTCCTGGGCCTGGTGCTGTTTCCTGCCTTGAGGTTTAGCCATGTCCGTCTCGCTTAGAACTTGAGACCGCCCTCACGGGCGGCTTCAGCCAGCGCCTTGACGCGGCCGTGATAGTGGAAACCGGAGCGGTCGAACGCAACCTGCTCGATGCCGGCCGCTTTGGCCCGCTCGGCGATAAGTTTGCCAACCGTCTTGGCGGCACCAACATTGCCGCCGTTCGGCACCTGGCTCCGTACTTCCGGCTCCATGGTCGAAGCAGCAGCCAAAACACGAGTGCCGCACCCGGAGAATATCTGGGCAGAGATGTGCAAGTTGCTGCGATGCACCGCGAGGCGCACCACTTTGAGCTCCGCAATTTTGGCGCGGGTTTTGCGCGCCCTGCGCAGACGAGCCTGTTTCTTTTCCATGATTCAGCGCCTCGATTATTTCTTCTTGGTTTCCTTGATGACAACCACTTCGTCGGCATAGCGGACACCCTTGCCCTTGTAGGGCTCCGGCGACCGGTAAGCACGCACTTCAGCGGCCACCTGACCAACCACCTGCTTGTCGATCCCCTTGATCAGGATCTCCGTCTGGGTCGGCGTTTCGACTTTGATACCGTTCGGCATGTCATGCGCCACCGGGTGCGAAAAGCCGAGCGTAAGGTTCAGCTTGGCTCCCTGGGCTTGGGCACGATATCCAACGCCAACCAGGGTCAACTTCTTCTCGAAGCCCTTGGTGACCCCGATGACCATGTTATTCAGCAGCGCGCGCATGGTGCCCGACATGGCACCGGCGTTGGGAGCGCCCTCAATCGCGCGGCAGAGCAGCTTTTCGCCGTCTCTCTCGATTTTCACCGCCGGCAGCAGAAACTGCTTGAGCGTTCCCAGCGGGCCCTTGACGGAAATCTCGCTATCGGAGAGCGTGACTTCGACGCCCTTGGGCACGTCGACCGGATACTTTGCAATTCGTGACATGAGAGCGGCTCCTTAGGCGACGATGCAGAGAACTTCGCCGCCCATGTTGCCCGCCCGCGCCCGGCGGTCGGTCATCACGCCCTTCGGCGTGGAGACAATGGCAACACCCAGCCCGTTCATGACGCGGGGCAACTCGTCCTTGCCCTTGTAGACACGCAGGCCGGGCTTGGAAACACGTTCGATGCGCTCAATCACCGGATGCCCGGCGTAGTACTTCAGCGCGATGTCGAGCTCGGGTTTGGCGCCGTTCTCGCGAATGGCGAAATCATCAATGTAACCCTCGTCCTTCAGCACCTTGGCAATCGCCACCTTGAGCTTGGAGGAAGGCATGGAAACAGACTGTTTCTCCGCCATCTGCGCGTTGCGGATGCGGGTCAACATGTCGGCAACTGGATCGGTCATGCTCATATCGCTCTCCTTACCAGCTTGCCTTGGTCATGCCAGGCACTTCGCCGCGCATGGCAATCTCACGCAGCTTGTTGCGGCACAGGCCAAATTTGCGGAACACGCCGCGAGGACGGCCTGTCAATGCGCAACGATTGCGCTGACGGGACGGACTCGCGTTGCGGGGCAACTGCTGGAGCTTCAGGCGCGCATCCATGCGCTCCTCATCCGACAGCTTGACGTTGTTGATCACAGCAAAGAGTTCGGCGCGTTTGGCAGCGTACTTCGCCACCGTTTTTGCGCGCTTTTCCTCGCGATTAATAAGAGCTAGTTTCGCCATACGTCCCTCAGTTCTTGAAGGGGAACTTGAATGCGGCGAGAAGCGCCTTCGCTTCTTCGTCGTTCTTTGCGGTCGTGGTGATACTGATGTTCATGCCACGCAACGCGTCGATTTTGTCGTACTCAATTTCGGGGAAAATGATCTGTTCCTTGACCCCGACGTTGTAGTTGCCACGCCCGTCAAAGCCCTTGCCGGAGATACCCCGAAAATCCCGGATACGCGGCATGGCAATGGTCACCAGGCGATCAAGAAACTCGTACATGTGGTTCCCGCGCAACGTCAGCATGCAGCCTATCGGATAACCCTCACGAATCTTGAAGCCGGCGATCGCCTTGCGCGCCTTGGTGACTACCGGCTTCTGCCCGGCGATTTTGGTCATGTCAGCGACAGCATGATCCAGAATCTTCTTGTCACCTACCGCTTCCCCAACACCCATGTTCAAGGTGATCTTGGTGATGCGCGGAACTTCCATGATGGACTTGTAACCGAACTTCGTCAGAAGTTCCGGGACCACCGTCTGTTTGTAATACTCCTGCAAGCGCGCCATGAGTTTTCCTTACGCGTCAACAACTTCGCCGTTCGACCTGAACACCCGAACCTTGCGGCCATCGTCGAGTTGCTTGAAGCCGACGCGATCCGCTTTCTGGGTGGCAGGATTGAACAGCGCCACATTGGAAATATTGATCGGCATTTCTTTCTCGACAATGCCGCCCTGAATACCCTTCATGGGATTGGGCTTGGTGTGCTTCTTGACGCGGTTGATGCCCTCGACCAGAAGGCGGTCTGCGTCAAGCCAGTTCAGCACGACACCGCGCTTGCCCTTGTCTTTGCCTGCGGTGACGACTACATCGTCACCTTTGCGAATCTTGTTCATGATCGAGTCCTTGATTGCCGGTTCAAAGAACCTCGGGCGCCAGCGAGACGATCTTCATGAATCGCTCGGTGCGCAGTTCGCGCGTTACCGGGCCGAAGATACGCGTGCCGATCGGCTCCAACTTGTTGTTCAGCAATACTGCTGCATTGCCATCGAACTTGATAAGCGATCCGTCAGAACGACGCACGCCCTTGGCAGTACGCACTACCACTGCGCTATAGACTTCGCCCTTTTTAACGCGACCGCGCGGTGCGGCATCCTTGATGCTGACCTTGATGACGTCACCAATGCCCGCATAGCGACGCTTGGAACCACCAAGCACCTTGATGCACATGACCGAACGCGCGCCAGTGTTATCGGCGACATCCAGCAAAGACTGCATTTGAATCATTTTTTCATCTCCAACTTAATCCGCGAATGACTCAACTCTCGCGATCAGTCTTGGAGCCCGCTAGGGGCTGGAATGCCAGGAAGGAACTACCCTGGCCGAGTAAAGAGGCGAGATTTTACATCCCGCCACCTTGTTGTCAACAACTATTTCCGATATCGCTTGGCCGCTCCATACTGGCAAGCGATCAAGCGGCGCGTGCCTTCTCGATAACCTTGGCAACGCGCCATGCCTTGGTTTTGGAAATTGGGGCACATTCTTCGATCTGTACCAGATCGCCAGCGGCCGTTTCCAGTCCCTCAACGTGGGCGTGATACTTTTTTGAGCGCGTCATGATCTTGCCGATCACGGGATGCTTTACCTTGCGCTCAATCAGCACCGTCACGGTCTTCTGCATTTTGTCCGAAACGACCCGGCCCTGAAGGGTGCGTCGTACGGTTTGAGTGGTCGCATCCGTCATTTCGCCGCCGCCTT
The DNA here is from genome assembly GCA_030680805.1 of Sulfuritalea sp. Classification (GTDB taxonomy): domain Bacteria; phylum Pseudomonadota; class Gammaproteobacteria; order Burkholderiales; family Rhodocyclaceae; genus Sulfuritalea. Next base: position 5,191 of record JAUXUK010000060.1, on the reverse strand, counting down.
CTCACGCTGAATGGTTTTAACGCGCGCAATATCCTTGCGCACCTTGCCGACCTGACTGGTGTTGGTCAGCTGCTGTGTGGCGACCTGCATGCGAAGCCCAAACTGCGCCTTGCGCAATTCCAGCAACTCCTTTTGCAGATCCTCGTCGTTCTTTGCTCTTAGCTCACTTGTCTTCATGGCTTATCCCAAATGACGGGTAACGAAAGTGGTCTCGAGCGGAAGCTTGGCAGCTGCCAGGCGGAAGGCTTCCCGTGCCAGCACCTCGTCCACTCCATCCATCTCGTACAAAACCTTGCCGGGCTGGATCTCGGCGACCCAATACTCCGGGGAACCCTTGCCGTTACCCATCCGGACTTCAAGGGGCTTCTTCGAAATCGGCTTGTCCGGAAAAATGCGAATCCAGATACGGCCGCCACGCTTGATGTGACGAGTCATGGCACGACGGGCAGCCTCAATCTGGCGCGCCGTAAGACGACCGCGGCCAATGGCCTTGAGGCCGTACTCGCCAAAGCTGACTTTGGCACCCCTGGTAGCGAGCCCGGTGTTGCGGCCCTTTTGTTCCTTGCGATACTTTCTGCGGGCAGGTTGCAGCATGTTTTACTCCTTGCCTTCTTTCGCTGCGCTATCGACACCCTCGGCTTTGGCCGGGGCCTTGCGAATACGCTTGACGGGGGTCTTCGGCGCGGCAGCAACAGCTTCCGGCTTGGCTTCCGGCTTGGCTTCATCAGCCTTCTTGGCGGACGTGCGACGGGCAGCAGGCTTGGCTTCGCCCTCGCTCTCGGTCCGTGGCTTGCCGGGACTGCGGCGCGGCTTCCGCTGATCGTCGACAGCGGGCTGCTCCGGAGTAGCAAGCAGCGCTTCGCTACGCGACAGAATCTCACCCTTGAACACCCATACCTTGATGCCGATGATGCCGTACGTGGTCTTCGCTTCGGAAGTTCCGTAGTCAATATCTGCGCGCAAGGTATGCAAGGGCACGCGCCCTTCGCGATACCACTCTCTGCGGGCGATTTCAGCACCGTTAAGGCGACCCGAGCTCATGATCTTGATGCCCTGGGCACCAAGTCGCATGGCATTCTGCATCGCGCGCTTCATGGCGCGGCGGAACATGATGCGCTTCTCGAGCTGCTGGGCTATCGAGTCGGCGATCAACTGGGCGTCGATCTCCGGCTTGCGAATCTCTTCGATATTGACATGCACCGGTACGCCCATCTTGCGCTGGAGTTCGGCCTTCAGGTGCTCGATGTCCTCGCCCTTCTTGCCGATCACCACACCCGGACGGGCGCTATAAACCGTAACGCGGGCGTTCTTGGCCGGGCGCTCGATGACGACGCGACCAACAGACGCGTGCGCCAGTTTCTTCTTCAGGTATTCGCGAACCTCAAGGTCTTCCTTGAGCATCTGCGGAAACGACTTGCTGTTGGCGTACCAGCGGGAAGTCCAGTTGCGCGTGACCGAAAGACGAAAACCGGTCGGATGAATCTTTTGTCCCATGTGCCCTCCTTAATCGCCAACAGTCACAAATATGTGACAAGTAGGCTTGAGGATGCGATTGCCGCGTCCCTTGGCTCGCGCGGTAAAGCGCTTGAGCACCGTGCCCTTTTCGACATAGATGCGGGTGATCTTCAATGCGTCGATGTCGGCGCCGTCATTGTGTTCAGCGTTGGCAATAGCCGACTCGAGCACCTTCTTGATGATACCGGCGCCTTTCTTGGGCGAAAAAGCCAGGATGCTGAGTGCCTGATCGACCGGCTTGCCGCGCACGAGGTCCGCAACGAGGCGACCCTTTTGGGCGGAAAGCCGGACACCGCGCAGGTTTGCGTTGGTTTCCATCATCGCTCCTTACTTCTTCGCGACGGCTTTCTTGCCGCCCGTGTGGCCCTTGAAAGTTCGCGTCAGCGCGAACTCGCCAAGCTTGTGACCGACCATGTTTTCCGACACGTAGACCGGAATGTGCTGCTTGCCGTTATGCACGGCGATGGTCAATCCCACGAAATCCGGAAGAATGGTCGAACGGCGCGACCAGGTCTTGATCGGGCGTTTGTCGTTGGAGGCGCGTGCTGCATCCACCCGCTTGAGCAGGTGGGCATCGATGAACGGGCCCTTCTTGATAGAACGTGCCATGTCTTACCTCTTACCTTTCGGCCTGCGTTGGACAATCATGACGTCCGTGCGCTTGTTGTTGCGGGTGCGATAGCCCTTGGTCGGCTGACCCCAGGGACTGACAGGAACGCGTCCTTCGCCGGTACGTCCTTCACCACCACCATGCGGGTGATCGACTGGGTTCATCGCCACGCCGCGAACAGTCGGGCGAACACCGCGCCAGCGCATCGCACCGGCCTTGCCGATCTTGCGCAGGCTATGTTCCTCGTTGCCAACTTCACCAATCGTCGCACGACATTCAACGTGGATGCGGCGAATCTCGCCTGACCGCAGCCGAACCTGGGCATAGGTACCTTCACGCGCCAGAAGCTGAGCCGAGGTGCCTGCGGAACGCGCAATCTGAGCACCTTTGCCCGGCATCATTTCGACGCAATGAATCGTCGTGCCGACGGGAATGCTGCGAATCGGCAGGGTATTGCCCGGCTTGATCGGCGCCTCGGGACCACTGAGAACCGCCTGACCGACAACCATTCCCTTGGTGGCAATGATGTAACGGCGCTCGCCATCAGCGTACAGCACCAGCGCAATATTGGCGGAACGATTCGGGTCGTACTGAAGATTCTCGACCTTGCCCGGGATTCCATCCTTGTCGCGACGGAAATCGATCACGCGATAAAGCTTCTTGTGGCCACCACCCATGTGCCGCGTGGTGATGTGGCCGTGCGCGTTGCGGCCCGCGGTTCGGGTCTTCGATTCAACGAGTTTGTCGTGCGGGCGGCCCTTGTGCAGATTCGGGTTAACCACCTTGACGACACCACGACGACCCGGTGAGGTCGGCTTGACTTTTACGAGAGCCATTTAAGCAGCCCCCCCTTCAGCAAAGTTGATTTCCTGACCAGGCTTGAGGCAGACGAAAGCCTTCCTGATGTCGCTGCGGCGGCCGACGTTGCGACCGGAACGCTTGACCTTGCCCTTGAGGTTGGCGATCTGCACTGACTTGACCTCGACCTTGAACAGCATTTCCACCGCCGCCTTGACTTCAGGCTTCGTTGCGTCGGGTGTCACGATGAACACCACTTGCTCGTTCTTGTCGGCAATGTAAGTGGCCTTCTCGGAAATCTGCGGGGCCACCAGCACTTGCAGCAGACGTTCCGGATTGAAGTTCTTGCTCATGCCAGCATCTCCTCGATCTTGGCCACCGCCCCCTTGGTGAATATCACCTTGGGAAAGCGAACCAGGGATACCGGATCGGCCTGATGCGCTTCCAGCACCAGCACATTCGGCAAATTCCGCGACGCCAGCGCCAGATTGTCATCAAGGCTATCCGTCACAAGCAGCACCGGGTCCGAGCCCAAACCCAAAGCTTTCAGTTTTTGCGCAAAGAGGCGGGTCTTCGGGGCTTCGATGGCGAAGTCCTCAATCACCACCAATCGGTCTTCGCGAGCCAGTTGGGACAGGATTGCCGCCAAGCCCGCACGGTACATCTTGCGATTGACCTTTTGCGTGAAGTTCTCTTCGGGGGTGTTCGGGAAGATCCGGCCGCCACCGCGCCACAGAGGCGAGGAAGTCATACCGGCGCGAGCGCGACCAGTACCCTTCTGGCGGAATGGCTTCTTGGTGCTGTGATGCACCTCTTCACGATCTTTCTGTTTGCGATTGCCGGCGCGCGCGTTGGCCTGATAGGCGACCACCACCTGATGCACCAGCGCTTCGTTGAAGTCGCGACCGAACAGCGCGTCAGACGCTGTCACGGTGGAGGATGACTGACCTTGGGCGTTGATTAGTTTAAGTTCCATATCATCCCCGCTCAGTTGGATGCCTTGACGGCCGGGGCGACGATCACATCACCCCCCTTGGCGCCAGGCACTGCACCCCTGACGAGCAAGAGTTGGCGCGCTTCGTCGATGCGCACGACTTCCAGATTCTGCGTCGTACGAGCGACGTCACCAAGGTGACCGGCCATTTTCTTCCCTGGAAAGACCCTGCCCGGGTCCTGCGCCATGCCGATGGAGCCCGCCGAGTTATGCGACAAGGAGTTACCGTGAGACGCACGGTTCGACGAGAAATGGTGGCGGGTGATCGCACCGGCAAAGCCCTTGCCGATCGATGTGCCGCTTACGTCAACTTTCTGACCCACGCTGAAAATACTGGCAGCGACCACGTCGCCCGGCTTGAAACTGGCGAGTTGATCCGGCGCAACGCGGAATTCCCTGAGAACTTCACCGGCTTCGACGCCGGCCTTGGCGAGATGCCCCGCCGCCGGCTTGCTTACCCGGCTGGCACGACGTTTGCCAAAGGTCACCTGAACAGCGGCATAGCCGTCCGTTTCAGGCGTCTTTATTTGTGTGACGCGGTTGTTCGACACATCGAGCACGGTCACCGGAATGGAAGTTCCATCTTCGGCGAACACGCGCGTCATGCCGACCTTGCGTCCAACAAGGCCTAGACTCATTTTATTCTCCTAAACCCCAGCTACGATTGGCCGGGCCCACTTTCAAGATTCGGCGACAAACGTCACCACGACAGACGCCAGAAAAAGCCGGCGTCCCTGCTGCGAATTACTGCAATTTGATCTCGACGTCCACTCCAGCGGGAAGATCCAGCTTCATCAGCGCATCGACCGTCTTGTCAGTCGGATCGATGATGTCCATCAGGCGCAGGTGTGTACGAATTTCGAACTGATCCCGCGAAGCCTTATTGACGTGCGGCGACCTAAGAACGTCAAAGCGCTCGATACGCGTTGGCAGCGGCACCGGGCCACGTACAACTGCGCCGGTGCGCTTGGCCGTCTCTACGATTTCAAGCGCCGACTGATCAATCAAACGATAGTCGAAGGCCTTGAGGCGGATGCGAATCTTTTGGCTTTGCATTACAAATCCTTAAAGAGCGGGGTCGCAAATCGCGAAAGGGCGAGATTTTATCGCCCTTTTCGCCGTATTGCAACAAATGTTATTCGATGACCTTGGCAACGACACCGGCGCCGACGGTACGACCGCCTTCACGGATGGCGAAGCGCAGACCTTCTTCCATTGCGATCGGGGCAATCAGCCGCACCGTCATCGCAATGTTGTCGCCCGGCATGACCATT
>JAUXUK010000055.1 GCA_030680805.1 Sulfuritalea sp. | reverse complement strand
AATAAACAAGGCCCGCGCAAGGCGGGCCTCAAAGCAATCCGAAATTCGGGGTGCTTACTTCTTCTTGGCAGCCTTCTTGCCGGCAACGGCAGCCTTGAAGGTGGCGCCGGCGGTGAAGCGCGGCACGGTGGTGGCGGCGATCTTCAGTTCCTTGCCGGTCTGCGGATTGCGACCGACGCGTGCAGCGCGCTTGGATGACTTGAAGCTGCCGAAGCCAACCAGGGTAACGCTGTCACCCTTGGATACGGCCTTGACGATGGCTGCCATCACAGCAGACAGTGCCTTCTCGGCGGCGGCCTTGCTGATGTCGGCTTCCTTGGCGGTGATTTCGATCAGTTCAGACTTGTTCATGTGTGACCTCGTGGGAGTGATGATGATAGTGGCGGGTTGAATTCTATGCGAATGGTAACGTGGTGTGACAAACAAATTATTGTAGAGCTTACGCTGTCCAATTATTTTATCAATACTTTATTGGATCGGGGGCATGCGATTGCAATGTTGTTGCGAACAACCCGATACCGGGTTTTCGATTTTGCGGTATCCATGAATATACTGGCTACCGGTGAAAAGCCGGCATTGCAAAGACGATAAAATGGTTTTTTGGCGGGTGGATGGGTTTGTGCAGCCGAAAGGCGCTGTCTGGCCGTTCGACCGATCAATCGCTTGCCGCCGTTCAGGAAAGGACGCGAAGGAAATGGAACTCGCCTGGTGGCACTGGATGGTCCTCGGCCTGGCGCTGGGTTTGCTGGAACTGATGGTTCCCAGTTTCTTCATCATCTGGTTTGGGCTCGGCGCGTTGCTGGTGGGTATCGCCATGCTGGCAGCTCCGGCCATGGAGTTCAGCACGCAAATCCTGTTATGGACTGCCGCTTCGATTGCGATGACGGTGCTCTGGTTCAAGGTCTTCCGCCGGGACGACGGCAAGACCCGGTCGGGCCAGGCCGATGAGGCGCTGGGCGAGATCGGTGTCCTGGTGCGGGCCGTCGAGCCTCTGGGTGTAGCGTCCGCGCGCGGCGAAGTGCGTTTCCAGAAGCCGGTCATGGGTTCGGATGTCTGGCCCTGTCTCGCCGATGAAGCGATTGCGGCGGGGGAACGGGTCAGGGTGCTGGCGGTTGACGGCCAGATATTGAGAGTCGGCAAATACTGAAGGGACAGGTCATGGGTGAATTCGGCATTGTTGTAATCGTACTGTTTGTCTTTGTCGCCGTCACGATCGCCAAGGGTGTTCGCATCGTGCCGCAGGGCGAGGAGTGGATCGTCGAGCGACTGGGCAAGTACCACGCCACGCTGCGTCCAGGCCTCAACATCATCATTCCCTACTTCGACCAGGTGCGTTACAAGCTGACGACCAAGGACATTATCCTGGACGTTCAGGAGCAGGAAGTGATCACCAAGGACAATGCCGTGATCCTGACCAACGCGATCGCCTTCATCAAGGTGACCGATCCGATCAAGGCGGTGTACGGGGTCACGGATTTCTCCGAGGCGATCCGCAACATGATCATGACCACGCTGCGTTCGATCATCGGCGAGATGACGCTGGACGAAGCGCTGTCCAACCGCGACAAGATCAAGGCGCGCCTGCGCGAAGGTGTCGCCGACGAAGCCATCGACTGGGGCCTGACCGTAAAGTCGGTCGAGATTCAGGACATCAATCCGTCCGATTCCATGCAAAAGGCCATGGAGGCGCAAGCCTCCGCAGAGCGTGAGCGCAAGGCGATGGTGACCAAGGCCGAGGGCACCAAGCAGGCCACCATCCTCAATGCCGAGGCACAGCTGCAGGCGGCCCGTCTGCAGGCGGAAGCGCAGGTGACGCTGGCCGATGCCTCGGCCGAGGCCATCAAGCGCGTCGCTGCCGCGATTGGCACCGAAGATGCGCCCATGCGCTACATGCTGGGCGAGAAATACATTCATGCCATCGGCAATCTGGCCAAGTCGGACAATGCCAAGACGGTGTTGATCCCGGCCGACATCCAGGACACCCTGCGCGGCATCCTCGGCAGCCGCAAGTAGTTCTGGGCGACTTTGGCATGCGTTTGCTGGCTTTCGAAACCGCAACGCGGCGCCTGTCGGTTGCGCTGTGGCAGGACGGCGAACTGATCGAGCGCGCCGAGGAAGTCGCCAATGGCGGCTCGGAGCGGCTCCTGCCGTGGGTGCATGAACTGCTTGCGGAAGCGGGCCTTGCTCTGCAGCAGATCGACGGCATTGCCTTCGGTGCCGGTCCCGGCGGCTTCACCGGTCTGCGGCTGTCCTGTGGCGTGGCGCAAGGGCTGGCCTGGGGCCTTGATCTGCCCGTGGTGTCCGTGTCGACGCTCGAAGCGCTGGCGCTGGCGTCTGGCGAACGCAATGTCTGGACCTGTCTCGACGCGCGCATGAACGAGGTCTACAGCAGCGCCTATGCGGTGGAAGGGGAGAGCGTTACGCAGATCATGGCACCGGTTTGCATCCCACCCGCCGTGTCGCCAGCGCCGACTTTTGCCGGCGGTTGGGGCGTGGGCGACGGCTTTGCGGCGTACGGGCCAATGCTGCATGCAAGAAAGCCCGACCTCATCGGGGTCCGCAGCGACGTGTATCCCACCGCTACCGCCGTGCTGCGTCTTGCGGCGCCGGCCTTTGCGGGAGGCTTGGCGATTCCGGCCGCGCTGGCGCAACCCATCTATGTGCGCGACAAGGTGGCATTGACGACCGTCGAGCGGATCGCGCGTGGCGGTGTGCGATAGTGCTGCTTTACCCCCGCGTGACGGATGCCGATCTCGATGCGGTGGCGGCGGCGGAAACACGCATCCATCCCTTTCCCTGGACACGGGGCAACTTCGCAGACTCGCTGGCAGCCGGCCATGGTGCATGGCTGGCGCTGGAAGACGGTCGCATGATCGGCTACGCAGTCATGATGCAGGTGCTGGACGAAGTGCACCTGCTCAACATCAGCATACTGCCCGAGTCTCAGCACGACGGTCGCGGCACCGCACTGCTGATGCAGCTTTTCGACTGGGCCCGGGCGCACGCGGCAACGCGCATGTTGCTCGAGGTGCGCCCCGGCAACGTTTCGGGTCAGCGCTTTTACAAGCGTCATGGCTTCGTCGAAATCGGGCGTCGCCGCGACTACTACCAGACACATGAGGGCCGCGAGGATGCCATCGTGATGGCGCGTGACCTATGAGTTCCGACCGCGAGCAAGTCTTGCGCGAGATGGGCCTGGGACCGGTCTGGAAGCTGCGCGTGGAAGCGGTAGCTGCGCCGGGTGAAGAACGTGTGGCCGCAACACCTGCGGCTCCCGAACTCGTGCCGGACGGGGTGGCGTGGAGCGCACCCGCAATCGTGACGGCGACTTCACCCCTGTCCATGCCCTGGGAAGAACTTGCCGCAACTGTCGCGGCGTGCCGCCAGTGCCGACTCTGCGAGGCGCGCAAGCAGGCGGTGCTGGGGGTGGGCGACGTCAATGCCGACTGGCTGTTTGTGGGTGAGGGGCCAGGCGCCGAGGAGGACGAACGCGGCGAGCCCTTCGTTGGACAGGCGGGCAAGCTGCTCGACAGCATGCTGGCGGCGATTGGCCTCAAGCGCGGCGAAGACGTGTATATCGCCAATGCGGTCAAATGCCGGCCGCCCGAGAACCGCAAGCCGGCAGACGAAGAGGTCGCGGCCTGCCGGCCCTATCTGGAACAGCAGATGGAATTGATTCGGCCGAAGCTGATCGTGGCGCTTGGCGCGACTGCGGCGCAAACGCTGCTGCAAAGGGAAATCAGGATTGGCGCCGAACGCGGGAAACTGCATGATTGGCGTGGTGTGCCGCTGATCGTCACCTACCATCCATCCTATCTGCTGCGAACCCTGCAAGACAAGGCGAAGGCCTGGGAGGATCTCTGCTACATGCGTGCTGCGATGCAGGCACTGAGGTCCGCGTAGGACCGGAGTTTTTTCAGGAGGTGAAACGCGCCTCTAAGGATCCTGGCGCTTCAGTTGGGCGCGCTCGAACGCGACCACGATGGGCAGCGAGATCGCGAGCGGGATCAGCAAGTACATCAGGCGCCAGATCAGCAGGGCGGCAATTACGCTGGATGGCGCAACGGTCGGCAACACGGCGATGAACACCGCCTCCATGACGCCGATGCCGCCTGGGGTCTGCGAGAGCAGTCCGGCCGAGAACGAGAGCAGGAAGGCGCCGAGTACGGTGATGATGCCGGGGTTGCCGGCCTCCGGCAGGGCGAAGTAGATGATGCCGGCGGCGGCGATCAGTTCCAGCGGGGCGGCGATCAGCTGGCGCGTCACTACGGGCAATCTGGGATAGACGATATGCACCGAGCCGAAATGTACAGGCTTGAAGTGGCGCCAGGATCCGAGCACGTAGAGGGCGCAGAGCCCGAGCATGACGGCGCCGATAAGTTGGACCAGCGACGTGGGCAGGTCGAGGCGCGGGATCATTTGCGCCAGCGGATGAACGATCTCGGGCTGGACGACGAAGACGAAGCCCAGCAGCAGCACCGTACCGTAGGCAAAGGTGAATGAGCACAGGGCGACCAGGATTGCGACATCGGCGGCAGAGAGGCCCTTGGCGCCATAGGCCCGCAGGCGCACCAGGCCGCCGGAAAGCACCGACGCGCCGATATTGTGGCCGAGGGCGTAGGTGACGAAGGAACACGAGGCGACGAAGGGCCAGGAGATGTCCTTCTGCCGGTTGAGGTGGAGCAGGGCGATGCGGTCATACCAGGCGAGGGCGAGGTAGGCTATCAGCGCGCAGAATCCCGCCAGCACGTAGCCCTTGGCCGGCACCTCGCCGATGCTGCGGCCAATCGATTCGGCGATGATCTTCAGGCTGATCCAGAAGCCGCCGGAAGCCAGCATTTCCCTGGCCACCGGGTCCGCGGCCACTTCCCCTCGCAGCTTGGAGTACAGGAGCCAGAGCGACCAGGCAATGACGAGGCCGACGGCGCTCAGCCAGAGAGCGTTCTTGGCGTAACGGATCCAGGGGTTTGGGGGTGAAGCGGAGGTCATGTGCGGGAGGTTTATAGCACGAAAGACCGAGAGGTGAGCGCGGCGAGGGCGTGCCAGCGCAAAAAAGGCGGCGATCAGGCCACCTTATGCGGGCCTTTTTGTGATTGAATAGAAGCATAACTACATACTCGATGCGAGAGGAACCATCATGGCTGATCGCCGTCTTCAGGTATTTCATGCGGTTGCCAAGCAGTTGTCGTTTACCAAGGCAGCCGAAGTGCTGTTCATGACGCAACCGGCTGTGACATTTCAGATCAAGCAACTCGAAGAGCATTTCAATACGCGGCTTTTCGACCGCGGCCACGGGCGCATCGCGCTCACGCCTGCGGGCGAGGTCGTACTTGGCTATGCGGAGAAGATTCTAGGGCTGGGCGCGGAAATGGACGTCCGCCTGTCGGAACTGACCGGCGAAATCGGCGGCTCGCTGATGGTGGGCGCCTCGACCACCATCGCCGAATTCATGCTGCCGGGCATACTTGGGGAATTCAAGTCGACCTATCCCGGCGTGCGTTCGCGCCTCGTCGTCGGCAATTCCGAATCGATCGAAAATCGGGTCATGGAACATACCATCGACATCGGCTTCATCGAATCGCTGTCGCATGAGCCGAACCTCGAATGCGAAGTGTGCTGCGATGATGAACTGGTGGTGATCTGCCATCCGCGTTTTCCCCTGGCGCGGCACAAGGAATTGACGCCGCAGAAATTGCTGGAGCATGCATTCATCTCCCGCGAGCCTGGATCCGGCACGCGCGAATTCACCGAGAACTACCTTCGCCATTCAGGGATCGCGCTCGATCAGATGAACGTCGTGATGGAACTCGGCAGCCCGATCGCCCTCAATGGGGTCGTCGAAACCGGGCTGGGTTTCGCCATCGCGTCGCGCGCCTCGGTTTCGAAAGAGCAGCGATTGGGCGACATCGTGGCCATACCGCTGAAACCGCGTCTGATCCGCACGCTCTCGATGGTATATCCGAAGGAGAAGTTCCGTTCACGGCTGGTGGCCACCTTCGTCGAATTCGCTTCCGGCAGACTGCATGCGCTGATCGCGAAGAAGCAGGCATAGGTTTCATCCAGCATGGCGCGACCGATACGCGCACGCCTGGACTGGTCGGCGCTGCGCCACAATCACACTGTCGTGCGGCGCCATGCGCGCGACGCGAGGGTGTGGAGCGTGGTCAAGGCCGATGCCTACGGCCACGGCTTGCTGCCCGCGGCGCGTGCGCTGACAGACGTCACCGATGGTTTTGCGCTGGTGGAGATCGAGGGCGCCATGGCGCTGCGTGACCACGGGATTGCCCATCCCATCCTGATGCTGGAAGGTCCCTATCAGGCCGATGACCTGCCCTTGTTCGCCGAACTCGAACTGACGCCTGTGCTGCACACCATGTGGCAGGTGGATGCACTGGTTGATGCCCGCTTGCCGGTTCGTCTGCCGGTGTACCTGAAGCTGAATACCGGCATGAACCGCCTCGGCTTCAATGAGGATGAATTCGCGGCGGCGCTGGCCAGGCTCTCCGCGGCAGATTGCGTCGCATCGGTCACGCTGATGACGCATTTTGCCGACGCCGACGAGGTGCGCGGCATTGCCCGGCAGCTGGAGCGTTTTCGCGCCATGGCGGGCAGCCGCGAACTGCCGGTGTCTCTGGCCAATTCAGCCGCCTTGCTGCGTTTTCCGGAAGCCGTCGGCGATTGGGTGCGGCCCGGCATCATGCTCTATGGGGCGTCGCCTTTTCCAGGCATGCAAAGCGCCGCCGAGCTCGATCTGCAGCCGGTGATGACGCTCGAAAGCGAGTTGATCGCGGTGCGCGAACTGGCGCCCGGTGATACGGTCGGCTATGGCAGCAGTTTCGTCGCGCAGCAAGCCATGCGTGTCGGTGTGGTGGCTTGCGGCTATGCCGACGGCTATCCGCGCCATGCCCCCACGGGCACGCCTGTGCGCATAGCCGGGCAGCGCACCCATACTCTTGGCCGCGTCTCGATGGACAAGATCTGCATCGACCTGAGCGAGTTGCCGGCAAAAGTCGGCGTTGGCGATACGGTGACCTTGTGGGGCGGCACCGGCGACATGTATCTGCCCGCCGACGATGTTGCCACGGCTGCCGGCACCGTCGCCTACGAGTTGTTCTGTGCCCTTGCCGCGCGCGTGCCCGTCACCGAAGTCAATTGAAAATCAGCTGATGGCAAAGGCAAAAACGCAGTATTCCTGCACCGAGTGCGGCGCCAGTTCGCCAAAGTGGCAGGGCCAGTGCCCCGGCTGCGGGCAGTGGAACACGCTGGTCGAAGCGGTCATCGAAGCGGCTGCGCCGGCAGGGCGCAACTTTGCGGCGCTGGGCGGGGCCAGCGGTGTGCAGACGCTGGCCGAGATTCGTCCGCGCGAAGAGCCGCGCCAGCCCACCGGCGTCGAGGAATTCGACCGCGTACTGGGCGGCGGACTGGTGGCGGGCGGCGTCGTGCTGATCGGCGGCGATCCGGGTATCGGCAAGTCGACGCTGTTGCTGCAAGCCCTGGCCCGCCTGGCCCAGGCCAGCGAAAACGTGCTCTACGTGTCCGGCGAGGAATCCGGCGAGCAGGTGGCCTTGCGCGCAAGGCGCCTGCAGCTCGATGTCGGTCGCATGCAGTTGCTGGCCGAGATCAATCTGGAAAAGATTCTGGCGACGCTGGTCAGCCTGCGCCCGGCCGTGGCGGTGATCGATTCGATCCAGACGGTGTGGTCGGACGCGCTGCAATCAGCGCCGGGATCGGTGGCGCAGGTGCGCGAATGCGCGGCCCAGTTGACGCGCTTCGCCAAGCAGAGCGGCACGTGCGTGATCCTCGTCGGCCACGTCACCAAGGAAGGCAGCCTGGCCGGCCCGCGCGTGCTGGAGCACATGGTTGACACCGTGCTGTACTTCGAGGGCGACACGCATTCGAGCTTCCGCCTGGTGCGCGCCGTCAAGAATCGCTTCGGTGCCGTCAATGAGCTGGGCGTGTTCGCCATGACCGACAAGGGCCTGCGCGGGGTGGCCAACCCTTCGGCGCTGTTCCTTTCGCAGCACTCGCTCGACGTGGCCGGTTCCTGCGTGCTGTGTACCCAGGAAGGCACGCGACCCCTGCTGGTGGAAATCCAGGCCCTGGTCGATGGCTCGCAGGCACCGAGTCCGCGCCGGCTTACCGTGGGCCTCGAGCAGAATCGCCTGGCGATGCTGCTGGCCGTATTGCATCGTCATGCCGGCATTGTCTGCGGCGATCAGGATGTGTTCGTCAATGCCGTCGGCGGCGTCAAGATTTCAGAGCCGGCCGCAGACCTCGCGGTCTTGCTGGCCATCGTCTCGTCCCTGCGCAACAAGCCCTTGCCGGGGAAGCTGGTGGTCTTCGGCGAAGTCGGACTGGCCGGCGAAATTCGTCCCGCTCCGCGTGGTCAGGAGCGCTTGAAGGAGGCCGCAAAACTCGGCTTCACCCATGCCATCGTACCCAAGGCCAATGCGCCGCGGCAGGCCATCAAAGGCATCGAGGTCATTGCGCTCGACCGGGTCGAGCAAGCCATCGAACAGATGCGCGCGTGGTGATGCTGGCCTCGTCGTTCCGTCTGGCCCTGCGCATGCTCGCCCGTGACTGGCGCGCCGGCGAACTGACCGTGCTGGGGATCGCCCTCATGCTGGCGGTGGCAGCCCTGACCAGCGTCGGTTTTCTGACCGACCGCGTGGAGCAGGCATTGAGGCTTGAGTCGCATCAATTGCTCGGCGGCGATCTGCTGCTGACCGCCGACCATCCATGGGCCGCGCACTTTCGCCAGGAAGCGGCGGCGCGAGGTCTCCGGCAGGCCGAGAGCGCCACCTTCCCGAGCATGGTGAGCCTGGGTAACGCGGCCTTGCTGGCCGAAATCAAGGCGGTCTCGAAGGGCTATCCCCTGCGCGGGACCTTGCGCACCGCTCCGGTGCTCAACACTGCCGATGCCGAAAATCCGAACGTGCCGCAGGCGGGCGAAGCCTGGCCCGACGAACGCCTTGCGACCACGCTGAGTCTTGCCGCGGGAACTTCGCTCGCACTCGGGCGAATCGCGGTTGTCAGCGGGCCGGTGCTGACACTGGAACCGGATCGCGGCATGAACGTGTTTGCGCTGGCACCGCGATTGATGATCAATCTCGCCGATCTGCCGGCGACGGGGCTGATCCAGAGCGGCAGCCGTGTCAGCTATCGCCTCCATCTGGCCGGCGAAGCCTCTGCCGTGGCGGCATACGAGTCCTGGGCAAGGGCACAGCTCGGTCGCGGCGAAAAAATCGAAAGCCTGGACAACGCGCGCCCCGAGATACGCAACGTGACCGAGCGGGCCCAGCGTTTTCTGCGGCTGGCCGCGCTGCTGGCCGTGATTCTTGCCGCGGTGGCGGTGGCGCTGGCGGCCGAGCGTTACATGCGGAGGCATCTCGATGGCTGCGCAGTCATGCGCTGCATGGGCGCGTCCGGGTCGCAACTGCTGCTGATTCATGGCGGCGAATTCCTGCTGTTCGGCCTCGCTGCAACAGTGGCGGGTTGCGCGGCGGGCTTTGCCGTGCAGGCGGCGCTGCAACAGCTGCTGGCCGGTTTGCTGGTGACGAGGCTGCCGGCGCCATCGCTGCTGCCCTGGCTGCATGGCCTGCTGGTGGGGCTGACGCTGATCGTCGGCTTCGCCCTGCCGCCGCTGCTGCGCTTGAAGCGGGTGCCGACGATCCGCGTGCTGCGCCGCGAGTGGAGCGGATCCGAGCCCGCCTCGGTCGGCGCCTATCTGCTGGGCGCCATGGTGCTGGCCGGGCTGATGCTGTGGATGGCGGGAGAACTGCGCCTGGGACTGATCGTGCTCGCAGGCTTCCTGGTTGCGCTCGGATTTTTTGCCCTGATGGCGCGCCTGCTGATTGCCGCCCTGGGCCGTCTGCGGCCGGCCGGCCGTGGCTATGGCTGGCGCCACGGGCTGGTTAACTTGCGCCGCCGGCTTGCGGCAACCCTGGTGCAGGCGGTGGCGCTGGCGCTCGGACTCACGGCCTTGCTGCTGCTCACCGTTGCACGTGGCGACTTGCTCGACAGCTGGCTGGCCCGTGTACCGGCCGATGCGCCGAACCGGTTTGCCATCAATATCCAGCCCGATCAGCGTGTCGCCATCGCCGACTTTTTCAAGGCACGCGGGTTGCCGGCGCCAGAACTGGAACCGATGGTGCGGGGGCGCCTGACCCTCGTCAATGGTCAGGCGGTCGGGCCCGAGAGCTACGCCGACGACCGCGCCCAGCGCCTCGTCGATCGCGAGTTCAATCTGTCATGGTCGGCTGTGCTTCCCGCCGGCAACACGGTCAGTGGCGGAAGATGGCATGGCGTCACGCAAGCGGCCGAATTCTCGGTGGAACAGGGACTGGCCGAGACACTGAACCTGAAGCTGGGCGATCGTCTGGCCTACGACATTGCCGGCAACCGGATCGAGGCAGTGATTACCAGCTTGAGAAAGCTCGATTGGGATTCGATGCGGGTCAATTTCTTCGTCATGTCCCCGCCCGATGTGCTCGGGTCTTTTCCCGCCAGCTACATCACCAGTTTTCACCTGCCCGCCGACAAGTCCGATGTCATACCCGAACTGGTGCGAGCTTTTCCCAACCTGACCGTGATCGATGTGGCGGCACTGGTCAAGCAATTGCATGCGACCATTGATCAGGTGGCTCGTGCCGTGCAACTGGTATTCGGCTTCGCGGTGCTGGCGGGACTGGCGGTGCTCTACGCCGCACTGCAAGCCAGTAGCGACGAGCGCCGCCACGAACTCGCCGTGTTGCGCGCCCTGGGTGCCCGCAGCCGGCAGTTGTCGGCAGCGCTGCTGGCCGAGTTCGCCGCGCTCGGTGCGCTTGCCGGCCTGCTCGCGGGGATTGCCGCCAGCCTTATCGGCTGGGGCCTCGCACGTTTTGCCTTTCGTCTTGATTACCTGCCGCAGCCGGGCCTGTGGGTCATCGGCCTGCTTGCCGGCGTCGTTCTGGTCGTCCTCGCCGGCTGGCTGGGCGCTTCGTCCATGCTTCGTCAATCGGCGCTGCCGGCCTTGAGAGCGGCTCAATAGCCATTTCGCGGCAGGAGGCCTGATACCGGTCCAGGGACATGGACAGGGTTGCGGCCACCACCCATCGGCTGTAAGCGGAGATTAAGCCGCCCATGGCATCCTTCGCGGACAGGCGCCTTGACATCAACGATCGTCTGCCGACCCTTGACCAGCCGGCGCCAAATTCATTTTTGCAATCCTTGCCGACCGTACGGAGATCCAGATGAGCGCAACCCAGACCCTTATTCCTGCCACGCTGATTCCGGGCGACGGCATCGGCCCGGAGATTACCGCCGCAACCCTTGAAGTTCTCGAGGCCCTCGGCGCTCCCTTTCAATGGGAAACCCACGTGGCAGGGCTCGCCGGCGTCACGGCTTTTGGCGATCCGTTGCCGCAGGTTACGCTGGACTCGATCGAACGCACCCGGCTCGCGCTCAAGGGACCCCTGGAAACTCCCTCGGGTGGTGGCTATCGTTCGTCCAACGTCCGGTTGCGAGAGAAATTCCAGCTCTACGCCAACCTGCGACCGGCCAAGTCGCTGATGCCGGGCGGGCGTTTCGAAAACATCGACCTGATTCTGTGCCGCGAGAACATCGAAGGGCTGTACATGGGTTACGAGCATTATGTCCCCATCGATGGCGACCCCCATGCAGTGGGCATGGCCACCGGCATCAATACCCGCCAGGGCTGTCGCAACATCCTCAAGTTCGCGTTCGACTATGCCATCGCCAACGGTCGCAAGAAAGTCACGGTCGTGCACAAGGCCAACATCATGAAGGCGCTGACCGGTATCTTTCTTGAAACCGCGCAGCAGATGTACGCGGAGCACTACAAGGGCCAGATCCAGTTCGAGGAAGTCATCATCGACGCCTGTGCCATGAAACTGGTGATGAACCCGTGGCAGTTCGACGTGCTCGTCACCACCAACCTGTTCGGCGATATTCTTTCGGACGAAATCGCCGGTCTGGTAGGCGGCCTGGGCATGGCCCCGGGCGCCAACATAGGCAAGACGGCCGCCATTTTCGAGGCGGTGCATGGCTCCGCTCCCGATATCGCCGGCAAGGGGATCGCCAATCCCACCGCGTTGCTGATGGCGGCGGGAATGATGCTTGACCATGTGGAGCGCAAGGATCTCGGCGATCGCCTGCGCCAGGCCATCGATGACGTGCTGAACAAGGATATGGTGCGCACCGGCGACTTGGGCGGCAGCGCCACCACCGACCAGTACGCCAAAGCCCTGGTGGCGAGGGTCAAGGGCTGATTGGGGCGATGCCGGGCATGACCCAGTGACATAGCCTGCGGGGCGTGCCGGTCCGTTCCACCCGGGCCCTGCGCAGTGCATAATTGCACGATGCGCGCATCGTCAGGACCTTCATCGATCTACAGCAAGCTGTCACGGCTGCTGTTTACGGTGATGCTGTTTGCCGTGGTTGCTTGCAGCGTGATGGTCTCCCTGGTGCTCGACTGGAAGCGGACCGAGACCACCATGCACGCGATGGCGCGCGAACGGGGCGCCGCATTGTTTCAGTTGGTGGAAATGACGCGCGGCTGGAATGCCGGCCATGACGGCGTCTATGTGCCGGTCACCGAGAGCACGCAGCCCAACCCCTATCTCGAACATCCGCGGCGCGATGTGGTGACGCAGGATGGCCGTGCTTTGACGATGGTCAATCCGGCCTTCATGACCCGCCAGTTGTCGGAAATTGCCCGGCAGGCGGACGGCATCCAGTTGCATCTCACCAGCCTCAACCCGCTCCGCCCGGCCAACGCGCCGGACGCCTGGGAGGCGGAGGCTCTGCGCCGCTTCGACGCAGGCCTGAGCGAGATTGTCGAACTGATTCCGGGTACCGCCCCGGTGCATCGCTACATGGCGCCGCTCAAGGTCAGGGAGGACTGCCTCGTCTGCCACGCCAAACAGGGCTATCAGGTGGGGCAGGTTCGCGGCGGAATCTCGGTGACCATGCCGGCGGCGCATCTGCTGGAAATACGTGACGGCGAACTTGTCCGAATCAGTGCCGTGCACGCGCTGGTGCTCGCGGTTGTTCTGGCGTTGCTGCACTTGCTGCTGGCGCGAACGCGCCGCCACGTGACGGCCCTGGAGCGCCTTACCGGAGAACAGGAACAGGTGATCGCCGAACGTACGCGTTCCCTGTCGGACGCCAACGAGGGCCTGGCGCGAGAAGTCGCCGAGCGCGAGCTGGCGGCTGCGGTGTTCGCCAACGCGGCGGAGGCGATCATCGTCACCGACGAAGCGGGCCTTATCGTTCGGGTCAATCCGGCTTTTTCGCGGATTACCGGCTATGCCGAGAGCGACGTGCTCGGCAAGGCGTCGTCGCTGCTCAAATCGGGTCGACACTCGCGGGAGTTCTTTGCCGAGATGTGGCAAGCCCTGAAGCAGGATGGCCGCTGGCAGGGCGAGGTCTGGAACCGGCGCAAGAGTGGCGAGCTGTTCGTCGTCTGGTTGTCGATTACCCGCATCACCGGCGGCGGCCAGCCGGTGCGTTTCGTGGCGACTCTTACGGACATCACGCGGCGCAAGGAACTGGAAGAGGCGCTACGCCATCAGGCCTACCATGATCCGCTCACCGACCTCCCCAATCGGGCGCTGTTTGCCGACCGTTTGCGGGTCGCCGTCTCGCAGGCGCAGCGCCATGGCCGCGGTTTTGCGTTGTGCTTCATCGACCTTGATCACTTCAAGCCGGTCAACGATACGCTCGGTCATGCGGCCGGGGATGACTTGCTGGTCGAGACGGCCCATCGCCTGAGTCTCAGCGTGCGGGCTGCCGATACCATAGCGCGGTTGGGCGGTGACGAGTTCGCCGCCATCCTGACCGAAGTCGGCACACGTGCGGAGGTGGAGGAGGTCGCCGCTCGAATAGTGGCCGATCTGGCCCGTCCATTCGAACTGAAGGCCGGTGTTGCCAACATCTCGTGCAGCATCGGCATCGCGATATTCCCCGAGCATGGAATCGATGTCGAAGCGCTGCAGCACAATGCCGATGCAGCACTCTATGACGTGAAGCAAACGACTCGCAACGCCTATCGCATCTGCGCAAACGGCGGCGCACAGTGATGGAGTGACACAAGGGGTCGCAGTTTGCAGTTGTTGCAGACCGATTCGTGCGGTGATTCAGTTCAGCGTGCGCGCCAGCGCGATGCGGAATGCGCGTACCAGATCATCGTGGGCATGATCGGCGCCCAGGAGCATGAACAGATCGAGCATGGCCTTGCGTGCGGCCTCGTCCTGCCATTTGCGGTCGCGACGCACGATGTCGAGCAGGTGTTCCAGCGCCGCCCGGTAATCATGCGCCAGAGCCAGCGAGTGAGCCAGTTGCAGGCGCGCATCCAGATCGCCGGGGTTGGCGGTAACGCGGGCCATCAATGTCGCGGAATCGGTGCCGGCGCTGGCTGCCACCAGCTTGAGGCGCGCTTGCAGGGCGTGCAGGCGGGCGAGATTCGATGTCTTGTGTTCCTGCGCGTCGAGGATCGTGCGTGCGGCGTCTGTGTTCTGCAGGTCGATGTAGATCTCGGTGAGATCAAGCTGCACGGCTTCGTTGGCCGGATCGAGTTCTGCCGCATCGATCAGAAGCGAGCAGGCGACCTCGGGTTCGCCCTTGGTGCGCGCCTCCCGCGCGGCTATCCGCAGCGGTTCGGCGGGAGAAGGCAACAGGCTGTCGATGAAGGCGCGGATCTGTGCTTCGGCCAGCACTCCCGTGAATTCTTTGAGCATCTCGCCGTTGACGAATGCCTTGACGTTGGGGATGCCGCGCACGCCATAGTGCGCGGCGAGTTCCTGGTTCCGGTCCGAGTCGACCTTGGCGAGGAGAAAGCGCCCCCCGTATTCGCCCGCCAGCTTTTCGAGCACGGGCTTGAGCACCTTGCAGGGCGCGCACCACTCGGCCCAGAAGTCGACCAGCACCGGCGCGCGCGCGGAGGCGTCGAGAACCTTCTCCTGAAAGTCGGAGACGCCCGCGTCAAATGAAAACGGACTCATCGCAATAGCCTGCAGGCGGGAGTCCGATCGCGCTCCATGCCGTTCGAGATCACCCTTCGGCGGCGCTGGACGGGTTTACGTCATTTGCCGCGCGATGGACCGTAATCTGGTTGCTGGCGACCAGGGTTTCGTAGAAGCAAACCTGATTGCGACCATTGGTCTTGGCATAGTAAAGCGCCTGATCGGCGCGACCGAGCAGTTCGACGGGAATCGACGTATCCTTGATTTCGGTAATGCCCACACTCACGGTTACCTTGCCGACCTGCGGAAACACCTGGTTTTCGATCGAGCGACGCAGGCGCTCAAATGTCATTTCTGCATCATTGCGGTCATCAACATAGACGATCACGACGAACTCTTCGCCGCCGAAACGGTAGATCAGATCAGTCTTGCGGAAGGCGTTTCGCAGGATGCCGGCGAGGATGGTCAGTACCTCGTCCCCATACAGGTGGCCAAACCGGTCGTTGACGTTCTTGAAGTGATCGACGTCGATCTCGCCCATGAAGAAACAGCCGTTGCCTTCACCCACCTTGCGCTTGCTATTGTCCGTGGCCTTCTCAAGATAGGCGCGGCGAATCAGACCCAGCGCCCGGTCGAGCTGGTCGTCGAAGGTACGACGGTTCAGGAGCCCCGTGAGCCGGTCAATCTGCGAATCTCTGAGAACGGCCATGTAGTTGTCGTACACGCGAAACAGGTCTGTCATCAGGGCTTGCTCGGCGCGCGTGAGTTCCGGCGTGCGGTGCACCAGCAGGTAGCCGAGCACCTTGCGCGCATGGCTCATGATTGGAAATGAGGTTACGTCTTTGGTGCTGAACAGACTGGAAAACGTTTCAGAAACTTCTGTTTGAGAAACTTTCCCGTCGTAGAGGGAGGTGGAGAGTTCCGGGACATCGTCGTTGCCGATGTGGTAAATGAGCGCCCAATCCGGTGCGACCAATTCGTCGACTGTCTTCAGCAGGCTGGCCTCGAGCAGATCCATGTCACGGTGATCCGTGAGCGCGGCAATCATGTGGACGATTGAGGGCGGCGGCAGTGGGTTCATGGGCAAGCGAGTCCAGAGGGGGATGGTCTTCCGTCAGTTTCTCAGGCTTCGCCGGCAAATGCAATTTCGGACGCGCGGCCCGCGCAAGGCCGGTGTCCGTGTGAGGGTATAATCCGCCCTCGTATTTCCATCCGGAATTTCACCCGCCCCCTTTTCTCCATCATGGCTGAGTTCATTGCTCTGCGCGGTACCTCTGCGTTTTCGGCATCCCGCCTGGCGCGCCTGCAGAAGTCTGTTGGCGAAATCGTTTCCGGCCTTGGACTGGCTGCGGAACACTGGTATTTCGTCGAGCTGGAAGTGGCGCTGGATGCCGATGAAGCGGCTCGCCTGAAGGATCTGCTCGGGGTTCCGGCGCGGTTGCCGGCACCGCCCGGCGGGAACCTGCTGCTGGTGACGCCGCGCCTCGGCACCATTTCGCCGTGGAGCTCCAAGGCGACCGATATCGCCCGGAACTGCGGATTTTCGTCGGTGAAGCGCATCGAGCGCGGCACGGCTTTTCACGTGTCGGGCGTGGTGGGCGGTGAGCGCGAAAAGTCGGCGCTGGCGACACGGCTCCATGACCGCATGACCGAATCCGTATTGGCTTCGGTCGAGGCCGCCCGGGCCCTGTTCCATCATGTCGTGCCGCAACCCCTGACTACCGTCGATGTCCTTGGCGGCGGGCGCGACGCGCTGGTAAAAGCCAACCTTGAATTGGGTCTGGCGCTTTCCGCCGACGAGATCGATTACCTGGTGGAGAATTTCGGCAAGCTGCGGCGCAATCCCACCGATGTTGAACTCATGATGTTCGCCCAGGCCAATTCGGAACATTGCCGGCACAAGATATTCAACGCCAGCTGGACGGTGGATGGCGAGCCGCAGCCCCTGTCGTTGTTCGGCATGATCCGCGAAACGCACAGGGCCCACCCGCAAGGCACGGTCGTGGCCTATTCGGACAATGCCGCGGTGATCGAGGGAGCCCCGATCCGGCGCTTCTATCCGCGTGGCGATGGCGGCAGCGGTTGCGAATACGCCTACAGTGAGCAGACCACGCATATTCTCGCCAAGGTCGAGACCCACAATCATCCGACGGCGATCTCGCCTTTTCCCGGCGCAGCAACCGGATCCGGCGGCGAGATTCGCGACGAAGGCGCCACCGGGCGCGGTTCCAAGCCCAAGGCCGGTCTTTGCGGTTTCTCGGTGTCCGACCTGCGCATTCCCGGCTATCCGCAGCCGTGGGAATCGGGCTACGGCAAGCCCGACCGCATCGCCTCCGCGCTCGACATCATGATCGAAGGCCCGATCGGCGCCGCCGCCTTCAACAACGAATTCGGCCGGCCCAATCTGGCGGGCTATTTCCGCAGCTTCGAGCAGGAATTCAACGGCGAGATGCGCGGCTATCACAAGCCGATCATGATTGCGGGCGGGCTGGGCAACATTGCCGCCGAGCATTGTTTCAAGATCAGGTTCCCCGCCGGCAGTCTGCTGATCCAGTTGGGCGGCCCCGGCATGCTGATCGGTCTGGGCGGCGGTGCGGCGTCGTCGATGGCGACCGGTTCCAATACGGCGGATCTGGATTTCGCGTCAGTGCAACGCGGCAATCCGGAGATCCAGCGGCGGGCACAGGAAGTCATCGATCGCTGCTGGCAACAGGGCGACAGCAATCCCATCCTGGCGGTTCATGATGTCGGTGCCGGCGGCATTTCCAATGCCATGCCCGAACTCGCCAACGATGCGGGTTGTGGTGCGGCCTTTGATTTGCGCGCGTTGCCCAGCGAAGAGCCGGGCATGAGTCCGCGTGAAATCTGGAGCAACGAGGCGCAGGAGCGCTACGTGCTGGCCATCGCGTCCGAACGCCTGGCCGAATTCCGCGCCCTGTGCGAGCGCGAGCGCTGCCCGTTCGCGGTGCTGGGTGTCGCCACGGACGACGGGCAACTGACGGTAAAGGACGACCATTTCGGCAACAAGCCGGTGGACATGCCGATGGAAGTCCTGCTCGGAAAGGCACCGAAGCTGCATCGCGATGCACGCCGCCAGTCTGTTTCCATGCCGCCGCTGAATATCGCCGGCATCGACCTGAAGGACGCTGCACTGCGCGTGCTGCGCCTGCCGGCGGTGGCGTCGAAGAATTTCCTGATCACCATTGGCGATCGCAGCGTTGGCGGGTTCACCGCGCGCGACCAGATGGTCGGCCCCTGGCAGGTGCCGGTGGCCGATGTGGCGGTCACCGCGATGGGCTACGACACGCTGCGCGGAGAGTGTTTCGCCATCGGCGAGCGCACGCCGATGGCCTTGCTCGACGCACCGGCCTCGGGTCGCATGGCAGTGGGCGAGGCACTCACCAATCTGGCGGCGGCAGATGTCGGCGACATCGGCAAGATCAAGCTTTCGGCCAACTGGATGGCAGCCGCCGGCCATGGTCACGAAGACGCCGCGCTGTTCGACACCGTGAAAGCGGTCGGCATCGAGTTCTGCCCGGCACTCGGCGTCGCGATTCCGGTCGGCAAGGATTCCCTGTCGATGCGGACCAAGTGGGAAGATCAGGGCGTCGCAAAGCAGGTCACCGCGCCGTTGTCGCTGATCGTCACGGCCTTTGCCGCCGTCGAGGACGTGCGCCGTACCTTGACGCCGCAATTGCGGCCGGATGCCGAGGCGGGTGAAACCGAACTGCTGCTGATCGACCTCGGGCAGGGGCGCAACCGTCTCGGCGGATCGGCGCTGGCGCAGGTCCATGGCGTCAGCGGCGACGCCGTGCCGGACGTCGATGCGGCATCGCTGAAGGCGTTTTTTGGCGCGATCCAGGCGTTGAACCGCGATGGAAAGATCCTTGCCTATCATGATCGCTCGGACGGCGGGCTGTGGGCCACTGCGTGCGAGATGAGCTTCGCTTCGCATGTCGGTGTCTCGCTCAATCTGGACGGACTTTGCTATGACGCCCTGATGAACGACGTCGACGGCAGCGAACGCTTTCCGCAGATTGCCGGTCGCGTGCATGACCGGCTGATGTCGGCCCTGTTCAACGAGGAACTCGGCGCCGTATTGCAGATTCGCCGCGAGGACCGTACGGCCGTCATGCAGACGCTGCGCAACGCCGGTCTGGGTGCTTGCAGCCACACTATCGGCACCACCAACACGGCCGATGAAGTGCGTATCTGGCGCAACGCCAGGACGGTGTTTGCCGCGAAGCGCGGCGAACTGCAGCGGACCTGGAGCGAAACCAGCTTCCAGATCGCCCGACTGCGCGACGATCCGGGTTGTGCGCAGGAAGAGTTCGATGCGTTGCTCGATGCCGACAATTCTGGCTTGTCGATGGCGTTGACCTTCAATCCGGCGGCGCCCTTCGTCGCCAGCGGTGCCCGTCCGAAGATCGCGATCCTGCGCGAGCAGGGCGTCAATGGTCACGTCGAAATGGCGGCCGCCTTTGAGCGCGCCGGCTTCGCACCCTACGACGTTCACATGTCCGATCTTCAGTCGGGGCGTGTCCATCTGACCGACTTCAAGGGGCTTGCCGCTTGCGGCGGCTTCTCCTACGGCGACGTGCTCGGCGCGGGGCAGGGCTGGGCCAAGTCGGTGCTGTTCAACAGTCGCCTGCGCGATGAGTTCGAGGCGTTCTTCGGCCGCAGCGACAGCTTCGCGCTGGGCGTGTGCAACGGCTGTCAAATGATGGCGCACCTGGCGCCGATCATTCCCGGCGCCGAAGATTGGCCGGTCTTCCAGCGCAATCGCAGCGAGCAGTTCGAGGCGCGCGTGGTGATGGTCGAGATTCCGTCATCGCCTTCAATCCTGTTTGACGGCATGGCGGGTTCGAGGCTGCCGGTAGTGGTCAGCCATGGCGAGGGTCGCGCCGAGTTTGCCGCGGGCCGCAATGGCAAGGCACTGATCGCCATGCGCTACATCGACAACCGCGGCGCGGTGGCGACCGGCTACCCCTTCAACCCCAACGGCTCGCCCGAGGGTCTGGCCGGCGTGACGACCGCCGACGGCCGGTTCACCATCATGATGCCGCATCCCGAGCGGACCTTCCGCAGCATGCAGATGTCGTGGCGGCCGCCGGGATTGGGCGAGGATGCGCCGTGGCTGGAGATGTTCCGCAACGCGCGGCGCTGGCTGGATTAGCTCTGGAAAAACTCGGCGCTCGCGATACGGCGCATCAATGAAAAACGGGAGCCGAAGCTCCCGTTTTCATTGATGCGGTCGTTCCGGCTTATTCGACCTTGGCCTTGGCGCGCAGTTCGTCGATGTGTTTTTGCACCATGCGCTGCGTCAGCTGCTGGCCGATCTGGGCCTTGGCCTCGTCGAAACCCGGCAGTTTGAGTTCGCGGATGTCTTCGAGCTGGATGATATGCCAGCCGAAATCGCTCTTCACCGGGGTTTCGGTGAACTTGCCCTTTTCCAGTTTGGTCATCGCGGCAGAGAAAGGTGGCACGAAAGAAGCCGGGTTGGCCCAACCGAGATCGCCACCGCGATCCTTGGAGCCGGGGTCCTTGGAATCCTTGGCCAGATCCTCGATCTTCTCGCCCTTCGCCAGCTTGGCGATGATCGCCTTGGCTTCGTCTTCCTTTTCGACGAGGATGTGACGTGCCTTGTATTCCTTGTTGCCGAGCTTGGCGCTGATCTCGGCATATTCCTTCTTGACCTGTTCCTCGGTGACCGGGTGGGTCTTAACGTAGTCGTTGAGGTAGGCGCCGATCAGCACACCCTGACGGGCGAGCTCAACCTGGCCCTGGACTTCAGGCTTCTTGTCGAAGCCCTTCTTGATGGATTCCTGCGTCAGGACTTCGCGGCGAACGAGTTCCTCGGTGACGGCCTTGCGCAGTTCGGGGGAGTCAGGCTGGCCCTGAGCCGCCTGGCCGGCAATCAGCGCATCGGCGCGGACCTTGGGGATGGCTTTGCCGTTCACCGTGGCGAATGTCGCGGAATCGGCCTTCTCGCTTTTTTTCTGGGCAAAGGAGGGAGCAGCGCTCACCGATACGGCGAAGGCGAGCAGGATGGCGTGACGGAGTGTACGATTCATCGTGGTTCCTGAATTGTGTTTGGTGGAGATTGTCATTTTTCGTCGGGGGTCTTGGCAATAATGCTGAGTGCGTGAATTTCCTGCTTCATCAGCGGGCCGAGCGCATCATACACCAAGCGATGTCGCTCCATTGTCCTGCAACCGGCAAACCGCGGCGAGACAATGGCTAGCCGGTAATGGCCACCTCCGCTTCGGGCGCCGGCATGCCCGGCATGCTTCGCCGAGTCGTCTGCGATCTCGATGGCGATCGGGTCGAGCGCGGCAAGCCGTTCGCGCATGGCAGCGATGACGCTCACGATCTGGGCAATACCTGCTTGAAGGGCCGCACCGTGACGCGGCCATAGACTCCGGCGGCCACATAGGGGTCGGCGTCGGCCCAGGCTTGCGCCGCGGCCAGCGATTCGAACTCGGCCACGATCAGGCTGCCGGAAAAGCCGGCCGGCCCGGGGTCGGCGCTGTCGATGGCCGGAAAGGGGCCGCCCAGGACCATGCGTCCTGCTGCTTCGAGGTCGGTCAGCCGAGCGAGGTGGGCAGGCCTGCTGGCGAGGCGCTGTTCAAGGCTGTTCGGCACATCTTCGCCGACGATGGCATAGAGCATCAGGGTTTCTCCGAAGGGGCGCTTGGTTGGGGAGAAGGGTCTTTCTCCTCGGGCAGGTATTTGGCGAGCACCATGCCCTGGATGACGATGAATACGATCATCAGCCCCATGCCGCCGAAGAGCTTGAAACTGACCCAGGTGTCGGTGCTGAAATTGAATGCCACCCACAGGTTGAGCACACCCATGACGGCGAAAAAGCCTATCCAGGCGAGATTGAGCCGGCTCCAGAGTCCTTCGGGCAACTCCACCTGCTTTTCAAGCATGGCACGGATCAGGTTCTTGCCAAAGAACCGGGCGGAGCCGAACAGGGTTGCCGCGAACAGCCAATAGAGTACGGTCGGCTTCCACTTGATGAAGGTTTCGTCGCGCAGGACCAATGTCGCGCCACCGAACACCACCACCAGCGCCAGGCTGACCCAGAGCATGGTGTCGACCTTGCCGTGGCGATGCCAGACCCAGCCGATCTGCGCCGCCGTGGCGGCGATTACCACGCCGGTGGCGATGTAGATGTCGAAGGCTTTGAAGGCCGCGAAGAAGAGGATGATCGGGAAGAGGTCGAACAGGAATTTCATGGGCCGGATTATAAGGTGAGGAAGCAGGCAGCCAGTCGAGCGCAGCGAGCAAATCAGTTACCCCCTTCCCCGGGAAGGGGGTAGGGGGATGGCTCTTCAAGGGCTAAATTCAGCGAAGCTGAATTTATGCAGTAGCGCAGGCCAGTGGGGGCCGGACCGTCGGGGAATACATGGCCCAGATGGGTGCCGCACTTGCTGCACACAACCTCGGTGCGGCGCATGGAATGGCTGTTGTCCTCGATTTCATCGACGCCTTGTTGGGTCAGCGGTGCAGTGAAGCTGGGCCAGCCGCAGCCGGAATCGAACTTGGCCGCCGACTCGAAAAGCGGCTCGCCGCAGCCGATGCAGCGATAGGTACCCGGGTCCTCGCAGTCCCAGTATTCGCCGCTGAACGCACGTTCGGTGCCCTTTTCGCGGGCGACGTGGTACTGCATGGGCGTGAGCTGTGCGCGCCACTCGGCATCAGTCCTGGTGATCTTGGGTTTGGTGCTCATGAGTGCCTCCGGGCGCTGACTATAATTCGGTCCATGGGGAATGAGAGCACTTGGTGCATAAATAAGTTCAAGGCACAGCGATGCGCGTGACCGTGCTCGGTGCCGGCGTGGTCGGCGTGACGACCGCGTGGTATCTGGCGGCTGATGGCCATGAAGTTGAGGTGATCGACCGGCAGCCGCTGCCTGCGCAGGAGACCAGCTTCGCCAACGGCGGCCAGATATCGGTCAGCCATGCCGAACCCTGGGCCAATCCGCAAGCGCCGTGGAAGGCGCTGAAATGGATGGGGCGCGAAGATGCGCCCTTGTTGTGGCGCCTGCGCGCCGATCCGGCGCAATGGGCCTGGGGCTTGCGTTTCCTGCGTGAATGCACGGCCGCGCGGGCGCGGGCCAACGTGCGCGCCATCGTGGGTCTCGGGCTGGCCAGTCGTGCCGCCCTGCAGTCGTTGCGACGGGAACTGGCGCTCGACTACGATCACCTCGAGCGCGGCATCCTGCACTTCTACACCGATCCCCGCGAATTCGAGCATGCGCTGCCGCAGGCCGCCCTGATGCGCGAATTCGGCTGCGAGAGGGTGCCGAAGACGGCGGCGGAATGCCTCGCCATCGAGCCGGCGCTGGCGGACTCGCGGGTTCCGGTGGTGGGCGGGACCTACACGGCAAGTGATGAATCCGGCGATGCCCGGCGATTCGCCGAAGCGCTGGCGCGTCATGCTGAAGCGCGCGGCGTGCATTTTCGTTACGGCGAATCGGTGACCGCCCTGTTGCGCGACGGAGGACGCTGCGCCGGCGTGCGTCTGGCGTCGGGGGACATCGTGTCTGCGGATATGACGGTGCTGGCCTTGGGCAGCTATTCGCCGCTCTTGCTGCGACCTATGGGCGTGAGGCTGCCGGTCTATCCGGCCAAGGGCTATTCGGCGACGCTGGCGCTGCCTGAAGGCGCAACCGCCCCAACGGTGAGCCTGACCGACGATGGCCACAAGATCGTCATTTCGCGTCTTGGACAGTCCCTGCGCGTGGCCGGCACGGCGGAGTTCAACGGCTACGATACATCGCTCAACGCGGCCCGCTGCGCAGCACTGCTGGATCGCATACGTGAAATCTTTCCGGCTCTGGCGACGGTGGATACGGTTGAGTACTGGGCCGGGCTGCGGCCGGCCACGCCCGGCAATGTGCCGCTGATTGGCGACATGGCGACCTCCGGATTGCGTGGCCTATGGCTCAACACCGGTCACGGCACACTGGGCTGGACCTTGGCCTGCGGTTCCGCGCGAATGCTGGCAGATCTGGTGGCGGGCCGCGATCCGGGACTGGACGCGGCGCCTTACCGCTTCTGAAAATCGCCGTCCCGCCGGCGCCGACTTTTCTTGGTCAATGCAGATGACGGGGAGCTGATTCGGCCTGCTCTTCCGGCAGTTCCGCATGCACCGGCTCGCCTTCGGGATTCGGATACAGCGGGGCGCCGCAGTCGTCGCAGAACTCCAGCGGGAAACGCTGGTCCAGCATCAGTACGCTGGCCACGCCGGCTTCGCGCAGCGTGGCTTCAATCTGCGTCGGCGCTTCGTTGTTTTCATCTTCGTGCTCGAGCAGCGGCCAGACCACGCCATGGATCACGTCGCTGCTGCCACGCTGGGTGAAGCCGATGCGGAACTCTTCGAGTTGTCGATCATGGAAGGGCGCCACCACGGCGCGAAGTTCGGCCGCCGGCTGATTCAGCACGGTCTGCAGGAAGGCCACGGCCGCACGCAGCGACCAGGGGCGCGAGGCGCGGTCGGCATCGCGCACCGAGGCATGGTAGGCCAGCGCCGGCAGGAACTCGACGGCGCAGGCGGGCAACAGCGGGCGCAGTGCATCGCCGCCCTGAATCGCCCATTGACGGAAGGATTCCGCCGGATCGCCGTCGTCTTCCTGCCAGCGGAACAGCGCCGCGCCGCGCGGCGCGGCGACGGCGCCCAGCAGGTAGCGGGTGTCGGACAGGAAGCTCATGGTTTCGGCGAGTTGCGCCGGGTCGGTTTTCAGATTGCGGCCGTGGACCGCGGCCTTGGCCAGTTTTTCAGCCAGCTGCGTGGTTTCAACGTAGTTTTGCGGCAGCTGGTCGGGGCTGTAGAGGATGTCGGACAGGCCAAGCTTGGCGTCGGCGGCCAGCACGTGGGCCTGCAGATGAACCCGCAAAGCCTCCATCTGGGGCGCCGCTATGGGCCCCGAGGGAATCTGGAAGCGCGACCAGGCCAGCAACGGCACGGCGATCATCACCGCATCGAGGCCGTTGTTGGCGTCAGCGCGGCGTGTTTCGGCGCAGGATTCGATCATGTCGGCCAGCTCGTCATAGGCACGCGAGCCGCCGGCGTACAACTGGTCGAGGACCGCAATCAGGGTTTCCTCCCCGTCATTGGCCAGCAGCCCGTCTATGTGGGCTGCCAGGCGGGCCTCCCACCAGGCGTCTTCAACCCGGTTCGACGACTGGCTGAGTCGAGTTGCCAGACGGGTAAGAAGCTCGGAGTCGGGTGTCTGGCGGGCGCGGCGGGGAAGGCGATTGCGTTTCATGGCGGGTTGAGGCGAAAACGGATTGGCCGGCAGGGACGGCAAGGCGGAATTCTACCAGTTGACCGGAAGCGGGGCTGGCCGCCATTAGCTGATAAACTCCGCGTGTTTTTTTGCGAGTGGCGGTGACCGATGTTCTCCCGATTGATGCCCAGAGAGGCCAAGTTTTTCGATTTGTTCAATGCCCACGCCGACCTCATCGTCAAGGGCGGCCGGCAACTGGTCGCGCTGGTGGATGATTTGGGCAAGGGTCACGACGTGCTGGCGCAGCACGTGCAGGCCATCGACGAGACCGAGACCACCGCAGACAAGATCACCCACGAAACCATCGCGCTGCTGCACACCTCGTTCAATACGCCGCTGGACCGCGACGAGATTCACCAGCTGATCATGCGCATGGACGATATCCTCGACCTGATCCAGGATTTCGCCGAGGCCATGTATCTATATGACATCCGTCAACTGACGCCGGAAGCGACCCAGCTTTCGGATATCGTGGCCTCCAGTTGCGAACGCGTGCGCTCTGTCGTGATCCTGCTGCACAAGATGGACAATGCGCCGGCCATGCTGAAGCTGTGTCGCGAAATCGACCAGCTCGAGTCCGACGCCGACCGGGCCATGCGCACCGGCATCACCAAGCTGTTTCGCGACGATGTCGATGTCAAGCACCTGATCAAGATGAAGGGCATCTACGAGCTGCTCGAATCGGTCACCGACAGGGCCGAAGATGTCGCCAATATCGTCGAGGGCATCATCCTCGAGAATTCCTGATCGGTCGTCATGCAAGCGGTCGAAATGAGTCTGACGGTGATCGTGGTGCTGGTGCTGCTGGCGCTCGCGTTCGACTTCATGAACGGCTTCCATGACGCGGCAAATTCAATTGCCACCATCGTTTCCACCGGTGTTCTGAAACCGCAACACGCGGTGGCCTGGGCGGCCTTCTTCAACGTCGCGGCCTTTGCAGTGTTCCAGCTCAAGGTGGCCAGCACCATCGGCAAGGGCACCATCGATCCGGCCATCGTCGATCATTACGTGGTGTTCGGCGCACTGATAGGCGCCATCGCGTGGAACATCATCACCTGGTACTACGGTATCCCTTCGAGCTCGTCCCACGCCCTTATTGGCGGCCTGGCCGGCGCCGCGATGGCCAAGGCCGGCACCGGTTCCCTGGTCTGGGCCGGTATCGGCAAGGTGGTTGCCTTCATCCTGGTTGCACCTTTTCTAGGCTTCGTGCTCGGCGGTACGCTGATGGTGGTGGTGTCCTGGATCTGCAACCGAAGTACGCCGCGCAAGGTGGACAAGACCTTCCGCCGCCTGCAGCTGGTCTCGGCGGCTGCCTACAGCCTCGGCCACGGCGGCAACGATGCGCAGAAGA
Source organism: Sulfuritalea sp. (assembly GCA_030680805.1). Taxonomy (GTDB): domain Bacteria; phylum Pseudomonadota; class Gammaproteobacteria; order Burkholderiales; family Rhodocyclaceae; genus Sulfuritalea. The sequence continues at coordinate 36,109 of JAUXUK010000055.1, read as the reverse complement.
CCATCGGCATCATCTGGATGCTGCTGCTCGCCGCCGGCATCATGCAGACTGGCGATTCGGTGCCGATGTGGGTGGTCATCTCCTGCTATGCGGCAATGGGCCTGGGCACGATGTTCGGCGGCTGGCGCATCGTCAAGACCATGGGCCAGCGCATCACCAAGCTGCGCCCGGTAGGCGGCTTCTGCGCCGAGACGGGTGGCGCCGTCACCCTGTTCATGGCCACCATGCTGGGCATTCCCGTGTCCACCACGCACACCATCACCGGCGCCATCGTCGGCGTCGGTACCTCCAAGGGGCCGAGCAACGTGCGCTGGGGCGTGGCCGGCAGCATCGTCTGGGCCTGGATTCTGACCATCCCGGCGAGCGCGCTGATTGCGGCGGTCGCCTGGTGGCTGGGACAATTTCTGCTGTGATCTGCGGCGGCGCTTCAGCCTGCCGCCACTGATCTCTCGTGCCGCATGAACAGCCGCATCGCTCCCGGTCCGGCGGCTTTTGGCCTGATGGTGCTGTTGTGCGCCATCTGGGGCATGCAGCAGGTAGCGATGAAGCTTGCCAGCGCCGAAATCAGTCCCATCCTGCAGGCAGGATTGCGGTCCGGCATCGCTGCCGTGCTGGTGTTTGCCTGGGCACGCTGGCGCGGCATCGCCCTGTTCTCGCCCGACAAGTCCTTGCGACCAGGCTTGCTGGCGGGCCTGCTGTTCGGGCTCGAATTTGTCTTCATCTTCGTTGGCGTAGATCACACCACGGTGTCGCGCATGGTGGTGTTTCTTTATACCGCGCCGTGCTTCACGGTTCTGGGCTTGCACTTCTTCGTGCCCGGCGAACGCATGGGATGGCGTCAGGGCGCGGGAGTGCTGCTGGCCTTTGCCGGACTGGTCGTGGCGTTCATTGACAAGGCTGCGGGCGGCAGTTTGCTGGGTGACGCCTTCGGCGTGCTGGCTGCCCTGTTCTGGGCGGCAACGACGGTATTGATCCGCGCCACCGCGCTGGCCAAGGTGACGGCGACCAAAGTCCTGCTGTATCAGCTGGTGGTGTCGGCCGCAGTGATGTTTCCGCTCTCATGGCTGGTCGGCGAGCGCGGCATCGGCGTGTTGTCAGCGCCGACTTTATGGGCCATGGCCTATCAGATTGTGGTGGTTGCCTTCATCAGCTATCTGGCGTGGTTCTGGCTGCTGACGCGCTATCTGGCCGGCCGACTGCTGGTGTTCTCGTTCCTTACTCCGCTCTTCGGCGTCCTGTTCGGCATGCTGCTGATGAATGACCAGCCCAGTCTGCACTTCTTCTTCGCCGCCGCGATGGTCGTCGGCGGCATCGTGCTGGTCAACCTGCCGACGCGCAAATGAACGACTTATCCCCCACCCCCTTTTCCAAGAAAAGGGGTGACTATGGCTCGCCATGCTCAAAGGATATTGGAGTGGCTGCCTTGGGGCGGCCCGGCGGCAAGCCATGAACCGCATCGGGGCGTTCTCGCTCGGCCTGCGCTCGGTGATGCCGCTGCTGCTGGGCGTGGCCCCGTTCGGGGTCATCTACGGCGTGGTGGCGCTGCAAAGCGGCATTCCGCCCCTGGCGGCGATGGCGATGTCGTCGATAGTATTCGCCGGTTCCGCGCAGTTCCTGTTGGCGCAACTCGTTGGCGCCGGTGCGCCCTTGCTTCTCACCGCGGGCGCGGTCGGCCTGGTGAATCTGCGCCATGCGCTTTATAGCGCTTCGGTGGCGCCGATTTTGGCGCACTTGCCACGGCGCTGGAAAGTGCTGCTGGCCTATCTGTTGACCGATGAAGCGTATGCCGCGGCGATCCCGCATTTGCTGGTGGCCGACAATGATGCGGGGCGACCTCATGCACACTGGATACTGTTCGGTTCCGGCTTCGGCTTGTGGGCCGGCTGGCAGGTGGCGACATTGGCCGGGGTGTTGATCGGTGCGCAATTGCCCTCGAATCTTGGTCTGGACTTTGCCCTGCCGCTGACCTTCATTGCCATCATCGTGCCGATGATCGACAGCCGCGCGCTGCTCGTGTCCGCGCTGACGGCGGGTGTGGCTGCGGTTGTCCTGGCTGCGCTGCCTTACAAGGTCGGCCTGTTCTTCGCCGCATTGGCGGGCCTGGTGGTCGGGGCCCTGCTGACGAGGAAGGCGGCATGAACCTCTGGTGGCTGATGCTGGTTTGCGGGCTAGTCACCTTCTGCATCCGCTATTCCTTCATTGCAGCCGAAGGGCACTATCAGCCTCCGGCGTGGTTTCGCCGGCTGCTGCCCTTCGTGCCCATCGCCGCTCTGACCGCGCTGGTGGCGCCAGAACTGTTGCTGGTGCAGGGCGAGATTGTTTTCGGCAGCGGCAATCCGCGGCTATGGGCCGGGGTGGTGGCCATCATCGTGGCTGCACTCTGGCGCAATACCCTGCTGACGATTGCCTGCGGGTTTGCGGCGCTGTTCGCGCTTCAGGCGATCTGAACAATCATCCGATCGCACAACTGCGGAAGCCGACAAAAATATCGTCGCGGTGCGGCTCATAGTAGTTGCGGTAGCGCGGGTTGTGCATGCGGCTGCGAGTCGCGAAGGAGCCGCCGCGCACGCTGCGGTGGGTATGGAAGAACGGCTCGGCGTATTCGGCGTAAGGGTCGGGACTGAAGCCGGGATAGGGCGCGAAGGGGCTTGCCGTCCATTCCCAGACCTGCCTGCCCCAGTTGAAGGTATCGGAATGGAGTGCTGCGTATTCCCATTCCGCTTCGCTCGGCAGGCGGCGGCCGGCCCAGCGGCACCAGGCTTCGGCTTCATGCGCCGTCAAGTGGATCACCGCCTGTTCGGGAACGAGATCGACCCATTGCGCGAAGCGCCGCTGCTGCCAGTGCCCTTCCTTGTTTCGCCAGTAACGCGGCATGGTTTGCTCGGTGTCGGCGAGCCAGGCTTGACCGGCCGAAGACCACCAGTGCGGCTGTCGATAGCCGCCCGCCGCAACGAATGCCAGGTAGTCGGAATTGCTGGTCGGCTGCGACGAGATCGCAAATACGGCGATACGCTGCGGGTGCGCCCACTTTTCATTGTCGAAGACGAAGCCCTTGGCCGTTGGCGAACTGCCCATCATGAATTCGCCGCCGGCCAGTTCGATGTCGCGTGCGGGCGGCAAGTCTTCCAGCCCGTCGGCGGACGGCCATGCGAGCGTCTGCTCGGTGTAGCGAAACGCCTCGTAGTGCATGTCTTCATGGAACAGGGCGAGCCGGTGGAAGTACAGGCCGGCATCCGTCTCGGGCAGAAGGTGCAGGGTATCGAGGGCTGAGGCCAGCGTGTCTTCGAGATAGCACCGGGTGGCATCCCAGTCGGGCAGGTCAAGCAGCCAGCGGCTATCGTGCGGCACATGGCGCGAGTCGTACCAGCGGTCGGCATCCGGCAGGCGGGAAGGGCCAGAAACAGCCGTCGCGCCCCGATAGCGCTGACACCAGTACTCCATGAACCAGGCGACATGGCCGAGTTCCCACAGCGGCGGATTGATGATGGCAAGGCAGGGCGGGTGCCGCGGATCGGCCGACGGAATGCCTTCGACACTGGCATCGGCCTGCCACGCCGCCCAGCCGTCCAGCAGGCTGATCGTATAATCGCGGGCATCCCGCATGGCATCTGCCAAGGGTGTTTTCCCAGCGCTTCTCATATCGGGCATTTCCATGCGGCCACCTCCGTCCGTCGCCATTATCAGCCCCGCGCTGGCCAGTGCCAACAGCGGCAACTGGCACACGGCGCGGCGATGGGCGCATTGCCTTGCTCCCCATGCGCGAGTCAGCATCGACAACGAGTGGCGTGGCGCCAACGCCGACTTTCTGATTGCCCTCCATGCGCGGCGTTCGGCATCGTCCATTGCCGCTTTCGCCGAGCGCCATCCGCAGCGTCCGCTGATCGTGGTCCTGACCGGCACGGACCTCTACCGCGACATCGCCAGCGACGAGAGTGCAAAACGCTCGCTGGCCTTGGCCACTCGTCTGGTCGTCCTGCAGGGCGAGGGCATCAGAGCGCTGCCGCCCGAGTACGCGGCGAAGACCGTGACCATCTACCAGTCGGCCCGCTTGCTGACGCCCGGGCGCAAGAGCCGTCGCCATTTCGACCTGGCGCTGGTGGGCCATCTGCGCCCAGAGAAGGACCCGTTGACGGTGCTGCGTGCCCTGCGCCGCTTGCCCGCCGATCTTCCCGTCCGGCTGTTCCACATCGGCGGCGATCTCGATCCGCACCTCGCCGCCGAAGTCCGCGCCGCAGGGGCCGGAGATGCGCGTTACTTCCCCTTGGGCGCCTTGCCGCAGGCCGCCACGCGTCAGTTGATCAAGCGCTGCCGCCTTCTGCTGCTGCCCTCGCTAATGGAGGGCGGGGCCAACGTGCTGATCGAGGCGGTTACCAGCGGCGTCCCGGTGCTGGGCAGCGACATTCCCGGCAATCGCGGCATGCTCGGCGCGGACTATCCGGGATGGTTCCCCGTCGGCGATGAAGAGCATCTGGCCCAATTGATAGCCGCCGCCGCGCAGGACCCGGACTACTACGCAATGTTGTCCCGACGTTGCGCCGAGCGGGTATCCTTGTTCTCCCCGGCGCACGAGTGCGCCGGCGTTTGCAGTCTTCTTGAAAGCGTAGTGGCCGTAACCAAATCACAAGGCAGCCAAAAAAAATGAATTCTCCCCAGCTTTCCACTTCCCAGATTCGGCTAACCAGTTTCAGTCACGGCGGCGGCTGCGGCTGCAAGATCGCGCCGGGCGTACTGTCCGAAATCCTGCGCGGCGCGCGCGGCCTTCCCTTTCCCAAGGAGTTGATGGTAGGCATCGAAACCAGCGACGACGCGGCGGTGTATCGCCTCAACGACGAGCAGGCGCTGATCGCCACTACCGATTTCTTCATGCCCATCGTCGATGATCCCTACGACTTCGGCCGCATTGCCGCGACCAATGCGATCAGCGACGTGTATGCCATGGGCGGCACGCCGATCATGGCGTTGGCTCTGGTCGGCATGCCGATCGACAAGCTGCCGCTGGCAGTGATCGGCAAGATCCTCGAAGGCGGCGAGAGCGTTTGCGCCACCGCCGGCATTCCGATCGCCGGCGGCCACACCATCGATTCCGTGGAGCCGATCTATGGCCTGGTGGTGATGGGCCTGGTGCATCCGGACAAGGTGAAAACCAATGCCGCGGCGCGACCCGGCGACGTGCTGATCCTGGGCAAGCCGCTGGGCGTCGGTGTCTTGTCGGCGGCGCTGAAGAAAGGCGCGCTGGATGCCGAGGGCTACCAGGCCATGATCGCGAGCACCACCAAGCTCAACACGCCGGGCAGGCGCCTGGCGAATTTCGCCGGCGTGCATGCCTTGACCGATGTCACCGGCTTTGGTCTGCTGGGTCATCTGCTGGAGGTGTGCCGCGGTGCGAAATTGTCGGCCGTGCTCGACATGGACAAGATACCCATGCTGGCCGAGGTGGAGATGCTGGCAACAGCTGGCTACATCACCGGCGCCTCGGCGCGAAACTGGATGGCCTACGGTGAGGACGTCGCGCTGGATGCGGCGATTACCCCCATGCAGCGGGCCCTGCTGACCGATCCGCAGACCAGCGGCGGCCTGCTGGTGGCGTGCGATCCGGCGTCAGTAGCCGAGGTACTGGACGCATTCCGCGCTGAAGACTTCACGGCGGCCGCCGTGATCGGGCGTCTGGAGTCGGGGCCGGCCCGGGTGAACGTGGGACGCTGATCGGCTACTTGGCCGGACGGGCGAAGACCAGCGCAAACCAGTTGCGGGGATCGGTCCAGATTCGGATATCGACGAAGCCGGCCGACGCCAGCAGGGCCGTGAAACCCTCCGGCGAATACTTGTACGAATTTTCGGTGTGAATGCGTTCGCCGGCGGCGAAGTGCCTGAGCTTGCGGTCAGCAAGGTCCGGCCAGCTTGTCGTGAGCGCGCGGCAGGCTTCCAGGTACATTTCGATGCGGGCATCTCTGGCGTTGTAGTAGGCCACGTGCCGCCAGTCGCCGAGGTCGAAATCGGCATCGAGCCGGGCATTGACGTGCCGCAGCAGGTTGCGGTTGAAGGCCGCGGTGACGCCCAAGGCGTCGTCGTAGGCTGCATCGAGCAGCGCTTTGTCCTTGATCAGGTCGACGCCGATCAGCAGGCCGCCCGAGGCGTCCATCTGAGCGGCCAGTCGCCGCAGAAACCCTTCGGCTTCCAGCGGGCTGAAGTTGCCGATGCTCGATCCGGGATAAAAGAACATGCGCCGCGGCAAGGGCAGGTCGTCGGGCAATTGAACCTGATCGGTGAAGTCGAGTCCGATGCCGGTCATTTCGATCGCGGGGAGTTCGCGTTTCAGCTGCTGCAGGGAATCGCGCAGGAAATTCACCGAAATATCGACCGCGACATAGCGGGCAGGAAGCACGCCGGCATGGAACAGCCGGCCGGCCTTGCCGCAATTGCCGCAACCGAGATCAATGAGCGTGAAGTCCTCGCCCAGTGATTGTCGGATGGCAGGCAGATGCTCGACGAAGATGGCGGCCTCGGTGCGTGTCAGGTAGTACTCGGGCAATTCGGTAATTGCATCGAACAGGCGCGAGCCGAGGCTGTCATAGAAGAACTTGGGTGCGATGCGGGCCTGTGGCGCCATCAATCCTGCGGCAAGTTCCTGGCGCAGCCGGGCTTGTTGTCGCGGTGAATCCCGGTCAAGAAACTGCAGCAGCTTCACCGGGAGCGCCATCTCAGGCGGCCAGCAGCAGAAAGACGGTGGGGCGTTTGTCCAGATCGGGCGGCGTTGCGGCTTTCCAGTCGGCGATGCCGCGCGTGGCGATCTGTTCGCTGGCCAGTGTCAGGTCGGTTGCGAGACAAAGACGGGTTTTCGGGCGGCAGGCCAGCAGCAGCGCATTGAATAAGGCGTTGTTGCGGTAGGGTGTTTCGATGAATATCTGGGTTTGCTGGAGGCGGGCGGACTCGCTTTCAAGTTCCGCGATGCGGCGGCTGCGCTCGGGCTCGCGCGCCGGCAGATAGCCATGAAAGGCAAAGCGCTGGCCATCCAGTCCCGAAGCCATCAGCGCCAGCAGCAGCGAAGACGGGCCCACCAGCGGTTTGACGACAATCCCCAGTTCATGCGCGCGGCGCACCAGCAGGGCGCCCGGATCGGCTACTGCCGGGCAGCCGGCTTCCGACATCAGGCCCAGGTCGTGGCCTGCGAGGAGTGGCGCCAGCAGGCGCTCGATATCCGTGGCGGTGGGCGTCTCGGGCAACTGCTCGATCGCCAGTTCGCGCAAGGGTACGGGGTGGTCGATGCGCTTGAGCTCGGCGCGCGCCGTCTTGGCGTTCTCGGCGACGAAATGCCTCAGCCGGCAGGCGGCTTCGCGAGTGGCTGCCGGCGCATAGCTTGGCCACGGCGTGTCGCCGAGCGCTACCGGGAGCAGCCAGAGTGCGCCGGGCATGGCGTGTCAGGGCAAAGCCAGACCTTCGGCGCGCAGCATGTTGCACAGGGCAATCAGCGGCAGTCCGATCAGGGCGTTGGGGTCGTCGCCGCGCAGGTAGGAGAGCAGGGAAATGCCCAATGCTTCGGACTTGGCGCTGCCGGCGCAGTTCAGCGCATCTTCCTTGTCGAGATAGGACTCGATTTCGGCATCGCTCAGGTCGCGAAAGCCGACATGGGTGTCAATGCAGCACACTTGCGCGCGGTTGGTGGCGCTGTCGAGCAGGCACAGTCCGGTATGGAAGATCACCTCTTTTCCGCGCATCAGCCGCAACTGGTCGATGGCATTCTCGCGGCTGCCCGGTTTGCCGAAACGCCGGCTGTCGCTGGCGGCCACCTGGTCGGAACCTATGATCAGGGCGTCGGGATAGCGCGCGGCAACCGCCCGGGCCTTGGCTTCTGCCAGGCGCTTGGCGGTGGATTCAGGTGCTTCGCCGGCCAGCGCCGACTCGTCGGTTTCCGGGTCAGCGGTTTCAAAGGGGATCAGCAGGCGAGCCAGAAGTTCGCGGCGGAAGGGCGAGGTTGAGGCAAGGATGACGCGGCGAGCCATGTTTCGGACTTGAAAAAAGGGGGTCGGGCATGATAACATTCACCGTTTGTGTCGCGAGCCCCTGTCCGTGTCTGATTCAATTGCCGGAACGGTTATAGACAGTCTCGAGTTCGCGCGCAGTGGTGGTGTGTTGGATCGCAGGGTTGCCTTGGCTGGATTGCCGCGTTTGGCAGACGCGCTGACCACGACGGAAGGTTTTCTGTCGGTTCGGCTCGAAGGCTGGCGGGACGAGCAGGGAAAGTCGTGGTTGCAGCTGGATGTCGCGGGTGAACCGGTGTTGTGTTGCCAGAGGTGTTTGGGCGGCGTGACGTTTCCCCTGAGCATCCGCAGTCGCCTGCAACTCATCGCACCGGGCGAGGATTGGCCGGACGACGATCTGGAAGACGACAGCGCAGATGCCATTGCCGCTGACGGCGAACTGAACGTGCTGTCGCTGATTGAGGATGAAGTGTTGCTGGCGCTGCCCATCGCGCCGCGTCACGAGAAGTGCGAATCGCCATCGGCGAAGGCAAGTGAACATGGATCATCGCCGTTTTCGGCGCTGGCCGCTTTGAAGAAGCATTGAAACAAGGAGTAGCAAAATGGCTGTACAACAGAACAAGAAGTCCCCGTCCAAGCGCGGCATGCATCGTGCGCACGATTTTCTGACCAACCCGCCGCTGGCCGTCGAGCCGACCACGGGCGAAGTTCACCTGCGCCACCATATCTCGCCGTCCGGCGTGTATCGGGGCAAGAAGGTCGTAAAGGCCAAGGGCGAATAATTCACTTTGTTGAAACCGGCCGGATGCGTCCTGCGCATCCGGCCGTTTTTACATAGAGAGCCCCGGTATGGCGATCACCCTCGCGGTGGATTGTATGGGCGGCGACCACGGTCCGTCGGTAACGCTGCCCGCTGTTTTTGAATTCCTGCGTCATGACACCGATTGCGCCGCCATCCTGGTCGGCCGCGAGGAGGTCTTGCGCCCGCAGGCTGAGCGCGCGATAACCGAGTTCGGCAATCGCATGGCGATCCGCCATGCCTCGGAAGTGGTCGAGATGGACGAAGCCGTGGCCAGTGCGCTGCGCGGCAAGAAGGATTCATCGATGCGCGTGGCCGTCGATCTGGTCAAGGAAGGCACGGCAGACGCTGCCGTGTCGGCCGGCAACACCGGCGCCTTGATGGCGGTTTCCCGCTTCGTGCTGAAAACTCTGCCCGGCATCGATCGGCCGGCCATCTGCTCCGTGCTGCCCTCGGAGCGCGGCAGCACCTACGTGCTGGATCTCGGCGCCAATGTCGATTGCAGTCCCGAGCACTTGCTGCAGTTCGGCATCATGGGGTCCCTGCTGGTGTCCGCGCTGGAACACAAGGAACGGCCCACGGTCGGCCTGCTGAACATCGGGGAAGAGTCCATCAAGGGCAACGAGGCCGTCAAGCGTGCCGCCGAGCTGCTGCGCGCCACCGACCTCAATTTCATCGGCAACGTAGAGGGCAACGACATCTTCAAGGGCACTGCGGATGTCGTGGTATGCGACGGGTTTGTCGGCAACGTCACCCTGAAGGCCGCCGAAGGCCTGGCTCACATGATTGGCGGCGCGCTCAAACAGGAATTTTCGCGCAACATCTTCACCAAGCTGGCGGCGCTGGTGGCCATGCCTGTCCTGAAATCTTTCAGGCAACGTTTTGATCCCCGCCGCTACAACGGAGCGAGTCTGCTTGGCTTGAAGGGGATCGTGGTCAAGAGTCACGGCTCGGCGGATCAAATGGCATTTCGCTTCGCGCTGGAAAAGGCGGCCGAGGAAGCACGGCAGCGTCTGCCCGAGACCATAGCCGCGCGCATGGCCGCCATCTCGCCAGCGCCGACTCTCTGCGATTGATGGAGGGCGGGATGATCCACACTCGAATCAGCGGCACCGGCAGCTATCTGCCCGGCGAACCGGTCAGCAACGCGGCCCTGATTGCCGCCCACGGACTTGACTCGTCCGGCGAATGGATCGTCGAGCGCACCGGCATTCGCAGCCGTCACCTCGCTGCGGAGGGCATCGCCTGCAGCGATCTGGCGCTGGAAGCCAGCCGCCGCGCGCTCGACGCCGCCGGACGCAAGCCCGCGGACGTCGATCTCATCATCGTGGCGACGTCGACTCCGGATTTCGTTTTTCCCAGCGCGGCAGCCTTGCTGCAACACAAGCTGGGCATCACCAATGGCGCTCCCGCCTTCGACGTGCAGGCCGTGTGCAGCGGTTTCGTCTATGCACTGACCATTGCGGAGAAATTCATTGCGTCCGGTTCGCACAAGTGCGCGTTGGTGGTTGGCGCCGAGGTGTTTTCGCGCATTCTCGACTGGAAGGACCGCGGTACCTGCGTCCTGTTCGGCGACGGCGCCGGCGCAGTGGTGCTGGAGGCGTCGGACACGCCCGGTCTGCTGGCCAGCGCATTCCATGCCGACGGCAGTCATCACGGCATTCTTTCCGTGCCGGGGCAGATCTGCGGCGGGGTGGCCACCGGCGATCCCTTCCTGCGCATGGACGGCCAGGCTGTGTTCAAGTTTGCCGTCAAGGTGCTGGCCGATGTCGCCAACGAAGTCCTGGCGGCGGCTGGAATGACGGCGGCGCAGGTGGATTGGCTGATCCCGCATCAGGCCAATGTGCGCATCCTGCAGGCAACCGCGAAAAAACTTCACATTCCTCCGGAAAAATGCATCGTTACGGTGGATCGTCATGGCAATACTTCCGCCGCATCGATTCCGCTGGCGCTGGACGATGCGGTGCGTGGCGGAAAGATCCAGCGCGGCCAGCATCTGTTGCTGGAAGGCGTCGGCGGTGGTTTCACCTGGGGCGCAACCCTGCTCAGGTTCTAAACTCGAGAATAGCCAACATGAAATTCGCACTCGTATTTAGCTCCGGCGTAACGCCTGCTGTCGCAGGCGAGCCTTCACTGAAAACTCGCGGAGAGACTGAATGAAGTTCGCGCTCGTTTTTCCCGGTCAAGGTTCGCAATCTTTAGGGATGATGGCCGCTTATGGCGATGCGGCGGTAGTCCGCGCCACGTTTGACGAGGCATCGGCTGCCTTGGGCCGCGACTTGTGGCAACTGGTGGTTGAAGGCCCGGCCGAGGCGCTGAACCAGACGGTCAATACGCAGCCCCTGATGCTCACTGCAGGTATCGCGGTCTATCGTTTGTGGCTGGAAAAGGGCGGCGCGCAGCCGGCCTTGGTAGCGGGGCACAGCCTCGGCGAGTATTCGGCGCTGGTGGCGGCCGGGGTGTTGCAACTGAAGGATGCGGTGCCACTGGTGGAACTGCGCGCCAAGGCCATGCAGGCGGCCGTGCCGGCCGGTGAGGGGGCTATGGCGGCAGTGATGGGACTCGATGCGGCCGCCGTGATCGCGGCCTGCGCCGAAGCGGAACAAGGCCAGGTGGTGCAGGCCGTCAATTTCAACGAGCCGAAGCAGACCGTGATCGCCGGGCACAAGGCGGCGGTCGAGCGGGCGGCTGAACTGGTCAAGGCCAAAGGCGCCAAGCGCGCGCTGATGCTGCCAGTCTCGGCGCCCTTTCATTGCTCGTTGATGCGGCCGGCGGCCGAAGCGCTGAAATCGCGACTGGCGGAACTCACGCTGGCTTCGCCGCGAATTCCTGTGATCAACAACGTCGATGTCGCCCAACTGGTCGATCCCGCCGCGATCAAGGATGCGCTGGTGCGCCAGGCGGCTTCGCCGGTGCGCTGGGTCGAAACCATGCAGGCGATGCAGGCGGCCGGTGTGACCCACATTTTCGAATGCGGTCCGGGCAAGGTCTTGTCCGGGCTGGTGAAGCGCTGTGTCGAAAGCCTCAACGGCGCCGCCATGAATGACCTGGCTGCCATGGATGCAGCGCTGACAGTTGCAAAGGAAAACTGATATGGCGGATTTGAAGGGACAGATTGCCCTGGTGACGGGCGCCTCGCGTGGCCTCGGCCGCGCCATTGCGCTGGAACTGGGTGCGCAGGGCGCGACAGTGATCGGTACGGCGACGTCCGACGCGGGTGCGGCCGAGATTCAGAAGGGATTCGATGAAGCCGGCATCGCCGGCTGGGGCGCGATGGTCAATGTCACTGAAGCGGCGGCATGCGAGGTGCTGATCGGCGAGATCGAGAAGAAATTCGGGCCTGTTTCGGTGCTGGTGAACAACGCCGGCATTACCCGCGACAACCTGGCCATGCGCATGAAGGACGACGAATGGGAACTCGTCATCGAGACCAATCTCAAGGCCGTGTTCCGTCTGTCCAAGCTGGTCATGCGCGGCATGATGAAGGCGCGCTTCGGGCGCATCATCAACATTACCTCGGTGGTGGGCGAAGCCGGCAACCCCGGTCAGGCCAACTACGCTGCGGCCAAGGCCGGTGTCGCCGGCATGAGCCGCGCACTGGCGCAGGAACTTGGCAGCCGCAACATCACCGTGAATTGCGTGGCGCCGGGCTTCATCGATACCGACATGACGAAGGCACTGCCCGACGCGCAGCGCGATGCGCTGCTGGGCAGGATTCCGCTGGGCCGCCTCGGCCAGCCGGATGAGATCGCAGCCACCGTGGCCTTTCTGGCATCGAAGCGCGCCGGCTACATCACGGGCACCACGCTGAATGTCAATGGCGGCATGTATATGGCTTGACCGGATGCCAAACTCTCGAGGGCATCCGGTGTTTTTGTTAAAATAGGCAGGTTTTTACCACCCGAACAATTCAGGGAAGGAGTTTCAAGATGGAGAACATCGAACAACGCGTCAAGAAGATCGTCGCCGAGCAACTGGGCGTCAATGAAGCTGACATCAAGAACGAATCCAACTTCGTGGACGATCTCGGTGCCGATTCGCTCGACACCGTGGAACTGGTGATGGCGCTGGAGGAGGAGTTCGAGTGCGAGATTCCCGACGAAGACGCGGAGAAGATCACCACCGTGCAGCAGGCCATTGACTACGTCAACGCCAACATCAAGAAGTAATCCTCACCCCCGTTTCAATCCTTTCTTTCGGAGTTCATCGTGTCGCGACGCCGTGTGGTCGTCACCGGTCTGGGTCTTGTCTCGCCGGTTGGCAATAGCGTTCCAGAAGCCTGGGACAACCTGCTTGCCGGAAAGAGCGGGATCGGCCGGATCACGAAGTTCGATCCCGCGGCGTTCAAGGCGCAGATCGCCGGCGAGGTGAGGAACTTCGACGTCACCGCCTACCTCTCGGCCAAGGAAGCGCGCCGGATGGATACCTTCATCCATTTCGGCATGGCGGCCGGCATTCAGGCGCTGCGCGACGCCGGGCTCGACACGGCGCAGGCCGATGCCGATCGCATCGGCGTCAACATCGGCTCCGGCATCGGCGGCCTGCCGATGATCGAGGACACGCACAACGACTATCTGGCCGGCGGTCCGCGCAAGATTTCGCCCTTCTTCATTCCGGGCACGATCAGCAACATGATCTCCGGCAACCTGTCGATCATGTTCGGCCTCAAGGGCCCCAACATCGCCGTGGTCACGGCTTGCACCACGGGTCTGCACGCGATCGGCCTGTCGGCGCGGATGATCGAGTACGGCGATGCGGACGCGATGGTCTGCGGCGGCGCCGAGGCGACCATTTCGCCGCTGGCCGTGGGCGGCTTCGCGTCGGCCCAGGCGCTGTCCACGCGCAACGACGATCCGGCCACCGCCTCCCGTCCCTGGGACAAGGATCGCGACGGCTTCGTCATGGGCGAGGGCGCCGGCGTCATGGTGCTCGAAGAGTACGAACATGCGAAGGCGCGCGGCGCGAAAATCTACGCCGAATTGTCCGGCTTCGGCATGAGCGGCGATGCCTTCCACATGACCGCGCCGGATACCGACGGACCGCGGCGCAGCATGGTGAACGCCATGAAGAACGCCGGTGTCAATCCCGATCAGGTGCACTACGTCAATGCCCATGGCACCTCGACGCCGCTGGGCGACAAGAACGAAACCGAAGCCATCAAGCTGGCGTTCGGCCTCGATGCGGCGAAGAAGACCGTGGTCAATTCCACCAAGTCCATGACCGGCCATCTGCTGGGCGGCGCGGGCGGCCTCGAATCGGTGTTCACGGTGCTTGCCGTGCATCACCAGATTTCGCCGCCGACCATCAACATCTTCAACCAGGATCCGGAGTGCGACCTGGATTACTGCGCCAATATCGCCAGGCAGATGAAGATCGACGTGGCGCTGAAGAACAACTTCGGCTTCGGCGGCACCAACGGCTCACTGGTTTTCCGTCGTATCTAGGCAGACAGGGCGATGAAGGCAGTCGCCCCTCTGTCTGTTTCACTTAAGCCCTCGCGGCATCTGCTGCTGCTCCAGTCACTGGCGCACGTGGCGGCGGCCGGCGCGGTGCTGGCCGCCACGCTTCCTTCGTGGCTGGCGGCCATTCTGCTGTTGTCGGTCGGGGCGTCGCTGGCGTACTCGCGCCGGGCATCGCCGGTCGAAACCCTGATATTGCGCGGCGACGGTCGATTTGAAAAAGTCGGCGCTGGCGACACGGCGAGCGAACTCATCGTGCATCCACATACCCTGGTTTTGTCGTTTCTGGTGGTGCTGCTGTATCGGCAGGAAGGACGCCTGCGCGCCCTGACGCTGCTGCCCGACAGCCTTGCGGCGGAGGATTTCCGCCAGTTGCGGCTCTGGTTGCGTTGGCGCTCGGCGGCGGCAACGCCCGCCTGAGGAACTGCCGAATCAGGCCTGGCGCGGGTGCAGCACCGTGTCCAGTGCGCGTGGCAGGGTTTCCGGATAGTCGCGGCTGAAGTGCAGGCCGCGGCTTTCGTGGCGGCGCTGCGCGCTTTTCACGATCAGATGCGCGGTCAGCACCAGGTTGCGCAATTCGATGAGGTCGTTGCCGACGCGGTAGTTTGCGTAGTACTCCTCGATTTCCTTTTCCAGCAGCCGGATGCGATGCAGGGCGCGTTCCAGGCGTTTGTTGGTGCGCACGATGCCGACGTAATCCCACATGAAGCGCCGCAGCTCGGCCCAGTTGTGGGAGATGACGATTTCCTCGTCGGCGTCGCGCACCCGGCTTGCGTCCCATTGCGGCAGGTGGGGCAGGGGTTCGACCGGCGCGGCGAGAATGTCCTGCGCCGCCGAGGCCGAAAACACCACGCATTCGAGCAGCGAATTGGAGGCCAGGCGATTGGCGCCGTGCAGCCCGGTGAATGTGGTTTCGCCGATTGCGTAGAGCCCGGGGAGGTCGGTGCGTGCCGCCATGTCGGTGACCACGCCGCCGCAGGCGTAGTGCGCGGCGGGCACCACCGGAATCGGCTCGCGCGTGATGTCGATGCCGAGTTCCAGGCAACGGGCCAGGATGGTCGGAAAGTGCTCCTTGAGGAAGTCGGCCGACTTGTGCGTCATGTCGAGGAACACGCAGTCGAGGCCGTGGCGCTTCATTTCGAAGTCGATCGCGCGGGCCACGATGTCGCGCGGCGCCAGTTCGGCGCGGCTGTCGTGGTCGGGCATGAAGCGCGTGCCGTCGGGCAGGCGCAGCAGGCCCCCTTCGCCGCGCAGCGCCTCCGAAATCAGGAAGGACTTGGCGTGCGGGTGGTACAGGCAGGTCGGATGGAACTGGATGAATTCCATGTTCGCCACCCGGCAGCCGGCGCGCCAGGCCATCGCCACGCCGTCGCCGGTGGCGGTATCGGGATTGGTGGTGTACAGATAGACCTTGCCCGCGCCGCCCGTGGCCAGGGCCGTGTGGCTGGCGCCCAGGGTCAGCACGCGATCGTGGGCGATGTCGAGCACG
This sequence comes from Sulfuritalea sp., assembly GCA_030680805.1. Taxonomy (GTDB): domain Bacteria; phylum Pseudomonadota; class Gammaproteobacteria; order Burkholderiales; family Rhodocyclaceae; genus Sulfuritalea. The sequence continues at coordinate 20,386 of JAUXUK010000055.1, read as the reverse complement.
TAGGCGCCGAGGCAGCGATTGCGGGGCAGGCCAAGCTTCGCCGCCGTGATCAGATCGACCGCGATGTGCCGTTCGAGAACCGTGATGTTCGGATGACTCTTTACCTGCTCGGTCAGGGTCTGTTGCACGGCAGTACCCGTCGCATCGGCCGCATGGATGATGCGGCGCTGGCCGTGGCCTCCCTCGCGGGTCAAATGGAAGCCCAGGGGTGAATCGTCCGGGGTGAACGGAACTCCGCGCGCGATCAGCCACTCTATGGCTTCACGGCCATGCTCGACCACGAAGCGGGTGGCGGTCGGGTCGCACAGGCCGGCGCCGGCCGTGAATGTATCGCTGATGTGGGCGTCGACACTGTCGGCCGGGTCGAGGACCGCGGCGATGCCGCCTTGCGCCCAGGCAGAGGCGGAGTCGGCCAGGGTCTTCTTGGTGACCAGGGCCACCCGGCGCGTATCCGCGAGTCTCAATGCCAGCGATTGACCTGCGAGGCCGCTGCCAATGATGAGGACGTCGAAATGCTGGATGGCGGCCGGATTCATGGGGCGGGACTATATCACTGCTCGGAGTGTGGAACTATTTGGGCGGGCTCCGGTCACTGTCGGCAGCGGCCGGCATCAAGGCGGCTGGAGCAGTGAGGAGCATGGGCGGAGTGGCTTGTTATACTCGCTTGCGGTCAAATTGGCACCGCGCATTTTTTCATCTGGCGAGAACAAACGACAAAGCCCATGGGAGATCGCGAAGCGGACCGGATACTGGTCGAGCGGGTGCAGGCGGGAGACAAGCAGGCTTTCGGCCTGCTGGTCGCCAAGTACCAGCGCAAGCTCGCGCGCCTGATTGGTCGCATGGTGCGTGATTCTGCCGAGGTGGAGGATATCGTTCAGGACAGCTTCATTCGTGCCTACCGTGCGTTGCCGGGCTTTCGCAACGACAGCGCGTTCTATACCTGGCTGTACCGGATCGGCGTCAATACCGCCAAGAACTGGCTGGTGACCCATGGTCGCCGCGCTTCGGCAACCACCGGAGTCGATAGCGAGGAGGCCGAAAGCTATGAAGAGGCCGATCTGCTGCGCGACACCGATACGCCTGAGCGGCTGTTGATGACCAAGCAGATCGGGCAGGTGGTCAACGCGGCGATGGAAGCGCTGCCCGAGGACTTGCGCACGGCGATTGTCCTGCGCGAAATTGATGGTTTGTCGTATGAGGAAATTGCACAAGTGATGGATTGCCCGATTGGAACCGTACGGTCGCGGATTTTCCGTGCGCGCGATGCGATTTCGGCCAAATTGAAGCCCATGCTGGATGCGGCTCCCGACAAGAGATGGTGATGACATGAAGACACGAATTTCGGCCCTGATGGACGGCGAACTCGAAAGCCACGAGATTGTGGATACGTTCCGCGAACTGAAACGCAACGGAGAGTTGCGCAGCGAATGGTGCGATTGCCAGTTGATCGGTGCTGCCTTGCGCGGCGAACGGGAGCTCGACATCGATGTCACTGCAAGGGTGATGTCGGCAATAGATCTGGAGCCAACGGTGATGGCGCCGGGGTCAAGGCTCCGGCCTGAGTGGCGGGCTCCCGCGCTTGCGTTGGCGGCATCGGCAGCCGGCGTGGCACTGGTAGCCTGGCTGGCATTGGCTCCGGGCAGCGAAGGAGTACCGGCCCGACCGGCGGTGGCAGCGAAACCTGGGCTGGTCGCGGCACCGATGGTGGCAAGCTCGCAGTCGACGCCGCGCTTGCAGGAATACCTGGTGGCACATCAGGCATACGCACCGAGTGGTGCCATGGTCGGCGGGGCGCGCAATATCCGCACCGTTGCTGCGTCGGGTGAGGGCCGCTGATGGCAGTTGTTCCTGTCTTGCCGCTGTCTTTCTGCTCGGTTCTGCTGGGCTCGATGCTGCTGGCTGCGCCCGCCCTCGCCGAAGACGGGTTGGCCTTGCTGGAGCGTAGTGCGCAAGGCTCGCGGCAACTGACCTACAGCGGGACCTTCGTCTACCGCAGCGGCGACAAGGTTGATATTTCCCGCATTGCGCACTCTGTAATTGAGGGGCGTGAGGTCGAGCGAATCGAGGCTCTCGACGGCAGTCCGCGTGAGGTTCTGCGGGTAGGTGGCGAGGTCAAGTGCTTTTTCCCCGACGAAAATCTTTTGATCGTCGAGAACCGGTCGAAGCAGCGCGGATTCCCGGCCCTGCTGCCCGCAGGTTTGGGCGGAGTGTCGGAACACTATGTAATTCGTGGTGGCAGCCAGGGGCGAGTTGCCGGTTTCAAGAGCCGAGCCGTGCTGTTGGAGCCGCGCGACGGCTTGCGCTACGGCCACGAGTTCTGGATGGATGCCGCCAGCGGCTTGCTGCTAAAGGCCAATCTGCTGGGTGGACGTGGCGAGACGCTGGAGTCTTTTGCTTTCACGCAGGTCAAGATTGGAGGCCCCCTCGAGCAGGGGGCGTTGAAGGCCCGTTTCGACAGCGAGCGAGTTCGGGTGCAGCAGGTGCGGTCGACCGAGGTGAAACCGGACGACATGAGCTGGATTTTTCGCACCATGTTGCCCGGCTTTCGCAAGGTTGCTGCCATGAAGCGACAGACCGCGCCCGAAAATCCCGAGAGCCTGCATGTGGTGTTTTCGGATGGGCTGGCGTCGATCTCCGTGTTTGTCGAGCCAGGCGGGTCGGCCGGGGAAACGGAGGCCTTGTCGGTGGTCGGGCCGGTCAATGTGTATCGGCGCCAATTGGGCGAGCATCGCGTGGTAGTCATGGGCGAGGTGCCGGCGCTTGCGGTCAAGCGGCTGGGCGATGGCATCGAGCGGAGGCGCAAATGAGCCAGTGCGATGCGGTTGTCGTCGAGGCGTCAGGCGGCCAGGTCTGGGTTGAAGTGCCCGGTCGCGCGCCCGCGTGCGGCAGTTGCAGGAATGTGGATGCCTGCCAGGACAGTCTGCTCGGCATCAGTGCGGGACCTCGCCGCTACCGGCTGGAGAACCTGATCGGAGCCCGGGTCGGCGATCATGTGCAGTTGACCGTGGCCGAAGGCACGTTGTGGAGTGCTTCGCTGGCCTCGTATGTACTGCCTGTATTGCTCGCCATCGGGGGCGCCGCTATCGGGCAGTCCATGGCCGGTGATTCCTGGGCCGTCGCGGGAACCGTCGTCGGCCTCGGCTGTGGCCTTGCGCTGTTGCGCCTCAATGAGATTCGTGCGCGGCGTCACGGCAATCTTTTTTCGCTGCATGTTCCAACCACGGAAGTACGTTTCAAGGAGTCATCATGAAGAAGCTTCTCATTTCCCTCGCACTGGCGTTCTCCTCGGTATTTTCAACGCAGGCACAGGCTGCGGAGTTGCCAGACTTCACCGAACTGGTGGAAAAGCAGGGCGCGACGGTGGTCAATATCAGTACTACCCAGATCATCAAGGGGCGTCGCGGCGGCCACCAGTTCCAGTTCGATGGTGACGAATCCATGCAGGAGTTGCTCCGTCGCTTCTTCCCGGGCCAGATTCCGAATCTTCCCGGCGTGCCGCAGGAGTTCAAGAACCGCTCGCTGGGTTCGGGCTTCATCATCAGCTCCGACGGCCACATTCTGACCAATGCACATGTGGTCGATGGCGCTGACGAGGTACTGGTCAAGCTTACCGACAAGCGCGAGTTCAAAGCCAGAGTGCTGGGTACGGACAAGCGCACCGATGTGGCGCTGATCAAGATCGAAGCCAGCAACTTGCCGGTGGCCAAGCTGGGTGATTCGGTCAAGCTCAAGGTCGGCGAATGGGTGGTGGCGATCGGTTCGCCCTTCGGCTTCGAAAATACGGTTACTGCCGGTATCGTCAGCGCCAAGGGGCGGTCGCTGGCGCACGAGAATTTCGTGCCCTTCATCCAGACCGACGTGGCGATCAATCCGGGCAATTCCGGCGGGCCGCTGTTCAACATGAAGGGAGAAGTGGTCGGCATCAACTCGCAGATCTACTCGCGCTCCGGCGGCTCCATCGGCGTGTCCTTCGCGATCCCGATCGATCTGGCGATGGACGTGCAGAATCAGCTGAAGGCCAAGGGCAAGGTCAGTCGCGGCCGCCTCGGCATCGGCATTCAGGAAGTGAGCAAGGACCTGGCGGAGTCCTTCGGTCTCGGCAAGCCCCAGGGTGCATTGGTTGCGTCGGTTGAAAAAGGGGCGGCAGCTGACAAGGCAGGAATTGAAGTCGGCGACATCATTCTCAAGTTCGATGGCAAGGCCGTGGCCGAATCCGGCGACTTGCCGCGCTTGGTGGGATCCACTCGTCCAGGCAGCAAAGTCGTCGTTCAGATCTGGCGCAAGGGCGCGAGCCGGGACTTGAGTGTGACCGTGGGCGAAATACCGGACGACGAAAGTGGCAAGCGTAGCGCCAGCCGCAGTGGAAAGTCTGCCGAGCCGCAGGCGGCAAATCGGCTCGGACTGGTGCTGACGGTGCCGACGGCGGAGCAGAAGCGGGCGCTAGGCATCCAGCACGGTTTGATCGTGGAGGAAGTCAGGAACGGCGGGACGCGAACTGATCTGCGCTCCGGCGACATCATCCTGTCGGTGATCATCAAGGGTGTCCAGACCGAGGTCAAATCCTTGCCGCAGCTCAATGACCTGCTGCAGGGCCTCGACAAGAGCGCGACGATTACCCTCTTGGTGCGCCGCGGCGATTCGCAGACGTTCATTACCATCAAGGGTATTTCTGACAAATAGATCTCCCGAGGGGCATTCGACGCCGCAACTGCGATTGTTCAGTCGCGACTACTGCCACCTGTGCCACGACATGCTCGCTGCGCTGGAAGCCCTGCGCAGCGAGCGGGGAGCGCCCTGGTTCGGCATTGAGGTCGTGGATGTCGATGCCGATCCCGTGCTCGAGGCGAAATACGACGAACTGGTGCCGGTGCTGGTCGATGGCGAGGGCCGCGAACTCTGCCATTACTTCCTGGACGCGGCGAAAGTGCGTGAGTATTTGGGGGCTTTAGGCTAAAATCCGCGCCTTGCTTTAATGCCTCCAAGGTGCTCAACGGCTTGAATGAGCGCCTTTTTTTATTGTTCCCATGGATCACATCCGCAACTTCTCCATCATCGCCCACATTGACCACGGCAAATCGACCCTGGCCGATCGCATCATCCATCGCTGCGGCGGTTTGTCCGACCGCGAAATGGAGGCGCAAGTGCTTGACTCGATGGATATCGAGCGCGAGCGCGGCATTACCATCAAGGCCCAGACGGCGGCGCTTTCCTACACCGCGCGCGACGGAAAAATCTACAACCTGAACCTGATCGACACCCCGGGACACGTCGACTTCTCCTACGAAGTCAGCCGTTCGCTGTCCGCCTGCGAAGGCGCCTTGCTGGTGGTCGATGCCTCGCAGGGCGTCGAGGCGCAGACCGTGGCGAATTGCTACACGGCGATCGAACTCGGCGTCGACGTGGTTCCGGTGCTGATCAAGATCGACCTGCCGGCCGCCGACCCCGACAACGCGCGGCAGGAAATCGAAGACGTGATCGGCATCGATGCCACCGAGGCCATCCTCTGCTCGGCCAAGACCGGCCTTGGCGTGGATGACGTGCTGGAAGCCGTCATTGCCCGCATTCCGCCGCCCAAGGGCGACCCGGCGGCGCCGCTGAAGGCGCTGATCATCGACTCGTGGTTCGACAACTATGTCGGCGTGGTGATGCTGGTGCGCGTGGTGGATGGCACCCTGCGCGCCAAGGACAAGATCCTGCTGATGGCGGAAGGCTCGCAGCACCTGTGCGAACAGGTCGGCGTGTTTACGCCCAAGTCGGTGACTCGCCCGGAGCTCCGCGCGGGCGAGGTCGGCTTCATCATCTCCGGCATCAAGGAACTCGACGCTGCCAAGGTGGGCGACACCGTCACCATCGCCGATCGCCGCGCCGCGGAGGCGCTGCCCGGCTTCAAGGAAATCAAGTCGCAGGTGTTCGCCGGTCTCTATCCGATCGAATCCAACCAGTACGATTCATTGCGCGACTCGCTGGAGAAGCTCAAGCTCAACGACGCTTCGCTGCACTACGAGCCGGAAGTATCGCAGGCATTGGGCTTCGGTTTCCGCTGCGGCTTCCTCGGCCTGCTGCACATGGAAATCGTGCAGGAGCGCCTGGAGCGCGAGTTCGACCAGGACCTGATCACCACGGCACCGACCGTGGTGTACGAAGTGCTGATGCGCGACGGAACCACCGTTCAGGTGGAAAACCCGGCCAAGCTGCCGGAAGTCCAGAAGATGGAGGAAATCCGCGAGCCCATCATCACCACCAAGATATTCGTGCCGCAGGAATACCTCGGCTCGGTCATCACCTTGTGCGAGAGCAAGCGCGGCTCGCAGGTGAACATGGCCTACCACGGCCGGCAGGTGCAACTGACCTATGACATGCCGATGGCCGAAGTGGTGATGGATTTCTTCGACAAGCTGAAGTCGGTTTCGCGCGGCTACGCGTCGCTCGACTACGAGTTCAAGGAGTACCGGGCGGCCGATGTGGTCAAGCTGGACGTGCTGATCAACGGCGACAAGGTTGACGCCCTGTCGCTGATCGTACATCGCGCCAACGCCCCGTACCGTGGCCGCGAACTCGCCGCCAAGATGCGCGAACTGATTCCGCGCCAGATGTACGACGTCGCCATCCAGGCCGCGATCGGTTCGACCATCGTCGCCCGCGAAAACGTCAAGGCGATGCGCAAGGACGTGCTGGCGAAGTGTTACGGCGGCGACATCACGCGCAAGAAGAAACTGCTGGAAAAGCAGAAGGCCGGCAAGAAGCGCATGAAGCAGGTCGGCAGTGTCGAAATTCCCCAGGAAGCTTTCCTGGCAGTGCTGCGCGTGGGTGACAAGTAAGGCCAATCATGAACTTTGCTCTGATCCTTTTCATACTCGTGGTCGCCACCGGCATCGTCTGGGCCTTCGATCATTTCTGGGCGCGCAAGAAGCGTCCGGCCGACGCCAAGGATCCGTGGTGGGTGGAATATGGCGGCAGCTTTTTCCCCGTCATCCTGGCGGTTTTCCTGTTGCGCTCTTTTCTTGTCGAGCCCTTCAAGATTCCCTCGGGCTCGATGATTCCGACCCTGCTGGTGGGCGACTTCATTCTGGTGAACAAGTACACCTACGGCGTGCGCCTGCCGGTGATCAACAAGAAAATCATCGAAATGAACACGCCGCAACGTGGCGACGTGATGGTCTTTCGCTACCCGCCAGACCCCTCGCTCGACTACATCAAGCGGGTGGTTGGCCTGCCGGGCGACAAGATCGTCTATCGCAACAAGAAGCTGAGCATCAATGGCCAGGAAGTCGTGCAGAAGAAAATCGAGGACTATTTCGATCGTGATCGCCTGTTCTATACCCCGCGTTTCATTGAAACCCTGGGCAGCGTAGAGCACCGGATCCTGGTCGAGGCCGAAGCACCGTCCTACGTGCAGCAAATTGTCCGCTTTCCGCATGGCGAGAAATGTCACTACAATAGCGAAGGCGTGAGTTGCGAGGTTCCCGCCGGACACTATTTCATGATGGGCGACAACCGCGACAATTCGCAGGACAGCCGTTTCTGGGGCTTCGTTCCTGACGAAAACCTGGTCGGCAAGGCGTTCTTCATCTGGTTCAATTTTGGCGATCTGAAACGGATCGGCTCGTTTCACTAGGGGGTATCTATGAAACTTCAGCGTGGCATCAGTCTGAACACTCTCATGCTCGGTGGCGCGGCCCTTGCCCTTTTGGCGCTGCTGGCGATGAAAGTTGCACCGCCCTGGATGGAGTACGGCAATCTGGTCAAGGCCGTCAAGGGCACTGCGAGCGACGCCGGCCTCAAGACGGCCACGGTGACGCAGGTGCGTGCAGCGTTTGGCCGGCGCGCCGATATGGACGATGTCAAGAGCGTCACACCGCAGGATCTCGATATCACCAAAGAGGGCGGCGAACTGGTGATCTCCTTCAAGTATGAAAAGAAGGTGCCGCTGTTTGCCAATGTCAGCCTGGTCTTTGATTTCGAGGGCAGCAGCAGCGGCAAAGAATGAAGCCGCAGCGTCTGGAGGCAGCGCTCGGGTACGGTTTCGGCCGGCCGGAGTTGCTGCGTCAGGCGCTCACTCATCGCAGCTTCGGTTCCCCCCATAACGAACGCCTAGAGTTTCTTGGCGATGCGGTGCTCAATTGTGCGGTTGCCGGCTACCTCCATCAACATTTTGCGGAGCTGAAGGAAGGCGAGCTTTCGCGATTGCGGGCCAGTCTGGTGCGGCAGGAAACTCTGGCCGAGATCGCCAGGAACTTGCAACTGGGCGACTTCCTGCAACTGGGCGAGGGAGAACTTAAAAGTGGCGGCTCCCGGCGCCCGTCGATTCTTGCCGATGCGCTGGAGGCCATCATTGGCGCGATCTATGTCGATGCCGGTTTTGACGCGGCGCGGTCCGTGATCGAACTTCTGTACCAGCCGGCCATGAATCGAATCGATCCCACCGACGCCGGCAAGGACCCCAAGACCGCCCTCCAGGAAATTCTGCAGGGAAGGCATCTGCCCCTGCCGCGCTACGGTTTGCTCGCCACCCATGGCGAGGCGCATGTTCAGGAGTTCGAAGTGGAGTGCGTGATTCCGGATCTGGGTATCCGCAGTACCGGTACCGGCAGCAGCCGGCGCATTGCCGAACAGCAGGCGGCGCAGCGCGCCATTGCGGAGATCAAGCCATGAACCCGGAATTTCGTACCGGTTACCTGGCGATCATCGGCCGTCCCAACGTCGGCAAGTCGACGCTGACCAATCGCCTGGTCGGTGCCAAGGTCAGCATCACCTCCAAGAAGGCCCAGACCACGCGCCACCGCATTCACGGCGTGCTGACGACCGACGATGCGCAGTTCATCTTTGTCGACACTCCGGGTTTCCAGATGACGCACAAGAACGCGCTCAACCGGCTGATGAACCGCAGCGTGACCTCCACCTTTGCCGATGTCGATGCGATCCTGCTGGTGGTCGAGGCAGGCCGCTGGGGCAACGGCGAAACCGAGATCGTGAAGATGCTGCCGGCTGACAAGCCGGTGGTGCTGGTGATCAACAAGATCGACCGGCTGACCGACAAGGCCGAAGTATTGCCCTTCATCGCCAAGGTGTCGGCGCTGCATGAATTCGCCGAAATCGTGCCGCTCTCGGCGGAAAAGGGGCTCGGCACCGATGCGCTGCTGGCCACCGTGGCCCGTTATCTGCCGGTATCGCCGCCGGTGTTCGAGGCCGACGACATTACCGATCGTTCCGAGCGCTTCATGGCTTCGGAAATACTGCGCGAGAAATTGTTCCGCAACCTGGGCGAAGAACTGCCCTACGGCATCGCGGTGGAAATCGAAAAGTTCGAGCAGGAAGGCGATTTGCGCCGTATCCATGCCGCCGTGATCGTCGACCGGGACGGGCATCGTTCCATCGTCATCGGCAAGGCCGGCGAGCGACTGAAGCGCATCTCGACCGACGCCCGCAAGGAAATGGAAACCCTGTTCGGCGGCAAGGTCTGGCTGGAGACCTGGGTCAAGGTCAAGGGCGGCTGGGCCGATGACGAGCGCGCCCTTAAATCTCTAGGCTACGACTGAGATGGAAAGGCATTTACCGCAGAGGCGCAGAGGCGCAGAGGATTCGCAGAGAAATGCAAAATGCTTTGCGCGTTCCTCTGCGTTGCCTTTCTCTGCGCCTCTGCGCCTCTGCGGTAGGTTTTTTCCCGACCGTTCTTCCTGACGTCGTGAGCAAGCGCGTCGACGGCCAGTCGGCCTACGTTCTGCACCTGCATCCCTACAGCGAGACCAGTCTCGTGGTCGATGTGTTCACCCGCGATCACGGCCGCGTGCCCCTCCTGGCGCGCGGTGCGAGGCGGCCGCGTTCCGCCATGCGCGGCATGCTGATGTCTTTCCAGCCGCTGGAACTCGGCTGGTTCGGCGGCGGCGAGGTCAAGACATTGGCCCGCGCCGAATGGCTGGGCGGCATGCCTTTGCTGGGAGGGCGCTGCCTGCTGCTCGGCTACTACCTCAACGAACTGCTGCTGAAGATGCTGCCGCGCGAAGACGCCCACGGCGTGCTGTTCGACGCCTATGCCGCCGCGCTGCGCGCACTCGCGGCGGGCGGGGCCGACGCCCCGGAACTGCGCCGCTTCGAGAAGACGCTGCTGAAGGAGCTCGGCTACGGCCTGACCCTGGAGGCCGACGTCGAATCCGGCCTGCCGGTGGTGCCGGATAGGGAATATGCCTATCTGATCGAGCGGGGCCCGGTGGCAAGAAAACTCGGCGATGGCGACACGGCGGTAGTATGCGGTCAGACCCTGCTCGACATGGCGGCAGACGACTACTCCAGTCCGCGCACGCGAGTTGAAAGCAGGCACCTGATGCGCCAGCTGATCGCGCATCACATGGGCGGCAAACCGCTGCAATCGCGGCGGGTTTTCATGGAGTTACAGGAACTATGATCGAACTAGGCGTAAACATAGACCACGTGGCGACGGTACGCGAGGCGCGCAAGACCCACGAACCCGATCCTGTCTGGGCGGCCGTTGAGGCGCACCTGGGCGGGGCCGACGGCATCACCGTGCATTTGCGCGAAGACCGTCGCCACATCCAGGATCACGACGTGCGACGCCTGCGCGAACTGACGCACATCAAGCTCAATCTGGAAATGGCCGCCACCGACGAGATGGTCGGCATCGCCTGCCAGGTCAAGCCCGAGATGGCCATGCTGGTTCCCGAGGGTCGACACGAGATCACCACGGAAGGCGGGCTCGACGTCGCGGGGCAGGAAGCGCGCTTGCGCGAGGTGGTGGCGCGACTGGGCGCTGCCGGCATCGTCACCAGCGTCTTCATCGATGCCGAGTTGCCGCAGGTCGACGCCGCCGCCCGCATCGGCGTGCGCGTCTGTGAAATCCACACCGGGCCCTATGCACACGCATTCTTCAATCAGGGTCGCGATAACGAAAGCCCGGCCGTTCTGGCCGAGCTGGACAAGATCCGAAAGGCGGGCGCGGCGATCCGCGCCGCCGGCATGCGCTTCAATGCCGGCCACGCACTCAACTACTTCAACGTGCAGCCGGTGGCGGCCTTGCCCGGTATTCGCGAATTGCATATCGGCCACGCCATCGTCAGCCGCGCGATATTCGTCGGCATGCGCGAAGCCGTCGCCGAGATGAAGCGCCTCATGCGCGAGGCGCAGTGCCAATGATCTTTGGCATCGGCACCGACATCGTTGCCGTAAAGCGTATGGCCGAATACTGGCAGCGCCACGGCGAGCGCGGCCTGGAGAAAATGCTGGCGCCGGAAGAGCGCGAGGCCTGCCGCGGCAGCACTGATCCGGCGCGTTTCCTGGCAAAGCGCTTCGCCGCGAAAGAAGCGCTGGGAAAGGCCTTTGGTACTGGCGTGCGCGCCCCCTTGCTGCTGCCGGAAATTGTCGTCGCTCACGACGAACTGGGCAAGCCGAGCTTCTCTTTCGGGCCGGCGCTCGCCGCCCATTTCGCCGAACGCGGCCTCACCGCGCATCTCTCCATCAGCGACGAGCAGGACTACGCCGTCGCCTTCGTCATTCTGGAAACACGATGAACACACTGCCGCTCGGCCCGTTGATGATCGACATTGCCGGCCTCGAACTCTCCGCACTCGACCGCGAACGCCTGATGCATCCGCTGGTCGGCGGCGTGATCCTGTTCAAGCGCAACTACCGCGACACGCAGCAACTCACGACGCTGTGTGCAGCGATCCATGCCTTGCGTGCGCCGGCGCTGCCGATCACCATCGATCACGAGGGCGGCCGCGTGCAGCGCTGCCGTGAGGGCTTCACCCATGTCCCGGCCATGCGCCGCCTCGGCGAACTGTGGGATAGCGATGCCGCGGCCGCACATCAGGCCGCAACCGACATCGGCTATTTGCTGGCCGCCGAACTGCGCGGCTGCGGCGTCGATTTTTCCTTCACCCCGGTGCTTGATCTCGACTGGGGTCCCAGCGGCGTCATAGGCGATCGCGCGTTCCATCGCGATCCGGCGGCCGTCACCGAACTGGCCGGCGCCCTGATCGACGGCCTCGCCGCCGCCGGCATGGGCTGCTGCGGCAAACACTTCCCCGGCCACGGCTGGGTCGCGGCGGACTCGCACCTGGCGATCCCGGTCGACGAGCGCAGCCTGGCCGAAATGGCGCCCGACCTCGAGCCCTACCGTCACCTCAAGCTCGACGCCGTGATGCCCGCGCACGTCATCTACCCGCAGGTGGATGCGCGGCCCGCCGGTTTTTCGCCGGTATGGCTGGACATGCTGCGCAAGGAATTCGCCTTCGACGGCGTGATTTTCAGCGACGACCTGTCAATGGAAGGCGCCAGCTTTGCCGGTGGCATGGTCCAGCGCGCAGAAGCCGCCTGGAGCGCTGGCTGCGACGTGCTGCTGATTTGCAATGCGCCGGATGCGGTGGCCGACGTACTGAAAGACTGGACGCCGGCACATGATCCGGTGCGCTCGGCGAGGCTGACGCGACTTTCGCCGAGCGGTCGCTGGCAGCAGGATGCCGAACGCTATGCCGCAGGCAAGGCGGCCATCGCAAATATCCTAGCCTAGGGAATCGAGAATCTCGCGCGCATTCAGCAGGTCAGGCGTGTCGAATCCCTCGGTGAACCAGTCGTAGACCCCTCCGAGCAGGCGTCGAGCGTCGTCCGGTTTCCCCTGTCTTCGCCAAAGCCGGGCCATGCTCATGGCCGCGCGCAGCTCCAGTGATTTCGCCTGCTGCTTGCGGCTGACGGTGAGCGCCTGGTGAAAGCAGGCTTCGGCTCCGGCTTCGTCGGTATCTGCGAGTCCGAGCAGCGACTCGCCCTTGAGTCGATGCAGTTCGGCTTCGACGTGGCGATCCCCGATCGCGTTACCCACTGCAATCGCCTCGCTACTTGTTTTCAAAGCGTCGTCGAAGAGACCGAGAACGACGCATGCATCGACCAGTGGTTCCAGAACCACCAGCGTCACCCCGCCCATCGCCGCGCGCGTCGCCTCGACGCATTGCTGTATGGATTCGACGCCTTCGCGCCGGTCCTGGATCGCGAATGCCCAGCCGCGCGACAGCGTTGCGCCGATTTGCCAGAGGGGAAAGCCGTGGTTGTTTGCCAGGCTCAGCGTCTCCTGCGCCAAGGCAAGGGCTTCCTCGGGTCGCCGCAGGCGGCAGTGCAGGATTGACGCAAAGGTCAGCGCGTAAGCCAGGCTGAAGGGATGCCCGAGTTGGCGCGCGAGCGCCAGGGTTTGTGCGGAGGCCTTGCGGGCCTGGTCGGGAAAGCCCAGGAACCACAGCACCCAGGAGCGATACGAGCCGCTGGTGACGCCGGCGTCCTCGCCAAACTCGGCAACATGGCTTTCATGATGGGACGTCTGGTAAAGCGTCCCGATACGCTCCAGATGCTCGCGCGCTGCCGCGAACTCGCCCTGCCAATACAGGGTGTCGGCGACAGCAAAGTGCCCTTGCTGGCTTTGCACCGGGTCGTCGCTCTTGCCTGCCATGCGCAGGAGCTGCTGCGCGAGTTCGAGCGCGTGGGCATAGCCGGTGCGGGAGCTTGCGCTAGCCCACAGTCCCCAGACTGCCCGAAACATCTCCGGGCCGCTGTCATGCTGGCTGCACAAGCTCATCGCGCGCGCATAGGCCTCGGCGCCTGCTGCCGAAGCGTAGCCTTCCGCAGCGGATGCCGCAGCGCCGAGACCGATCTGCAGATCGAGTTCCAGGCGCACCCGTTCCGGATTGCCAGGCAGCGCCTCCACCAGCGCCAGGCCCGACTTGAAATGCATCACGGCTTCCCGGCTTGCGGAGTGCCGGCTGGCAAGCTTTCCCGCCTCAATCCAGCAGATGATAGCCTCGTGGATTTCTCCTCCTGCTGCCCAGTGCTGCGCCAGGAGTTCAGGCCGGACCTTGGTCCCTCCGCTTCCCAGCGCCGCGGCGATGCGGCGGTGAGTCGACTCCCGCTCGGCGCGCGTTTGCGATTGATACGCTGCATCGCGAATCAGAGCGTGCCTGAAATGCAGGACTCCCGCGGCCTCGCTCCGCACTATTCCGCTGTCCTGCAGACGGCGCAGGTGTTGCGCCAGCGCCGGCTCATCGCAATGAACGATCCGGCACAGCAGATCGAGGCTGAACTCGCGCCCGATGCTGGCCGCCGACTGCGCGATGATCTTCGCCGCACCCAAAGTGTCGAGGCGCGCGGCAAGCAGATCCTGCAAGGTCGAGGGTATCGCCTGATCGTTCGCAGCGACTTCTCTCGCCAATTCCTCGGCAAACAGCGGGATGCCATCGGCGCGCTCGACAATGCGGCTTACGGTGGCCGGGGCGATCTCCGGCGCCACGGCAGCAATCAGCATCGCTGTTTCTTCATCGGGCAGGGCTTTCAGGGACAGCGTGCTGACAAGGCTTTTCTGCCAGAGGGGCTGGAAATCGGGTCTGGAGGTGAGCACGGCGAGCATCGGCGCAGCGCGTTTCTGGGCAATGAACAGATTCAGCAGTTCAAGTGTGGATGGATCGGCCCAGTGCAGGTCTTCGACCACCAACAGAATCGGCTGCTGTGCAGCCATTGCATGCAGGCGATCGAGCAGGATCGCCAGTGTTTTCTCGCGCTGGAGTTGCGGGGAGGCCGCCGATTCCCGGTAAGGCGCGAGCACCGGCAGCGACAGCATCCTGGCGAGCAGCGGCACGGCGTCCCGATCGGTTTTCGCATAGTGCGTTTCAACATAGGCCGCGAGCCGGGCGAATCTTGCTTCGGGGGTGTCGTCGGACGAAAAACCCAGCGTCGAACCGAACAGCGCGGCCAGTGGATGAAGCGGCGACTGGCTGTGTTCCGGAAAACAGCGCAGTTCGCGCACAACAAAGGCGTGTTCGCGCAATGCGTTCTTCAGGCTTAGCACCAGGCGCGACTTGCCTATTCCGGCTTCACCGCTCAAATGCACAATGCGCCGCGCGCCCTGGCGGGCATCCTGCCACGCGCCGAGCAGAGTCTTGATCTCGTTCTTGCGCCCGATCAGCGGCGTCAGCGTGGCCGCGGCTTCTAGGCGGTCCTGGGCTCCGCTTTCCCGGTCGACCCGGAACACCTCCATCGGGCGTGCGCTACCAGTCTGCGGTCGAAGGCCCAAGCTCATGCACTCGAAATAGCCCGCCACCAGGTGCTGCGTGGCCCCGCTGATGGCCACTTCGCCGCAATCGGCAAATTGGCGCAGTCGGATGGCGAGTCCCGAAGTCGCGCCGATGGCATCCGGCACCTGCAGGTCACCGCTGATCACGACACCCGTGTGGACACTGGCACGCAGTTCGAGGCCGGCAAACGCCGTGCGCGTGACTGCCAGTGCCGCCCTTACTGCGAGGCGGGCAGCATTCTCGCTGGCTTGCGGGTAGCCAAAGTAGGCCAGCAGGCTGCCGCCACGAATCTGCACGAGATATCCCGAATAGCCCCGGATGATTTCGCTGCAACGAGCCTGCGGTTCGCGCAGCAGGGCCAGAGCCTCGTCCGGGTCTTCCACACCAATGGACGCGAGTTCGCAGTAGAGCACCGTGACTTGTCTACGTTCCGCAACGGCCGGATGCAATTCCGCCATCGGGAGATGAGGCGGCGCGGAATCTACGGCGGGCGCCACGTCGCCGTGGCGGATACGCTCTGCGAGCGCATGGGTCTCTTCAGAAGGCAAGACGCCCAGCTCTGTTCTCAGCGCCCGGCAGCAGGCTTCGTATTGAGCAAGGGCGTTGGCGCGTTGTCCATTCAGCGCAAACAGTCGCATCACCCGTCGCAGGCCTTCCTCGCTCCACGGCTCGAGTTCCTGATAGCGCAGAGCAAACCGCAGGGACTTGTCGTAGGTGCCCGCCCGTTCATGGCAATCCGACAGGCGGGCCAGCCGGCCAAGCGCGTGAAGATGCAGCGATTCGCGCTGGACCTGAAGCCATTCTTCGAAATCCGGGCAGTCCGGCAGCGAAAATCCCGCCATGAACTCGCCACGGTAATGGCTGGCAAGCACCTCCATACGGGCAAGGCAGGGGTCGCAGTACTGCGCGCAGGGCGTGGCCGGGCACGTGGGGGCGGCAGCCGAGAACTCCGTCACATCGACCTCCAGACCGGCGGCCGGGTCGAGTCGGACGGATTCGCGATCGATCTGCAGCAGGGGCGCCGCCAGGTTTGCTGCGTTGAGCGTGTGACGCAGGTTATGCAGGACCAGGCGGAGATTCGACAACGCCGCCTCGCGGGCCAGATCCGGCCAGAACATGGCCGCCAGGGCCGCCCGCGAGTGCTCTCGATGGGGGTCCATGGCGAGATAGGCGAGGAGCGCCCGCCCTTTCTCGTAAGCCAGTTTGCAGGGCTGAACGTCCCGTTCGAGCGAAAAACCGCCCAGCAGGCCAAGCGCAAGTCGTGGGGGAGGCGTCATTGCCGGCATCGTCTGGGAATGCAATTCCACTTCGAGGTGCTCTTGTTCCGAAATTGCGGAGGAAAAGGTCCTCCCGCTTCGCTAACGGTGCGCTAACGGTAGGGCGCGATTATAGCGCCGTTGCAGTGGTGCTCTGCGTTTCGATGTGCGTGAACGCACAAGTTCGGATGGGCAGAAAGCCTGGTTTCAGGATGGCAATTTCATTGAAGTCTGCGGCCCGATAGCGGGTTCCCGGGCTTCGCAAGAGCAAGAGGCCTGTTGATGAACAAAATTCACCGAATCGTCTGGAGTTACGCTCGGCAGTGTCTCGTCGTGGTCCAGGAGAACGCCCGCAGCCGGGGCAAATCCAGTGGCACGGCGGGTTCCGTTACCGAGACGAGGCTGGCGCCGTGGCGTCGCGTGCTGGCCGCCTTGCTGATGTTCATGCAAGCACTCTACCCGGCCCTTGCCGTCGCCCAGACCGTGATCCTGCCCGATGGGCGCACCCAGACCACGGTGGCGAATTCCGGCCCAGTATACAACGTCAGCACCGCTACAGTGACCGGCAGCAACGCCTTCAATTCCTTCAATGCATTCAGCGTCGGCGCCGGCAACACCGTCAATCTTCACGTCCCGACGTCGGCAATCAACCTGATCAATATTGTTCGCGACCAGCGGACGGATGTGTACGGCATCCTGAATGCCATCAAGGACGGCCGCATCGGCGGCAATGTCTGGTTCGCCAATCCCCATGGCTTCGTCGTCGGCGCCAGCGGTGTGGTCAATGTGGGCAGCCTGACCCTGACTACGCCAACGCAAGGTTTCGTCGATGACTTTTTCTCGGCCCCCGGTTCGCCGAATCAGGCGTCGGTGACGCAACTTCTTTCCGGAACCGCACCGAGGAACCGCGACGGCCTGGTCTCGATTCTGGGCATGGTCAATGCCATCGACGGCATCAGCCTGAGTGCCGGTGCCATCAACGTCGCCGGCTTCATCTATAGCGGTGCACGCTTCCTCGGCACGGCGCCCGACTTCAGCGATGTCGTCAATGCCAACGGTCTGGCGTCGGCCACGAACGTGGTCGTCAAGGAAGGCCGGATACAGATCGTTGCCGACGGCGACGTGACGGTGAGCGGCGTGATCGCCGCGCCGGGCGGTGTCGGCGTGCGCGGTGGCGATATCAGCGTCAATGCGGGCGGCAACGTCGAACTCAATGCGGGTGCGAATATTTCGGCGCGCGGCAACGGTGCGAATTCCGCCGGCGGCACGGTCAAGCTCTGGGCCGACAACAATGCCGTGGCGCGCCATGGCGCGCTGGTCGACGCCTCAGCCGGCAGCACTGGCGATGGTGGCTTCATCGAATTCAGCGCAAAGAACACCGTCGAACTTGCCGGTGGCGAGTTCCGTGCTGACGGCATGGGAGGTGGCAAGGCCGGCTCCGTACTCATCGATCCGTGGAACATCGTCGTCAGCGCCGACATCCTGCGTGGCGCCAGCGGCTATGGCGCTTTGCCAGGCGGCGGGACCGCCGCCGGCGCGAACCTCACGCTACTTGCCGACAACGAGATCACCGTCAACGAAAACGTCACCATCTCGACGCGCTCGGTCGCCGGCACCACGGCGAACGACCATGCCACCGGTGCGTCCACCGCTGCCTCCGGCAACCTGACGCTGGAAGCGGGCTCGATCGCGCTCAAGTCCGGCAGCAAACTGCTTGCCGGCGCCAACAATGGCTACACCGGCGGCGACGTAACGCTGAAAGCAACGCGCAACTGGACCGGCGAAGCAAAGGTCAGTGTCGACAACGCGACGATCACCGGCCGCAATGTTTCGCTGACGGCCAATGCGACCTATAACGATTCCATCCTCACTTCCTGGCTGCCGGTCGTCGTACCCGTTACGGTCTCCACCATCGACATCAATGCCGGTACCATCACGGCCTCCGGAACGCTGAACCTCGGCGCCACCTCGCTCATCAACGTCAGCAGCAGCGGTCTGTCGCCGTTCGGCCTGATTACCGCCGTGTCCGCCTCCGCCGTCGACGTCCGCGGCGCCTCGGTGCTTACCTCGGGCGGCAATACCACGCTCGCTTCCAGTTCGACCGTGACCTCCAAGGCCACGCCGGGCGGACCGAACCCGGCGACGCTGCCGGGTGATGCCGGTGTGGCGATCAATGTCATCGTCAGCACGGCCAAAACGCGCGTCGGCGATACGAGTTCCGTCACCGTCAGCGGCGGTACGCTTGACCTTACGGCAAAGAACGCCGTTACCGCCACGACCACGGCCGATTCCACAGCCGGTGGTGCCATCGCCATCGGCGGCACGCTGGCGCTCTCCGAAGTCACCAGCGTCACGCAGGCCGTCATCGATGGCAGCGCGACGACCAGTGCCAGCGCGCTGAAGGTCGGCGCCGAATCGACCAGCGTCGTCACCACCAGCGCCAAAGCGGCGAGCAAGGGCGCGAAGAAGCAGAGCGCAGCCGAGAAGGCTGCCGCGCCAAGCGAGACCGAGAAATCGCTCGGCAAGTACAAGGATCAGACCACCACGTCCGACGGCAGCGTCGATGTGGCGGCCGCTGTCGCCATCGCCAACGTGAACAACATCACCCTGGCCGACATCGCCTCCAGCGGCACGCAAACGTCGACCGGCGCCGCAACGGTGTCGAGCAAGGCAAGCAGCACGTCTACCGTCACTGCCGACGGTAGCAGCGCCAGCGGCACCGTCGGTGTCGGCGCAGCGGTCGGCCTCAACATCGGCGTGCTGGTGAATCAGGCGCGCGTGGCCGACAACGCCAGCGTCAGCAGCAACGGCCTGACCGTCAGCGCCGTCATGGCGACAGCGGGCGGCAAGAACAGTTTTGTCACGACGGCTACCAGCGGCGCCGGTGCAAGCAACGTCGGCGTCGCCGGCGCGCTCGGCGCCAACGTGCTGGTCAATACCACCGTCGCCGCAGTTGAAGGCGACAAGGACAGCAATGGCAGCGGCGCGGCCGTCAACGCCAATGGTGGCGATGTTCTCGTCGAGTCGGCGAATGCCGCGGAAAGCAGGTTGACCGTCGGCGCCAGCGTCAAGCCAGCCAGTGGCACCCAGCCGGCTGCCGTTGGCGTCGGTGCCTCGGTCGGCATCAACGTCGGCGTCAACACCACTGTTGCCGAGGTCGGCAATGGCGCCACTATCACCGGCGCGAACGATCTGGACCTGACGGCGAAGGGCTCGCCTTCGCTTGTCACTGACGTGACCGGCGGTGCCGCCGGCGCGGATGTTTCGGTGACGCCCCTGGTTGCCGTCACCGTCGCCGTGAATACCACCACGGCGCGCTTGGGCACGGGCAGCCAGCTGAACCTCTTCGGCGCTTACACCAGCAGCGCCGAGCAGACGAGCAGCAGCACGACTACCGCGACCGGTCAAACGCAGGGCAACAACGTCGCCGTCGGCGCCTCGATCGCGCTGAACAGTGCGACCGACACGGTGGCCGCCGTGATCGACCGCGACATTGCGGCAAGTGGTGATATCGAAGTCGCTGCCAAATCCATCTCCAGTAGTAGCGCGACGGCGATTGCCAGCGTTGCGGGCGGCGAAAAGGCGACGGCTGCCGATGCCCCGCCCGCCAAGCCCGATGGTTCGGCCGGCAAGACGGTCGACGAAAAAGTGACGGCACAGGGCGACGCCGCCAAGGATTCCGGCAAGAAGGCTGCCGACAAGGCAGCCGCCGCCTCGCCAGGCGCTGCCGGGCTCGCCGCGGCAGCAGCATCGAGCGACCCCGATACCAAGAAAGCCGCGGAAGCCGCCGCGGACAAGTCGCCGGCTGCTGCCGGGCTCGCCGTCGCCGCAGCGTCGAACGACTCGAAGAGCAAGGTCGAGGACACCAAAGCCCCGCCGACCACTGAAGAAAAGAAAGACGACGGCACCAGCAATGGTGGCGGCGTCAGTGTCGCGGCGGCGGTCGGCGTGAACGTCGGCATCAACACCACCACGGCCAGCATCGCCAAGGGCAAGAAAATCAGCAGCACGGCAGGCGCCTTGAAGGTCAAGAGTGCGGCGCAGACCGATGCCAAGGCCAAGGCCGACGGC
>JAUXUK010000047.1 GCA_030680805.1 Sulfuritalea sp. | reverse complement strand
TGTTAAGGGTTGTGGGATGCCTGCCTTAGCGTGATGACGTGCGGGAACCGACAAAGGTGGAGGCAGGCGTCGCACAAGCCCCAAGGGAGGAAACCGCGGAGATCTGGCGATGCAGGTGGAGCAGAGTGAAGCGCTATGGGGATTTGACGGGTGGCACGGGGGTCGTGAGCGGCGATGATATGGGGTCACGCGCAGGCGATCTCACTGAAATGGTCAAAGCCGATGCCGATGGCTCGGAATCTGCACTGTGCCTCGGACGATACAGCGCGTTATTCCAGCGCAAGACGAAGCGGCCCGCTATCGGCACTGGAAGACAAAGAGCCGACGGGTGGGTGGCGCACAAGTGGTTCGGTGTGATCATGCTGCAAGCCGCGATGGAGGTGGTGCGCGAATCGGCTGGCCGCGCAGGAAGGTCTCGATGATGCGCATCGGCGAACCGCAGCACGGACAAACGAAGGTGGGCTGAACCGGACTGTCCGACGCACCGATCTCCAGGAGGGATGCATCGACGCCGGGCCTCTCGACACCCAGCAATTCGCGCGCCCTGGCCAGATTCTCCCGACGTTCCCGATTGGCGAGCAACCCGTAGTGGCGAATGCGGTGAAATCCGCTGGGCAGCACGTGCAGCAGGAAACGGCGCATGAACTCCTCCGGGCTGAGCGTCATCGTCTTGTAGCGCGTTCGTCCGCTGATCCGGTAATCCTTCCAGCGGAAAGTGACGCCACGCTCGTCCAGGGAAACGAGTCGCCGGTTGGAGATGGCCACCCGGTGGGTATAGCGCGACAGATAGGCCAGCACCGCCGCTGGCCCGGCAAACGGGCGCTTGGCATAGACCACCCACTCGCACTTACTGAGTGGCGCAAGCCACCCGGCAAAAGCTG
The DNA here is from genome assembly GCA_030680805.1 of Sulfuritalea sp. Taxonomy (GTDB): domain Bacteria; phylum Pseudomonadota; class Gammaproteobacteria; order Burkholderiales; family Rhodocyclaceae; genus Sulfuritalea. The sequence continues at coordinate 102,409 of JAUXUK010000047.1, read as the reverse complement.
TCGCATCCGCCAACCGCGCATGCTCGCCGAAGAACTTCAGCTGACCGGCCTGATGCGCCTGAGCCAGTGCCTCAAGGAAGCGCCGTCGGAACAGCCGAGACAACACCCGCACCGGCAGAAAGAACCCCGGCCGGCAACTCACCCAGCGTTCGCCGTCAAGTGACAGGCCACCCCCGGGGACGATGCCATGCACGTGGGGATGATGCGTCAGTGCCGAGCCCCAGGTGTGCAGCACCAGCGTCGCGCCAATCTCGGCACCCAGATGCTTGGGATCGGCGGCGATGGTTTGCAATGTGTCAGCTGCGACCTCGAACAACAGGCGATAGATCACCGCCTTGTTGGTGTACGCGATCTCGCTGATCGGTGCCGGCAGGGTGAACACCACGTGGTAATACTCCACCGGCAACAGATCCGCCTGCCGCGCCTCAAGCCACCGTTGGGCCGCCTTCGCTTGGCATTTCGGGCAATGTCGATTGCGACAGGAGTTGTACGCTATCTCAACATGGTCGCAGCCGTTGCAGCGCAACACGTGTCCTCCCAGCGCCGCGCTGCGGCACTGTTCGATGGCCGACATGACCTTGAGCTGACCGACGCTCAGATGACCCTGTTGCGCCTGTCGCCACGCGGGCCCGCAGGTCCGGAAGATGTCCGCGACCTCCAGGGCACAACGCCCCATGGCAGGGGCTACTCGATAGGCAGGGGCTCCAGCGTATCCAGGGGACTGACCACCTCGCGCAGAACGTCCGTGGCGACCTGCACATACAACGCCGTGGTATCGAGCTTCTTGTGGCCAAGCAGGACCTGGATCACCCGGATATCCACTTTCTGTTCAAGCAGATGCGTGGCGAACGAATGCCGCAGCGTATGCAGTGAGACGCGCTTGTCGATCTGCGCCGTCTTTGCAGCGGCATGGATGGCCCGGTTGAGCTGGCGGGTGCTCAGCGATTCGATGGGGTTCAGTCCGGGGAACAACCAGCCGCCGTCGAACATCTTGCCTTGGGCACGGGCCACTTTCCACCAGACGCGCAGGCGCTCGAGCAGTACGGGGGAGAGCATGGCGTAACGATCTTTGCGGCCCTTGCCTTGTTCGACGCGCAGCGTCATTCTCTCGCTGTCGATGTCGCCGACCTTCAGTGCCGTCACTTCGCTGGCCCGCAGTCCGGCACCGTAGGCGACCGCGAGCGCCGTCTGGTGCTTCAGGTTCCCGGCAGCGGCAATCAAGCGACCGACTTCCTCGCGGCTCAGGACCACCGGCAGCGTCCGCGGCACATGCACCGGCTGCATCTTGGCCATCACTTCACCATGGCCGACCGTCACTTCAAAGAAGAACTTCAGCCCGGTGATGGTCGCGTTGAGCGTGATCGGCGAGACGCCGTGATCCACCAGGTGCAACTGGAAGTTCCTCAGATCCTCGGCGGTGGCTGTATCGGGGGCTCGGCCCAGATACTTGGTCAACTTCCGTACGGCACGGATATACGCTTCCCGCGTCCGGAGTTCGAGTTTGCGCATCCGCATGTCCTCGATCATGCGTAACCGCAACTCACTGGGGGCTTGTGTGAATGTGTTCATGGCTCTGCTCCTTGGGTAACGAGGCGGATTGCCTCATTCCCAACATAGCCAGAACACTGTTTCAGCCTACCTCCAATGCAACAGCGGAGCTCCCATTACCGCGCGAGCGGTTTAGTCCTGTGGCCGAACTGAGACATAGGTCAGCCGATCATCGCTGACCGCTTCGGCCGACGAGCAGACCCTTGGACGGGCCGACAGAAAGCCAGTCACGGCTTTGCCGGGCGCCGCTACCGTTGCCATTCACCATCGCCAAGTTTTTCAGTACCATCATCGGACTCGAAGGATGAAAGGAGCGCACGATGAAAGCAAAGGAAGTAAAGGCTACTGCCGCCGAACGTCGCGCCGAGTACGAGGCCTGGTACGAAGAGCAGGTGCGCCTCGGGCTGGAAGACCTCGATGCCGGACGGGTGGTGAGCGACGACGACGTGAAAAAGCATTTTGAAAAACGTTTCAAGCAGCATGCCGGTCGTCAGCAAAAGCAAGCCGCTTGAGTGGTCGAAACGGTCCCGCTCCGACCTTGACCGAATCTACGATTATTACCTTGAGGCCGCTCCTTACGACATAGCCGAGCAGGCGATCAGGGCCATTCTTGAGCAGGCAAAGCGGATGGCCGAATTGGGACTGGTCTACCGACCCGGGCGCAAAGGCACTCGGGAATGCGTGATGCGGCGCTTCCCCTTCATCCGTATCTACCGCATCGAACCCGGCAACGTCCGTGTCGTGCGCGTACTCCACCAAGCGCGCAGCTACTTCAACCGCTGACCGGAACCTCTGCCTGCGCCGCCATGCGTCGCAGCTCCGGCAGGCAGGAGCCGCAGGAAGTCCCGCATTTGCGCTTTTCCTGCAGTGCCTCCAGATCGAGGCCAACCCCCAGATCGGCCCGGATTTCGTTTTCCGAAACGTCGAAGCAGTTGCAGACGATGCGACCGCGCGCCGGGCCCGAGGATGGCGGCGTTGCCAGCGGGGCGAACAGCCATTTGCGCAGTTCGGCGGTGCTGCCGCCGCGCGCGACGAGGTCGAGCAACCACTCGGTGGCGCGGGTTTCCTTGCACAGCAGGGCGCCGGCGAGGCGATCGCCCTCGATCAGGGCGCGCTTGGCGATGCCGCGCCGGGCGTCGTTGAAAGCCAACACTTGCGGCGAGTCGAGTCCCATCGCGGCGGCGAGCTCGGCCAGTATTTCCGGCGCCGGCACGGGGCTGTCGACGGCGCCCCAGGCGCGCAGCACGACCACCGTGGATTCACGGCCAGCGAGGGTCAGCGTGGCGTGGTCGAAGCGCCCCAACCAGGGCTGCAAGGCCGCGTGCAGGCCGCCTTGGTCATCGCGGCGCATGGCCACCAGTTGCCAGCCCGTGGCGAACTTTTCCACCTGCACTGCGGCGTGCTTGAGTTCGGGCTGGTGCGAAACCGGGTCGTTGGCCGGCAGCGTCAGGGTGTTGATGCCGAGGCCGCTCATGAATCGCCCACCCCAGTGCATCGGCACATAGGTCTGCGCCGGACGCAGCGTGGCCGAGGCGGCCGCGCGCAGCAGCAGCGCGCCGCGCTTGCCCTTGACCCGTACCAGATCGCCTTCGGCGATGCCGCGCCGCTCCATGTCGCGGGCGTTCATTTCGATGGCCGGTTCCGGCGCATGGGCGTGCAGGCGCGCCACCACGCCAGTGCGGCTCATGCCGTGCCACTGGTCGCGCAGGCGGCCGGTGTTGAGATGCAGCGGATGGCGCGGATCGGTGGCTTCGGCCAATGGGCGGTGCTGGGTTGAGGTGAAGCGGGCACGGCCGCTGGCGGTGGCAAACACGCCGTCGGCATAGAGGCGCGGCGTGCCGGCCGTGGCTCCTGCGCGCAGCGGCCACTGCTGCGGCCCGGCTTTTTCAAGCAGCGCGTAGGACAGGCCGCCGATATCGAGGTCGCGGCCGACGGTCGTGGCGCGATGCTCGTTGAAAATGGATTCGGCGGATTCGTAGGGAAACAGAGTTCTCCCCACCCTCTCTCCCGACCTCTCTCCCTGAGGGAGAGAGGAGAGAAGCAGGCGGGCCTCCAGCCGCCGCGCAAAATCGACGACGATCTTCCAGTCCGCCCGCGCTTCGCCCGGCGCCGGCACCGCGGCTTTGACGCGGGTGATGCGGCGCTCGGAATTGGTCACCGTGCCTTCCTTCTCACCCCAGCCGGCGGCCGGCAGCAGCAGGTCGGCGAAGCCTGCCGTGTCGGTGTCGGCGCTGACTTCCTGGACCACGACGAAGGGGCACTTTTCCAGCGCCTCGTGCACGCGCGACAGGTCGGGCAGCGATTGCGCCGGGTTGGTGCAGGCGATCCATAGCGCCTTGATCTCGCCGCGATGCACGGCCTCGAACAGTTCCACCGCGGTGAGGCCGGGCCGCGCCGGTACGTCCGCGACGCCCCACAGCCGCGCGACTTCGGCGCGATGCTCGGGATTGGCCATGTCGCGGTGCGCGGGGAGCAGGTTGGCCAGGCCACCGACCTCGCGCCCGCCCATGGCGTTGGGCTGGCCGGTCAGCGAGAAGGGACCGCAGCCGGGCTTGCCGATCTTGCCGGTGGCCAGATGCAGATGGATGATCGCGGCATTGTTGTCGGTGCCGTGACTGGACTGGTTCACGCCCTGGCAGTAGAGCGAGAGCGCGGCCGGCGCCTGGCCGAACCAGCGTGCGGCGGTGACGATGTCGTCGGCTTTCACCCCGCAGATGTCGGCGGCCATGGCCGGCGTGTAGTCGCGCACCAGGGCTTTCAATGCGTCGAAACCCTCGGTGTGGGAGCGAATGTAATCGGCATCAATCAGGTTCTCCCACAGCAGCACGTGCAGCATGGCGTTGTAGAGCGCGATGTCGGTGCCGGGCAGGATGGCGAGGTGCAGGTCGGCGGCTTCGGCCGTGTCGGTGCGGCGCGGATCGACCACGATCAGCTTCATCTGTGGATTGGCCGCGCGCGCGTCCTCGATGCGGCGGAACAGCACGGGATGTGCCCAGGCGGTGTTGGCGCCGGCGATCAGCAGGCAGTCGGCGTGGTCGATGTCCTCGTAGGAGCACGGCGGCGCATCGGCGCCCAGCGTGGCCTTGTAGCCGGCCACCGCCGAGCTCATGCACAGGCGCGAGTTGGTATCGACGTTGTTGGTGCCGATCAGGCCCTTCGCCAGCTTGTTGAAGACGTAGTAGTCCTCGGTCATCAGTTGCCCGCTGATGTAGAAGGCGACGCTGTCCGGGCCGTGCTCGCTGATGGCGCGGGCGAATTTTTCCGCGGCATGGTCGAGCGCTTCATCCCAGCTCACGCGCTCTCGCGCAGCCGCCTTCTCGCGGCGCAGTTGCGGATGCTTGAGGCGCTGCGCCATCACCTGCGGCGTCATGCTCAGGTGCAGCGTGCCGCCCTTGGTGCACAGGCGACCGAAGTTGGCGGGGTGCTCCGGATCGCCGCGCACGCCGGTGATGCGGGTTTCATCGTGCTCGATGATTACGCCGCAGCCGACGCCACAGTAGGGGCAGGTGGATCTGGTTTCCATCACGTCGATTGAGGATCGTAACGGCGCCTGACAATGAATGATTCGTCGTCCCCGCGAAGGCGGGGACCCAGCGGCGTAAAAACGCAACGACACTGGATTCCCGCTTTCGCGGGAATGACGGAGCAAATCCCGAAGTTTTCAGACATATTCACGAAGGTCAAAAGTCGGCGCTGGTGATACGGCAATCAGTTCATCTTCAGCCACACGCTGCCGCCGTCGAGCTTGACCGCGAAGCGTCGCGCACAACCCTTGTCCGGCGCCACGACCTCGCCGTCCTTCAAGCCGATCTTGAAGCCATGCAACGGACAGGTCACGGTCTCGCCATGCACGATGCCCTGCGACAGCGGCCCCCCTTTGTGCGGGCATTTGTCGTGCAGGCCGAAGACCTTGTCGTCTGCCGTGCGGAAGATGGCGATGTCGCCCTGCGCCGAAGCCACCACACGGCTGCCTTGCGGCGCGATCTCGTCGAGTGCGCAAACCTTGATCCAGCCGCTCATGACACCACCTCCGCCGTCAGTTCCTTGATCCTGATGACTTCGTATTCGCGGCGCACCGCGGGCTTTTTCACCGCCTCCTGCCACGGGTCTTCGTAATCCTGCAGGGCGAACAGCAGGCGCTCGTATAAATTCTTGCGCTTCGCCGGATCATTCACCACCGCCGCCTTGACGTGGTCGAGGCCGACGCGGGCGACGTAATGACAGGTGCGTTCGAGGTAGAAGCCCTCCTCGCGGTAAAGCTGAAGGAAGGCGCCCGAGTATTCCATGACCTCCTCGTCCGACTTCACCTTGCACAGGAAAGCAGCCACCTCGGTCTTGATGCCGCCGTTGCCTGCCACATACAGTTCATAGCCGGAATCCACGCCGATCACGCCGATGTCCTTGATCCCGGCCTCGGCGCAGTTGCGCGGGCAGCCGCTGACCGCGAGCTTGACCTTGTGCGGGCTCCACATGCCGAACAACATGCGCTCCAGCTTGACGCCCATCGCCATCGAGCGCTGCGTGCCGAAGCGGCAGTGCTCGGCGCCGACGCAGGTCTTCACGGTGCGGATGCTCTTGCCGTAGGCGTGGCCGGAGACCATGCCCGCCGCGCCGAGATCGGCCCAGACTTTCGGCAGGTCTTCCTTCTTGATGCCGAGCAGGTCGATGCGCGCGCCACCGGTCATCTTCACCGTCGGCACGTGGTACTTGTCGGCCACATCGGCGATCGCGCGCAATTCGGAGGGCGTGGTCAGGCCGCCCCACATGCGCGGTATCACCGAATATGTGCCGTCCTTCTGGATGTTGGCGTGCGCCCGCTCGTTGATGAAGCGCGACTGCGGATCGTCCTTCGCCTCGCCCGGCCAGGTCGAGATCAGGTAGTAGTTGAGCGCCGGCCGGCAGGACGGGCAGCCAGTGGGGGTCTTCCATTCCATGTAGCGCATCGCGTCCGAGATGGTGAGCAGGTGCCGCTCGCGGATGGTCTGCCGCACCACGCCGTGCGAATGATCGGTGCAGCCGCACATCGGCTTGTCCTTCGATTCCGAAGGCGTGTAGGCGCCCCCGACGGTCGAGGCGAGGATCTGTTCGACGAGGCCGGTGCAGGAGCCGCAGGAGCTGGAGGCCTTGGTGTGCTTGCGCACATCCTCCAGCGTGAACAAACCCTGGCTCTTGATCGCCTTGACGATGTCGCCTTTGCAGACGCCGTTGCAGCCGCAGACCTGCGCGTCGTCGGGCAGGGTCGCGGCCAGCGTCTTGCCGGCATGGCCACAATCACCCAAACCCGCGCCGCCGTGGCTCTGGCCGAACATCAGGTGGTCGCGAATTTCGTGGATGTTCTGCGCGTCTTTCACCAACTGGAAATACCAGGCGCCGTCGGAAGTGTCACCGTAGAGCACGGCGCCGACCAGGGTGTCGTTCTTCACCACCAGCTTCTTGTACACGCCGCCCGAGGGATCGTTGAGCACGATCTCGTCGGTCCCCTCGCCGCCCATGAAGTTGCCGGCAGAGAACAGGTCTATGCCGGTGACCTTGAGCTTGGTCGAGGTGACCGAGCCGGTATAGCGGGCGATGCCGAAGTTCGCCAGATGGTTGGCGCAAACCTTCGCCTGCTCGAACAGCGGCGCCACCAGGCCGTAGGCGATGCCGCGATGCGCCACGCACTCGCCGACGGCGTAGATGCGCGGATCGTAGGTCTGCATGGTGTCATTGACCACGATGCCGCGATTGCAGTAGATCCGCGCCGATTCGGCCAGTGCCGTGTTGGGGCGAATGCCGGCGGCCATCACGACCAGGTCGGCGGGGATTTCGAGGCCGTCCCCCGGGTCAAAGCCCGGGGCAGGCTTGAAGCGAATAGCGGCGACGCGGCCCGACTCACCGCGGATCAGCGCCTCGGTCTGCTTCTCCAGCAGAAACTTGAGGCCGCGCGCTTCGAGCGAGGTTTTGAGCATGTCGGCCGCGGCCTTGTCCAACTGGCGCTCCATCAGCCAGGGCATCAAGTGCACCACCGTGACATTCATGCCGCGCAGCTTGAGCCCGTTGGCCGCTTCGAGGCCGAGCAGGCCGCCGCCGATCACCACCGCATGCGTGTGCGTGGCGGCCGTGGCGATCATCTCGTCGGTGTCCTTGATGTCGCGATAGCTGATCACGCCGGGCAGGTCGTTGCCGGGAACGGGCAGCATGAAAGGCATCGAGCCGGTGGCGAGCAGCAGGCGGTCGTAGTCTTCCTCGGTGCCGTCGGCGGCGATCACCTTGCGCGCGGTGCGATCGATCTTCGTCACGGTCTTGCCGACATGCAGGCGAACGCCGTTGTCGGCATACCAGCCCAGCGGATTGAGGATGATGTCCTGTATCGTCATCTCGCCCGCCAGCACCGGCGAGAGCAGGATGCGGTTGTAGTTGCCGTGGGGCTCGGCGCCGAACACCGTGATGTCGTAGAGGTCCGGGGCGAGCTTGAGCAGCTCTTCCACGGCGCGAATGCCGGCCATGCCGTTGCCGACCACTACCAGTTTCTGCTTTCTCATGCTGCCTCCGCCGGGCCGCCCCAAGGAGGCAGCGAGTCATCGAACCGGAGCGGGCAAGGCCCGCGAACCGTGGTCACCCCTTTCCACGGGAAAGGGGCTGGGGAATAGGTCGTCATCTCATGCCGCTTTCTTGAGCTGCTTGCGGTAGAGGAACTCGAACACCGCGGCGCGGTAGTCGGCAAAGCGCGTGTCGTGCGCCAGTTCCAGCCGGTCGCGCGGACGGTCGAGTTTCACTTCGACGATCTCGCCGATGGTGGCCGCCGGGCCGTTGGTCATCATCACGATGCGGTCCGACAGCAGCACGGCCTCGTCGACATCGTGGGTCACCATCACCACGGTGGCGCCGGTCTTGGCCATCACGCCGTTGAGCTCGTCCTGCAGGGCGGCGCGGGTCAAGGCATCCAACGCGCCGAAGGGCTCGTCCATCAGCAGCAGCTTCGGCTCCATGGCGAAGGCGCGGGCGATGCCGACGCGCTGCTTCATGCCGCCGGAGATCTCGTGCGGGTACTTGTGCATGGCGTGATCCATATGCACCATCTCCAGCGCCGCCGCGACGCGTGCCTTCAGCTTCGGCATGCCTTCCTTGCGGCCGAAGACGCGCTCGACGGCGAGCATGACGTTCTCGAAGCAGGTCATCCACGGCAGCAGGCTGTGGTTCTGGAACACCACGGCGCGCTCCGGCCCCGGTCCGGCAATTTCGCGGCCGTCGCAGAGCAGCACGCCGCTGGTCGGCAGAGTGAGCCCGGCGATCAGGTTCAGCAGCGTGCTCTTGCCGCAACCGGAGTGGCCGATCAGCGAAACCACCTCGCCTTCCGCAACATCCAGGTTGATGTCGCGCAGCGCGGTGAACTTTCCGCTCTTGGTGCTGAAGGTCTGTCCGACGTTTTCGATCTTGACGATGGGCTTGCGCATGTCCGTTCCCCTTAGCGAGATTCGTAAGTGAAGCGTTTGGCCAGCATCAGCAGCATGGTTTCCAGCACCAGGCCGACGATGCCGATGACGAAAATGGCGATCACGATGTGTTCGACCTTGAGGTTGTTCCACTCGTCCCAGACCCAGAAACCGATGCCGACGCCGCCGGTGAGCATTTCCGCGGCGACGATCACCAGCCACGCGGTGCCGATTGAAAGGCGGATGCCGGTCAGCATGTAGGGCAGCACGGCGGGGAACAGGATCTTGGTGATCACCTTGGCTTCCGACAGGCCCAGCACGCGGGCGACGTTGAGGTAGTCCTGCGGCACGCGCTGCACGCCCTGCGCGGTGTTGAGGATCATGGGCCAGATGGAGCAGATGAAAATGGTCCAGGTCGCCGCCGGGTCGGCCTTCTGGAACACCAGCAGGCCGATCGGCAGCCATGCCAGCGGCGAAACCGGACGCAGCAAGCTGATGATGGGTTCGAACATGCGGTTCATGAAGGCGAAGCGGCCGAGCAGGAAGCCCATCGGGATGCCGACCAGCGCGGCGAGGCCGAAGCCGATGCCGACACGCTGCAAGGAGGAGAGCACGTTCCAGCCGATGCCCTGGTCGTTCGGACCATTGCGATAGAACGGGTCGGCGAACAGCTTTACGGCGGCGACCCAGGTCTTGTCCGGCCCCGGGATGTTGCCCGACTTGATGGCCACCAGCGCCCAGATGCCGATGAGCAGAACCATCCCGAAGATCGGCGGGATGATTCTGCGCATCAAGTCACGCCCGCCCTCCCCCAGCCCCTCCCGCACGGGAGGGGTGACAACTTGCTCGCTGCGCTCGACTGTTACGGGGCGCTCCGCAGAGCTTGCGGTAGGGGTTGGCGGCTCCGTTGATGAGGGATCGACGAGTTTCAATGCGGCTGCACCCATGATGTTCTCCTTGTCGGACATTGCTTCAGGCACGCACCTTGAACGAGGCGGCATACTTCTTCGGGTCCTTGCCGTCCCACACCACGCCGTCGATCAGCTTGTGGCTGCGCATGTCGCTCTTCGGCACCGCGACGCCGGCTGCGGTCGCCGCCTGCCGGTAGATGTCGATGCGATTGACCTTCTTCGCCACGGCGAGGTAGTCGGGATCCTCCTTGATCAGGCCCCAGCGCTTGTGCTGAGTCATGAACCACATGGCGTCCGACAGGTAGGGGAAGTTCACTGCGCCGTCATTGAAGAACTTCATGTGGTTCTTGTCATCCCAGCTCTTGCCCAGGCCGTTGGAATAGCGGCCAAGCATGCGTTCCAGGATCACGTCCATGTCGGTGTTGATGTAGGCCTTCTGCGCCACGGTCTCGGCTGTCGTGCGCCGATTGGCCAGCGAGGCGTCGATCCATTTGCCTGCCTCAAGCACTGCGGCGGTCATCGCGCGCGCCGTGTTGGGGTACTTCGCGCTCCAATCCGCTGTGGTGCCGAGCACTTTCTCCGGATGGTCGACCCAGATGTCCTGCGTCGTCACCGCGGTGAAGCCGATCTTGTCCATGATGGCGCGGTTGTTCCAGGGCTCGCCGACGCAGAAGCCGTCCATGTTGCCGACGCGCATGTTGGCCACCATCTGCGGCGGCGGCACGGTGATGTTCTTGACGTCCTTGAAGGGGTCGATGCCCTGTGCCGCCAGCCAGTAGTAGAGCCACATGGCATGGGTGCCGGTGGGAAAGGTCTGGGCGAAGGTGTATTCGCGGTCCTTGGACAAGACCTTCTTTGCCAGGCTCGCACCGTCCGTGACTCCGGCGTCCTTGAGCTTGTTCGACAGCGTGATGGCCTGGCCATTGTGGTTCAGGCTCATCAGCACGCTCATGTCTTTCTTCGGCCCGCCGATGCCCAGTTGCACGCCATACACCAGGCCGTAGAGCACATGGGCGGCGTCGAGCTCGCCGTTCACCAGCTTGTCGCGCACCGACGCCCAGGAGGCCTCCTTGGTCGGGATGATCTTGATGCCGTATTTCTCGTCGAACTTGTTCACCGCCGCCATGACCACGGAGGAACAATCGGTCAGGGGAATGAAGCCGATGCGCACTTCCTTCTTTTCCGGCGCGTCGGAACCGGCGGCCCAGGCGCCAGAACGTACTCCGGGCGGCACCAGGCTCATGAGCGCCGCGCCGCCGGCAAGATGCAGGAAGTCGCGCCGGGTGTGCGCTGCGCCGGCAGGTGCGGGAAATTCGGCCGTAAGAGTCGGCACACTGGTGGCAACCGCGATTGGAAGCTTGTCTTCATGGTTCATCTCGATCTCCGCTGGTAATGAAAAAAAACGGCGCCCGTTGCGCACCTCCGGGAACGACTCCCAAGAGAGGCAACCGACACCGTTGTCATTTGCACCGAACCGCCTTTGATCCGGCACTCGGTTTCTATATAGCAACCGCTGTGCCAGCCTACCGACAAAGGGCGCAGATACCTGTCACAGCGGGAAGCTCGGGCCAAAAAGTCGGCGCTGGCGATACGGCGATGCGCGCTGAAACGGGAAGGATGCTGCACCGCAATAGCGCGTGAGTAGCGGTCGGAGCACCGGAACGGGGCGCGAACTAGAGCAACAGCTTTGCCATTGCCACCAGATCGCCGGCGACCTTGCCCAGCGGCTGAGCGCGGTCCATCGCCAGCTTGCGCAAAGCCGCGTAGGCCTGATCTTCATCCAACCCGCGGGTCTTCATCAGGATGCCCTTGGCTTTCTCGACCAGCTTGCGGTCGGAAAGTTTTTTGGTCGCTGTGGCCAGTTCGCGCTTGAGGTTCTGGTGGTCCTCGAAGCGCGCAATGGCGACATCGACGATCGGCTTCAGTCGCGCCAGATCGAAGTTATCAACGACATAGGCCGACACGCCTGCCTTGAACGCGGCGCGCATCAGCTCCGCGTCGCTGTCCTGGGTCAGGATGATCACCGGACGGGGCATCTCGCGCTCCATCACCGCAAGATTCTCCAGGGTATCGCGCGACGGCGACTCGGTTTCGATCAGGATAACGTCGGGCTTGATCTTCTCGATCTGCGCCGTGAGATCGAGCGCCGAGGGCAGCACCGCCGCCACCTGATGGCCGGCCATGGCCAAGCCGGCGCAGAGCTCCCCGGCGCGGGTGCGGGATTCATCGATGATCAGAATGCGCAGCATGGTGAATGCTGCACGCAAAAGGCGTGCCGCCGCCCAAGGCTTGCACCGGAAAAGCCGTCGGCTTAGCCGGTGCTCCAGCCGCGCGGCCGCCGCATTCCGGCAATGCGGCAGGCCTGCTTGACGTAGCCGTAGGGAAACAGCTCGAAGATCAGGTTGCGCGACCCGCCCAGTTTCCCGGCCAGATGACGGGTGACGAAGCGCACGTCGGGAATCACCTGGTGCTCCTGGTAGAACTCGCGCATGAAACGGATCGCGTCCCAGTGGGCGTCGGTCAGCTCGATGTTTTCCTGCAGCGCAAAAGCCACCGCCAGTTGTTCGCTCCAGTCTGCTGGGTCAATCAAATAGCCCTCGTCATCCGCGGGCGGAATTGGTTCAGCCACAGTCATCCGATTCCCCACCTGATTTCACTCCATCGCCAGGACCAGGCGCTCGGCCCGCCTTCGGTTTCCGCCGCTGGTTCTCGTCATCGTTGGCGAAGACAAATCAGCCGCGCAGCGCGCAACCCGTCATGCCCGGATCGCAAGGCAGATTGTCGGTTCCGGCGAAACGGCGATGCGGGCCGCCGTGGATCGCCGGCCACGCCGATGAAGGCGTGCAGACAGGCTTCTACTCGAGTTCGAGCGCGGCCTGAATCGCCTTGATGCCGGCGTTGCCGCAGGCGTCGTCGAGATGTCCGCCGGGTGCGCCGGATACGCCGACAGCGCCCAGCAGGATGCCGCGCGCGGAAATCGTCAAACCGCCACCGAGTGCCACCACGCCCGGAATATCACGAATGCCGGCCGATGGCTTGCCCGGGGCACTCATATCCAGCAGGTTGGTGGTGTTGTTGCGAAAACTCACGGCGGTCCAGGCCTTGCCGATCGCCGTCTTCGGCGTATGCGGACCGGCGAGGTTGTCGCGCAGCAGCGCCAACGGTACGCCACTGCGGTCGACAACGGCAACGGCGACCACGTAGCCGCCTTTCTGGCATTCGCTCAGCGCCGCCTGCGCGACTTTGCTCGCCGCAGCCGTGGTCAGGCTTGTCGCTTGCGTGGTGAATTGATCCGCGGCCAGCGCGCTGCCCGCCAGAAGAAATGATGTCAGTGCAAGGGTGGTTTTCGTGCGAGTCATTCTGGTTTCTCCTTGGCTTCGGTGGGTGGTGCTGATCTTCTGACAGCGGTCAGACTCCTTTTAGTTTAGCGCCGATCGGCCCTGAAAGTCTGCGCTGACGACGCCCCGAAGCTAGCCGGTCAGCTTGCGGTAGATCTCCGCAATTTTTTGCGGCAGCTTCTTCGCGTCGTCGATCACCGAATAATGCGCCGGGCCGTAGAGCTGCGGCAGATAGTCGGCACCGTGACGGTCGATGGTGACGCAGTAGCTGCGGATGCCCTTTTCGCGCGCTTCGAGCAGGGCGCGGCGGGTGTCCTCGATGCCGTAGCGGCCGCGGTACTCGTCGCCGTAGTCGTCGGGCCGTCCATCGGACAGCGTAACCAGCAGCTTGTGCCGCGTGTTCTGGCGCACCAGCAGGCCGGAAAGGTGGCGCACCGCGACGCCCATGCGCGTGTAGTCCCTGGCCTCGATGCCGGCGATGCGCTGGCGAGTGGCGGCGTCGTAGCGGTCGGCAAAGCGCTTCACCGGATAAATATCGCAATGTGTGCGCGTCCAGCCGGAAAAGCCGTAGATGGCGTAGCTGTCGCCCAGCGCCTCGATCGCCTCGCACAGCAGCACCAGCGATTCGCGCTCGGCGTCATTGACCCAGCCCTTGGTCGAGCCGCTCATGTCGACCATGAACATCACGGCCAGCGAGCGCTCGATGCGGCGACGATGGATGAACAGGCGCGGCGAGGGTTCGCTGCCGCTCTTGCGATCGGCGCGCGCCTCGACCTGCGCGTCGAGGTCGATTTCCTCGCCGTCGAACTGGCGCTTCTGCGGTTTGTCTTCGCCGCGCAGGGCCTCGAAGCGGCGACGGATGCTGCGGATCAGGTGGGCGTGGCGGCTGCGCACTTCGTCCACCCATTCGTGGTCGCCGACCGGCGCCTTCATTTCATACAGGTGGCACCAGCCGTGACGCCACGACCCGCGCCGGTAATCCCACTCGTCATAGAAGGCGTCGGGCTGGGTAGTCACGCCGGGCGCGATGGACTCGTCGACGCCATCGACCGGCTGCCACGCGCCCGGCCCAGCCGGATGCAGGGCTTCGGGAGGAATCTCGCCGAGATCCTGCATCAGCGACTTGGCCGCCTCGCGCGCCGCGGGCGGCAGCGCCAGCAGGTCGGCCTGCGGGTCGGGCACCTGCATGTCGCCCTCCGCCGCCAGCGGCGGGTAGTCGGAATTGTCGGCGGCGCCGGCCTTGGTATCTGTCGCCGCGATCACGTTGAGGGCGCGGCGCACGATGGCCAGCTCGCGCGTGATGCGCGCCGCACGGACCCGACGCGCGACAACAGGGTCGAGCGTGCCGACGTACGGAAAAATCGGCGTGTCGCCAGCGCCGAGTTTTCTGATTCCGGCCATGCATTCGAGGCTGTCCGCCACCGTTGCGGCGGGCCGCGCAAGCGTCGCGGCGGCTGCCGTCAAATTCGCCGGCCACGGGCCGCGCAGGTCGGCCATCTCCTGCGCCAGGCCGGGCAGCTCGACGGCGATGCAGGCTTCGAGACGCATGGCTTCGAACACGGCGAGCCAGGCCAGCGCCTGATCCCGGGCAAGCCACCGTTCAAGTTCCGGCTCAGGGTCGATGTTGAAGGTACCGAAGCGCGTCTGCGCCCAGAGCAGCGCCGCCATGGCCTTGTAGAGACGGCGGTTGCCCGCGGCATCGATCGCTGCGTCGAGCCGTTCCGGCAACCACAGGGTCTCGGTGTCGGTCCAGGCCGTGGGGCCGCTGACCAGCCGCAGCGGCCGTCCGTCGAGCGCATGGAGGAAGCGCGACAGGCGACCCTCTATCGCGCCGAATGCAACACTGTCCTGCGAACGCAACGCACTGGCCTTGCTCGCTTCGGTGAACTCGTTCAAGGCCTTGCGCGTGGCGGCGAGGCCGCTGCGATCATAGGCATCGAGCCCGGCACGCACCCAGTCGTCCAGCTGTGGACCGAGACTGGCCGCCTGCGTAGCCGCCAGCGATGCAATCAGCCAGCCGAGGTCATCCGAGGTTTGCGCCGCGACCCCCGCCCAGTGCAGCACGCGCTCCTGCAGCTCGCGCGGCAGGGCTTCGAGCAGCGCGGCCGGCTCCGCGGCGGAGCGCTGGCGCAGGGACAGCAGCAGCAGTTCGTCGAGCCGCTCTTCGAGTTCGTGTGCGAAGAGCTTGCGTTCGCTCATTTTCAGGCGTTCACCGCGGAGGCGCAGAGGCGCGGAGGATTCGCAGAGAAAATCACAAGCCCCTCATTTCGCCGGTTTCGCATTTCTCTGCGTCGCCTTTCTCTGCGCCTCAGCGCCTCTGCGGTGAAGCCATTTTCCTGGCTTGGGTTCAGAACACGGCTGCTATGAGGTCGTCCAGCGCGTCGCGCGTATCGGTTTCATCGGCCAGCGGGCGGGCGATCGCCGCAGTACAGGCGATTGCCGGCGCCATGCCGCTGGCGATCAGTTGCGCGGCGTGCACCAGCAGGCGGGTGCCGGCGCCTTCGTCGAGCCCGGCGCCTTTGAGCTTGCGCGTCAGACCACCGAGCTTGACCAGCCTCTTCGCCGTGTCGGCATCGACGCCGCCTTCATGGGCGACGATGCGCGCTTCAACGTCGGCTTCCGGATAGTCGAAATCCAGCGCGACAAAGCGTTGCCGCGTGCTCGGCTTCATCTCCTTCAGCACGCTCTGGTAGCCGGGATTGTAGGAAATGACCAGCATGAAGTCGGGCGGCGCGTCGATGTACTCGCCGCGCTTTTCGACCGGCAGCGCGCGGCGCGAATCGGTCAGCGGATGGATCACCACGGTGGTGTCCTTGCGCGCTTCGACGATTTCGTCGAGGTAGCAGATGGCGCCGGCGCGCACCGCCGCCGTAAGCGGCCCGTCCATCCAGACGGTTTCGTCGCCGACGATCAGGTAGCGCCCGACCAGGTCTGACGTGGTCAGGTCGTCGTGGCAGGCCACCGTCACCAGCGGCCGCTTCAGGCGCCAGGCCATGTGCTCGACGAAACGTGTCTTGCCGCAGCCGGTGGGGCCTTTCAGCATCACCGGCAGGCGGCTCGCGGCGGCGGCGGTGAATACCTCAAGCTCATCGCCGGTGGCGTGGTAGTAAGGCTCGCTGTCGAGATGTACCAGCGGCGTTGCCGGCGCGTGATCAGTGGTTCCGCCAGCGTGTTTGGAAGCTTTCATGTCAGCGCCTATTTCTGTTTTGCCTGCTTCGCCTCGTCGGCCATGCGCTTCTTCATTTCCCGCAGCCGCGCATCCACTTGCGATTGTTCGTAGAAGTTCCCGTCGCCGGATTTCTGCGCCAGCTCAAGTTGTTCGACCGCGGCAGGTACCTGGCCCAGCAGGGCATAGGCTTCAGCCTGCGCGCGATGCTGCTGCAGGCGCTTGCCCAGCAGGGCATAGGTTCTGGCCTGCAGGCCGTGCATCTTCGCATCCGAGGGGTAGCTCAACAGGTCGTCTTCGGTGACCTTGATTGCGTCCGACGGCGAGCGGGCTTCCAGCAGTGATTCGACCAGACCGTAGGTAACCGCGCGCTCCTGGGGAAACCGCAAATGCGCCGCGCGCAGAATATTCACCGCGCCGGGAGCGTCGCCTTGCTTCACGCGCAATTGTGCGGCAAAGGTCTCGACCATCGGCGACACGGCCTTGAGGCGACGCAGCTCGCTCAACTCCCTCTCAGCCGCGGCGGCGTTGCCTTCGCGCATGCGAGCCTGGGCCAGCCCGTAACGCATGGCCGCTTCACTGCCGGCAAAGCTGCGATCCCGCAGCCGTGTTTCGAACTCCGTCACCGCATCGCGCGGCGTGCCTTCCTGCGCGCGCAGCTTGGCGCGCACCAGCTGGAACTCGAGCGAATCCGCCACCTGCTTGTAGGGCCGCCCCTGTATCCGGTTGCCCATGTCGGACAGACGTTCGGTGGTCAACGGGTGGGTGCGCAAATAGCCGGGAGCATTGTTTTCATAGAGGCGGCCGAACTTCTGCAGGCGCTCGAAGAAACCGCTCATGCCGCGAATGTCGAAACCCGACCGCTCAAGCAGACCGAGACCAACGCGATCCGCCTCGCGCTCGAAATCCCGCGTGTAATTCAACTGGTTCTGGATCGCCGCGCCCTGCCCGGCCATGGCCGCGCCCACGGCAACATCGGGATTGCTGCGCGCGGCAAGGATCGCCACCGCCAGCGCCAGCAGGCTGGTCACCTGCCCCTGCCCCGACTTGTTGATCAGGCGTGCCAGGTGGCGTTGCGTGACGTGCGAGATTTCGTGCGCCAGCACCGACGCGAGTTCTGACTCGGAGGCTGCGGCGAGGATCAGCCCGGTATGCACGCCGATATAGCCGCCAGGCATGGCAAAGGCATTGAGCGTGGAATCGCGCAGTGCAAAGAACTCGAATTCCTGCCGCTGTTCCTCGCTCTGCGAGGACAGCCGATTGCCCAGCCGGCCAAGGTAGCTGTTGACCTCGGGATCATCCAGCCAGGCTGGGTCGCGGCGAATCTCGAGCATCACCGATTCGCCGATGCGGCGTTCCATCGCCGGCGAGAATTCCGTCTGTGCCGCTTCCCCCAGATCGGGCAGGCCTTCGGCCACCGACAGGGGGGGGGCCGAAAAGAGGCCGAAAGCAAGGACCAGAGCGCGGCTGAGCGGATGCTGTTTCATACCGCTATGATAGCGGCTCCATAGAAACGAGTTGTGACAGGGTATTTCATGAATCCACCCCGCAAACCAGCGGCCAAGCGCCCCGCCGCGCCTCTGACCCACTTCGATGCCGCCGGCCAGGCCCACATGGTCGACGTCGGCGCCAAGGCCGAAACCACCCGCATCGCCCGGGCCGAAGGCCATATCCGCATGGCCCCGGCCACCTTCGCGCTGATCAAGGGTGGCTCGGCAAAAAAGGGCGACGTGCTCGGCATCGCGCGCATCGCCGCGATCCAGGCCAGCAAGCGCACCGCCGAACTGATCCCCCTGTGCCATCCGCTCGCGCTGACCCGCGTCGTCGCCGAATTCACGCTCGACGCCCGCCGCCATCGCGTGACACTGGAGGTGACGGCGGAAACCTTCGGCCGCACCGGCGTCGAAATGGAAGCGCTGACCGCGGTTTCGGTCGGCCTGCTGACCATCTACGACATGTGCAAGGCCGCCGATCGCGGCATGATCATTGAAGACATCCGCCTGCTGGAAAAGGCCGGCGGCAAATCGGGACATTGGCTGGCAGATACGGACCGCAGATGAATACAAATAACTCGCAACGCGCCGTGGCATGGTGGCTGTTCGCCTGCTGCGCCATGGTTTTCCTGACGATGGTGGTCGGCGGCGTGACGCGCCTGACGCACTCCGGTCTTTCCATCGTCGAATGGAAGCCGCTGGTCGGCGCCCTGCCGCCGCTTTCCCACGCCGACTGGCTGGAACTCTTCGCCAAGTACCAGCAGACGCCGGAGTTCATCAAGCGCAACCACGACATGACGCTCGACGGCTTCCAGTTCATCTTCTGGTGGGAATGGGCACACCGGCTTTCCGGGCGCCTGATCGGCGTGGTCTTCCTGCTGCCTTACCTGTTCTTCCTCGCCCGCGGCTACCTCAAGGGCGCGCTGGCAGCCAAGGTGTTCGGCTTCTTCATCCTCGGCGGCCTGCAGGGCGCCATGGGCTGGTACATGGTCAAAAGCGGGCTGGTGGACGATCCGCGCGTGTCGCAATACCGGCTGGCCGCGCACTTGGGCCTGGCGTTCGTACTTTTCGGCCTGATGTTCTGGACCGGGCTGGGCATGCTGCAGCCGCGCACCGCGAAATTCGCCGTGTCGCCAGCGCCGACTTTTACCCATCGCCTCGGCAACTGGCTGGTGGCGCTGGTCTTCATCATGGTGCTGTCGGGCGCGCTGGTCGCCGGCATCCGCGCCGGCCTGGCCTACAACACCTTTCCGCTGATGAACGGCCACTTCCTGCCGCCCGAAAGCTTCATGGTCGAGCCGTGGTGGCTGAACTTCTTCACCAACATGGCCCTGGTGCAGTTCGATCACCGCCTGCTCGCCTGGGCGCTGATGGGCCTGATTCCATGGTATTCGTGGCGCCTCTGGAATGAATTCCCCGACGCGCGAACGCCCGCCGTGGCTCTGACCCTCTGGCTGGCGGTGCAGGTGGTTCTAGGCATCGCCACGTTGCTGCTGCAGGTGCCGGTGGCCCTTGCGGCCACGCATCAGGCCGGGGCGATGGTGTTGTTCGGGCTGCTGATCTGGGCCAACCACGCGATAAGGCGCGCCTGATTCACTCGTAACGGACTTCGACGATATCGAGTTCGCGCAGCCCGCCGGGACTGTCGAAGCGCACCGTGTCGCCTTCGCGCGCCTTGAGCAGGGCGCGCGCCAGCGGCGAAATCCAGCTGATACGGCCTTCCACCGCGTTCGCCTCGTCGATGCCGACGATCTGGTAGGTCGCTTCGGCGCCATCGGCATCGCACACGGTGACGGTGGCGGCGAAAAATACCTGGTCGCAATTCCGCTGGTCGGCCGGATCGACGATCACCGCCGACTCCAGCCGCTTGGTCAGGAAGCGGATGCGCCGGTCGATCTCGCGCAGGCGCTTCTTGCCGTATATGTAGTCGCCGTTTTCCGAGCGGTCGCCATTGCCGGCCGCCCACGACACCACCTTCACGATCTCCGGGCGCTCGACCTTGACCAGGTGCTCGAATTCGACGCGAATCTGCGCATGACCGCGCACCGTCATGTAGTTCCTGGTGCCGTCCGGCAGGCGCGCGCCTTGCGCGCCGGGGATGCCGCTTCGCGGGCCGGCGTCAGGCGCCTCGTCCTCGTCCGAATCGTCCGATTCCTTGACAAAAGCCTTGTTCATGACATGGAAATGTTGCACAAACCAAAATGGTAGCATTCCAGCCATGACAAGTCCCGCCGCCTCGATTGCGCAACGCCCGCTATCGACCGTGCTCGTCTACGCGGCGCTGATCGTCTGCGTCGCAATGGGCATCCGCCATACCTTCGGCCTGTTCCTGACGCCGATGAGCATGGAGCACCAATGGAGCCGCGAAGTATTTTCCTTCGCCCTGGCGCTGCAGAACCTGATGTGGGGCGCGACACAGCCCTTTGCCGGCTGGCTGGCCGACCGCTATGGCGCGCGCCGCGTACTGTGGGGCGCCAGCCTCCTGTATGCGCTTGGGTTGATCGGCATGGCCTACGCCGCCACCGGAACCGGGCTGGCCGCGACGGCCGGCCTGATGATTGGCGCGGCGCAAAGCGGCTGCACCTACAGCGTGGTATTCGCCGCGATGGGCAAGCTGGTGCCCGATGCCAAGCGCGGCTGGGCGATGGGCGTGGTGGCCGCTGCCGGCTCCTTCGGCCAGTTCCTGATGATCCCGGTGGCCTCCGGCCTGATCGGCGGGCTGGGCTGGTTCGGTACGCTGCTGGTGTTCGCCGCCGGCGCCTTCCTCATCATTCCGCTCGGCGGCGCTCTGACCAAGGGGCTGGTGGCCGGCGCCTCGGGCATCGGCCAGACGGCGCGCGAAGCGCTCGGCGAAGCCATGCGCGAGAAAAGTTTTGTGCTGCTGATCGCCGGCTATTTCGTTTGCGGCTTCCAGGTGGTGTTCATCGGCGTGCATTTCCCCACCTACCTGATCGACAAGGGCATGGGCGCCGAAGTGGGCATGACGGCGCTGGCGCTGATCGGCCTGGTCAACGTGTTCGGCAGCTACAGCGCCGGCCACCTCGGCAATCGCCTGCCCAAGCGCCATGTGCTGGCCGGCATCTATGCCGCGCGCAGCGTGGTCATCAGCCTGTTCCTCTGGATGCCGCTCTCGCCCGCCAGCGTCTACCTGTTCTCGGCGGCCATGGGCCTGCTGTGGCTGTCCACGGTGCCGCTGACCAACGCCATCGTCGCCCAGGTGTTCGGCGTGCGTTTTCTGGGCATGCTGTCAGGGCTGGTGTTCTTCAGCCATCAGGTCGGCAGCTTCCTCGGCGTCTGGCTCGGCGGCAAGTTGTTCGACGCCACCGGCGCCTATGACGCGGTGTGGGGCATCTGCATCCTGCTCGGCGTCCTCTCGGCCCTGATCCACCTGCCGATCGACGAACGCAGCCTCGAGGCGAGGCGACTGGCCACAGCGGCCTGAAGTCCGGGGCGAAATCGGGTCTGAACCGGCCCGTTGTGGGGCTATTTCGTCGTTTCTCGTATCCTGAAACAGGATAAATTGTCGGCACGAGTTCCATCATGCGTGCCGACATCGGAACCAGCCAAATGACCGACCCCAGGAAACCCGCACCGATCTATGTGACGCAACCCCTGTTGCCGCCCCTGGAGGAGTTCATCCCCTACCTGGAGCAAATCTGGGAAAACAAATGGCTGACCAACAGCGGCCCGTTTCACGCGCAATTCGAACAGGCGCTGTGCGACTACCTGGGCGTCAAGCACCTTGCCCTGTTCACCAACGGCACCCTCGCGCTGGTTACCGCACTCCAGGCCTTGCGCATCACGGGCGAGGTCATTACTACGCCCTATTCCTTCGTTGCCACTGCCCACTCCTTGCTGTGGAACGGCATCAAGCCGGTGTTCGTGGATATCGACCCGGTCACGCTCAATCTCGACCCGGCAAGGATCGAGGCCGCCATCACGCCGCAAACCACGGCCATCCTGCCGGTGCACTGCTACGGACATCCCTGCGACGTCGAGCGCATCCAGAAGATCGCCGACAACTATGGCTTGAAGGTGATCTACGACGCCGCCCATGCCTTTGGCGTGCAAGGCCGTGACGGCAGCCTGCCAATGCACGGTGATCTGTCGGTACTGAGTTTTCACGCCACCAAGGTGTTCAACACGTTCGAGGGTGGGGCCATCGTCTGTCCGGATGCCAAGACCAAAAGGCATGTCGATCATTTGAAGAACTTCGGCTTCGTGGATGAAGTCACCGTGGTTGCTCCCGGCATCAATGGCAAGATGAGCGAGATCAACGCCGCATTCGGCCTCCTGCAGCTCAAAGGCATCGACGCAGCGATACAAATGCGCAAACTCATCGATGCCCGTTACCGTAAAGCGCTTGCGGGAGTCAAGGGAATCCGCTGCCTGTCCAGCACAGGCGAGAAAGTCGCCAACTACGCCTACTTCCCGATCCTGGTGCAACCGGAGTATCCAGTGAGCCGCGATGCGCTGTATCAGCTGATGCAGGACAACGGCATCCATGCGCGGCGATACTTCTATCCATTGATCAGCGATTTCCCCATGTACCGCGGCATGCCGTCGGCCGCGCATGCAAACCTGCCGGTGGCCAGGAAAGTGGCAGAGCAGGTGATTTGTTTGCCGATCTACCCTGATCTATCGAATGAGCAGGTTGATTTCATCGTGGGGCTCATCGCAAAATAGGCGGCGCATGAAACGAATCGCCATCATGCAGCCGTATTTCTTCCCGTATATCGGCTACTTCCAGCTGATCCAGGCGGTGGATCAATTTGTCGTGTACGACAACATAAAGTACACGAAAAAGGGCTGGATCAACCGCAACCGCCTGCTGAAAGAAGGCGAGGCGGCACTGTTCAGCCTGCCACTGAAGGCCGACTCAGATTTCCGCGATATACGCGAGAGGGAACTTGCCACGGATTTCAGTCCGGACAAGTTCCTCGACCGGATCAGAGGCGCTTACCGGCGAGCGCCTTGCTTCGTCGAGACATTCCCGCTGATAGAGCAGGTCGTGCGCCATAAGGATCGCAACTTGTTTGGTTTCATACATCACTCCATCACGGCAACCTGCTCATACTTGGGGATAGGCACCCAAATCCGGATCTCATCCACCATCGACGTTGACCATGGCCTGAAAAGCCAGGACAAGGTTCTGGCTCTGTGCCAGGCAGTCGGAGCGGATACCTACATCAATTCCATCGGCGGCACTGATCTGTATGATCAAAAGGACTTCGCTGCACGCGGCATCGAGTTGAGCTTCCTTCAGCCCAGGCCGATCGAGTATTTGCAGTTCGGCGGTGAATTCGTGCCGTGGCTTTCCATCATTGACGTGATGATGTTCAACCCGAAGGCCACCGTCGTCGCCATGCTCGACCGCTACGACCTGATATGAAGCGCGACTTTCTCGTGACGGTATGCGCGTCCGGCGGCGGCGGCAACTTCGAAGCGGTGGTCGAGGCACAGGAGCGGGTGGGTTACCGGGTCAAGCTGTTGATCGTCGACCGTGAATGCGGCGCCATCGACAAAGCCCGCCGGCATGGTATCCCGCACATCGTGCTCGACCGGACACTGCCGGCCGGGGACTTCTTCCTGACCATGGATCAGGCCATTCCCGCCGACACCGATCTGGTTGTCCTGGCAGGCTTCTTCCCCATTGTCAGCGCCGACATGTGCCGCAAATGGACCGGCAGGATGATCAACACACATCCGTCGCTGTTGCCGAAATACGGCGGTCGAGGCATGTATGGCGTTCGCGTGCAGGAGGCGGTTCTGGCGAGCGGTGACACCTTGGCGGGCTGCACGGTGCATTATGTCGATGAAAGCATCGACGGCGGCGAGATCATCCTTCAACAAGCCGTTGACGTACGGGAAGGCGAAACCGCCTGGCAACTTGGAGGAAGGATCTTCCTCGAGGAAAACCGGATACTGGTCGAAGCCATCGCGCTGATTATTCGGAAAGGCGACGAGACGAATGTTCAGATGGAATAAGCTGGGTTTGCTGCTGGACCCATCCAAGATCGCCGGCAAACCCGAGTGGTTCAACGAGTTCGCTCAGGCGCCGAACACAATCCTCTTCGACACGTTCGTCCGCGTCTATTTCTGCTGTCGGCCGAAAGCCGACGAAGCCGGACAGTACGTCAGCTACTGCGCCTACGCAGACCTGAACCGCGACAACCTGTTCGACATAGTCAATGTTGCGCGTGAACCGGTCCTGGCACTGGGCGAACTGGGCACCTTCGACGAGTTCGGCACCTACCCCGTATCGACGATACGGGATGGCGCGGACATTCTCGCCTGCTACGGGGGCTGGACGCGTTGCGAGTCGGTGCCCTTCAACGTTTCTCTGGGCATGGCGCGCAGCACCGACGGCGGCACCACCTTTGTCAAACTCGGCCCGGGGCCGGTGCTGTCGCATTCGCTCGACGAACCTTTCGTTGTCACTTCGCCGAAAATAAGGAAGTACGGCGACACGTGGTATCTGGCCTATACCGCCGGCCGAAAATGGATGATCGCCGACGGCCGTCCGGAAGTGATATACAAGCTGCGCATGGCGCATTCGGCGGACGGGATCAACTGGGTTCGGCTCAATCGCGACATCATCGCCGACCGGCTCGGCGAACTCGAGGCCCAGGCCTGCCCGGACATTCTTTTCTGGAATGGCAGGTACCACATGTTCTTCTGCTACCGGCAGGCTACCGATTTCCGCTTCAGCCGCGATCGAACCTATCGCATCGGCTATGCCAGTTCCACCGACATGCTGCACTGGGTCCGGGATGACTCGAAGGCCGGCATCGATGTCTCCGACGAAGGATGGGACAGCGAAATGGTCGCCTACCCCCACGTATTCGAACTCGACGGGACCATCTACATGCTGTATCTGGGCAATCAGGTCGGCAGGTACGGGTTCGGGCTGGCGCGACTGGAAGGAACGCTCGACTGATGAAGTGGACAAAGCTCGGCCTGATATTCGACCCGTCGCAACACGACCTGGGAACCGACATCGTCGGTTTTGCGCAGGGCCCACAGGCGCTGGTGTTCGACGATTTCGTGCGCGTCTATTTTTCGACACGAAGGCAGTCGGCCAACGGCAAGTACGTCAGCACCATCCGCTTCGCCGATTTCGACAAGGGCTTCCGGCGCGTCATCGCAGTATCCGACCAGCCGGTGATCGCAGACGGCAAGCTGGGCACCTTCGACGAACACGGAATATTTCCGATGAATGTGCTGCGGGCAGGCGACCAGATCCTCGCCTACACCTGCGGCTGGAGCCGGCGCGTGAGCGTGTCGATCGACATGGCCATCGGACTGGCGACCAGCGCCGACCATGGGCGCACATTCGAACGGGCCGGCGACGGGCCGGTCCTCGCCGCTTCTCCGCACGAGCCCTTCCTGGTCGGCGACCCCTGCGTCCAAGTTCATGGGGGGCTGTTCCACATGTGGTACATCTTCGGCACGCGCTGGCAGGCTCCGGCTCCGGACGCGGCGCCCGAGCGCACCTACAAGATCGGCCACGCGATTTCCGGCGACGGGCGGGAATGGACGAAAGAGGAAGCGCGACAGATCATTCCGGACCGACTGGGAGTGCATGAAAGTCAGGCACTACCGACGGTAGTCGCCATTGACGGGCGCCATGACATGTTCTTCTGCTACCGCGAATCACTGGATTTCCGCCGGAACCCGGCAAGGGGCTACCGCATCGGACACGCGTGGTCGGACGATCTCCGGCACTGGACGCGCGACGACTACCCGCCGCTGGAAGGCACTCCGGGCGAATGGGATGCGGAAATGCAGTGTTATCCGAACGCCTTCGAGTGTGATGGCAACATCTATCTGCTTTACAACGGGAACGAGTTCGGCAGGCACGGATTCGGACTGGCGCGACTTGAACCTGACGGGATCGACCGATGAATACAAAGCCACGAGACTACGACCGGGAATTCGACGACGACGCCGGAAGGCTCTATCACTACGGCTTCGACCTCGACGTCATGCACCCGTACATGATCCGGTCGTTTGCGCCATTCTTCAACGCAGGCAGCCTGCTGGAACTCGGCAGCTTCAAGGGTGATTTCACCAACCGCCTGCTTGACCGGTTCCGCGACATCACCTGTGTCGAGGCTTCCGCCACAGCCAGCGAAGAGGCGCGCAGCAGGCTCGGCGACAAGGTCCGCATAATCAATGCCACCTTCGAGCAAGCCGCGCTGCCCGGGCGCTATGACAACATCGTCATGACGCATGTACTGGAGCATCTGGACGATCCGGTAGCGGTCCTCCGGCGCATCAACGAGGAATGGCTGGCGGAAGGCGGCAGGTTCTTCCTGGCATGCCCGAATGCGCATGCGCCCTCGCGACAGATCGCGGTCAAGATGGGCTTGATCACTCACAATGCAGCCGTCACGCCGGCCGAGGCCAAACATGGGCACCATCGCACCTACGCTCTGGACACCCTGGAACAAGACGCTGTTGCGGCCGGATTAAGGGTGGTGCACCGATCCGGCATCTTCTTCAAGGCACTGGCAAATTTCCAGTGGGACAGACTGCTGCAGACCGACATCGTTTCCCGCGAATATCTGGACGGTTGCTACGCCCTGGGTCAGCAGTATCCCGACCTGTGTTCCAGCATCTTTCTCGTGTGCGAAGGGGGCCGCTGAGATGCCGGGTGCCACTCGTCAAGGTGCCAGGCCGGTCCTGATCTTTCCCGGCGGCATGCCACGTGCGCTCGACTACCTGGGGCGCTGCCGACGCGAAGGCGTACCGGTAATCGGCGCCTCGTCGCTGGCCTACGACGTTGCCAGCAGCCAATATCCGTCATGGCTGCACCTGCCCTACATCCACCACGCCGACTTCGACGCCGCGCTGCGCAAGGCGATCCGCGATTTCGACATCGGCGGCATCTACACGCCCAATCCGGTGATCTGGAACCACCTGCAGGGCATATTGGGTGATCTGGCCGACAACGTAACGCTGGTTAACGCGTCGCCGGTGGAGGAAGCGCTTTCCAGCTACCGCAGCGCCCGGGCCGATGCGCACGAACTGCTGGCACGCTCGCTGGCACTGGCCTCGTCGCGCACGCCGAAGACCGCGGTCGCCGAGATCGCCGTAGCCGCGCTGCTGCGCCAGGTTGAGACGGTTCCCGGCATGTGCAGTCATGAAAAGACCCGTGCCCTGCACGAAGTCGCACGCTATGCGGTCGCCGGCGACATCGTCGAAATCGGCAGCTGGTGGGGCAAGTCTGCCTGCGTCCTGGCCGGCCTGGCGCATCTTTACAATGTTGGCAAACTGCTCTGCGTCGATCCCTGGTCGAATGAGCATCTGGTGCAGCATGACGAGCACGGGCTGGTCGACAAAGGCTCGGCGCTGATGGACGCTGAAGAAGCACTGGCTGTATTCGAGATGAACCTGCTGCCCCACGGCGCAAATCAAGTGAACTACCTGCGCATGCCTTCCACCGAAGGGGCGAAGCATTATCGCGGGCAACGCGACGTCACCAGCGCGTCCTTCGGCACCACGTCCTACCAGGGACGGATCGCGATCCTGCACATCGACGGCAACCATGCCTATGCCGCTGTCAAGGCAGATGTCGAAGCATGGAGCGACCTCGTTGCCGACGGCGGCTGGATCATTTTCGACGACTACACCTGGCCGTTCGGCGACGGCCCGCGCCGCGCCGGTGATGAGTTTCTCGCCGCACATCGCCAGCAGATCGAGTGCGGTTTCGTGATGGGCGGCGCCCTGTTCCTGCAGCTCTCATGATGACGGCCAGAGCCCACTCGAACCGCTGTGGAAGACTCCCATCTTGAACATTGAGCAAACACTCGAGCAAGCGGTTGAACACCATCGAGCCGGCCGGCAGGAAGAAGCCGTGGCGCTCTACCAATCCATTCTTCAGGCCGACCCATGCCACGCCGAGGCCAACAACAACATGGGGGCCATGGCGGTGCAGGTCAAGCAGCCTGCGGCAGGGCTGGCGTATTTCATGGCGGCGCTGGAGGCCGACCCGTCGCGCGAGCGGTACTGGCTGAATTACATCGACGCCCTGGCTCAAGCCGATCAATTGGAGACTGCGCGCGACATGCTGGCACTGGCCCGCCAACAGGGACTGCAAGGGGACGAAGTGGATGCGCTGGCCGCTCGCCTGGAAGAGGGGATGCAGGTTGCAGAGAAGCCCAAAGCGAAACCCGTCACGCCGGATAAGCCAAGCACCAGAAAGTCTGCCCCGCACAAAGGGAAAAGTCCCGGCCCGAAGGAAATGAATTCACTGGTAACTCTGTTTGGCCAGGGGCATTTCGCGGAAGCCGCCGCACTCGCCCAGGCGATGACCATGCGCTTCCCTCAGCACGAGTTTGGCTGGAAGGCGCTGGGGATGGCCTACAAACAGATGGGACGGACGGCGGACGCGCTGGTGCCCATGCAAAGAGCGACAGCACTGTCGCCACGCGACGTCAAGGCGCATTTCAATCTGGGCGTTACCCTCCAGGACCTTGGACGCCGGGGCGAAGCCGAAACCAGCTACCGACGGGCGCTGGAAATCAATCCGGATTACGTTGAAGCACGTATCAACCTGGGCAACACCCTCAAGGATCTTGGACGGGCGGACGAAGCGGAAGCCAGCTATCGTCAGGCACTACAAGCCCGTCCGGATTCGGCAGAGGCACACCACAATCTGGGCATTGCGCTTCAAGACAGGGGGCGTCCTGCCGAAGCTGAAACCTGCTTCCGAAGGGCGTTGGAGATCAAACCGGATTACACCGAGGCGCACAGCAATCTGGGAATCGTCTTAATGAGCCTGGGCCGACCGGACGAGGCGGAAGCCAGTTTCCGACGCGCACTCGCGATCAACCCGGAGTTCATTCAGGCGCTTGGCAACCTGGGCGTCGCTCAAAAGGAACTCGGGCGACTCGATGAAGCGATGGCCAGTTGTCGCCGGGCGCTGGCGATCAACCCGGACTACGTCGAGGCGCACAACAATCTGGGGACCATGCTCATGAGCCTGGGTCGCAGGGACGAGGCGGAAGCCAGCTACCGGCGGGCACTCCAGGCCGACCCGAATTTCGCCAAGGCGCACAGCAACCTGAGCATTGTTCAGAAGGACCTTGGGCGACTCGATGAGGCGATGGCAAGTTGCCAGCGGGCGCTGGAGATCAATCCTGAGTCCGCGGAAATACACCTCAACCTGGGCAATGTCCTGCAAGACCTGTGGCGACTCGATGAGGCGGTAGCGAGCTATCGTCGCGCACTGGAAATCAACCCGGATTTCGCTCCGGCGCGCAGCAACCTGCTTTTCTGCCTCAGTCACGACGAAACAGTGGGTGTAGAAGAGTTGCTTGCCGAGCACCGCCGTTTCGGCGAACAATTCGAAACCAATCTGCGGCCCGGTTGGCCGCAACACGTCAACTCACGCGAACCGGAGCGCTGCTTGCAGGTTGGGTTTGTCTCCGCGGATTTGTACGACCATTCCGTGGCGTTCTTTATCGAACCGGTATTGGCACATCTGGCAACCTGTCCGCAGCTGTCGCTGCATGCGTTCTACAACAACGCGATCCAAGACCTCGTTACCGGGCGCCTGCGAAAACAATTCAAGCACTGGCATTCGATTGTCGGTCTGCCGGATGAAATGGTGGCGCAGCAGGTTCGCGACGCCGGCATCGACATCCTGATTGATCTCGCGGGACACACGGGTGCAAATCGCCTGCTGACCTTTGCCCGCAAACCGGCGCCGATACAGGCCAGCTGGATGGGCTATCCGGGCACATCGGGCATGCAGGCCATGGACTACTATATTGCCGATCGATTCTTCATGCCCTATGAAGGATTCAGCGGGCAGTTCACAGAGGCTTTTGTCCGGCTGCCGGCGAACGCGCCATTCTTGCCTTTTCAAGAAGCGCCTGCGGTAAATGCGCTGCCTGCCTTGAGCAATGGCTACATGACATTTGGCAGTTTCAACCGCGCAGGCAAAATCCGCCGCTCAGTTGTCGCACTCTGGGCCCAGCTCTTGCGCGCCCTGCCCAGTTGCCGCTTGCTGCTGGCCGGCATGCCCGCGGCGGACAAGGAAGACACGCTGACCGAATGGTTTGCACAGGAGGGCATCGAACGGAGTCGCCTGAGCTTCCACATGCGCAGCGACATGGATCGCTATCTGACCCTGCATCACCAGGTAGATGTCTGCCTGGATACCTTCCCTTACAACGGCGGCACAACGACTCTTCACGCGCTGTGGATGGGTGTGCCGACACTCACCCTGACGGGCAAAACGCCGGCGAGCAGAACAGGCGCATGTGTTCTCGGCCATGTCGGTCTGGACGCATTTGTTGCCTATGACGCAGCGGGCTTCGTGAACACGGGCGTGTCCTGGGCGAACAATCCTGCCGCGTTGCAGGATATCCGGGCAGGGCTGCGGGAACGCTTTGCCAAATCGGCAATGAGTCAGCCCGAATTGATCGCCGAGAGTCTCCAGCGTGCCTTGCGCATCATGTGGCAACGCTGGTGCCAGGGTTTGCCCGTGGAATCCTTCGAAGTGACCGGGCAAGCTCAGGCTACGCGGCCGGCTTGAACACGCTGTATATCGTGTTGACTCCCCCTGGAAATCCATCGTGACGAACACCGAACCGCCGCGGCAAGCCGCCCTCCTGGACATTGAGCAAACACTCCGGCAAGCGGTGGAGCACCATCGGGCCGGCCGACAGGAAGAAGCCGTAGCGCTCTACCAGTCCATTCTTCAGGCCGACCCGTGTCACGCCGAGGCCAACAACAACATGGGGGCCATGGCGGTGCAGGTCAAGCAGCCTGCGGCAGGGCTGCCGTATTTCATGGCGGCGCTGGAGGCCGACCCGTCGCGCGAGCGGTACTGGCTGAATTACATCGACGCCCTGGCTCAAGCCGATCAATTGGAGACTGCGCGCGACGTGCTGGCACTGGCCCGTCAACAGGGACTGCAAGGGGACGAAGTGGAGGCGCTGGCCGCGCGTCTCGAAGAGGGGAAGCAGGTCGCTGAGGAGCCCAAAGCGAAACCCGCCACGCCGGATAAGCCAACCGGAAAATCCGCCCCGCAAAAGGGTGGGAGTCCCGGCCCCAGGGAGATAGATTCACTGGTAGATCTGTTTGGCCAGGGGCGCTTCGCGGAAGCCGCAGCACTCGCCCAGGCGATGACGGTGCGCTTCCCTCAGCATGAGTTTGGCTGGAAGGCGTTGGGCGCGGCCTGCAAACAGATGGGACGGACGGCGGACGCGCTGGTGCCCATGCAAAGAGCGGCGGCACTGTCGCCACGCGACGTCGAGGCGCACTTCAATCTGGGCGTTACCCTGCAGGAACTTGGACGTCGCGGCGAAGCCGAAACCAGCTACCGACGCGCGCTGGAAATCAACCCGGATTACGTGGATGCGCATGGCAATCTGGGCGTCATCCTGCAAGACCAGTGCCGTCTGAACGAGGCCGAAACGAGCTTTCGTCGGGCACTGGAGATCAAGCCCGATAACCCCAGGACGCTCAGCAACCTGGGCGTAGTTCTTCAGGGTTTAGGCCGATTGGACGAAGCCGAAACCAACTTTCGGCGGGCGCTGCAAATCAACCCCGACAATCCCGAGGCGCATAACAACCTGGGCAACACCCTCAAAAGGCTTCGACGTCCGGGAGACGCCGAAGCCAGCTACCGGCGGGCGCTGGAGATCAGCCCGAACTATGCCGATGCACATAGCAATTTGGGCATCGTCCTTCAGGAGTTGGGCCGCCCCGGCGAAGCCGAAGCCAGCTATCGGCGAGCGCTGGAGATCAAGCCGGATATGGCTGAGGCGCTTGGCAACCTGGGCATCACCCTCAAGGAGTTGGGTCGGCTGGACGAGGCCGAAGCGATGCTGCGTCGGGCGCTGCAGATCAATCCGGACTACGCCAACGCGCATGGCTGCCTGGGTGTCATCCTGCATGACCTGGACAGACCGATCGAGGCCGAAGCCAGCTGCCGGCGGGCGCTGGAGATCAACCCGGATATTGCCGGGTTGCATTGCAATCTGGGCGGCGTCCTGCATAACCTGGATCGCCTGGAAGAGGCCGAAGCCAGCTACCGGCGGGCACTGCAGATCGAGCCGGATTTGGCTGAGGCGCATTTCGGTTTGGGCAACCCCCTCAAGAGTCTGGGACGACTGGACGAGGCCAGGGCGAGCTACGCCAAAGCTCATCAATTGGGCTTCTGTGGCGCTCAAACAAAGGAAGCATTTGCGCTTCCCGCCATCATGGGCACAAGGCAGGAATTGCTCAAAAGCCGGGCGGAGTTTGAGCGGAACCTGGACAAACTGATTGCGGACGGATTGACTATTGACGACCCGTTGAAGAGTGTCGGCGAGGCCAACTTCTTCTTGGCCTATCACGGCTTGAATGACCGGGACTTGCAAGTGAAGGTGGCGAAATACTATGAGCAGGTCTGTCCATCACTGCTCCATGTCGCTCCACACTGCACCGAACCGAAATCAGACGCCGCGAAGAAGATTCGCGTCGGATTTCTATCCAAGTTTCTGTACAAGCATCCGGTCTCACTTTGTTTCAGCAAGATAATCGAAACCTTGTCGTTGAAAGAGCAATTTCAGGTAAGCCTGATTTCCAGCCAGCCCATCGATGAGAAGCTCTACTCGGAGTTTGTCGGTCAGCGCGTGCAGTTGTCTTACAACCTGGTTCGTGCCCGGGAAATGATTGCCGCGCTGGAGTTGGACGTTTTGGTCTACCTCGATATCGGCATGGAGCCATTGAGCTATTTCCTGGCATTTTCTCGTTTGGCCCGAACGCAGTGTGTTTTGGGCGGCCATCCGGTGACGACAGGCATCGCCACCATGGACTATTTCTTGTCGGCTGATCGAATGGAGCCCCGAGATGCCGATGAGCATTACAGCGAGAAGTTGTTTCGCTTGCCCAGACCGTTGGCTCAATTCGGACGTCCGGCGCTGCCGGCAAGGCTCAAATCCCGCCACGAACTGAATTTGCCGACCGGGTCGCACATCTACATGTGTCCCATGAGCATGCAAAAACTTCATCCTGATTTCGATGAGGCGATAGCCAGAATCCTGCAGCTTGATGGCAATGGCGTGGTCGTTCTATTTGAAGATTGGCGGCGATGTTGGTGGAAGACAGCCCTGCTGAAACGCTTCGAGAGCACTATTCCCGCAGGGCTCAGGCAGCGAATCGTCTTTTTGCCCTGGCTGAAGGATCCAGCCGACTTCATCAGCGCCCTTGCAGCGGCCGATGTGGTTCTGGATCCGTTCCACTTTGGCATAGGTTCAACGGTGGCCATGACGTCCATAACCGGCACACCGCTGGTAACCAGAAGGGGCGAGTTCATGCGGGGGCGGGTGGGTGCGTACTATTGTGAGACGTTTGACTTGGCGGAATGCATCGCAGAAGACACCGAGGGCTACGCCCGGAAAGCAGTCGAGATCGCCAGCAACCCGCATTTGCGAGAAAGAATCAAGGCAAAAATACTGACAAACAGTCAAATTTTGTATGAAGATCAAGAGCCTGCAGACGACTTGGTTGACTTCCTTTGTTCACTGACGGCTAGCTGGCGGAATCCGTCGAATGGACCCGGGCAGGCAATCGCTGATCCGCCGCCGCCGGCGAGCCATTGACTGCGCCAACAACTCCAAGTATTTGATTCACTGGCTTATTGGCCTGCCGCATCGACTTCCGGCTAAAGCTTTGCCAATCGCGACCGATAAAACACTTTCAGGCAGCAGGCAAGATCAGATGCTTGGTTTTCACCCTAAAGTTTCCAGCCGATCAACCGATAGAGATTCCAACGGCGGTTTGCAAGCCTCACTGAATATCAAGGGCGAGCCGAAGTTGATGTCATGAATGACATCATTATCTTAGTCAGCGATAGAGGAGATTCATCATGGCACAAGTCATCAACACCAACGTTGCCGCCCTGTTCGCAGGCGCAGCGCTGAACAAGTCAGCAATTTCGCTGCAAACTGCACAGCAGCGCCTGTCTTCGGGCCTGCGCATCAACAGCGCCAAGGACGACGCGTCCGGACTGGCCATCGCGACCGGCTACGACACCCGCATCCGCTCCACGAACGCGACCATTCGCAACTCCAATGATGGCATTTCGCTGGCGCAAACCGCCGACGGCTATCTGGGTCAGATCACGGAGAACCTGCAGCGCATGGCTGAAGTCCTGGCCACGACCCCGGCGGGCAACGCCGAGACCACCGCGCTGATCGCTGAAAACACCCGGATCAATGTGCTGGTTGTCAACTCTGCGGCGGTTACCGGCGGCCCGACGACGGCCTACGGCACCAAACCAACCCTTGGTGCAGCCATTGGTACTGTCGCGACCGACCTCGCCAATGTCACAACTGCCCGCACCAGCTTCGGCGCCGACATGTCGGCACTGGCCTCTTCCGTGGCCAGCTTGCAGGTCGCAGCGGTGAACCTCTCGGCCGCCTACAGCCGAATCATGGATACCGACTACGCCGCGGAAAGTACCAACATGACCCGCAACACGATTCTGCAACAGGCGGGAACGGCGGTCCTGGCGCAGGCAAACCAAACTCCAAACTCGGTGCTGACTTTGCTGCGTTAAGCAGCGAGCACTCTGAGTCACGGATGACATCATTGTTCCAGTCAGCCATTTAGGAGATAAATCATGGCACAAGTAATCAACACCAACGTTGCCGCCCTGTTCGCAGGCGCAGCGCTGAACAAGTCGGCCCTTGACCTGCAAACTGCGCAGCAGCGCCTGTCTTCGGGCCTGCGCATCAACAGCGCCAAGGACGACGCGTCCGGTCTGGCCATTGCGACCGGTTACGACACCCGGATCCGCTCCACGAACGCGACCATTCGCAACTCCAATGACGGTATTTCGCTGGCGCAAACCGCCGACGGCTATCTGGGTCAGATCACGGAGAACCTGCAGCGCATGGCTGAAGTCCTGGCCACGACCCCGGCGGGCAATGCCGAGACCACCGCGCTGATCGCTGAAAACACCCGGATCAATGTGCTGGTTGTCAACTCTGTTGCAGTAACCGGCGGCCCGACCGCGGCCTACGGCGTCAAGCCGGCGCTCACCGGGACCATTGGTTCCGTCGCTGCCGATCTCGCGCTGGTCACAACGTCTCGCACCAGCTTCGGCGCCGACATGTCGGCACTGGCCTCTTCCGTCGCCAGCTTGCAGGTCGCATCGGTAAACCTCTCGGCCGCCTACAGCCGGATCATGGATACCGACTACGCCGCGGAAAGTACCAGCATGACGCGCAACACGATTCTGCAACAAGCTGGAACGGCGGTGCTGGCGCAAGCCAACCAGACCCCGAACTCGGTGCTGACTTTGTTGCGTTAAGCAGCTAACATGGTAAATGCCTGACCGGGCAACCGGTCGGGCATTTCCAGTAGCAGTACAGGAGATCGACAATGATCGTCCAGAATTCAGGCACGAATCTGGCTGCACGGGTTGCAAGACCCGTCAGCGATGATGTGCCAAAAGTCGTCAGTGGTGGCGCAAGGCAAGCGGCCCCGCAGGAGCCTTCTGCGCAGCAGTTGCAAAGCGCGGTGGGCGCTCTCAACCGGGCAATGCAATTGTCTGGCCGGAACCTTGAGTTCAGCGTGGATCCGACCACCAAGAAGTCGGTCGTCCAGGTAATGGACGCACAAACCGGCGAGTTGATTCGCCAGATTCCCTCGAGAGAGGTGCTGGCGATTGCGCGCTCGATCGACGAATATCTGCAGCGAGGCGTATTGCTGAAACAAGAGGCTTAGTTCAAGAGGCAAGGCTATGCCAACCACCACCCCAGCGTCATCGAACGGCGGCACCCTGGATGTCCAGGCTCTCGTTTCGCAGTTGATGGCGATTGAGCGTCAGCCTATCGACAAGCTCAACACCAAGGTAACAAGCTACCAGTCCAAGATTTCATCCTTCGGCACGCTCAAGGGACTGGCTTCGGGTTTTCAAACCGCCGTGCAGGGTTTGAAAACCAGTTTGGGCGGATTTAGCGCCACGGCCTCCGATACCAGCGTTTTTTCGGCCTCTGCCGCCAGCACGGCGACAGCAGGCAGTTATTCGATCAACGTCACCACGCTGGCGAAAGCGAGCAAGCTGGCGGCAGCCGGGCAATTTAGTGATACCGCGCCCATAGGCGCTGGAGTGTCGACCGTCAGATTCACGGTCGGCACCACCGATACAGACATCGCGATCGCCGCAGGCGCTACGCTGCAGGACATACGCACCGCGATCAATGCCGCAAATATCGGCGTAACGGCGACCATCATCAACGCCGGTGGCGCCACACCCTATCGTCTCGCCCTGTCCTCGAACAGCACGGGATTGAGCAACGCCATCAACAAGATCACCGTCCTGACAGGCGGGGACGCCGACATAAACAACCTGCTGGCGTACAACCCTACCGAAAACGCTCCGGCCCCTGCCCCGGCCGTCCCCATGGCACAGACGGTTGCCGCCGCGAATGCCGACTTCACGATCAACGGCATCCAGATCATCAAGTCGTCCAACACCGTCACCGACGCCATTGAGGGTGTCACGCTTACCTTGAGCAAGGAAAGCACACCGGCGACCCTGACGGTGGCGCGCGACACCGGCGCCATCAGTACGGCGGCAGCGGGATTTGTCGATGCGTACAATGCCCTGACCAGCCAGCTCAAGTCTCGCTCCGCCTACGGTAGCGCCACCACCGCGGCCCCGGTGCTGGCGGGTGACGGCACGGTACGCATCATGCTGGATCAATTGCGCGGCATTTTTCTTACGGGCGCGAGCGGCGGCACCCTGACCACGCTGTCTCAAGTCGGCATTGCCATCCAGGCAGACGGCACGCTGAAACTGGACAGCAGCAAACTCACCGGTGCCATCGCGAACGATTTCGCCGATGTCACCAATTTGTTCTCGGGTGCGACGGGTTTCGCCACCCGGCTGGACACGTGGGCCACCTCCGTGGTTCAAGGCGGGGGCCTGATCGATGCTCGTACCACCAGCCTTAACACGTCCATCAAAGAGTACAACGACCGGATCAGCAGACTGGAAGTCCGGATGACGTTTCTTCAAAAACAATACACCAGTACCTATAGCCGCCTCAACAGCTTGCTCGCCAGCATGGATAGCACCAGCGCTTACCTGACCCAGCAATTCTCCAAGGGACAATCATCATGAACACAAAGGCTGCGATCAACGCCTACAACAAAGTCGGCGTGGAATCGAGCGTGATGGGCGCCGATCCGCACATGCTCATTTCGCTGCTGTTTCAAGGCGCGCTACTGGCAATCGCCCATGCGAAAACCGAGATGTCGCGCAAGCAGACGGCGGCCAAGGGCAAATCCATTTCCAAAGCCATTTCCATCATTGGCGAAGGCTTGAATGCCAGCCTGGACAAGAGTGTCGGGGGTGATCTGGCGCAGAACCTGTCTTCCTTATACGACTATATGGTGATGCGCCTGGTTGATGCCAATTTGAAGAACGACCTTGCTGCCCTGGACGAAGTGGAGCGCCTGCTGACGGAGCTTGCGGGAGCCTGGGACGCCATCCGTCCCCGAATCATGCAATCCGCGTCACAGCCCGGTCGCGCAGCGAATGCGCAACGGG
Source organism: Sulfuritalea sp. (assembly GCA_030680805.1). Lineage (GTDB taxonomy): Bacteria > Pseudomonadota > Gammaproteobacteria > Burkholderiales > Rhodocyclaceae > Sulfuritalea. The sequence goes on along the minus strand of JAUXUK010000047.1, from coordinate 64,974 downwards.
CCTACACAACTGCCTAGGCAAATGGGTCCAGCGCAAGTCATTGCAAACTACGAACTGCTGTCGGCGCTGACTGGGCAGATGCGGGAAGCGGCCGAGCAGGGTGAATGGGACCAGTTGATCGGTATCGAACATCAATGCAGCACGCTGGTCGCCTCCATGAAGCCGGTCGATGCCGAGGTAAAGCTCGATGACGCTGCGCTTGAACGCAAGAGCCAACTGATTGCCAAAATCCTCGCCGACGACGCCGAAATTCGCAATCGCACCCAAATCTGGATGGGCCAGCTGCAACTCACCATGCAAAGCAATCGCCAGGAGCAACTCCTGCTGCATGCTTATGGGGTTTGACCCCGTTTGTTCATCGGAAGCCGCCCCTGAATCTTGTGCTCCGGCTGCCCTGTTGAACCGGGTCGGGCCGGCCCCGGAAGAAATAGCCAATGATCCCGCCGCAGCTTCCCGCAACAAGCTTGCCGCATGATGGCTACGATGCACCGGATGCCTTCTCAAATCGAACTCTACGAAGAAATGAGCCTTCTGTCGTCGCGCATGGTCGCGGCGGCACGGGCCGGCGACTGGGACAACCTGATCGAGCTCGAGCACGGCGTGACCAGTTTGCGCAACACCTTGATGGCGACTCCGGAAGACAGCGACGCGCCCGCCACCGACGTGGCCCGAAGGCGCAGCCTGATCCAGTCCATTCTTGAAGACGATGCCGAAGTACGCCGCCACACCGAACCCTGGATGGAGCATGTACGCAAGTACCTGGGCGACAGCCCGCGTCGTCGCGACGTCAACAAGGCCCATGCGCCCGGTGCCGGAGAGCCTGCCTCAGGTAGCTGCGGGGCGTAAAGCCCAAACGGTGGCTGCCGCCGCCATGTTCGCCTCGCAATCCGCTACATCCCGGGGGGTGCCGTGGTTCTGATTCCCAACGATGTTGGCATCCGCATGCGGATGCAGACCGAGGCATCGCTGCTGACTCCGGTTGCGCCGGTCAGCGAAATCCCGGCCGATCTGGTTGAGCTGCGACCCGGTCAAACCTTCTCCGCGCGAATCCAGGAAGTCCTGCCGGAGAACACCTACAAGGCCCTGGTTGCCGGTCGCAGCCTGACGCTGGCGCTTCCCCAGGGAGCGAAAGCCGGCGACACCCTGGAACTGGTGGTGGTCGACCGTACGCCGTCTCTGGTCGTCGCCCAACTCACCCATCGCAACAGCCCCGGCGATGCCGCAGCAGGCGCCAACCCCCAGTTTGCCAACTTGTCACGGACCGCCCAGTTGATCGGTTCGCTGCTTGCCCGGGATGGCGCGCCGCCACCTCCGGCAGCGCTCACGCGAGGGCGGGCGTTGCTGCCCGCAGCGTTCGCCGATACGGCCAGATTGGCCGCCGAACTCGCGCCGCAACTGGCCAAAGCCGTCGGCCAGAGCGGGCTGTTCTACGAAGCCCATCAGGTGCAGTGGGTCATGGGGCAGCGCCCGATGAAAGACCTGCTGGTCGAACCTCAGGCCAGGCACGCGCCCAGGGAGGCGCCCGCGCCGGGCCAGGAATCCGGTGGCTTGCCCGCGCGGCCGGCCGCAAATGCGAGTCCGCCTCAACAATCCGGTCCCATGGCAATCCTGCAAAGCCTGTTCGGCAATGAAGAAGCCCGCCGGCAAGTCGCCGCGCAACAAGCGCCGCCCGGAAATCCGGTGCAGATCGTGCCTGAGGATCTGCGGCCACTGGTACAGCAGCAACTGGATGCCGCTGCGACTCAGCGCATGGCCTGGCAGGGGGAAGTCTGGCCGGGTCAATCGCTGGACTGGCAGATCGAGCCGGATGGACAGCGAACGGGCGGCGAACAAACGGATTCCGAAGGGAGCTGGATTACATCGCTGCGACTTGTCACGCCGCGACTCGGCGAGATCGACGCCCGGCTCAGCCTGGCGCCGGAAGGGGTGCGAATTGTCATCGCCACGCCAGCGGGCGCCAGTGCCGCTGATCTGCTCGAAGCCGCGCCGTCACTGGAAAAATCCATGGCCGCGGCCGGCGTGCCGCTGCTCGCCTTGCAGGTCAAGCATGCCGCCGAAGAGTAAGGACGGCGAACCGCGGGCGCTTGCCGTGGCGCTGAAGTATTCACCGGGCGACTCGGCACCGACGGTGGTGGCAAAAGGACGAGGCCTGATCGCTGAAGAGATCATCTCTCGCGCCCGCGAGCACGGCATTTTTGTGCACGAATCGCCCGAACTGGTCGCATTGCTGTCCCAAGTCAACCTTGACGGAGAGATCCCCCCCCAGCTTTACATTGCGGTCGCCGAACTGCTGGCCTGGATCTACCAGGTTGAGCGCGAAGGGGTCCCGGGGGAGCGTCTGGTTCCGGAAAATCTCGGCTAAAATTCGAGGCCCGAAGTTCCTGCCCGGCGTTTATCGAACAATGAGCGGCACCGAAGCCAACAACGCCCCCACTTTGACGGGGTCTGCGCCCATTGACCCGGGTTCCGCCGCCAATAAGCTGGCGGCCGAGCTCTTGTCGACGGATGAATTCAGCCAGTACATGCTGAATTCCAGGAGCGAGATATTCTCGGTCTTTCGCGGAATCGTCGAGCATGTTTCGCAGATCACCATGTTCTTCAACGAAGGCAGGGACATGCTGCTGACCAGCATGATCAGCTACAAGGACAACGGTCTTTTCCTCGAACTCAGCGCCAGTGCCGAGGCGAACCGCAAGGCGCTCGAAGCAAACAAGCTGTTCTGTGTCACGCAGCTCGACAAGGTCAAGATCCAGTTCATCCTGCGCAGCGTGCAGCGCGCCGAAGCCAATGGCGTGCCTGCGTTCTTCGCCCCCCTGCCCGACAGCGTGCTGCGCCTGCAGCGCCGCGAGTACTACCGGCTGGCTGCACCCATCGCGCGCCCGCTGAAATGCGTCATACCCTTTCCTACCGCCACGGGCGAACGCCGGGCCATCGATGTCCACGTGGTTGACATCAGCGGCGGAGGCCTCGGCGTCATCTCGATTCCTCTCGATATCCCGCTTGAACGCGGTCTTGAGCTCTCCTGCAAGATCGAACTGCCGGAAGTCGGCCTGGTGGCGGGAACGATTGTGGTGCGCAGCGTATTCGAATCGGTAAGCCGCACCGGCGTCAAGTCGAAGCGTGCCGGCTGTGAGTTCGTGAAGCTGCCGGGGTCCATGCTGACGCTGATCCAGCGTTACATCATCAAGGTGGAACGCGAACGCAAAGCACGCGAATCGGGAATGAGCTGACGCTGGCTCGCGCTGCGTTCGCCGTATCGCCAGCGCCGACTTTTTTCAGTTGGCCCGGCGAGCTTTCTCGTAGAGCGGCATCACTTCCGGCAGGTGCTTTTCGATTTCCTTGATGCGATGATCGCCCGCCGGGTGGGTTGAGAGAAACTCGAGCGGCGCCCGGCTATTGGCGGCGGCCATTTTCTGCCACAAGCTGACCCCGGCACGGGGGTCGTAACCGGCGCGTGCAGCCAGCTCGAGCCCGACCACATCGGCCTCCGACTCGTCATCGCGCGAAAACTTCAGCGACAGCAAATTGCCACCCATCTGGAAGGCGCCGGCATAACGTCCGCCGCCCACCAGTTCCCCCAGCAGATGGGCGCCAAACTGGGTGATCTGGCTCTTGGCCATGCGCTCGCGGGCGTGCTCGCGCAAGGCATGGGCGATCTCGTGGCCCATCACCATCGCCGCCTCGTCATCCGTCAGCTTGAGGGTGTCGAGAATCCCTGAATAAAACGCGATCTTGCCACCGGGCATGCAGAACGCATTGATCTGCTTCGAGCCGATCAGGTTCACCTCCCACCTCCAGGTTCGGGCGCGAGGATTGAAGCGATCAACAAAGGGGATCATGCGCGCGGCGATCGCCCGCAAACGCAGGACCTGAGGATGATCACCGGGCCCAAGTGCGCCTTTCGCGGACGCCTGACGCTTGAGCTGTTCGTACTGCTGCGCCGCTTGCTGTTCGATCGCACCGGCCGGCACCAGATTGCGCACGCTGGACGGCTTGCCGACGTTGACACCCTCCGCCAGCGCGGGCAGACCCAGCGCGAACGCCGCCAGGGCGATCAGCCCACGCAGAGTCACTCGCCCTCTCCGCCCAGCACTTCCAGCAGATGTCCCAGCAACTGCGCCAGCTCTCCGCACATCAGCGTGAAGTTGGCGGCAAACAGATCGTCCGCATTCTCGGACTGACGCTCGGCATCCTCCTTCAGCAGATCAAGAAACGCCAGGCGCTTGATCTGCAATTGCTCGGTCAATACAAACGAAACGCGATCATTCCAGGTCAACGCCAACCGGGTGGCCGACTTGCCGCCCGCTATGTGGCTGCGCACCTCGTCGCTGTCGAGGTTGTGACGCACGTAGCGCACGGCGGCGCGCTCCTCCGCCGCCGCCTGCAGTTCGCAATCGCGGTCGATCGTGAAGTTGCCGGGCGCATGTCCCGCCGCCAACCAGTTTGTCATGGCAGTCGCCGGTGCGACCTGGGTTTTGACCAGAGTGAGGGGCAGCTCGCCGAGTGACAGCTTGAGATGCTCCATGACTTCATCGGCGCGAGCGCTCGATGAGGCGTCCACCAGCAACCAGCGATTGATAGGGTCGACCCAGACATAGGTGAGGCCACGCTTGACGAACGCCCGCGGCAGCAACTCGGCCTCGACCTGATCGATCACTTCGCGCGACTGCTTCCGACCCGGCTTGTAGCCTTGCGCTGCTTCGATCTCGGCCAGCTTTGCCTGAGCATACTGGCGCACGACGGAGGCCGGCAGCAGCTTTTGTTCGATGCCGAGGGCGATCAATTGCTGATGTTCGACGGAAAACACCAGTTCGCCTTCGCCGCGGGGTGGCACCCAGCCGCGCGCTACACGATCAGTTGCGCCGCAGCCGTGGAAAATGCCCTTGTGCAGGGCTGCCGACAACGAGTCGGTGCCATGGGCCCAGTCGGAAGTGAGCCGGAAAATCTGGAGATTGCGGAACCACATGGTCAGAGGACAGGAGCCGAAGGATGGAAGGCTGAATTCTACCGGCGCATTGCGCCGCATTCATGCCTGCCGCCTGTCTTCTGAAAAACTCAGACCTGAATGTGCATGATGTCTTGATAGGCCGACACCAGTTTGTTCCTGACCTGCACCATCTGCTGGAACGACAGGTTGGCCTTTTGCAGGTTGATCATGACGTCCTGCAGATTGACGTTGCTCTGTCCGCTGGAAAAGTCGTCGGCCATCGTGCGAGCCTGCAACTGGGCCGCGTTAACCTGATCGATGGTGGACTTCAGCACCTGCGAGAAATCCGGCCCATCCGCAGGCGCGGCGTTGGCCGCCGGTTTGCCGCCCGCCAGGGCTGAGGCGGAACGCAGTTCGGAGAGCATCTGGTCGATTTGTCGTGTATCGATGGCCATGGCAAAACCTTACATGAATTCGTTCACGAAGGGAATAGCAATCGCCGTGCCGGCTTTCACTTGTCGATCAAACTTCTTCTTCGTCATTGAAAAACCCCTCGGCGCGATACTGGGACAATTTGTAGCGCAGGGTGCGCTCGGAGATGCCGAGAATCGCCACCGCCTTCTTGCGCGAGCCGCCGCATCTGGCCAGGGTATCCAGAATGTGCTGCCGTTCCAGATCCTTCATGTTGACCGGAGAGCCCGTGGTCGCCGGGGTTTCGCCAAAACTCGGCGCTGGCGACACGGCGAATTGGGCGCCTGCCGCCGCCTCGGGAGCTACCCGTCCGGCAGGCGCCATCGCGCCCTCAAGCGGGAGACTGTCAGCCTCGATCACTTCACCGGCCGTCATGATCAGCGCACGCTGGACAACATTTTCGAGCTCGCGCACATTGCCCGGCCAGGGGTAGGCCACCAGCCGTGCTTCGGCAGCAGCGGCAAATCTTGCCGCGCGGCGCGAGGTAGCCGCCTGCCTTGCCAGCCAGTGCCGAGCCAGGGGCAGGATGTCGGCGGGACGCTGGCGCAGGGCGGGAATCTCCAGCGGGAAGACATTGAGCCGATAGTAGAGGTCTTCGCGAAAACGCCCGACGCGGACCTCGCCGCCCATGTCGCGATTGCTGGTGGCCAACACGCGGATATCCAGGGCCACCGGCTTCTTGCCGCCGACGCGCTCGACTTCGCGTTCCTGCAACACGCGCAGCAGCTTGGCTTGCAGTCCGAGCGGCATTTCGGATATTTCATCCAGCAGCAGGGTGCCGCCATTGGCCTGCTCGAACTTCCCCGCCTGCGCCGTCTGGGCGCCCGTGAAAGCGCCCTTCTCGTAGCCGAAGAGCGTTGCTTCGAGGAGATTGTCGGGAATCGCGGCGCAGTTGATCGCCACAAAAGGCCCGCCTGCCCGCGCTGATTGATCGTGGATATAGCGAGCGAACACTTCCTTGCCAACGCCGGATTCCCCGGTAAGCAGCACGGTCGCGTCAGTCTTTGCCACGCGCGCCGCGAGGAGCAGCGTTTCGCGCGTTTTTGGATCGGCAACAATCACCCCGTCGGCGGCCGGGGGGGGTACGGCATAGCGCGCAATCTGGTCGATCAGGGTCTTCGGCTCGAAGGGCTTCAACATGAAATCGCAGGCGCCGCCACGCATCGCCGCGACGGCCTTGTCCACATCACCAAAGGCCGTCATCAGCAGCACCGGCAGGCCCGGATACCGGCTCCGTATTTCGCCCAACAGGGTGAGGCCGTCCATCGGATCCATGCGCAGATCCGAAACCACCATGCTGAATGGATCGCGGGCCATTGCCGCCAGCGCGGCCAGTGCCGCCGGGCCACTGTCGGCGCCCGACACGCGATGTCCGGCCGTTTCAAGCGTGATCAGAAGGGCGTCGCGCAAGGCGGCGTCGTCTTCGACAACCAGTATCTTCAGAGCGTCGGGCATGGCAGTGTGAGGATGAATTCGGCGCCCGCACCGGGGCTGGAGACAACTTCGATGCCGCCGCCGTGGGCACGGGCAACGCCGCGTGCAATTGAAAGTCCGAGGCCCGTGCCTTCGGCCCGGGTAGTGAAAAACGGATCGAACAGGCGCGCAGCGGTCTCGGCGTTCATGCCGCGCCCGTTGTCGCGCACCGCAAGCAGAATCAGGGACCCATCGCGCCTCGCATCGAGATCAATGCGGCCGCCGCTCTCGACGGCCTGCAGCGCGTTCTCCAGCAGATTGGTCAGCGCTCCGACCAGCGATTTGCGATGCCCGGTCAGCACACCGCCCCGGCTCTCCTCAGTCACCAGAAGGGCGATGCCGCGGCTTTTCGCCAGCGGCTCGAAGGTTTGCGCCAGTTCGGCCAGCAGGTCGGCGACGGCGAAGGTCTCGCGCCCGAGCACTTCGCCGCGGGCGAACATCAGCATGTCCTGAATCAGGTGCTCGAGGTGCTTCAGGCGCGCCACGGTCTTTTGGGCGATGGAAACACGGCTGGCCGCCGGCAGTTCGGGGTTCTCCAGATTGCCCGCATACAGCAGCGCCGCCGCGAGCGGTGTGCGCAGCTGATGGGCCAGTTGCGCCGCCATTTCGCCCATCGCCGCCAGTCGCTGGTTGCGTTCGGCCTGCGTCTTGAGATGCTGGGTTTCAGTCACGTCATGCAGCAGCACGATGCGCCCTCCCGCCGAATCCAGCGGCGTAACGGCGACGGCCAGCCGTCTGTCGCCGGCGAGATATTCGCCCGGTGTTTCACTGGCTGCCAGCGCCCCGGCCTCGATCGCCGTCCAGCCAGCGCCGACTATGGCATTGCCCAGAACCTCATTCGCGGCAGGATTCGCCTGCACCACGCGGCCAACTCCATCCAGTACCACGACACCGGCAGGCAAGGCGTCCAGCAGCAGCGTCAGGCGCTCGGTAATCGCCGCCTTCTCCTGATACTGCTGGCGCAGCGCGCCGTTGGCGGCCGCCAGTTCTTCGGTCAGCTGGGCCACCTGCCCCTGCAACTCGCTGTAGGCGCTGGCGAGTTCCTCCGATGCCTGGCTGAAAATCCGAAAGGCTTCGGCAAGATGCTCGGCCTCGCCGGGGGCAACGCTTGCGCTGGTGGATTGAGCGGTTGAGACCGCAGGGATGTTCATGACACCCGATGATGGCAGAATCATCTGGACTGGACAAGGAAAGCAGGCTGTCGATATGCCGGCAAAAATTGCCGCTTCTTTCAGGAACCGCTCTTGCTAGGGCAGTACACAATCCGCGAGCGGGCAAATTGCGCGCACATGTACCGATAAGACAAACAAAGCATGGCAGAAAACACAGCGACCGATTCGTTCCCGATATCGTTTGAGGCATTTCTCCGCCTTGACCCCCGTCAGAAGCTGACCGGACTGGTAGGTGTCGCGCTGTTTCTGGCGGTCCTCACCGGCGGCTGGATGTGGACCAAGGACCCTCCCTATGCCCTGCTGTTCTCGATCCATGACGAGAAAGACGGCGGCCAGATCGTTGCCGCACTGTCACAGCAGAACATACCCTACCGGTTCAGCGAGGGTGGCCGCGGCATTCTGGTGCCGCAGACGGTGGTGCATGACACGCGCCTGAAGCTGGCGTCCCAGGGGCTGCCCAAGGGCGGACTGGTCGGCTTCGAACTGATGGAGACGCAGAAGCTCGGCGTCAGCCAGTTCGCCGAGCAGGTCAACTACCAGCGCGCGCTGGAAGGCGAATTGGCCCGTTCGGTCCAGTCGCTGTCGGCCGTGCGGGGCGCCCGGGTGCATCTGGCCATTCCCAAACAAACGGCTTTCCTGCGTGATGACCAGAAGACCTCTGCCTCGGTACTGGTCAACCTGCACCCCGGACGTACGCTGGATTCGATCCAGGTAGCGGGCATCATCAATCTGGTTGCATCGAGCGTGCCGCAGCTCAGCGCGAACAACGTCAGCGTGATCGACCAGGAAGGCAAACTGATCTCGCAACGGCGCGACCCGCAGCGCGATGCCGGGCTCGATGCCACCCAGCTCAAGTTCCTGAGGGAAGTCGAGGCTGACTATGGCAAGCGTATCGAGGCGATCCTGACGCCGGTGGTGGGCCCGAACAACGTCCGCGCACAGGTCGCCGCCGATCTCGACTTTTCGCAGACCGACCAGGTCGCGGAGACCTACAAGCCCAACCCCGCTGCGGAAACCGTGATTCGCAGCCAGCAGACCGCGGAAGCCGGCAGTGGATCGCCCTCGGCAGCGGGCATTCCGGGTGCGCTGAGCAACCAGCCGCCGGTACCGGCGACCGCCCCCTTGACCCAGCCCGGGCAGGCCGGCGCCGCAGGCGCTGCAGCCGGCAGCTCGCAAAACTTCACCCGCAACGCGACCATCAACTATGAAGTCGACAAAACCATTCGGCATACCAAGGGAACGCCTGGCTCGGTGCGCCGCCTCTCGGTGGCCGTGGTGGTGAATCACCGCAAGGACCCGACCAAGCCCAAACCGATTCCGCTGACACCCGCCGAACTCACCCAGATTACCGATCTTGCCCGCCAGGCCATGGGCTTCAGCAAGGAGCGTGGCGACACCCTGAATGTCGCCAATGCGCCCTTCACGGCGGCGGAAAAGGAAGTCATTGCCGATGCGCCGATCTGGGCCAATCAGGAACTGATTGCGACCCTGAAAGAACTGGCAAGGTACTTGATCATTGCCGGCGCGGCCTTCTGGTTGTGGACCCGCCTGTTGCGGCCGGTGTTCGAGAAACTGCTGGAACCGCCACCGCCGCGAATGGCGCCGAAGAAGAGCGAGTTCGAGGTCGGTGCCGACGGCATGCTGCACCGTCATCGTGGCTATGACGAAAAGCTGGCCGATGCCCGCGAAATTGCAAAGAAGGACCCCAAGGCAGTCGCCGGCATGATCAAGGACTGGGTAGATGGCGGCGAGCACTGAAAGTGAAGGCGTAGAAAAGGCCGCCATCCTGCTGCTTTCCCTCGGGCAGGACGAGGCTGCCGAGATACTGAAGAACCTTGGTCCGAAAGAGGTGCAGAAGCTCGGCCACGCCATGGCCGCCTTGAAGCAGGTGCCACGCGACCGCATCGAGAAGGTGATCGACGAGTTCGAGGATCATGCGGCCAAGGGCGCGCCCGTTGCCGTCGACAACGAAACCATCAAGGCCATGCTGACCAAGGCGCTGGGCGATGATCGTGCCGCCAACCTGATCAGCCGCATCATGCAGGGCGGAGACACCGCCGGCATCGAAGGCCTGAAATGGATGGATGCCGCCACGGTGGCCGACATGATTCGCAACGAACACCCGCAAATCATTGCCACCATCCTGGTGCACCTCGAATTCGACCAGGCCGGAGAGATTCTGAAGCACTTCACGGAACGCCTGCGCAATGATGTGCTGTTGCGCATTGCCACCCTCGACGGCGTGCAGCCCACCGCACTGCGCGAGCTGAACGAGGCGCTGAAGCGGATCCTCGCCAGTTCCTCCGGCAACGTCAAGAAGGCCGCCATGGGAGGGATTCGCCACGCCGCGGAAATTCTCAACTTTGTCGGCCAGCAGGTGGAAACCGCCATTGTCGACAACGTGCGCGAATACGACCCTGAACTCGCGCAGAAAATTCTCGATGAAATGTTCGTCTTCGAGAACCTGCTGGACATCGATGACCGCGGCATCCAGCTGCTGTTGCGCGAAGTGCAGTCGGACTCGCTGATCATCGCGCTGAAGGGCGCTTCGCAGGAACTGCGTGAAAAAGTATTCAAGAACATGTCGCAACGAGCCGCCGAAATGTTGCGGGAGGATCTCGAATCCAAGGGTCCCGTGCGCCTTTCCGAAGTCGAAGGCGAGCAGAAGGAAATCCTCAAGATCGCCCGCCGGCTTGCCGACGAAGGTCAGCTCCAACTTGGCGGCGGAGGTGAAGGCGACGCCTTCGTCTGATGTCCATGGACGAACACCCGAAATCAACGCTTACCGCCTGGGAGCGCTGGGAACTTGCCAGCTTCGATTCGACCGTCGGGTCGTCCGTCGGCACGGCGACCGAACCAGGATTGCCCGCGGTCAGCGACGACGAGGTTCACAGGATTCGCGAAAAGGCGCGGCTGGAGGGGCATCAAGCCGGCTATGCCGCCGGGCAAGCACAGGCCGAGAACATGGGACGCGAGCAGGCCTTGCTTCTGGCGGAAACCCTGCGGAATCTTGAGCAATGCATCGCGGAAGTCAATCAGGCGGTCGCCAACGATTTGCTGGCCTTGAGCATTGAGGTGGCTCGACAGGTTGTCCGCCAGACCGTCGACGTGAAGCCGGAAGTGCTGCTGGGAGTGATCCGCGAAGCCCTGGAACAACTGCCCCTGCTGCACGCCGCCATTCATCTGCACCCGGAAGACGCATCGCTCGCTCGTCTGCGTGCCGGCGACCAACTGGCCCATGCCGGACACCGGATTCACGAAGACCCCAAGCTCAAGCGGGGAGACGTGGTCATCGAAGCGGGCGGCAGCCATCTTGACGCAAGCCTGGCGACCCGCTGGCGGCGCGTGGTGGAAGCCCTTGGTCAAAACGCTTCATGGGTTGACCTCGTCGAAAGATGAATCCATCGGATCTGTCGCACTTCCTCGCCGATTGCCGCGAACATGTGGCTGACGTTCGGCCCTGGCTGATTGCCGGCAGGCTGACCCGCATCAATGGACTGGTGATGGAAGCATCGGGCCTCAAACTGCCGCTGGGATCGGGGTGCCTCATACAGATACCGGGCGGCGGCACGGTCGAGGCCGAGGTGGTCGGCTTTTCCGGTGACCGCCTGTTCATGATGCCGGCCGAGGATGTCTACGGGCTTTCGCCAGGCGCATTGGTCATTCCGATGGAGGCGCCGCCACCCCCGCCCGTTCCGGGCCAGGCTTCGTCGCCGCTGCGGCGGGCGCCGGACCGCGCCAAGCATCTGCCGGTGGGCGATGAATTGCTGGGGCGCGTGGTTGACGGCAATGGCCGCCCGCTGGACAGCCTTGGCCCGCTGAACAACAAGAGCACCCGGTCTCTTGCCAGCCGCCCGTTGAACCCCCTGCTGCGCGAGCCGATACGGCACACCATGGATGTCGGCATCTGCGCCATCAACGCCTTGCTGACCGTCGGTCGCGGCCAGCGTCTCGGCCTCTTTTCGGGGTCAGGCGTGGGCAAGAGCGTCCTGCTCGGCATGATGGCCCGCTACACGGAAGCGGATGTGATCGTCGTCGGCCTGATCGGCGAGCGCGGACGGGAAGTCAAGGAGTTCATCGAACTCAATCTGGGCGACGAAGGCCGTGCCCGGTCGGTGGTGGTTGCGGCTCCGGCCGACGTCAGCCCGCTGATGAGGCTGCAGGGGGCCGCCTATGCCACATCAATTGCCGAACATTTCCGCGATGAGGGCAAGCACGTTCTCTTGATCATGGATTCCCTGACTCGCTACGCCATGGCGCAACGCGAAATCGCGCTGGCCATCGGCGAACCTCCGGTCACGCGGGGCTATCCGCCCTCGGTGTTTGCCCGCCTGCCGCAACTTGTCGAACGCGCGGGCAACGGTTCCGCCGGCGGTGGCTCGATTACCGCCTTCTACACGGTGCTGACCGAGGGCGACGACCCGCAGGACCCGATTGCCGATGCGGCGCGTGCCATTCTCGATGGCCACATCGTGCTCAACCGGTTTCTGGCCGATGCCGGACACTACCCGGCGATTGACATCGAGCAATCCATCTCCCGGGTGATGGCCAACCTGATCGCGACAGACCATCTGGAACAGGTGCGCCAGTTCAAACAGCTCTATTCCCGCTACCAGCGGGCGCGCGACCTGATTGCGGTCGGCGCCTATGCCGCCGGTTCCGATCCGCTGCTCGACCGGGCCATCATGATGAATCCCAGACTGGAGACCTTTCTTGAGCAACAGATCAATGAACGGGCTGACTGGAACTCGTCGCGGCAGCGTCTGGCCGAGTTGTTTGGCGGAGCGTAAGATAATAATTTCCGATGTTGCCCACTGACTATCCCGGCCATGCCTCGCACTTTCCCGCTCCAGTCCTTGCTCGATCTTTCGCAGTTGCGCCTTGATGAAGCGGGGCGAAAGCTGGGTGAATTGATCGCGGGCGAGAAGGAGGCTTCACGGCGTCATGGCCTGCTGGTGCAATATCGCGAGGAGTACCGGACGCGTTTTGTCGTCGCCGCACAAGGCGGGCTGAGTCCGGGCGAATGGCAGAACTACGCCGGCTTCCTCGCCAAACTGGATGAAGCCATTGGCCAGGCCGATTCTGCCATGACTCATACTAGACAGCAGACGGCCGCCGGCCAGCAGGAATGGGTGGTCAAGAAAGGCCGGGTCAAGGCCTTCGATACCTTGTCGGACCGCCACCAGTCCCGAATCGCCTACCAGGATCAGCGTCAGGAACAGAAGGCGAGCGACGAACATGGTTCTCGGCGCCACGAAGAGAAGGGAAAAGACTGAGTTGGCACATCCCTTGCATTTGTCGGTCTGATGAAACCCCAAGCCGCGAGGGAGCACCCATGTCCGAATTGATGATCAACGCTACACCAACGCCTCCTTCGAGCGGCACCGGGAATGCAAATGCGCTCGGGCAGAGCGACGCGGCCAGTCGCGCCGGCGAGAGCGGCAGGACGGACCGGGAAGACGGGACAGGATCTCCGTTCGCCGCTGTGCTCAAGGCCCGGACGGAAAAGAAAACCTCAGCCGCGGATACTGACAACAACTCCAAGTCCGCTGTCGCCGAGGCTCAAACTGATGCGGAGGGCAATACCAACAGCCTTGATCTAACAGTACTTTTCCCTCTTCTGGCGGCCAATCTGGCGGGGCCGGCAGGCGTCGCCGTGGCTCCAGGGGCCACTACGGAAGCTCTCCCCGATCAGCCGTTGTTGCCTGCGCTTGACACAGCGGCTTCACTGCCGCCGACTCAAATTCCTGCAGCCTTGGCCGCTGCACCTGCTGCGACGCTGCCTGTCGCACCAGTGGCAGCCCTGCCTGTCGCACCAGCCGCAGCCCAGCCTGTGGCACCCACCGCAGCGCTGCCCATCGCGCCTGCAGCACTGTCCGGCGCACCCGGCACGGCCATGGATACAGCCTCGCGCAAACAAGAGGGTGAGCCACGAAACGAGACCTTCACCGCTGCCGGCCCCGCAAAATCCGGCGGAACAGGCCAGGTTCCCGGCAAGATTGCGTTTGATGCGGCAATTAATGCCGATGCGGGCCACAAGAGCGGCGAGAATATTGCGCCCGAACTCCCTGCCGGCGATTTCCATGCCCTCATGGAGCGTGCCATGGCCATGGCTCCCGGCGCCACCAGTGCGACCAGCGCGGCCAGCGGATCCTCATCAACTCAGAGCCTGCGTCTCGACACACCTATGGGGCAAACCGGCTGGCATGAAGAAATGGGCCAGAGACTGACCTGGATGGTTGGCAACAACCGCCAGCAGGCGGACCTGGTGCTGAACCCGCCCCAGCTTGGTCGCATCGAGGTTTCGCTGACAATGAACGGTGATCAGGCCACGGCCATATTCACCTCGCCCAACCCGGCGGTCCGCGAAGCGCTGGAAAGCTCGCTGAACCGGTTGCGCGAAGTGCTGGCCGATGCCGGCATCAGCCTTGGCCAAGCCCAGGTGGGTTCCGAGTCACCCCATCAGTCGTCCGCCAAAAATGAACCGGATTCGGGAATGAATGAAAGCGTGCGCTATGCTTCGACCGTCCCGTTGCAGGGAGTCGAGGCAGTTGCAAGAAGCAGCTCCGGACGTAGCATGATAGATGTATTTGCTTGAGCGAATGACAGAGGACGGCAGGCAGAAGGCGGGCGACTGGAATCAGCACGGCGCGAACCGCCTGTGGAACCCTGTCTTGTCTTGGCTGCCTTCTGAACACGGAGAGAACTGATGGCGGAAGCAAAGAAAACCGAAACTGAAGGTGAAGCCCCCCCTCCCAAGAAGAAGGGCAAGCTGATCATTTTTATTGCCATCGGCGTTCTCGTTCTGGTGCTGGGCGGAGGCGGCGCTGCCTATTTTCTGATGAAGAAAAAGCCGGTGGAAGAGCTCGCAGACGGAGACGAGCCCGTGAAGGAAGCCAAGGCGAAGAAGAAGGACAAGAAAGCCGATCACGCTCCTCCGTCGTTCTACAAGTTTGACAAGGCCTTTACGGTAAAACTGCAGACCGAGCAACAGGAGGCCTACCTGCAGGCGGAGGTCCAGTTGCGGGTACTGGATGCGGCCGCACTGGAAATGCTCAAGCCCTATGATCCCGAACTAAAACACCGCATCATGCTGATTCTTCTGGCCAAGAAGGCGTCCGACCTGGTGACCGCCCAGGGCGTACAGCGGCTGTCGAACGAGATTCGCGAAACCGTCAATAACACGCTGGAACCCCCGGTCCCCAAGAAAGGCAAGGACAAGGTCGATGCCAAGGAACCCGCTGATGCTGCCGCTCCCGATGCGCCGGTCCAGGCCGTGCTGTTCACCTCGTTCATAATCCAGTAATGAACAAACGTCCCTCCCCCCCGTCCCCCCTTCACAGGGGGGTGACCATGGTTCAGGCGCTGCGCGCCTTCCGCTTCGTTGACGTGCCGTCCTCTTGGGGCGGCCCGGCGGGGACGGCGAAATGAGCCAGGATTTCCTCTCCCAGGAAGAAGTCGATGCCCTGCTCAAGGGCGTCACCGGCGAAGCCGACGAAGCTCCGCCCGAAGCCGATACCGGGTCTGTCAAGAACTACGACCTCGGCCGGCAGGAGAGGATCGTGCGCGGCAGGATGCCGACGCTCGAGCTCATCAACGAGCGCTTCGCCCGCTACTTGCGCATCGGGCTGTTCAGCTACATGCACCGCAGCACGGAAGTTTCGGTCGGGCCGATCAAGGTGCAGAAATACAGCGAGTTCATCCGCAACCTGGTGGTTCCGACCAATCTGAACCTGATTCAGGCCAAGCCGCTGCGCGGCACCGGCTTGATCGTGTTTGATCCGAACCTGGTGTTTCTCGTCGTCGACAACATGTTCGGCGGCGATGGCCGCTTCCATACCCGGGTTGAAGGTCGCGACTTTACCGCCACCGAACAGCGCATTATTCAAGGAATCCTCGGGGTTGTTTTCGAGGAATACCAGAGAGCCTGGGCCCCGGTTTATCCGCTGAGTTTCGAGTTCATCCGGTCGGAGATGAACACCCAGTTTGCGAACATCGCAACGCCGTCCGAGGTGATCGTTTCGGTCACCTTCACCATCGAACTCTCCGGCACCACGGCCGAGATGCACTTCTGCCTGCCTTACTCGATGGTCGAGCCAATCCGCGACGTGCTCTACAGCACCATGCACAGCGAACAGGCTTCATCCGACAAGCGCTGGACCGGCACCCTGACGCGCCAGTTGCAGACTGCCGAAGTCGAACTGGTGGCGAAACTGGGCAATACCAGCGTGACCTTCGGCGACATTATCGAGATGAAAGTCGGGGACGTCATTCCGATCTCGATCGACGACATGGTCCCGGTCGCGGTCAATGGCGTTCATGTGCTGGACTGTCGCTACGGGATACGGAACGGCCAGTACGCACTCAAGATCGAGCACTTCGTCGCCGAGGAAGAAGCCTAGGCACTTATACGCAGGGAGCATGCAATGAGCGAAACGAACGAAACCGAAGAGCAGGTCTCCGAAGACGATTGGGCAGCAGCCATGGGCGAACAGACCGCGGTTGAAGGCGCGGCCGCGGTCGATGCCAAGCCGGCGGAGATATTCGAGCAGTTCTCCGGCGGTACAGAGAACACGGCGACGCCCCAGGGCTTCGACATGATCCTCGACATCCCGGTGAACCTCACCGTGGAGTTGGGGCGCACCAAGATATCGATTCGAAACCTGTTGCAACTGGCCCACGGCTCGGTAGTGGAACTCGAGGGCATGGCCGGCGAGCCGATGGATGTGCTGGTCAATGGCACCCTGATCGCCCAAGGCGAGGTGGTGGTGGTCAATGAAAAATTCGGCATCCGCCTCACCGACGTCATTACGCAGCAAGAACGCATTCGCAAACTGAACCGCTGATAAGTCCCGCCTTCCCCCCTCTACTTGGGGGTTTTTTGCTGGCGGCGAAAGCCTAAGCTCGCGCCCTACAAGGTCACTCCGGTCACCCCGGTTGCGAGCATGATTCGTTTCATTCCCGTCCCGTTGCTGCTTTTCGCCATGGCGGAGGCGTCTGCGCAAGCCGCCCAGGGCGCGCCTGTTGCCATGCCCGCGACAGAGCTTGGCAGCAGCCTGTGGCAGCTTTTTTTTGGCTTGGCCATCGTCCTGGCACTGGTCGTCGGCAGCCTGTGGATACTGAAGAAACTGGTTGCCCCGCGTGGCGAAAACGCGGGGTTGCTGCGCGTGGTCGCGGGTACCGCGGTGGGCACGCGCGAGCGCGTCGTCATTGTCGAAGTGGGCAGCACCTGGCTGGTACTCGGGGTTGCGCCCGGTCGCGTCTCGGCGCTCGCCGAAGTTCCTCGCCAGCCCACCCCTGCTCAAGCGGCAAGCCCGAACTCCTTGTCAGGCGGAGGGTTCCCCGACTGGCTGCGCAAGCTGACGCAGAGGCGATAGACGATGCTGGCAAGACTCCTGGGCTGCGCTCTGTTGCTGGTGCCACTGTTCGCCGACGCGCAGGCATTGCCCGCAGTGACCAGCAGTCCCGCCGCGGGAGGGGGCACGCAATGGTCGCTGTCCATCCAGACCCTGCTGCTGCTGACGGGCCTGACCTTCCTGCCGGCGATGCTGCTGATGATGACCAGCTTCACGCGCATCATCATTGTCCTGTCGCTGCTGCGCCACGCCCTGGGCACACAGACCTCGCCGCCCAATCAGGTGATTATCGGCCTGGCCCTGTTCCTGACGCTTTTCATCATGGCTCCCGTCACCGAGCGCATCTACATTGATGCCTATCTGCCGCTCTCCGAAAACAAGATCAGTTTCCAGGCTGCGCTGGACAAGGGTGCCGTGCCCTTGCGCGCCTTCATGCTCAAGCAGGTTCGCCAGGCCGATCTGGCAACGTTCACCAAAGTCGCCAAGCTACCGGCGCCAACCAATGCAGACGACATACCGATGCGCGTCCTGATCCCGGCCTTCGTTACCTCCGAACTGAAGACGGCGTTCCAGATCGGCTTTATCGTTTTCATTCCATTTCTGATTATTGACATGGTGGTGGCCTCGGTACTGATGTCGATGGGCATGATGATGATGTCGCCCGTCATCGTCGCCCTGCCGTTCAAGCTCATGCTGTTTGTATTGGTCGATGGCTGGAACCTGCTCATCGGCTCGCTTGTGCTGAGTTTCGGGTAGACCATGAGTACATTCCCCCTGACCCCCTTTCCGCGATGCCTGCCGCGAAGCGGAATCCCAGGTACGCAGAGCGAGGCGACAACCACGGTTCGCAGGCCTTGCCTGCTCAGTGTATTGACGCTGTCCGCTTGGGGCGGCCCAGCGCGGACGCCATGACGCCCACTACCGTAATCGAGATCGGTCGCAACGCCGTTGAAATTACGCTGCTGATCTCGGCCCCGTTGTTCATTGCCGCACTGGTGACAGGCCTGATCGTCAGCATTTTTCAGGCGGCAACGCAAATCAACGAGGCCACGCTGTCCTTCGTACCCAAGCTGATCGCCATTTTCGTCACCCTCATCGTCGCCGGGCCGTGGATGCTTACGTTGATGACCGACTACATGCGCCGCCTATACGAATCGATTCCAGCCATCATCGGCTGACAGAGGTCGGAACGTGATCTCGATCAGTTCGGTACAGCTCGATACCTGGCTTGCCCTGTTCGTCTTTCCGCTGACACGAATTCTGGGCCTGCTGGCAACCGCCCCGGTGTTCAACAATGCCGCATTGCCGGTGCGGGTGCGGCTGATTGCCGGCCTGGCCATCACCCTCGCCGTGGCACCCGCGCTGCCGCCGTTGCCAGCCATTCCGGCCGGCTCATGGATCGGGCTGGTGGTCCTTGGCGAGCAGATACTGATCGGCGTTCTTCTCGGCTTCACGTTGCGCATCATCTTTGCCGCGGTCGATCTGGCCGGCGAGTTGATCGGTTTGCAGATGGGCCTGGGATTTGCCACGTTTTTCGACCCGACCAGTGGCGGCATGACACCGGTTGTCTCCGAATTTCTTGGCCTGTTGACGGCACTGATATTTCTAAGCCTGAACGGTCACTTGCTGGCCCTGACCGTTCTCACCGAGAGCTTCACCCTGTTGCCGGTGAGCACGACACCAATCCACGCTGCCGCCTTTTCATTCCTGCTGGCCTGGTCGGCAACGCTGTTTTCAACCGGGCTGCTGCTGGCGCTCCCGCTGATCACGGCCCTGCTGATCGCCAACATTGCCTTGGGCGTGCTGGCACGAATCGCTCAACAGTTGAACCTGTTTGCGGTCGGCTTCCCCGTCACGCTGGCACTTGGGTTTCTGGTCCTGATGCTGTCGCTGCCCTATATCGGGGCAGCCATGGAAGGCCTGTTCGCGAGCGGTTTCCAGGCCATGGGCATGCTCATGCGGACTGCAGGCAATCCAATTTGAACGCGCTGAACTTCTGGTTGTGGCCGCCCTGCTCAACGCCGATACTGCCGGCCTTAGCCTTGACCGAAATGAAATTTCATTTTCTGGTCAAACGGATTACGCCCTGCGACACGCGCTGCGAACCCAGTACTGAAGACTCCATGCCTTCCGAATACTCCACCACCTGATAACCGCTGTAACCGCCCTGGCGCATGAGTTCCTTGGCACGCTGGTGGAATACCACCCGCGACTCGCCCGCGCCACCCGCATAGAAGCGCTTCATTTTCAGAGAGAAGTGGAAGTGGCCGTCTGGAAATGCAGCCTGCTCGATATCCCAGTTGGGCGCCAGCGGATCAAGGATCAGGTAGGCAGCGCCGGCATACAAACCCCACGTGACAAGTTTCTCCAGTGGAATCTGTACCGCATTGGTGAGATTCAGTGTGGTATCGGGAATGATCGGCCCTTGGGCGGGAAGAGCACCGCTGAGACTGGTCGGCCCCGGGTAATCCATGACGGCGCAGCCAGCGAGTGCGCAGGACACCATGGACACAAGCAAAAGTTCCCGCAGGGACGCAAAGCGCTGGCGGTGGCTCGCTCTGCGTACCTGGAACGCCGCTTTGCCGGCCCCCGAAGGGGATTTCCCGGCAGGCAAGGCCCGGACAGGTAACGGCGTCATAGGTAGTTGAACAGCGAAAGTTGCGAAATCCTGGCGAAGGATTTCTGCGCCGCTTCCAGGTTGGTCTGGTTGCGCGTGAGATCCGTAATCGCCTTGGCATAGTCGAGGTCTTGCAGGTTCGACAAGGTCTGCTGATACTGCAGGCTGAGGTTCTCGTTCAAACTGCCGAGGGACTCGAGCTCGTTCATGCGCGCACCGATCCCGGTTCGGACACGCAGAATGTTATTGCTCGCCTGACCGATATTGGTCAAGGCCAAGTCGATTTGATTCATGTATTTGGCGTCGTCGGCCGGCGTCCCTGGCGGCACCTCCAGCGCCCCGATCAACTTGGCCAGCGTGACGAAGACGCTCTGCGATGCACTGGGCGCGATGGAGAAACTATCTCCGCTCGCTGGAGCGCCCTTGACGGAAATGCTCGCGCCGAGATCGAAGGCCGGCGGACCTACCTGACTGAGAATGATCGGTTGGCCGCTCTGGTACGTCCGCTGACTGACCAGTGGCGCCGGTGCCGCAGCGCCGGTGAGGAGAGAGTTGCCGCTAACGGTGTCAACGAGGTCATAGGTGGTAACTGGCCCCGTCACCGTAAACCGGATCGCGACGTTCTTCGTGGTCGCCGCATTCCAGGTCGCCGGATTGGTCACCGCACCGGAACCGACGATGCCGGTACCAGTATTTCCGATGGCATAGTCGGCGACGAAGTAGCCGTTGCCGTTCTTGATGCGCTTGAATACATCGTTGCCGGAGTCGCTCACGTCGACGAAGCGGTTCGGCGAGACCTGCAACTTGCGCTGGCCATCATCGCCCAAATAGGTAATTTCGTTGCCGGCAAGAATGCTATCGACCGATCCGCCAAAGGGCGTGGTGGCCCCCATGAAGCCGGAAAAGGCGCTCTGCCCGTTGGCGTCAGTGGAATTGGCGATACCGAGCAGCTGATCGAAACGCGAGCGCAGTTCGGTGGCGATGCCCCTGCGCGCGGTCGCTGAGAGACTCGTCGTGCCGCCCAGGACCGCCAACTCCTGGACTCGCCCCAACACGTCGATGGCACTTGTCAGTTGCGTTTCCTCAAGCCCCAGGGCGGCCGAGGCGTTGTCCTGATTTTGCTTGAACTGGGCGATGAGATCGCTGGCCTGCGTCACCTCCAGCGCCCGCGCGGCAGCCACCGGGTCATCGCTGGGCCTGAGAATCCGCCGGCCGGCCGCCACCTGCTGCTGCACATGCAGCAGTGAGGCTGTTTGCCGATTGATGCTGGACACTCCCGCATCGAAAATCATTCCGGTACTGACACGCATGGCTTCCCTCCTTCTAGCTCTGCACGCTCATCGGCCCAGAGCGAGAATCTCATCGAATACCTTGCTGGCGATTTCCAGCACCTTGGCCGATGCCTGATACGCTTGCTGATAGCGCAACAGGTTGGCCGCCTCCTCGTCCAGGTTGACGCCGGAGGTCGACTGCAAGGCTTGCGTGGCATGATCGAGCAGGCCTTGCTGCGCCGCTGCTATTGCCTGCACTTCGTTCGTCTTGCTGCCGACGGAACCGACAATCTGCGAATAGGCCGACTGATAGGACGCGGTCGGACTGCTGGTGGAACTCCCGATCATCGTCGCCTTGGTTTGCAGCGCGCCCATCAGCATTGCATTGCGGTTGTCGGCAACTCCGCCGGCATTGGCGGCAACGGAAAACACGTCCCCGGCTACCGGGTTGCCGGTGATCTGTGTCGTCCAGCCGTTGTAGCTTATGTTTGCGCCGCTGGTGTAGGCCACGCCGATTGCAGGAAGACCCACGCCGATACCCGTAACGTTGAAGGTCGCCGCTCCGGTAAAGGTGATGGTCACCGTTTGCTGCAGGTTCACATTGGTCGGCGGCGGCGCATTCACCGTCCCCGAACTGATGCTGGCTGTGCCGGTATTGGCCAGCGCCGTAGCCGTGCGTATCGGTGCCGCGGCGGCAATCATGCGCGCATCCGAAAACGCCACCGCAATGTCGCGAGCGCCGCTGCGCGTTGGTTGAATCAGAAAGCTGTCGCCAGCTACCGGAACGCCGCCGACAGCGATCGCCATGCCATCGACGCTCGCTGGCAGAGGCGCGCCGTTCACCAGGACCGAGTTGTCAGACAGACGCGTCAGAGTGTAGTTGCCCCCACCATTGAAGGTCAGGCGATAGTCGCTGCTGGTGAGTCGATCGATGGTGCTGGTATCGATGCTCGCGGTCGCCACCCCTGTTCCGGTATTCAGACTGCTGGACCGCACGGTTGGCGTCGAAACAGTGAACAGACTTTGTCCCAGCGCACCGGTCAGATCCTGTCCCAGTTTGTTCTGGTCGTTGAAGTTCTGCGCCAGGGTCAGGGCAATCCGGCCGATGGCGTTTTGCGCCGCATCCAGCGTCTGGCTGCGGAAGCTTATCAAGCCGCCGAGGCTGCCGCCGGTAACCTGGGTTTCAGGGAGAGTAAGCGCCGTACCGCCAACGCCGACTATTGCGACGGTAGTGCGTTCGGGATCGTCGACCGCCTGAACTGCCTGTAATTGATAAGACTGGGTGCCGATCACCAAAGGCTGGCCGCTGCCCATGAACACGCTGAAGCTACCATCGCCCTGCGTGATGGTGGTCACCCGCACCAGCTTGTTGAGATCCTTGATCATCTGGTCGCGTTGGTCGAGCAGATCGTTCGGCGGCTGATTGCCGCCAATGGTCTGCGCCAGAATGATGCGCTGATTGATGTCGGCCAGTTGCGAGGTGTAGGCATTGATCTGGCCGATCTGGACCGTGATCTGTTGATTGGTACCGCTGCGGATTTCCGACAGGCGCTGATCCAGCGACTGAAACCGCGCCACCAGCGCCTGCGCCGCTGAAAGCATCGATTGACGGCCGGGAATCGAGGATGGATTGGCCGCCACGTCCTGGACACCCTTGAAGAACGCGGTCAGTGCCGGCGACAGACCGGCGCTGGGATCGGCCAGAATGTTGTCAATCTGCACGATCTGCGCGAGATAGCTGTCCATCTCGGTAGCCGACGCCTCTGCGCTGAGTACCTGTCGCGCAAGAAACGCGTCATAGATGCGGCTGACGGTCTGTACGTGCGTGCCTTGCCCCTGAAAACCCGAGCCGGTGACCATGGGTATGTTGGTACCTTGAAGAATCTGCTGCCGGCTGAAGCCCGGCGTCGACGCATTCGAGATATTGTGACTGGCGGTGAGGATGCCAGCCTGCGCGGCATTGAGACCGCTGACGCCAACATTGAAAAGGCCCATGATTGCTCCGTGAATTGAACTCAATAACGGCAAAACTTGCCGTTAGTTAAGTCTTCACGTGAATTAGAGCAATGGGCGTGCCACCCGGGAAAGCAATGGATTGAATCAACCCGCCAGAACCTGTCTCAGCGTCGTTCCGCCGATGATTCGCTCGAGCTTGGCGGCATACATCGGGTCGGTGGCATAACCCGCGCGTTGCAAACCGCGGGCGAAACTGCCGGCATCCTGCGTGCCGAGCACGCCGGCGTAGCGGGGATTGGCCGACAACACGCTGGAGTAGTCGCGGAACGCCTCGGCGTACGAGCCGTAGGCCCGGAAGCGCTCAAGCTGCTTTTGCGCAACGCCATTCACGTACTCGGTGGTCGTCGCTTCGACCACCGGGCCCTGCCAGTTGCGCCCTGCCTTGATGCCGAACACATTGAAACTGGTACTGCCATCTGCATGACGCAGCTCGGATTTTCCCCAGCCGGTCTCCAGTGCTGCCTGGGCCACCATGAAATGTGCAGGAACGCCCGTGGCTCGGGCAGATTCCTCAGCCGCCGGCCAAAGCCGGGCGGCAAACTCGCGCAGGGCGGGGCTGACACCATCGCCGGTGACGGTCGAATCAATCGCCGAACCAGGCCCGGGAATGCTTCGCGTCGGCGGCGAACCGGGCACAGGCCGGGGCGCCTGATTCACTTCGGGCGTCAGGGGAATTGCCTTCCCTTCCGAAAAACGAAAGTACCGGGTGGGTGGCGCCAATGGCAGGGGGCCGTCAAACGCCTGCGGTTCCGCGTTCTGCTGCAGCAACTGCTTTTCGATCATGGCGGCGAGACCCGTGCCCCCGCTCTTCGACCCGAGGACCTGGGCCATTTGTTGATCCAGCAGGGATTCGTACATCCGGCTCTGGTCGCTATCGAACAATCCCTCGCGCGGGATGGCATCGCGCATCGACTTCAATACCATCTGCAGAAACATGGCCTCGAACTGCTGCGCAACCACCTTCAAGGCCTTGGGATCGCCGCCCTTCACCTGGCGCTTCAAGGCCGTGAGGCTGCTGGCGTCAAAGACGTTCGGGTTGGCGGCGGCGATTGCGTTGGCACTCATGGCAGTCTTGAGGATGTCAGAAGATCGCGGCTGCCATTCGCCGGATCAGGGCGGCAAAATATTCCTGACTCGAATGATCAGATTATTTCAAGCTCTGCGCGCAGGGCCCCGGCCGATTTCATCGCCTGCAGAATAGCCATCAGGTCCTGCGGATTGGCACCAAGGGCATTCAAGGCCTTGACGATGTCCGCGAGGTTGGCGCTTGCCTTGAGGTTCATCATCGCGCCGCCCTCCTGCCTGATGTCGATCTGGGCATTGCTGACACCTGCCGTCTGGCCGCCCGAAAGCGCACCCGGCTGACTCACGGCGTTGTCGGTGCTGACTGACACGGAAAGATTGCCGTGGGCCACCGCACAGTTGTCAAGCAGCACGGACTGATTCATCACCACCGAGCCGGTACGACTATTGACAATGACCTTTGCCGAGGTTCTCGCCGGGGTCAGCTGGACATTTTCGATGCGTCCGATGAAGGCCACGCGCTCATCCGGATTGGTCGGGGCGCGCACGCGGATCTGCCGGGCATCGGCCGCCGTTGCGGCGCCCGGCGCAACCTTGTTGATTGCCTCGACCATCAACTTGGTAGTACCGAAATCAGTGGTATTCAGATCGAGATAGACGAAGTCCCCTTGCCCCAGCGGCATGGGCACTTCACGTTCCACCGTCGCGCCACCGGTAATGCGGCCCACCGAAAGATGATTGACCGTGGTCTTGGAACCGGCGCCGGACGCCCCGGCACCCACCACCACGACATTGCCTTGAGCCATGGCATAGGTTTGTCCGTCGGCACCCTTCAGCGGCGTAAGGATCAGGGTGCCACCCTTCAGGCTCTTGGCGTTCCCGATCGACGATACGGTGATGTCAATCGGCTGCCCGGCGCGGGCGAAAGGCGGCAAGTTGGAGGTCACCATCACGGCCGCGACGTTCTTCAGCTGCAATGACTGTCCCGGGGGCAGGTTGACGCCCATGGCGGACAACATGCTGATGATGCTCTGCACGGTAAACGGCGTTTGGGTCGTCTGGTCGCCACTGCCATCCAGACCGACAACGATTCCGTAGCCCACCAGCTGGTTATTTCGGACACCGGCGATCGATGCCAGATCCTTGATCCGTTCCGCTCGCGCGGTGTCCATGACCAGCAGCGCCATAAGCATCCAGAGAAACGCCAGGAAGCTCTTTTCAATTCGCGTCATGTCAGGCTCCTCAGAAAGGCATGAAAGTCAGGAAGAAGCGTCCCAGCCATCCCATGACCTGCGCCGAGTCAAGAAACCCGTTTGCCTTGTACTCGATGCGCGCATCAGCCACCTGGGTGGACGTGACGGTATTGGCGGAAGTGATGGTGTTCGGATTGACCACACCCGAGAAGCGAACGAACTCTTCGCCTTCCTTGAGGCCGATCTGCTTTTCACCCGACACCAGCAAGTTGCCGTTGGGGTACACCTCGATCACGGTCACCGTAATCGTGCCGGTGAAGTCGTTGGACGAGGTGTTCTCGCCCTTGCCATTGAAATTGTTGCTGTCGCTGGCGGACAGCGTGGTTCCCTGTGCGCCTTTGAAGGGCAGGCCGACAATGGTCGGCACGCTGACGTCGACCGTCTGGCTGCGCGTGGTCTTGTTCTCCGACTTCTTGGAGGCCTGGACTTTTTCCGCGATGTTGATGGTGATCGTGTCGCCCACGAATCGGGCGCGCCGGTCCTCGAAGAGCGGCCGGGCTGAAGCGATATTGAAGATGGCGCCATTGCTCGGCGGCGCATAGTTGCGGGCTTCCGGACGAACGCTCATCGGTTGATGAATGGCCGTGGTCGGTGCGGTTGTGACACAGCCGGCAAGCAACGCAGCAAGACTCGCGATCAACAAGATTGGGGTCTGTCCCCTATTTCTTTGTGTCTTCATGATGTCACTCGCATTCATTAGAGTTGAGACAAGCGCGCAAGCATCTGGTCCGTGGTGGTAATGGCCTTCGAGTTCATCTCGTAGCCGCGTTGCGCCACGATCATGTTCACCAGTTCCTCGGCCACGTTCACGTTGGAGGTTTCGACGTAGCCCTGATTGAGCACACCCGTACCGTTGGTTCCGGGCGTATTGGGCGTCGGCGTTCCCGACGAGGCCGTTTCCACGAAGAGATTTTGGCCGGTGCTTTGCAATCCGCCGTTATTGACAAAGTTGGCCAGCTGTATGTTGCCGATCTGCGTCGGCGTAGTGACCCCGGGCTGGCTGATGGTGACAATCCCGTCGCGCGAAACGGAAACGCTCAGCGCCGTGGACGGAATGGTGATGGCCGGACTCAGCGGATAGCCGTTGGCGGTAACCACCTGGCCATTGGCGTCCTTGGTGAGCGAACCGTCACGTGTGTAGGACAGTGTCCCGTCGGGCAGTTGTACCTGGAAGAAGCCGTTGCCCTGGATGGCGAGATCGAGTGGCCCCTCGGTCTTCAGCAAGCTGCCCTGGGTAAAGATATGTTCCGTGGCAACCGTGCGCACGCCGGTGCCGAGTGTCAAGCCCGAGGGAACGGTGGTCGCCTGCGAAGAGGCAGCACCCGGCTGGCGCAGAGTCTGGTACAGCAGATCCTCGAACACCGGGCGCGAGCGCTTGTAGCCGTTGGTACTGACGTTGGCCAGGTTGTTGGTAATGACATCCATCGACGTCTGATGGGCATCCAGACCGGTCTTGGCAATCCAGAGGGAACGGATCATCGGGGCTTGCTCCTGTTTTGATTTAGGACACGCTGATCAAGTGCCATATCGTCATTCCGGCGAAAGCCGGAATCCAGAGGAATCAAGGCACTGGACACCGGCTTTCGCCGGTGTGACGGCCTATTCAGCAGTTCCTTAGTGCTCATCACTTGCCGAGGTTCGCCAGGTTCTGCATGACCTGATCGAGAATCTTGAAGGTCTGGGCGCTGGCCTGGTAGTTGCGCTGCTGTTCGATCAGGGCGACCAATTCCGTATTCAGGTCCACGTTGGATTGCTCGGTCGTGTTGCCCTGGATGGAGCCCAGGCCCAAACCGCCTGGAACACCGAGAATCTCCCTGCCCGATCCGCTCACTGGATCATCATTGGCCTTCCACTGGCTGTCTCCCAGTCCGATCATCGCGTCGGGATTGATGAAATTGGAGATCGCGATCTGCGCCAACTTGCGCGACTGACCATTGGTGTAGAACCCCCGAATCACGCCATCGTTGCCGACACTGAATCCGCTCGAGCTGGCGAGGGTGCCTACACGCCAGCCGTCCTGGGTCAGCGAGTCGACGTGGAAAGGCAGGCCGTACTGGACGGTTCCCGTCAGATCAAGGGCGACCGACAGGCTCCCGCCACCGCCCAGGGCATAGGTCTGCGCCGCCAGCGGCATCGCCGTGGTCAACAAGCCATCGGCATCGAAACCGATAGGGACCGGTCCGGTCTGCGAAGCGTTGTCCAGAGTGGTATAGAGGTTCCAGGCGCTTCCCGCGGCTGGCTTGGCAAAGTACATCTGCAGATTGTGCGAGGTGCCTGCCGCATCATAGACAGTGAGCGCCGTCGTGCTGTTGTAGCTCAACGCGTTGGCCGGATCGAACAGCGCAACTGCCGGAGGCGCGGAGCGCGAATCGAGGTTGGCGCCGACGAATACCTGGCTGGTGGGGGACGCCGGCATGACCGGGTCAATCGTGATGTCCTGGGGCGCAGATCCGGTCACGATCACGCCTTGCGGATCAGTGGTGTAGGTCGCGAGATATCCGGTCACATTGCGCCCGGTTTGATTGACCAGAAAGCGCGTGTTCGGATTGATGGTGTCATAGGCCAGCTGGAATCGGCCGTCCCGCGAATAGGTGATCTCGCCGCCCTTGTTGAAGCGGAAGAACCCCTGCCCGCTGATCGCCATATCCAGCGGGTTGTCGCTCCCGGCAAAAATTCCCTGGTCGCCTTGTCTGATGATGGTAACGCTGACCCCCGCACTTGCCACATCCGCGGACGGCCCCCCGGGGAGCGAGGCCGCCAGCACATCGGCGAAGCGCGCCTTCGAGGTCTTGAAGCCGACAGTTTGCAGATTCGAGATATTGTTGCCGATGATGTCAATCGCCGTCGCGGCGCCGGTCAGTCCGCTCAGGCTAGCTGCAAAGCCCATGATTCAGCCCTCCTCTTTCGTGTGCCGTGCATTCAGGTCGGTTCTGGTAATCGGGAAAGCGAGGCTCATGGCAGGCTCCTAGCGTGAAGCCAGTATCTGGGTTGCGGCCCGGTCGTTGGCATCCGCCGCCGACAATACTTTCATTTGCATTTCAAACTGGCGCGCCAGGGAAATCATGCTCACCATTTGCGCGGCTGCATTGACGTTGCTGCTTTCGAGGCTCCCCGCCGCGACCGTGACACGCTCATCAGTCGGCGCCGCGCTGCCGTCACGCAAGCGAAACAGGCCATCGTCGCCGCGAACCAGATCGGTTTCCGGCGGATTGACCAGCTTGAAGCGGCCGACAACGCTCACCGTATTCCGCGCACCGGTTTCCGGTAGCGCCGAAATCGTGCCGTCGGCGCCGACGCTGATCGCAACCTCGGGCGGGATGGAGATCGCACCGCCGTCACCGAGCACCGTCAGGCCGCTACGGGTCTGGACAATTCCGTTGACATTGATTTCGAAGCTGCCATTCCGCGTATAGGCCTCGCTGCCATCCGCGAGTTGCACCGCCAGCCAGCCGGCGCCCTGTACCGCGATGTCCAGCGGCCGGCCGGTGATCATTATCGGACCGGGCGTGAAGTCGGTATGGGTACTGGCGTCGACCACAAAAGCGCGCGTCGCCAGGCCCTTCTGCTGGGCATTCGACTGCACCTGGACGGCACGCAAGCGATGCTCCTCGGCGCGATAGCCCGCCGAGGCCACATTCGCCAGATTGTGCGTCACCGCAGCCTGCCGGTTCAACGTCTGGCTGGCGCCGGTCATTGCGGTGTAGATCAATCTGTCCATGTCGTTATCCGAATCGCCGTGTCGTCAGCGCCGACTTTTACCGCAGGTTGACCAGGGTCTGCAGAATGCTATCCACGGTCTTGATGGTCTGTGCATTGGCCTGATAGGAGCGCTGCTGAGTGATCATCTGAACCAGTTCGGCGGTCAAGTCCACGTTCGAGTCTTCCAGCGCGGAACTCTGCAATGCCCCGTACTGCCCCGAGGATCCCGGTGCTCCGGTAAGCGGATCACCGCTGGCGGCGGAGGGTGCCCACCGGTTGTCGCCCAGAGGCTGCAAGCCCTGCGGATTGCGGAAAGTCGCCAGCACGATCTGGCCTACCGCCTTGGTCTGTCCATTTGAGTAGCGGCCCAGCAGAACGCCGTCGTCGCCGATGTTGAAGCCTGCCAGCGTGCCTGCGGCGAAACCGTCCTGGGCCAAGGCGTTTACGGAGAAATCCGAGCCGAATTGCGTGGAGCCCGAAAAATTCACCGGGATTACCTGCGGCGAGGTGACGGCACCGGTGAACCCCATTTCAACGTCGGTCAGTGACTCGGAGAGAGGGAGCGATGTCAGGACACCCGAGCTGTTGAAGGTCAGGGTTCCCAAAGAAGTTGCGCCCGCCGCCGAGAGATCAGTAAACGTCGGCACGGCGCCGGCCGGGTTGGTGAGCGTCGAATAGACTCTCCAGGTATTCGCCGCTGCGGCCTTGACGAAATACATCGAGTAAGTGTGCGGATTGCCAAGGCTGTCATAGACGGTGACTGCCGTTGACTGGTTGTAGGACGCCGGATTGGCGTAGTTGAATACCCCAACGGACGGTACGGCGACGCGCGAATCGAGATTGACGTTGGCCTGAATCCCGAGCGCAGCCGCACTGGATCCGGTTCGCTGCGGTGCGCCCGCCAGGCTTTGGGTCGGATCGAACAGACGCAGTGGTACCGCCGGGGCGCCGGTGGCGATCACGCCGTTGGCCGCCGGGACGCCCTTGAGCTGCAAGCCTTGGGCGTTAACGATATAGCCGTCCTTGTTGAGCTGGAACTGTCCGTTGCGGCCGTACACCGTGCCGCCCGAGCCGTCGTCCATCTGGAAGAAGCCGCCGCCATTGATGGCCGTATCGAGGGGGTTGTTGGTCGAGGAGATATTGCCCTGGCTGAATTGCTGCACGATGGCCGCGACCTTGGTACCGATACCGACAGGCGCCGCGCCCGCACCGCTCAAGGAGGCCGCGAACACGTCGGCAAATTGTGCCGAGCCGCTCTTGAAACCAACCGTACCCGAGTTGGCAATATTGTTGCCAATGGTGTCGAGCGACTTGGAAGACGCGTTAAGACCACTCAAACCTTGTTGAAAGCCCATGCTGTTCTCCTTCTCAGAAAATTTGTTTGATGTCGCTCATTTTTGCCAATCCGAGTTGCCCGAGATCGAGCGTCACGCCCTGGCTGCTGCGATTGACGCTCAGCACTCCGGCAAGCTGTAGCGACGATGCCTGAACCGTTTCGCTTCCGCGTTTGGCCGCCACCGATACGCTGTAGGCGCCATTCACGGCTTGCGCACCCGAGTCGGCCTTGCCATCCCATCCGAAGTTATGCATTCCCGCGTTCAGATTGCCCAGTTCGATGGTCCTGATGGTCAGGCCGTTGGTGTCCTTGATGGTCAGAGTCACCTGATCCGCTGCAGCCGCGAGTTCCACGCCACCCGCCGCGCCGGCATCGGTCAGCGTGAGTCCGCTGCCGGCGACCATCACCTGATGTCCCACCAAGCCCGCCGCCTGCACGGCCTCCGCATCAACCGAGCTCGACACCAGCTTTTGCAGCGTGGCGTTGAGCCTCTCGATGCCATCGACGGTGCTGATCTGCGCCAGTTGCGAGGTCAGTTGTGCGTTGTCCATCGGATTCAGTGGATCCTGGTTCTTCAATTGCGTGGTCAGGAGCTTCAGAAACCGGTCTTGCGTATCGGCCGTCGTGCTCTTGGCCTTGGTGTTCACCGTGCCATTGACCGAGTCGATCAACGATTGGGTATTCCCCGCGATGCCGGAAGTAGCGCCAGTTGTCATTTCATGTTCCTTTCAAGAGCCTACTGCCCGATCGCCAGCGTCTTCTGCATCAACGACTTGGCGGTGTTCATTACCTCGACATTGTTCTGGTATGACCGCGACGCAGAGATCATGTTGACCATCTCGTCGACCACATTGACGTTCGGCATGGCGACGTAACCCTGCTCGTTTGCTGCCGGGTTCGCCGGCTCGTACATCATGCGCAGCGGCGCCGCACTTTCGACCACTTGGGTGACGCGCACGCCGATGCCGCCACCTTCCACGGCCGTTGCCTTGAACATCACCTGCTTGGCCCGGTAAGGCTGGCCGTCGGCACCCACCACGCTGTCCGCGTTGGCCAAATTGCTGGCAACCGCGTTGAGACGGGCCGACTGCGCCGTAAGCGCAGATCCCGCAATTGAAAAGATGTTGAACAGGCTCATGATTTCTCCGCTTACTGGCTCTGCATTGCGGTCTGCAGGGTGTTCAAATTGCCGCGGATGAAGGTCAGCATTGCTTCCATCTGTACTGCGTTCTCGGCAAACGCGGCGCGTTCGACATCCATATTCACCGTGTTGCCATCCACGTTCGGCTGAAACTCGGTGCGGTACTTGGCGGTAGCGCCAGACGGCTGATTGATCTCACTGCCCAGATGGCGCGAGGAAGTTCTGGCCAAAGTCAGGCTTCCTTCGGTACGACCCGAGAGCGCGCTTTCGAGAGCCCCTTTGAAATCAATGTCCCGCGCCTTGTAATTCGGTGTGTCCGCGTTGGCGATATTCGAAGCGAGCAGCTCCTGACGATAGGCCCGCAGGTTCAGGGCACTGCGCTTGACTTGGAGAAGGGCGTCGATTCTGTCTGTCACGGTATTGGATGGGCATCGTTGGTTCGAGTACGGTGAGCAATGCATCATCCGTGCCATGGCCGTTTCCGCAGCCAGCAGCAAGCAAATCGGCGCTTGCGATCGTTACAGGCGGCAAGCCGCGGTTGGCACTCGGCAAAACTTGCCGCCAACCTGCAAACAGGCACGTTGAGAATCCTGATTAGCAACGAACGTCAGCTTGTCATTCCGGCGCACGCCGGAATCCAGAGCGGGCGGTCGAAAACCCTCCTGGATTCCGGGTCAAGCCCGGAATGACGAACCGGAGGGGTCAAAGAAGTGGCGTTCCTTTGAGAGTGGCTGACTTTACGTTAATCAGGTTGAGAATTGAGGGGGTACCGGGATGCTGCTGAGTGCATGCGCGCAATCGATTCGTGATTGAATGCACGACTATGCAAAAACTTCTTGGATTCCTGACCGTCTTGCTGCTGATGGCTCCCAACCGGCCCGCTCTTGCCGCCGATTCCGTCGCAATCCGCGGAGCGGTTGACGAGTTCTTGCGCGTCCAGATCAAGGGCCTGCCCGGGAAAGCCAGCTACAGTATCGGAACCATCGATGCAGAAAGGCTGGCGGGTAGCTGCGAGGGCTTTGATGTGTCAATGGGAAGCGGCGCGCGCCCGTGGGGCAAGACCCAAGTCGCCGTGCGCTGTCGCGGTGGAAGCTGGAGCCTTTGGGTGCCGGTGCACATTCGCGTGGTCGCGGAATACCTGATTATCGCGCGCCCCATCAACGCCGGTCAAATGCTCACCGACGCCGATGTTCGCGCCCAGCTCGGCGAGCTTTCCGATCTGCCCAACGGCGTACTGATGGACAAGGAACAGGCCATCGGGCGCGCCGCGATCGCTTCGCTCGCTGCCGGTCGCCCGCTGCGAGCCGATATGCTCAGACAACCGACCGTCGTGCAGCAGGGCCAGAGCGTCAAGATCGTCGGCACCGGCAGCGGTTTTCAAGTCACCAATGAGGGGCGAGCGCTCACCAACGCGGTGGTTGGACAAGTCACGCAGGTGCGGCTAAACTCCGGTCAAATCCTGAGCGGAGTCGTCCGCGCCGACGGAACGATAGAGATAAGATTTTGATTGTATTGGCGATTTCAGCCGACCCGAATCACCTGGAATTGCATCAAGTTATTGCTAGATATGCCGTAAACGCTAGCAGACGCTGCATATACGACGGAATCCTCCACCCATGAAGATCGACAACACTGCCAAGACCATCGGCTCCGGACAAAGCCCGGCGGGTTCCCGCGCGGCTGGGTCCAAGCCCGCTACTGCACATGCCGCTACGGCAAGCCCCTCTGCCGGACAGCCGGCGACAGTGGTGTCGGTAGCCATGCAATCCGTGGGCGGTTCCGAACCGGCTTTCAATGCAGAGAAAGTTGCCGAGATCAGGCAGGCCATCAGCGAGGGCCGCTTCCAGGTCAATTCCGAGCGAATCGCGGATGGCTTGATCAGCAGCGTACGGGAAATGCTCGACCAGAATCGTCGCCCCGCGTGACGGCCAACACGGCATTCTGAGTTTCAGCAGGTTCGCCCCTCTCTGTGGAATCCTTGTCGGAGTTGCTGGCCAGAGAACTCTCCGAAGTGAGACGGTTCTGTGCTCTGCTCGAGGAAGAACGCAAAGTCATCACCGGAGCTCAAGCCGATCGCCTGCCCGATATCGCAACCGAGAAGTCATCACTGGCGGGGCAATTGAGCCAGCTTGAAGCGGGGCGCGATGCGCTGCTGACGCGGGACGGCTTCGCCAAGGGGCGTCCAGGCATGGAAGCGTGGCTGGCAGCCCGGCCTGACCTTGGTGTTGAAACACGGCGCTGGCACGAGCTGCTGGAACTCGCCACGCAAGCCCGTGATGGAAACGAAACCAATGGCCGACTGATCAACCTGCTCTTGAAACAGAATCAGGAGGCGCTGTCGGTATTGATCTCCGGTGGCGCCGAATCGATCTACGGCGCCGACGGCCAGCCGCGCAGCCTGATTGCCGGAAAACGATCTTTCGGCACAGGTTGAATCCTGGCGGCGCTGGCAAGGTCCTGCCGCCGGCCCTTACTCCGAAATCGGCACCTCCACCGCATTGTCGGGCGCCCGCGACTCGATCGTGATTGCCACCCGGCGGTTGCGCTGCCGGCCTTCGGCGGTGGCGTTGTCGGCTTGCGGTCGCTGGTCGGCATAACCCGTTGCGGTGAGGCGGCGGCCGTCCACTCCCGTCTCGATGAACAAGCGCACCACGCTCGATGCGCGCATTCCGGAGAGTTCCCAGTTGGATGGAAACTGCGGCGTATTGATCGGCGTGTTGTCGGTGTGACCTTCGACAATCACCGGAAAATCGGTCGGCACCAGAATCTGTGCAACCGCAGCCAGGGCCCTGACGGCAGCCAGATCGAGGCGGGCGTCACCCGGTGCAAAGAGCACGCTGGCATTGATATCGACCGTGATGCCGAGTGCCCCTTCCGTGACTTTGACCTTGCCTTCCTCGACCAAGGGGGCCAGGGCCTTGTTGAGCTCCTTGGCCATCTTCCGCAGGTTTTCCCTCTTCACGGTCTGCGCCGCATCGGTCTTGACGTTAGGCGGAAGGCGCTTGGTCGGAATGGCGATCGACATCGGCGAATTGATGCTGGTATTGACCGCTATCTGACCGGCCCCACCGGGAACGCTGCGGAACGCGGAGCTGATCGAATCCGACATGATCCGATACTTGCCCTCATTGATCGATGACAGGGCATACATCACGACAAAGAAGGCGAACAACAGCGTGATGAAATCGGCGTATGACACCAGCCAGCGTTCGTGGTTCTCGTGATCATCGGCCTCGCGCCGACGACGGCGACGATAGCCCGCCATCAGGCCAGGTATCCTTGCAGGCGACTTTCCACAATCCGCGGATTGTCGCCATTGGCGATTCCCACCAGGCCATCGACCAGCATCTCGCGCTGAATGACCAGAATCGAAATGATGGCCATGAGTTTCTTGGCGATCGGGAGAAAAACCAGGTTGGCGGCGCCGACCCCATAGATCGTTGCGACAAAAGCCACCGCGATTCCACTGCCCAGTTTCGCCGGATCGGCCAGGTTTTCCATCACATGGATCAGGCCCATGACCGCGCCGATGATTCCTATGGTCGGCGAATAGCCCCCGGCAGACTCCCATATCTTCGAAGCCAGTTTCAGCTTGGCTTCATAGGCGCCGATTTCAACGTCGAGGACTTGACGCAAGCGATCCGGCTCGGCGCCATCGACCAGAAGTTGCAATCCTTTCCGCGCAAATGGATCGGGGACGGAAGGGATCTGCTCTTCGAGAGCCAGCAGGCCCTCCTTGCGCGCCACCTGGCTCCAGTGGCCAATGTCGCTGATCAGCTTCTGCGGGTCAATGGCGGGCGGGAAAAACACCCAAACGCCCATCCGCATTCCTGCCAGGAACACGGGCATCGGGCTTTGCAGCATGACCGCCCCCAGGGTACCGCCAAACACGATCAACATCGCGGTGGGCTGAATCAATGACGAGACATGCCCGCCCTCCAGCACCTGGCCAACCAGAATTGTGGCAAGTCCGAGCCCGAGGCCGACAATACTGATCTTGTCCATAGTGGTCAGGTCCTGGTTGCGGGGGGCGGCTTGGCCCCGCGACGGCTCTTGCTCACGGGCTTGCCTTCGCCAACCACTGCAGCCCGCAAACGGGCGATGGCCTGGCTGTGCAACTGGCATACCCGCGATTCAGTCACCCCCAGCACTTCACCGATCTCCCGTAGATTCAGATCCTGCTCATAATACAGTGCCATCATCATTTTTTCGCGTTCCGGCAAGGTTTCGATGGCACTCGTCAACGCCTGGCGGGTACCCGCTTCCTCAAGCAAGGCCAATGGATCAAGCCCCGGGATTGCGCCGTGGCGCTCAAGGAAATCGCTGTCCTGGCCTTCGCCCAGATCCTCCAGATACACCAGCTGGTGGCCCCGCGCCTCAAGCAGCAGCTTCTGGTAATCGGCCAGATTCAGATCCAGAGCCGCCGCCAGTTCGCTTTCCGAAGGCTGGCGCCCGTTTTCGTGCTCCAGTTTGTGGATTGCCGCCTCGACGCGTCGCATCTCGCGGCGCGCGCCACGTGGCAGCCAGTCATTGTCGCGCAGGCCGTCAAGCATGGCGCCGCGTATCCGCTGTGCGGCGTAGGTCTCGAACTGGGCGCCAAGGCCTTCCTCGTAGCGGCCCATCGCATCAAGCAGGCCGATCATCCCGTTTTGAACCAGATCGTCGACTTCGACACTCGCCGGCAGCTTCGCCATCATGTGAAAGGCGATCCGCTTGACGAAGGGAACATACTTGGAAACGAGCTGCTCTTTGGCGAGCACGCCCTGTGCGGTGTACATCGATCCAGTCGATCAGGCCATCGAGACGGAATGACTATAACACCGATTCCAGATGCTTCGCCGCATGTCCCGACACGCCGCGACGCGGTGCCGGGCGCACGTCGAATGGAAGAAATCCGCCGACGTCCACATCGCTCGCACCAAGCGGCAGGCGGCTTTGCAGTGCATCCGCCAGATGGTCGGTCACCGGCACGCGCGAGCCGCCAAGATAGTCGAGCCGAACCCCGAGATGCTCGCGTGCGGTGCGTCGCAAGTTATCGAATATGGCCTGCGCCTCCTCCTCCGATCGTGCGCGTGTGATCACCACCTGGAAGGATTCGCGCCCGCATTCGCGCGCCAGCCGCTTGATCAGCGCATAGGCATGGGTGATTGCGGAACCTTGCGCCGCCACCACCACCGCAATATGGCGGGCCGCGAGCGCCAGCGGAGAAATGTGGCCGCCACGGCGTGACGCGCAATCGATCATGACGAAGGAAGCGCCTTGTTGAATCTCCCGCAGACCTGCGTTCAGGTAGCCTGCGCTAACGGGATCCACATGAATCAGTTCATTGGCAAAACGCGACGCCGCAACCGCCCTCACCAGGGGCGCGGCCGGCCGCATGACCTGCTGTGTCGAACGGCCATTCTGGACCACGTCCATCAGGTCATAGCGCGACGTCATGCCAAAGGCCGCCAGCACATTGTTGGGTCCGGGGTTCTCGTCGATGATCACCACCCCGTGCCCGGCTTGCGCCAGCGCCGCGGCGGTCTGGACCAGCAAGGTCGTCCGCCCGCAGGCGTCCCGACCGGAAACAAACGCGATCACCTGAGGTGCGCGTGCGCCAAACAGACGGCGCAAGCCGGCCGCCTGATCCCCTGACGCGTGGTGTGGCGCCTCAAGCAAAGGAGGCTCCGAGCGCCGAAGAGCTACGCGGCGAGATCGCGAGGGCCACTTCCTCATCGCGCAGGCTGTGCGCCGTGTCGCCAGCGCCGACTTTGAAGGCGCGATGCAGCAAATAGTTTCGATTGGGAAGGTGCAGGTCCTCGGGAACCCGCTGGCCATTGGCGACGTAACTGAGGGTCAAACCATGGCGCACAATGCAATCCAGTGCCGGAGCCAGCGCCGTCGCTTCATCGACCTTGGTCATGATGCAACCCGCCAGATCCTCGCCGGAGTAGGCGCGCACCACGTCGTCCAGCGTATCGCCGCGACTGCCGGCGTTGAGCAGCAACAGGCGATTCACTTCGCCCGAGCGCATCAGCATCGCCGCCTGTTCGGCCACCATGCGGTCGCGCTGGCTCATGCCGACCGTGTCGATCAGGACCATATGCTTGTCGCGCAGATCGGCCAGCGTGCGCCGCAAGTCCTCGCCGTCACGAACCACGAACACGGGTACGCCGAGGATGCGGCCATAGATGCGCAGCTGTTCCTGCGCGCCGATCCGGTAGCCGTCGGTGGTCAGGAGCGCGAGGCGATCGGCGCCGTAGCGCACCACGCAGCGCGCTGCCAGTTTGGCCGTGGTGGTGGTCTTGCCGACGCCGGTCGGCCCGACAATGGCGTACACGCCGCCACGGTCGATGAAGTCCGATTCCGTCGGCAAGGTGCGCAAGCGACGATTGACAGCCGCCTTCAGCCACTTGCGTCCGTCGTCCAGATTCATGTCCTCGGGCATGTCCCCTGCCAGACGTCGCGCGAGTTGGCCGGAGAATCCGGCTTCAATCATTTCCCCCAGCAGCAACGCACGGACCGGTGTGTCGCGCGCCATTTCACCCCAGGCAAAGCCGGCCAGCTGTCGCTCAAGAAGGCTCTTGATGACACGCATCTCATCCCTCAGTTCCGCCACCGCGGGCGGCGCCTCGACAGCGGCATGCAGGGCCTGCTCTGCCGCCGGACGCTGAGAGCCTGCAACCCGGGGAGGAGACACCACATCCCGCTCGGTCGAACTCCGCGGCGGCAGGGGCCGCAAGCGGGAAGGGCTCTCCTGGGCCGCGGCAGCCGCCGGAGCCGTCTCGTAAGGTGTCCAGGGGCGCACCACCGGGGCCTTGCGCGCCGCCGGAGACAGGGTCACGGTGTAGTCGTCATCCTGCGCTCGCGGCTTCTGCGCCGATGGCGCGGAACTGCCTGACGCAGCCGCGGCACGCGAAACGTCGGCACGTGGAACCGCGGCCTGCTGCGAAATCGCATCGAGGCTGTCGGGCGTCATGGCGACGATTTCGACGCCGTTGTCCACCGGTTTGTTCGAAATCACCACGGCGTCGGGCCCAAGTTCATCCTTTACCCGACGCAGACATTCCCGCGCAGATGCGCCGAAGAAGCGTTTTACAGTCATTTAGTTGCTCCGATGATAGTCGTCACCTTGATCGTTCTGGAATCCGGCACTTCGGCGTTGGCGATTACCTTGAGCTGGGGAACCACGCGTCGCAGGAAACGGGACAGCAGCCAGCGCACGTTGCCGGGGACCAGCAGGACGGGGGGCAACCCGAGGTCTTCCTGTCGCTGGGACGCGGTTGCGGTCTCGCGCATCAGCGTGTCGGCAAGCCCCGGCTCGATCCCGGACGCATCTTCTCCTCCACCCTGCAGGGCCTGTCCGAGTACCCGCTCCAGACCCGGTTCGAGGGCCATGACCTGCATTTCATTGCTGCCCGGATACAGCTGCTGCACGATGGCGCGACCCAAGGCAATCCGCACCAGAGAGGTCAGTACCAAGGGGTCCTGATTGCGTGGCGCGTGTTCGGCCAGGGTTTCGATGATGGTCCGCATGTCGCGGATGGTCACCCCCTCCTCGAGCAGATTCTGCAACACGCGCTGCAGCACAGACAGGGGCAGCTGCTTCGGCACCAGATCCTCGACCAGCTTGGGCGACTCGACCGCAATGTGGTCAAGCAAGGCCTGGGTTTCCTGGCGTCCCAGCAACTCTGCTGAATGCGACAGGATGATGTGATTCAGATGGGTTGCCACTACCGTACTGGCATCCACCACGGTGTAGCCGAAAACATGCGCCTGCTCGCGCAGCCCAGCCTCGATCCAGACCGCCGGCAGACCGAAGGCCGGATCCTGGGTTGGCGTGCCGGCCAGTTGGCCGGAAACGCGCCCGGGATTGATCGCCAGGTACATCCCCGGAAACGCCTCGCCGCTGCCTATGGCTACACCCTTCAGCGTCAGGCGATAGGCATTGGGACGCAGTTCCAGGTTGTCGCGAATGTGCACCGGAGCGGACAGGAAGCCGATCTCCTGGGCAAACTTCTTGCGCAGGCCGCGAATGCGCTTGAGCAACTCGCCATCCTGCCCCCGATCAACCAGTGGAATCAGGCGATAGCCGACTTCAAGGCCAAGAACGTCTACCGGCGCGACATCCGACCAGCTTGCCTCGACGCTTTCCGGCATCGTGGCAGACGGCTGTTCGGCCGCGGCAACTTCGGCAGCACGCCCGGTCGCGGCGGACTTTCTCAACATCCGCCATGCCAGGAATCCGAAAATCGATCCGAGCATCAGGAAAACAAGATTGGGCATGCCGGGAATCAGCCCGAGTATTCCGAGGATGGCCGCCGTGATGGCAAGGATCATCGGATTGCCGAACAACTGCGCCACCAGTTGCTGGCCGATGTCCTGCCCGGTCGCGACGCGGGTGACCACCAGGCCCGCCGCGGTTGAGATGATCAACGCGGGAATCTGTGCCACCAGCCCGTCGCCGATGGTCAGCAGGGTGTAGGTCCGCGCTGCGTCGCCCGCCGACATGTCGTGCTGGAGTACGCCAATGATCAAACCGCCGATGATATTGATGAACAGGATCAGTATCCCGGCAACCGCATCGCCGCGAACGAACTTCGAAGCGCCATCCATGGAGCCGTAAAAATCAGCCTCCTGCGCGACCTCGGCGCGGCGCTTGCGCGCCTCATCTTCACCGATCAAACCGGCGTTCAGATCGGCATCGATGGCCATCTGCTTGCCCGGCATGGCATCAAGGGTGAAGCGCGCGGTGACTTCGGCGATGCGGCCGGCGCCCTTGGTGATCACGATGAAATTGATGAGCGTCAATATGAAGAACACAACAATGCCCACTGCATAGTTGCCACCGACCAGAAAATGGCCGAAGGCTTCGATCACCTTGCCGGCGGCGTCCGGGCCATTGTGTCCATGCAACAGGACGATCCGCGTCGACGCCACGTTGAGCGACAGGCGCAGCAACGTGGTGACCAGCAGTACCGTAGGGAATATCGAGAAATCAAGCGGCCGCAGGGTGTACATCGCCACCAGCAGCACCATGACCGAAATGGCTATGTTGAAGGTAAAAAATACGTCCAGCACAAAAGGCGGCAGGGGCAGCACCATCATCGACAGGATGAGGACTATCAACAGCGGCGCCAGCATCTGACGGATATTCATCCGCCCGAGGAATCCCTGCAGTGTCAGCGCGTCGTTCATTCAGGAGTCCCCGGATCCATTCCTTCCGGCACGGCGATCGCCGCAGGCGCAACCGGGGGCAGCAGATTTCCCGCCGATATCGCAAACTGGTTCAACTGGTAGACATAGGCCATGACCTCGGCCACTGCCCTATAGAGCGGCGCCGGGATCTGCTCGCCGACATCCGTATGACGGTACAGCGCCCGTGCCAACGGCGGCGCTTCGAGGATCGGCACCTGATTTTCGTCCGCCAGTTCACGGATCCTTTGCGCAATCAGGTTCATCCCCTTGGCGACCACGGTTGGTGCGCCCATGGTGCCGCTCTCGTACTTCAGGGCGACGGCAAAATGCGTCGGGTTGGTGACCACCACGTCGGCCTTGGGCACTGCCGACATCATGCGACTGCGCGCCAGTTCCCGCTGCTGGCTGCGGATGCGTGCCTTGAGATACGGATCGCCCTCACTCTCCCTGGCTTCCCGCTTCAACTCCTCTTTGGTCATCTTCAGCCGGTCATGGTATTGCCAGAGCTGAAACGGGACATCGATTGCAGCGATAACAGCAAGGCCGACGACAATCGCGACAAAGCTGTAGAGCAGCACCTGCGCAAACGAAATCAGCGCGGTTTCGATCGGCTGGCCGAGCAAGGCGAACAGGCGATCCTGCTCATGCTTCACCACCCAATACAGAACACCAGCAATCAGCAGCGCCTTGAGCACCGCCTTGACCAGTTCGGCCAGGCTTTGCACAGAGAACATTCGCCCGAGACCCTTGATGGGATCCATCCGGTTGAGATCCAGCTTGAACGCCTTGGGGGAAATCACGCCGCCGCCGATCATGAAGGGAGCGGCAATGGCCGCTGCGATGGCGAGAAGGAAAATCGGCCCGGCAATGACGAAGGCTTCGGCGGTCAGCGATAGCGCCGAACCGGTCATCAAGGCCGTATCAAAAGCGGCTTCGCGGCTGAAACTCAAACCATTCCGCAACAGGCTCGATGATCGCTGCGCGAGCCAGCCACCGAGAATCCAGAAAGCGCCCGCGCCGGCGGCCAAGACCATGAAGGCCATTAGTTCGCGCGACTGCGGAACATTGCCCTCTTCGCGCGCCTGTTCAAGGCGCCGCGTCGACGCGGGCTCGGTTCGTTCGAGGTCGCTTTCTTCAGCCACGGAGGTTCTCGCTCATACCGGCAATTATTGCCGCCGGCCCTCGTGGAGAACCCGTGAACAGGCGCCGAAACGCCCGTTAATTATGTCTCCGAGGGACGAGGAGACGGTATCCCGACGATAGGCTCCCGCTCGACGCGGGAAATCGTCAGGCGGCTGCCAGCTTCTCCACCGGAATAAAGGTGGAGCGCGGAACGCCGCGGCCTTCTCCGAAGGCGCCGAGGACTTCCTTCATGTCGAGAATCAGCACGATCTGCCCGTTCGACAGCGTGGTGACACCGGCGACGCCCTTGGGACGAAAATCGTCAAGCGACTTGATCACGGCATCTTCACGACCCATGAAGCCGTCGATGGCGAGAATGAAGGCATGCTCAGCCATCTGCATCAAAACGCCATACTCGGGAACCAGATCGGATGACCAGCCGAGCAGGTGGCTCAGCGGATACATCTGCATGACCTCGCCGCGGACCACCATGGTGGCGCATCCGCCGACCTCCTGGACCGCCTCGATCTTGATCGGAAGGATTTCCCTGACCATGGACAGCGGCACGGCGAATGGCTGCTCGCCAAGCTTCACCAGCAGGACCGGCAGGATCGCCAGCGTCAGCGGCAGCGAAATGACGAAAGTCGACCCCTTGCCCAGCACGCTCTTGATCTCGATGGAGCCATTGAGCTTCTGGATGTTGGTCTTGACCACATCCATGCCGACGCCGCGTCCGGATACGTCGGAAGCCACATCCTTGGTCGAGAATCCCGGCAGCATGACGAGCTGGAAGCTCTGCCGCTCGTCCATCGTGTTGGCTTCTTCGTCGGTGATGATGCCCTTTTCCAGCGCCTTCGCCCGCAATCTCTCGGGATTCATTCCGCGGCCGTCATCGGACACGATCAGAACGATGTGATCGCCCTCCTGGCGCGCCTCGAGCCGCACCTGGGACTTCTCCGGCTTGCCTGCCGCGCGCCTGTCCTCGGTGGACTCGACACCATGGTCGACGGCATTGCGGATCAGGTGAATGATCGGATCGGACAAGTCCTCGATCATGGTCTTGTCTATCTCGGTATCTTCGCCCACCAGCACGAGCTCGACATCCTTGCCCAGACTGCGGGCCAGATCGCGGGCAATGCGCGGATACTTCTGGAACAGGCGGCCCACAGGCTGCATGCGGGTCTTCAT
Organism: Sulfuritalea sp.; assembly: GCA_030680805.1. Lineage (GTDB taxonomy): Bacteria > Pseudomonadota > Gammaproteobacteria > Burkholderiales > Rhodocyclaceae > Sulfuritalea. Next base: position 21,729 of record JAUXUK010000047.1, on the reverse strand, counting down.
CACCGCGTTTTGCAGGTCCGACACCAGCAGATCGAGCTGGCTCACCGCCTGATCAAGCGCGTGCAAGGTCTCGGTATCCGAGCGGCCATTGAGAATGTCCGAGCGCAAGGCGTTCAAACGATTCTTGGTCAGCCCGATTTCGCCCGACAAGTTGAGCACCTGGTCGAGCCGCGTGGTATCGACCCGTATCGAGTTGTCGCGCGTTTTCTCCGTATCGCGACGCCCCACCGGAACCTGCGCCCCCGGCTTGTCGCTGGCGCGGCGCCCGACGGCGGCATGGATGATCTGTTCCGGCGTCTCGCCGGCGACATCGTGACTGACGTGAGGTCCTGCGACCGTCGTTCCGGTAGCGGCTATTGCAGCGGCCGGTGCGGCAGCACCCGTCACGGCGTTGAACAGGTTGCCCCAATCGGGGCCGGCGCCGGCAGGTGCCTGCGGACTCGCCGCAGACGCGGCTACGGTCGCGACGGGGGCAGCAGCAGGGGCAGCAGCGGGCTTCGCGACCGAAGCCAGCGGTTCCCCCGCCAGGGCCGCCTTGAGCCTTGCCAGCACATCGGGATCAGCAGGCTCGGGTTGCGCGCCGCGCTCCAGCACGCCGAACATGTCGCGCACCCCTGCCGTCGCCGCCATGATCACATCCATGAGTTCGCCGGTGATGCTCAGCTCGCCATTGCGCAGGCGGTCAAAAAGATTTTCCGTCAGATGGCAGAGCGTGACCAGTTCAGCGGCATTGAGAAAGCCCGCGCCGCCCTTGATCGTGTGAAACCCGCGAAAAATTTCGTTAAGCAAGGCATGATCTTCGGGATTCTGCTCGAGATCGACCAGCTTGTTATCAACCCCGGACAACAGGTCACCGGCCTCGACCAGGAAATCCTGAAGCAGGTCTTCCATTCCTTGAAAGTCGCTCATACCCACCTCCCTGGAGCGACTTCAGTGCAGGCGAATGCGCGCGAAGCGCGCGTTATGCCGAAACTAAAATCGCTCATTGCTGTCTCCCTTGCAAGCAACAGGACTCTGAATCAGAACCCGAGGCTCTCCAAAAGGTCATCTACTTGCGTCTGGCTCGTGACCACGTCGCTGCGTCCTGCTGCACTGATAACCGGCCCGTTGAGCAAACCTTCCGGCGCCTCGGCCTTGCGTTGTTCCGGCATGGCCTCGATCAGCAGGGCAAGCAGTTGGGTCTCCATGTTCTGTACCACGTCCACTATCTTCTTGATCACCTGCCCTGTCAGGTCCTGAAAATCCTGAGCCATCATGATTTCCATCAGCTGATCGTTGGTGATCTTGAGCTTGGGCGGTGCTTCGGCAAAGTAGGTACGCGTGTCGGCGGCCAGCATCTTGAACTCATCCACCGAGAGCTGGTTGGCGAACATCTTGTCCCAGCGTTTTGACATCGCCTCCGAACGGGCGATCAATTCGTCCTGAACAGGCTTGGCGATATCGGCTGCGTTCAATACCTTGGAGGCAGCCTGCTCCGTCATTTGCGCGATGTATTGCAGCCGCTGGCGGGCGTCGGGGATTACGTGCTGCGCGGTATCCTCCAGCAACTTGTCGACACCCAGCCCACGCAGGCTGTCATGCAGTTGCCGCGCCAGATGGCCCAAGCGATTGAAGACCACCTCCTCCTGGGGACCGCCGCCGTCCGCACTCCCCTGGGGAGCGCCGGCTGCGGCGCCGGCAGGCTGGGCCTGGGCAACGCTGTCGAACAAGGCCTGCAGGTCATCGGAGTCGCCCGTGGCGTCCGAACGTGCCGGAGCAGGTGGCGGCGCCGGCGGCGCACCCGCGGCAATACTGTCGAACAGTGCCTGAAGGTCTTCGGAATCGCTGCCGTCGTCTGCTTTGATCGGATTTGCCATCGCGTTTCTTCCTGATCGCCTGGCGCCCTCAGGCGCCCTGCCCCATCTTCTCGAATATCTTGGCCAACTTCTCGTTCAAGGTAGCCGCCGTAAAGGGTTTGACAATGTAGCCCGAAGCACCCGCCTGAGCAGCGGCGATGATGTTTTCCTTTTTCGCCTCCGCGGTAATCATGAGAAACGGCAAATGCTTGAGCGCCGGGTCGGCCCGCACCGACTGCAAAAGGGTCAGTCCATCCATATTGGGCATGTTCCAGTCCGATACGACAAACTCGAAACCACCCGCCTTCAACTTGCCCAACGCGATCGCGCCGTCTTCGGCCTCGTCGACATTGGTGTAACCCAGTTCCTTGAGCAGATTGCGCACAATCCGTCGCATGGTCGAGAAGTCATCGACCACCAGAATCTTGAGCTTGCCGGGTTCAATTGCCATGGATTCTTCGCTCCATCAATCGCGAGCGGATTTGATCAGCATCGGACGCAGGGTTTCCGCCAGCGCATCGGCGTCGAACTTTGCCACGTAGGCATCCACGCCCACGCTCTTGCCCATCGCCCGATTGGCTTCCGACGAAAGCGACGAATGCATCACCACGGGAATTCCCGCAAAGCGCGCGTCGGACTTGATGTGCTTGGTCAGCACATAGCCGTCCATTTCCGGCATCTCGGCATCAACCAGAATCAGATTGACCTCGTCGCGCAGGCTCTGTCCGGTCTGTTGCGAATGGCTGGCCATGCCTGAAAGCCGGGTCCAGGCCTCCATGCCGTTCTGGGCATGCTTGTGCTTGACGCCGAGCTTGTCCATGACTTCGGCAATTTTCTTGCGCGCGACGACGGAATCATCGACGAAGAAGACGTTGAAACTTTCTGCATCCTGCATGCGCTCGATCTGGCCGATCACCGCCTCGCCAAAGGTATTGGCCATGATCTGCTCGACGTCGACGATCGACACCAGCTTGCCGTTGGGCAGTTCCGTGATGGCCGTGATGTAGGCATGCGAACCGCTGGTCACCGACTCCGGTGCGCGCACCTTGTCCCAGTCGACACGGATGATCCGGTCAACCCCGTGCACCAGAAAACCCAGCGTGCGCTTGCTGTATTCCGTCACCATCATCGAGCCGCCGCGGGTGGCAGGTGCGTCAGTCAGATTCATGACCTTCGACAGGGAGAGCACAGGTATGACATTGCCGCGCAGGCTGATCAGGCCCTCGACTCCGCCGGGCATGTTCGGCGCCTTGGTGATGGTCGGCGTCTGGCTGACTTAGCGCACCTTGAACACATTGTTACCGAAGGTTTCGTGGGTCCCCAGCGAGAACAGCAGAATCTCCATCCGGTTCGAACCCGCCAGTTTGGTGCGCGCATCGACGTTCTCCATCAACGAAGAACTGTTCGAATCGGTGCCCGCATATGTCTGGGTGGAGTTCATGGCAGTCGGCACTCCCGTTCAGTGTGTGGTTGTCGCCGCGGGCTTCTGGCCAAGCAGCAGACGCCCCAGCGTTTCCGCCAGGCGATGGGGTTCGAATTTCGGTACATACTCATCGACGCCCACCGAACGGCCCAACTGCTGGTTGGACATGGATGACAAAGACGAATGCATGATCACAGGTATCCCGACAAAGCGCGGATCGGCCTTGATATTCTTGGTCAGGAGATAGCCGTCCATTTCCGGCATCTCGACGTCGGTCAACACCAGCTGCACATAGTCTTTGACGGGTCTGCCGGTGTTCTCGGCAAGCGTGGCAATACGCTGTAACTCTTCCCACGCGGCACGCCCATTCACGGCGCTGACGTGTTTGACGCCCAGAACGGCAAGGGTCCGTTCGATCTGGCCGCGCGCCACCGAGGAATCGTCAGCAAACAGTATGGTCAGATCGTCACGACCAAGCGCTGATATGCCATTGAATATCATGGCGTCGTCCTCCTTGGCGGTCTCTGCCAGGACACGCTCGACATCGAGCATCATGACCAAACGATTGTCGTCCAACTCGGTAACTGCCGTCACCAGGCCGCCCAGATTGGAGGTCAGCATTTGCGGTGGAACGCGCATTTGCGACCAGTCGAGGCGCAGGATGGTATCGACGGACTCCACCAGAAAGCCCTGGGTCTTGCCGTTGTATTCGGTGACGATCATGATGTCGCGGGGGCTGTCCGGCTGCATGCCGATGTAATCGGCGAGATCAACCACGGGGACCAGGGCGCCGCGCAGACTGACCATGCCCTTGACTGCGGGAGGCATATCGGGCGCCGACGTAATCGGCGGCGTACGCATCACTTCACGAACCTTGAACACGTTGATGCCGAATGTTTCGCGACGACCGGTACGATTGTCCAGACCCAGCGCGAACAGCAATATCTCCAGCTTGTTGGTTCCTGCCAACCGGGTCCGAGCGTCAATGCTGTTGAAGAGATCCGACATTTACAAGCCTTTCAGCGCCGGCGGCAACACAAACAAGCCCCTCGCGCGACAACCAATACTACGCCACTTTGCTGCGGAAGCGGCCGTCGCGGGCCGCGGAATGTTCGCGTCAAGGGGCCTCATTCACTCGGTGCGATAGCCGATGCGCACGCCACCCCAATGACGGCCCTTGACATACACCGGCGCCGAAATGTCATGCATGATTTCCCCCGTATCCCGCCGGTAGGTTTGCAGCAGGAACGGCAGTTCGTGATCGCCGCAACGCTTGCCGACCGGATCGCCGAACACGCGCTTGGTCCGATTGCCCACGAAGTCCTTCTTCTCGTCACCAGTGAGCGGCTGACAGAAGCGGTTGTTGTGCGTCGGCACGTAGCCGCGCCGGTCGCAGGCGATCGAGTAGGCGACCTCCTTGTTGCCATCCAGCACCGGCTCCTGAATCCCCGGCAGCAACTTGTCGCAGAAGCTGTCGAACCTGGTGTGGAACTTCTGCGGCTTGGTGTTGGCAATCGGCACGTAGTTCGGGTCGAACAGGTCGTCGAGCTTGATCTGGCCGCGGTCAACCGCGTCGGAGAAGGCCTTGGACATGGCTTTCGCCACACCCTGCACGACGCCGGGCATACGCTCATGCACCTTGAGCGCCTGCTCACCCGCCACCCCGAGCTTGAAAATGGTGCCGACTTCCTCGAGATTCATGGCGAGATAGTCGAGCTGATTCGCCTCGGCCAGGGTGTTCTTAGAACACTCCGTATTGCGGTCAGCCAGACCCATGATGCTGCTGACGTGCTCCGCAATGGTCTGGGTTTTTCGACTTTGTTCGTGCATCGTCTTGGCGATGCTCGAGACCTTGTCCAGCGTCTCCTGCGCGCCCGCGTTGATCTGCCCCAGGGCCTCGGCAGCCTGTTTCGCCAACCGGGCGCCGTTGCCCGCCTGCAGTGATCCGGCCTTGATGGTGGTGATCGCGTGGCCCGTTTCGCTCTGGATTGCCGCAATCACCGAACTGATCTGGCTGGTGGCGGCCGTCGTACGTTCGGCCAGCTTGCGCACTTCGTCGGCGACAACGGCGAAGCCACGCCCCTGCTCGCCGGCCCGCGCCGCCTCGATGGCGGCATTGAGCGCGAGGAGATTGGTTTGATCGGCGATGTCGTGGATCACTTTGACGATGCCGGAAATCTCCGCCGAACGCTCGCCGAGTGCCGCGACCACCTGCGCCGACTGCTCGACCGACGACGCTATGCGTTCGATTTCGGCAGCGGCATCATGCACGATCGCCGCGCCACGCGAAGAGTTTTCGCGCGCCGCAAGCGCAATGCGCGCGGTTTCCTCGGCGTGATCGGCCGCATCATTCATTTCTCCGGCCATCTCGGCACATGCAACGGCGGCCGACTCGGCGGCGGCATTTTGCTGCTCCGAGCCCGACGCCGTCTCACGTGCTTCCGCAATCAGCTTGTCGGCGGCCTGCGCCAATTGATTGGAATTGAACAGAACTCGCGTGATGATGCCCTGAAGACTCGCCATCAACTCGTTGTAGGCAGCGGCGGCCGGCGCGGCGCTGGAAGCCTGCGGAACCACCACTCGACGCGCCAGATCGCCGTCATTGCGGGTAGTGTGCAGCACTTCGCGCATGTGGTTGATCGGACCGGCGACCGCTGAATTGAAGTGCATCCATGGCACCACGACAACCAGGGCGCCCAATACCGCCAGCAAGGCGATGACATCCGGTCCGAGCGCGCCGCCGGCATAGCTGACGACTCCGGCCCCGCCGCCAGCGACGATCAATCCGGCAGCAATATGTGCCCACGGCACACGAGACACTGATCCAGCCATTATTCCTCTCCTCCTCAAGGTCTTCTATAGCTTAAGCCATAAATGACTCATTGCGTTTTTCAACCTCTCATGGAAACAGAAAAGAAGCGGCCAACCGGCCAAAAACGTCATTGTTCTATGGGTTCACTGTAGCAAAACCACAGCCGAACTCAAGGCCGAAACGATCAATCCGCTTATGGCGGAAACGCCTGACTGAGCCCTGTTGGAGCAACATGCGAACCGGATGCTGCGCCCAAGGGACGTACTTCCTCAATCCATGCTGAACAGCTTGCCGAAGTTGGCGATATCGAGAATCTGCTTCACTGCGCTGCGACATCCGGTCAAGGTGACTTCACGCGCCGCACCCTTGGCCCGGTCGCGCAGCATCAACAACATTCCCAAGGCGGAACTGTCGAGGTATTCGACACCCGCCAGATCGACTGTGATGGTTGAACCGGGACTCGCCAAAGCCGTGTCAACCGCTTCGCGGAAATCACGATGCGAATTGAAATCGAAACGACCCTGCAACAGGATGACGGCACGACCTTCAGTAACGGTGACAGAAGCCTGCATGAATTTGTCCTCGCTCAAACAACGGTTGCTGGCGAACCAAGTATAGCCCGATTCGATGCGAACCGAATCAGCCTCCGCTGCCGCGCTTGTCCAGTGCGCGCAGCTTTGCCATGATGCTTCCCGAGATCTCGGCGAGACTTGCCACTTCATCCAGCGCACCCACTTCGGCGGCCTCTCGCGGCATTCCATACACAACGCAGGAGGCTTGGTCCTGTCCGATATTCCAGGCTCCGGCCTGGCGCATGGCCAGCAAACCCTGGGCACCATCCTTGCCCATGCCGGTCAGGATCACGCCCAGTGCATTTTGCCCCACGTACTCGGCGACCGACCGAAACAGCACATCGGCCGCGGGCCGATGACGATTCACCGGTTCCTCCTGCGACAACTCGAGCACAAGGCCCGCGCCGCTCTTCCGTACCCGCATGTGCGAATGGCCCGGGGCCAGATAGGCCGTGCCCGGCTGCAGGCGCTCGCCGCCCTGGGCCTCGATCACGGTCATTCTGGACAAGTTGTTCAGCCGTTGCGCGAAGGATGGCGTGAAGCTTTCCGGCATGTGCTGCACCATGACAATGGGCGGCATCTCTCCGGGCAGGGAGCCGAGCACCTCCTTGATGGCCTCCGTGCCACCCGTCGAGGCGCCGATGGCGATGACCTTCTCGGCCAGCAGGCGCGACGAGAAGCTGCCTTTGGGCTGAGCAAAAGTCGGCGCTGGCGGTACGGCGATACGCGACGTCGACTTGAGGCGCGCGCCGCTTGCGGCGCGGATCTTGTCGCGGATATCCGCGGCGTAGTCCTGCAGCATGGAAATGTTCTCTGCGCGCGGCTTGGCCAGATAGTCCACCGCGCCAAGTTCGAGCGCCTTGAGCGTGATTTCGGAACCGGCTGCGGTAAAAGAGGAAATCATGATTACCGGCATCGGCCGCAAACGCATCAGCCGATCCAGAAATTCGAGGCCGTTCATGCGCGGCATCTCGACATCGAGGGTCAACACGTCGGGATTCAGCGTCTTGATCATTTCGCGCGCGGCAATCGGGTCCGGCGCCGCGCCGACCACCTCGAGATCCGGCGCGCCGCCGATGATCTCGGTCAGCAGGGCGCGCATCAGTGCGGAGTCATCAACGACAAGTACCTTGATGGGCATGGGGTCCTCTAGAACAGCTCGATATCACCCGATACCGGCGCTTCGGTGAGGCGCGCCGCGTATTCGGTTTCGCGCCGGATCAGCGTGTCGTTGTGCAGGCGCGTCAGCTTCTTGACCAGAACGCGACCGGTGGTCGGAAAGAAATAGACCTTGCGCGGATGAACGTCGAGTAGATCCTGCGCGGAAACAAAAATGCCTTCGGTCCTCAGGAAATCAAGCACGAAGCTGCAATTGCGCTCGCCGACGTTGGAACTCGACAGCGCGGCCATGACCCGGCCGCCGCCGAACACCTTGGCCTCCAGGCTGCCGCGCCGGGCGCCGAGCTTGAGCAGATGGTTGATCAGGATTTCCATGGCGTAGGTCCCGTAACGCGCCGAAGCCGAAAAGGGAGACTGCTCGGCCGAGTCGGCCAGCATGAAATGGTTCATGCCGCCGATGCCTTTTTCCTTGTCGCGAATGCAGGCGGAGACGCAGGAGCCGAGCACCGTCACCAGCAGCATGTCGGTGGTCGTTACGAAATACTCGCCCGGCAGTACCTTGACCGCTTCGGCGCCGAAGGTCGGGTCGAAGTAGCGATTGCCCGCCAGATGCTCGACGAATCCCGCCTCCATGGTCAGATCCTGACCGCCGGCGCTGACGCTGGTCGGTCGGCGCGCTCGTACACCGTGCGTCCGAGCGAGCGGAACACGTCGGCAGCATGCAGAAAGCTCTCGGAATGGCCGGCAAACAGCAGGCCGTCCTCGCGCAGCAAGGGCGCGAACTTCTTCAGGATCGCACGCTGCGTCGGCTTGTCGAAATAGATCATGACGTTGCGGCAGAACATGACGTCGAACGGGCCTTGCAGCGGCAAGCGCGCATCGAGCAGGTTGATGCGGGTAAAGCTGAGCAGCTTCTGCAACTCCGGCCGCACCCGCACGTAACCTTCCTGCGCGCCGCTGCCCTTCAGGAAAAAGCGGCGCAGTCGGTCGGCACTCAGCTTCTCGACCCGCTCCAGGGGATAGACGCCCTTCCCCGCCGTGGCCAGCACATTGGTATCGATGTCGCTGGCGACGATCGCGACCGGCGGCGTCAGCGTGTCGAATGCCTCGCAGGCCGTCATGGCCAGGGTGTAGGGTTCCTCGCCGGTGGACGCGGCCGAGCACCAGATGCGTATGGGGCGCTGCTTCAGCTCGCGCAGATGGCGAATCAGGATGTCGAAGTGATGCGCCTCGCGAAAGAACGATGTGAGGTTGGTCGTCAGCGAATTGACGAAGATCTCCCATTCCGCTTCATCGTTCGATTCCAGGTGTGCCAGGTACTGCTCGAAGGTGCTGTAGCCGAGCGCCCGCAGGCGCCGCGCCAGGCGGCTGTACACCATGTCCTGCTTGATCGGCGCCAGGGAAATCCCGGCGTGCTTGTAGATCAGCGTGCGCACCCGCTCGAAGTCAGCAGCAGTGAAGTGGAATTCGCGGTCGCGCTGTTCCATTTTTTCGTTGTCCAAGTGGGATCGCCTCGCGGAGGAGGGACTGATCGGATGAAGAGCCTGAGGGCGCCCTCAGGCGAGATTCAACGACTGGCGATCAGAACTCCTCCCACTGCTCGCCGGCATCGGCCAGATGAGGGGGGGCAATTTTCTTCGCCATCCCCGGTTTGGCCGGCGAGCGACCGCCGCCTGCCAGCTGCCTTGGCGTCGCATCGCGCAGCGACGGCGCAGGCATGCTGCGTCCGCCGCCTTCGGCCAGCTTGAACACGCTCATGGTCTGCACCAGGCCGCGCGCCTGCTCTTCCAGGCTCTCGGCCGCCGCCGCCGCTTCTTCCACCAGGGCGGCGTTCTGCTGGGTCACCTCATCCATCTGGCTTACCGCCTGCGTGGTTTGTTCGATGCCCGAACTCTGCTCACGCGAGGCCGATGCAATTTCAGTCACCAGACTGGCTACCTGCTGGAAGCTGGCCACCACTTCGTCCATGGTGGTGCCCGCCTGCTGCACCAGTTTTGCGCCGCTTTCCACCTTGTCTACCGATTCGGCGATCAGGGTCTTGATTTCCTTCGCCGCCGTGGCGCTGCGCTGCGCCAGGTTGCGCACTTCCGTTGCCACCACGGCGAAGCCGCGACCCTGCTCGCCGGCTCGCGCGGCTTCCACCGCCGCGTTCAGCGCCAGGATGTTGGTCTGGAAGGCGATGCTGTCGATCACGCCGATGATGTCCGAGATCTTCTTCGAACTGGCCTGAATCTCGCCCATGGTGACCACCACCTGCTTCACCACTTCGCCGCCCTTCACCACCCCGGCGTTGGATGTCTTGGCCAGTTCGTTGGCCTGCTTGGCGTTCTCGGCGTTCTGCTTGACGGTGGCGTTGAGTTGCTCCATCGAGGAGGATGTCTCTTCCAGGCTGCTGGCCTGCTCTTCGGTCCGGCTCGACAGATCCTGGTTTCCTGCAGCGATTTCCTGCGACGCAATGTTGATCGCCTCGGTGGCATCCTTGATGCGCCCCACCACTTCGCGCAGGCGCTCGATCGTGGTGTTGGTATCGTCCTTCAACTGACCGAAGATGCCTTGATAGTCAGCCTCGATCTTCTGCGTCAGGTCGCCTGCGGCGACCAGTTGCAGGACTCGCGCCACATCCGACAAACCGGTCTGGGTCACGTTGGACAACTGGTTGAGGCCCTCGGCCAGTTGCTTGAAGAAGCCCTCCTTGCCTTCCATGCTGAGGCGCGTGACGAAGTCGCCGCGCAGGGCGCCCTCGACGATGCCCGCCACTTCCTTCTCGACCAGGACTTCGGGGGTGCGATCCAGCCACTCGGCCACCGCGCCGAGACGCTCATTGCGTGCATTGATCACCGGACTGGCCGAAACCCGCAGGTAGCGCCCACTGATCTCCAGGTTGGCGACATAGGTGCTGGTGAAGGTCGCCAGCAGGTTGGCCTGGTGCGCCGGGCTCTTGTGGAAGGTATCGATATTCACGCCCACCATGCGGTCTGCATCGAAGTTCGGCAACTGCTGCCGAATCGCCGACTCGGCGCCCTTGAGGATCTTCTGCACCGACTTGTTGGCGTAGATGATGGTGCGCTCGTTGTTGGCGATCATGACGCCGGTGCTGACGTTGTCCAGCGCGATCTTGATGCGCAGGTTTTCGTCGGAAAGGCGTCTTGCCTCGGCCACGTCGAAGCCGAGCTTGGTCTGCATGACTTCCAGGCTCTGCAGGAACTTGCCGGTCTCGTCGTTGCTGGTGATATCGACAAAGTTGCCGTACATGCCCTGGCCGATCTGCGCAAAGATGTCGCGGGCCTGGTTCAGCGGCCCGGTAATGGCGCGAATCAGCACCACGGCGGCACCCACTGCCAGCAGCAGACCGGCCACCATCGCGCCAATCGAAAGCTTGAGAATAAATTCAAACTGGGCCTGCGCCTTGGTGAACTCCTCCTTTGCCACCGCTCCCTGAAGTTCGATCAGCTTGAAGACGGTTTCCCGTGCCACGGCGTATTTGGGTCCCGCATCTTTCGCCGCATTCGCCTTGGAGGCCTCGAAATTGCCGTCGGCTGCGGCCTTCATCGTGATGTCGCGCGATTCCTGATAGGCCTTGAATTGCTTGCCAAAGGCGTCAGCCAGCAGCTTTTCCTCCGGCGTCAGGGTGGTCGCCACGTATTTTGTCCAGAGTTCGGCGATTTCCTTGTCGCGCTGCTGTGTCTTTGCGACGGCGTCTTTCACCACGTCCTGGCTCGTCGCGTTGGACGCGCTGACCGCATTCAGCCGCACCAGGTTGATCTTGTCGATGATCTTCCCCAGATCCATCAGGGGAACCGTGCGGTCCTCATAGACCGTCTGCAGGCCGTGGTTTGAAGTGTTGATGCCATACAGGCCCAGTGCGCCGATCGCCAGCAACAACAACGCCATAAGAGTCATCACGCTGCCCAGCTTGGCCTTGATGCTCATATCGGCCAGCTTCTGGCGCAAGCCGCCACCCGAGACCACGCGCCCGAGTTCGATGCGCTTACCGCCCGCCTTGTTCTCGCGGAACATGCGGTAGGCCTGCTCCGTGGCGTCGATCTGGGAACGTGTCGGCTTCTTGCGCACTGACATGTAACCGACCAGCTGGCCATTCTCGCGCAGCGGCGTGGCGTGGGCCTCGACCCAGTAGTAGTCGCCGTTCTTGCAGCGGTTCTTGACCATGCCGATCCAGGGCCGCTCCGCCTTGAGCGTCCGCCACAGGTCGGCAAAGGCCGCCTCGGGCATGTCCGGGTGGCGCACGATGTTGTGCGGCTGCCCGATCAGTTCGCTTTCGGTGAAGCCGCTGATGTCCAGGAAATCCCGGTTGATGTAGGTAATCTGGCCTTTGAGATCGGTCTTGGAAACGATCATCTGGTCGTCGCGCAGGACGATCTCGTTTTGGGTCACGGGCAGGTTGCTTCTCATTGTCTTGGCTCCTTTTTCGGTGCGGCTTATTGTGCGTTCTGGGCGGCGTCAACCAATGCCATCTCGTGGGACAGCATCAGCCGCTCTATGTCGACCACGATGAGCATGCGCTCGTCGAGGGTACATAGGCCGTTGATGTATTTGGTATCCACTGTCGCGGCAAACTCGGGCGCGGCGCGTATCTGCTCCTGGCGCAGCATGGTCACGTCGGACACGCTGTCGACCACGATGCCGACCACGCGCGAGGCGATGTTGAGAATGATCACCACGGTGAAGGGCGTGTAGTCGGCCTTGCCGACATTGAACTTGATGCGCAGATCGACGATCGGCACGATGGTGCCGCGCAGGTTGATCACACCCTTGAGAAAGCTGGGCGCATTGGCGATGGTGGTGGGCGGCTCGTAGCCGCGGATCTCCTGCACCTTGAGGATGTCGATCGCATACTCCTCCGGCCCCAGGGTGTAGGTCAGGTATTCCTGGGCGTAGCCACCCTCGTCGCCGGCCCCCTTGCCCTTGGCCGCATGTTGTTCCTGAACCATCATCGTCTCCTCGCTCCCTTGTTCGCCGGGTTGTTGTCAGGCTGCCGCAGGCAGGGCGCTTTTCGCCATCTGCACCAGCGCCGCCACATCCAGAATCATGGCGACATGGCCGTCGCCCATGATGGTTGCGCCCGAAATCCCCTGGACCTTGCGGTAATTCGATTCCAGGCTCTTGATCACCACCTGGTGCTGGCCGACCAGCGCGTCGATGAACAACGCCGCCTTCACACCGTCCGCCTCGATCACCACCATGATGCCCTGATCGAGTCGCGTGACGGTGTCGGGAATCCCGAAAATCTCGTACAGGGGCACCACGGGAAGATACTCGCCGCGCACCTGAAGCAGCCGCTCGACGCCCGATACGCTCTTGATCATGCCGCGCTCGGCCTGCAGCGATTCGATGACATAGCCCAGCGGAATGATGTAGGTTTCCTTGCCCGCGGCGACCGACATGCCGTCGAGGATCGCCAGCGTCAGCGGCAAGCGCACCGTCATGCGGGTGCCGATGCCGGTCATCGACTCGATCTCGACCCGGCCCCCCATGGCAGTGATGTTGCGCTTGACCACGTCCATGCCGACGCCGCGCCCGGAGACTTCGGTAACGACGTCCGCGGTGGAAAATCCCGCTTCGAAAATCAGCAGCCACACTTCGCCATCGGTCATCTGGTCGTGCACGGCGAGACCCTTTTCCCGCGCCTTGCCGAGAATCTTTTCGCGATTCAGCCCGGCGCCGTCATCACCGACCTCGATCACGATGTTGCCGCTCTGGTGGTAGGCCTTGAGGGTAATGGTGCCGATCGGCGACTTGCCCTTGGCGACACGGTCCGCCGGCATCTCGACGCCATGATCGAGGCTGTTGCGTACCAGGTGGGTCAACGGGTCGCTGATGCGCTCGATCAGGCTCTTGTCGAGTTCAGTGCCTTCGCCGATGGTCTTGAGCTCGATCTGCTTGCCCAGCTTCTGGGCCAGATCGCGCACCACGCGCGGGAAGCGCGAAAACACCACGGAGATAGGCATCATGCGAATCGACATGACCGATTCCTGCATGTCGCGCGTGTTGCGTTCCAATTGAGCCAGCCCGTTGTGCAGCCGCTCGAATTCGACCGGATCGAGGGTGGAGGCGGATTGCGCCAGCATCGCCTGGGTGATCACCAGTTCGCCGATCAGGTTGATCAGTTGATCGACCTTGTCGACGTCGACGCGAATCGAGGTTTCGCCGCCGCCGGCCGGCTTGGGCGCCGCGCGCTTGGCGGCTCCGGGTTTTTCGGCCGGCGCAACGGCGGCGGCCGGGATGGCTACGGCCGGCGATGCGGGTGTCGCCGCGGGGGTCGGCACATCGACAAAGAATCCGAAGCCCTCGCCTTCGTCTCCCGCTACGGCAGAGAGAGTCGGCGCTGCTTCGCTTTGCGTGCCCGGGATTCCGCTTCGCGGGCGAGCAACGGCGGCAGCGGTTTCCGGCGCCGGCACGTCCACAAAGAATCCGTAGGAGTCATCAGTCGGCGCAGCCGCAGGCTTGGGCTCGTCGCTGAAAAGGCCCCACGACTCATCCGTCTCGGTCTTCGGGGCGGCGGCCGGTGCGTCGTCGAAGAAGCCATAGGCGCCGTCGCCGTCATCCGCCGTTGCCGCAATGGATCCGGCCGGCCCGATGCGAATGCTGTCGCTGCGGGCAACAAATTCCAGCATGCCGCGCACGATGTCCGGATCGGCCTCGGCCGCAAGGCGCAAATGCCACGGATCGTCGGCGGCAGCTGCCCGCACGACTACTTCAACAGTCCAGTGCTGACCCAGCTCTGCAACAATATTCTCGACCGCCTTGGCGGCGGCGTCTCCGTCCAGGTCAAGCACAAAGCTGACTTCCAGCGCTTCGGCCGGCCCCGGTCCGGCGATCGCCTGATCTGCGATCTGATCCGGCATCGCCGACGCCGACGGCGATGCGCTTACTGTCAACTCGGAAAGCCGTTTGCACATGGCCGCGACCTGCGACTGGTCTGCCTCGCCATCACCCCGATGCGCAGCCAGCAAGTGCTTCAGGACATCGCCGGCATCGAGAAACGCATCGATCATCTCCGGTCGCAAGGCCAACTCACCCTTGCGGATGCGATCCAGCAGGTTCTCGAGGACGTGGGTGACTTCGGCCAGATCGGTAAAGCCGAAGGTGCCGGCCGAGCCCTTGATCGAATGGGCCGCACGAAAAATCGCGTTGAGCTGTTCCGGATCGGGGTCGACGAGGTCCAGTTCCAGCAGCAGGGATTCCATACCGTCGAGGTGCTCCTGAGCTTCCTCGAAGAACACCTGATAGAACTGGCTCATGTCAATGGACATGCTGCCTCCCGGTCATGGTTAGGGTCTTAACCAATGACTTTCTTCACCACTTCTATCAGCTTCTGCGGATCGAAGGGCTTGACCAGCCAACCCGTCGCCCCCGCGGCCTTGCCTTGTGCCTTCATGGCGTCGGACGACTCGGTAGTCAACATCAGGATCGGCGTGGTCGAATACTGCGCGAGGCCGCGCAAATTCTTGACCAGCGTCAGCCCGTCCATGCGCGGCATGTTCTGGTCGGTCAGGATCAGGTTGAAGCTCTTCGACTTGGCTTTTTCGAGTCCATCCATGCCATCGACGGCTTCGACTACTTCATAGCCGGAACTCTTGAGGGTAAAGGCGACCATCTGGCGAATGGACGCGGAATCATCAACGGCAAGAATGGTCTTGGACATATGCGAACTCCATTAAGTAACACGCGACAGCAAAAATCAAAACAACTCTACGCCACCCTGATCCAACCCCTGCTGGCTGACCGGGTTGTTCCCGGTGAGCTGCTCGAGATCCCTGAGCCGATCGGCAACGTGGCGGGTTTCCGCTTGCAGGGATCGCATCGCATCGGCGGCGCCGGCCGTCTCCGCGTTGCGCTGCAGGCTCTGCGCCAATTCGCCGAGGTGTCGCGAGGCATCATCGATCGCGTCAACCCGCCGCCCGACATGGCCCAGCAGCTGGGACACGATGTCCTGGAACTGCAGTGCGGTCACCGCACGGCCGACCTGCACATCGACGTCGTCGGCGATGCCGCCGAGCTGTCCCAGAGCGACTGCGCGCAACCGGTTCTGCTGCTCCATGGTGGTGATGATCTCTTCGACTCGTTTCTTCGATTCGAAGGCAAAACCCAGATCCTGACCGGCCATGCGCTGGATCGCCACTTCGGTCTGCTTGACGGTGACCTGCATGTTCTGGATCACCTTGTTGATCTGCTGGCTGAACTGCCCCGTGCGCTCCGAAAGCGTTCGCACTTCGTCGGCCACCACGGCAAAGCCGCGCCCGGCTTCGCCGGCACGTGCCGCTTCGATGGCGGCATTCAGTGCCAGCAGGTTGGTCTGCTTGGCGATCGCGCCGATTTCGGACAGGATCGACTGCACGTCCTGCGTTCGCGCCGAGATGTTCTCGGTCAAGTCGACCAGTTCCATCCCCAGCTTGCTGTTGCCGACAATGCTGTCAACCACACGTTGCATCACGGCCGAGGTGTCGGTGACGAAGCTGTCGAACTGGCGAGTGCTCTTTTCGGCGTCACTGCCAGCCGCAACGGAAACCGTCACGTCACGCTGCCGGCGGGTATGCTCGTGCATGCTGTGGAAGCTGTCCGCCAGGCTGGCGATGGCCTCTGACAACAAGGTCTGCACCTGGGACAGCTCGCCGCGCGCGACATCCATCTGCTTCGCAAACTGGCTCGAACACTCTTCCAGCAGGCGGCGGAACTCCACCAGCAGCGCCTGCTCTTCCTCCTTCATGCGCTGCTCTTCCGCGGCAAGCCTGGCGGACCCGTTGCCCGCCAGCGCCGCAATGGCCTGCCAGCCAATCCCGACCAGCAGCAAGGCGATCCATGTCGAAAGACCGAGGCCGCCGCCCGAAGCAACCGATGCGCCGCTGCCGACCAGAACAATCCAGCCGAGGCCAAATCCGAGGTTTTTATTGATGAAATTCATGGTGAATGGATTCTACTCATATCGCTGATCCGTTGCGGCGGCAGGCGCCATGATACTCAATTGCTGCCGGTCGCCGCTCATCGCCTCCTCGCTGCGCCTTTCGTCGAAGCCCTGCCACAGATCGACATGGCCCACATCCGAAATCGGCGCATGGCCCTTGATGAAGGCTTTGGCCTGGTCGGCCGGCAAGGGTTTGCTGAGCAGATACCCCTGGATCTTTTCGCAGCCGATGCTGATCAGGAACTTGAGCTGGGCTGCCGTCTCCACCCCTTCGGCAATCACTTCCAGGCCCAGCCTGTGTGCCAGCAGGACAATCACATCGCAAATGTCGGCATCGTCGGGATCGGTTTCGATGTCCTTGACAAACGAACGGTCGATCTTCAACACGTGGAGCGGGAACAGCTTCAGGTGGGCCAGCGACGAGTAGCCGGTGCCGAAGTCGTCCATGGACAGAAAGATGCCGCCCGCGGCCAGCAGCTTCAGCGTTGAGATCGTGTCGGCAGGCGAGTCCATCGCCATCGATTCGGTGACTTCGAGATCGAGATATTCAGGGGCCAAACCCGCTGTGCTCAGCGCGGCCTGGACCTGGTCGGGAAGTGCTTTATCGAGAAACTGAAGGGCGCTCAGGTTGACCGACATGCGGATGTGCGTGATGCCGTCTTCCTGCCATTCCTTCAGTTGCCTGCACGCCTCCTGCAATACCCACGCACCGATAGCCGCGATCAATCCGGTTTCTTCCGCGATGGGAATGAACTCCATCGGCGGAATCAGGCCACGGCTCGGGTGCTGCCAGCGCAACAGCGCTTCGACACCCGTCAGCCGCCCGGTTCTCAGGTCGAGTTGCGGCTGGTAATGCAGTACAAACTGGCGCTTCTCCAGAGCTGCTCGCAAGTCGGCCTCGATGGCCATGCGACTGGTCACTGCCAGGTTCATCCCGGTGGTGAAGAACTGATGATTGCGCCCGCCGCGGGCCTTGGCGGCATACATGGCCACGTCGGCATACTTGATCAACTCGCCGATCTCGGTGGCGTCGTCCGGGAAGAGGCAGACGCCGATGCTGGGACTGGTGCGCAACTCGTGGCGGCCAATCTGGTAGGGGGCCGAGACGGTGCGCACGATCTTGTCGGCGACGATGGTCGCATCGGCCGCCGAATCCATGGTCGACAAGACGACCACGAACTCGTCTCCGCCGAGGCGCGCAACGATGTCGGTTTCCCTCACGGACTGTGTCAGACGGCGCGCCACCTCGATCAGGAGTTGGTCGCCAACGTGATGGCCGAGGGTATCGTTGATGACCTTGAAGCGATCCAGATCGATCATCAACACCGCTGATTTCGTATTGCCGCGCTTGGCCAGGTTGATGACTTGCGCCAGTCGCTCATGGAGGTTCAGCCGGTTGGGCAACTGGGTCAGGGCATCGTGATGTGCGAGGAACTTGATTCTGGTTTCTGCCGCCTTGCGCTCGGAGATGTCAGCAAAACTGCCAACGTAGTGAGTTGTCTGACCAGTCTTGTTGCGGACGGCGGCAATCGACAGCCATTTCGGGTAGAGCTCGCCGGTCTTGCGGCGATCCCAGAGTTCGCCGGCCCAGACCCCGTGTTCTTCGAGTGACGACCACATCTCCTGATAGGTCTCTTGCGGCGTCAGGTTTGCCGAGAGAATATTCGGGTCTTTCCCGACGACTTCTTCCGCGGCATATCCGGTCAGCCGGCTGAACGCCGCGTTGGTCTTGACGATACGCGCTTCGGCATCGGTGATGACGATCGCCTGATCGCTTTCGGTGAACACCTTGGCCATCAGGTCCAGTTCTTCCTCCGTACGCTTGCGTTCGGTAATGTCGGTATAGGTGCCGACATAGTGGGTGACCGCACCGTCGCTTCCCTTTACCGCGGAAATCCCCACCAGGTGGGGATGCACTTCGCCATTCCTGGTCCGGTTCCAGATTTCGCCTTGCCACGCGCCATCGTTCACGATGATGTTCCACATCGCAGCCCAGAAGCGCTCGTCATGACGATCGGATTTCAGGAAACTCATCCGCTTGCCGATGACTTCCGTGGCGCTGTAGCCGGTGATCTCGGTGAAGGCGTAATTGACCCGCAGAACCACGTCATCGGCATCGGTGACGACGATGCCTTCCTGCGCCTCGAACGCAATGGCGGCAATGCGCAGATCGGCTTCGGCCTGCTTTTGATCGGTGATGTCGACGAAACTGCCCAGCCCCGATGGCCTGCCTTCCCAGTCGATGGTGTTGACGTAGCCTTGCCACAACCTGACGTCGCCGTCCTTGCGGACCATGCCGACCACGTAGGATCGCTCACTCTCTTCGCCGTTCATGCGGCGTTGATGCAAGTCCATCAGCCGTGGCCGATCGGCCTCGGCAACGAAGGGAAGGAAAGGTCGGCCCAGCAGTTCGTTCTCGGGATAGCCGATCATGTCTACCGTGGCCTGGTTGGCGTACTTGATCAGGCCATCCTGGGTGATCACGATGCCGATAGGCAGGTCGGCGACGAAACTGCGATAGCGGGCCTCCGAGTTTCGCAATGCCGACTCGGCCTGCTTGCGCTCGGTGATGTCATGCAAGGCACTGATGAAAAGAAAGCCTTGCCCGGTCTGAATCCGACTCAGGCTGACTTCCACGTCGCATTCGCTGCCATCCTTGCGCTGGGCCCTGACCGTCCGCCCCTGCCCCATGCGTCGCGCGACCGGCGAGGCGGCAAATTCGGCACGCCGCTGCGGATGCGCAAGGCGAAAACGCTCCGGCAAGAGGTCTTCGATCGAGCGGCCGATCAGTTCGGCAGCCGTATAGCCAAGCAGGTGTTCGATCTGCGGACTGGCATGCACAATGGTTCCCGACGCGTCGCTGATCAGCATTGCATCCGGGCTGGCATCGAGCACGGCTTGCAGGCGCACTTCGCTCAGGGCCAACTCGTCCGATAGTCGCTGCCGACGTTCGAGTTCGATTTCCCGCGTGAGGCGGCGCATCTTCAGCAGACCGCCGATACGCACGTATAGCTCCTCTTCCGCGACCGGCTTCGGGAGGTAATCCGTCACGCCCAGATTGAACAGTTCGACGCGCCGCGTCTTGTCGTCGAATGCCGTCACCGCGATGATCGGCGTATCGCCCTTTTCCCCGGCTTGGCGACGAATCCGATTGACGAAGGCCAGACCGCTCATGGTGCCGTCGAGAACGATGTCGGTCAGCACCAGGTCGTAGTCATGGTTCTGAAAATGCGTCCAGGCTTCGTCAGCCGAAGCAAACGCATCCACCGACAGCCCTCTCTGCTCGAGCATCGCCTTGAGCACGGCACGCTGGCTCCGGTTGTCCTCGACGTAAAGCACGCGCCCGTCGAGGCGCTCGTTCGACGAAGGAAAGCGCTTGATGAAAGCCAGCAACTGTCCGATGTCGTTCCTGTGAAAAATGTCGGTCACGCCCGCCGGCAGTGCTTTGGCCAGGGCGTCGGCGCTATCGACGGAAGTCAACAGGACGAAAGGTTTGCTGGCATATTTGGTCAGGTGACGAACCCGTTGGCAAAGCTCGATGCCATCCATGTCCGGCAGGTAGAAACCGGAGCAGACGAAGTCGATGTAGTGTGCGCCGACCAGGTCCAGTGCTTGCTGGCCGTCGTTGCAGAGAAACAGCTGGCAATCGTCCTCGCCAAGAGCGGACTTGAACATTCCCTGGAAGGTCTTGCTGTCGTCGACCAGCAGGATTCTGCGGCGAAGGGCCGCGATCTCTCGTTCTGCGTTTTTTGCGGTAATCGGCACGAGCGGTTGTTTCCTACAGCGAAGGCTTGCCGAGAATGAAGCGGGCGTACTTGTCGTCTTCCTGCATGATGTGCTCCAGCAGCCAGACGGTGGCAAAGAGGTTGAGCTTCAGCGGCGTGCCGCCGGTCGCGTGCGCGTGCGCTTCGTCCAGAAGTTTGACCAGTACGGACTCGAGTTCGCGATGCTGCTTTTTGTGGGCTTCGAGATCAGGAAAGTTGTGCCCGGCGATGAACTGCTCTTCGCTGGCGAAATGGCTTTGTGTGTATTTCAGCAGTTGTTCCAGCGCGTGGATTGCCGCGTTGATTCCGGCCCGGTCCATGAGGTGTGCGGACCCGACCGACCTGAACTTTTCGATGAGGCCAATCCAGCGGGCGTGCTGGGCATCCATCTCGGGGATGCCTATGCTGTACTTGGGATCGATGCCTGCCCCGGAAGGGGCCGCGTCACGACCAGTGCCAGTTGTCGGGTGGAATCTATCCATGCTTCGCTCCATGTTCCCGTCAACGCATTGCATCCGGCAATGCGCCAACGGATTTCACAGGCGAGGCAGTTTTTTGGGCCCCGACTAAAAACTGCCCGGCGGACGGGCAGTTTGATCTTCTGGTTCTCGGTAAAGCGGCCCTATCTTACCACTGGCCAATCACTTTCAATATCAAGTATTTCGATGTTGCTCACGTTGCCAGATAGGTCGAACAAGGCCTGCCAGTTCAGAGCCGGACTGACGATTCCCGAACGACCTTGCAGACCATGGATTCTGCTGTCGTCTATCTTCCCGCTACAGTGGCAGGCGCGTCGGGAACTTTCGCATCCATCTCTGGCGTCGCCTCGGCGTCCATCTGCCGGCCGTCAGCGAGGATCGCTTCCTCGGTTCGCTTGTTGAGGACAACGATGCTGATGCGGCGGTTGCTTGGACTGTAGGGCTGCTGCTTGTCGAAAAGAGCCGTGGAGGCCAGACCTACCACGCGCATGATCTTGGCATCATCCATGCCGCCGGCCACCATCTCGCGCCGCGATGCGTTGGCGCGGTTGGTCGAAAGCTCCCAGTTGCCGAAGCCCCGATCACCGCCCGCAAAGGGCTGTGCATCGGTATGGCCGGAAAGGCTGATGCGATTCTCCACCTTGTTCAAGGCCAGTCCAATTTCCCGCAAAATGGCGCGGGTATAGGGCTTCACGTCGGAACTGGCCGAATCGAACATGGGACGATTCTTGTCGTCCACGATCTGGTTGCGCAGGCCTTCGGTGGTGATATCGAGGAGCAGCTGGTTCTTGAACTGGCTCAGCGC
>JAUXUK010000039.1 GCA_030680805.1 Sulfuritalea sp. | reverse complement strand
TGCTGCATGCCTACTTCGGACGCGATGGCCGCGAAGAAGCCGAGGCCCTGCTCGAGCGACGCTAGGGCGACGCCGACAATCCCCGCATCCTCGGTGCCTTCAACGAACAGACGCCGGACTGGCTGTCGTTCTTCATGTTCACCTACTTCACCGACCGCGATGGCAAGTACCAGCTGTGTTCGCTGGCCGAATCCGGCTTCGATCCGCTGGCGCGCACCTGCAAGTTCATGCTGACCGAGGAAGCGCACCACATGTTCGTCGGCGAATCCGGCGTCGGCCGCGTCATCCAGCGCACCTGCGAGGTCATGAACCAGCTCAAGACCGACGACGTGGCGAAAATTCGCGCCCAGGGCGTGATCGACCTGCCGACCATCCAGCGCTACCTGAACTTCCATTTCAGCGTGACCATGGACCTGTTCGGCGCCGACGTCTCATCGAATGCCGCCACCTTCTACAACACCGGACTCAAGGGTCGCTACGAGGAAACCAAGCAGGACGACGACCATCAGCTCAGCGATGCGACCTACCCGATCCTCGAAGTCGCCAACGGCCAGATCGTGACTGCACAGGCCCCCTATCTCAACGCCCTCAACGAGCGGCTGCGCGACGACTACATCCGCGATGCGGTAGCCGGCATCGAGCGCTGGAACAAGATATTCCAGAAACAGGGAATTCCCTTCTCGCTGACGGCGCCGCACAAGGCCTTCAATCGCAAGATCGGCCCGCTGTCATCGTCGAAAATTTCTCCCGCCGGCAAGGTGCTCTCCGAAGCCGAATGGACGCACCATCACCTCGAATGGCTGCCCTCGGTCGAGGACCGTGCCTTCGTCAGTTCGCTGATGGGCCGGGTGGCCGAACCGGGCAAGTTCGCCAACTGGATCGCACCGCCGGCACGCGGCATCAACAATCAGGCCGTAGACTTCGAGTACGTGAGGTTCAACTAATAGTCAGTCACGTTGAAGAAAATGGATAGACTCGTCATTCCGGCGAAAGCCGGAATCCAGCGGTGCGGCACTGGATTCCGGGTCAAGCCCGGAATGACAGGGCAGTTGAACTACGTTCGCTTCACGTTGAATGCCTACCAGGACGAATTGTTGCCCGAGGACTGAAAATGACCACCGCCACGACAACGCAGGTGACGATCATTCGCCAGCACCTGATCGACCCGGAGATCTGCATTCGCTGCAACACCTGCGAAGAAACCTGCCCGGTCAATGCGATCAGCCACGACTCGCGCAACTACGTGGTCGATGCGGCGAAGTGCAAGTACTGCTACAACTGCATCTCGCCCTGCCCGACCGGCGCCATCGACCACTGGCGCCATGTTCGGGCGGAGGACGCCTACCCGCTGGCGGAGCAGTTGCTGTGGGATACGCTGCCGGCGCAGGCCGTTCTCGAGGAAGCTCAAAAAGTCGGCGCTGGCGACACGGCGAAGGAAGTGCAGAGCCAGGCGACGCCACTGCCCGATGACGTCGAGCGGATTGCCGCCGCCGCCACCTCCGGTCAGGGCGGCGTCGCCCCGCCGCCGTGGTCGGCCGCCCATCCCTACATCAATCTCTACTCGATCCAGAAACCGGCCGTCGCCACGGTCAGCGGCAACTTCCGACTGACGGCGGAGGATGCATCGAGCGACATCCGCCACATCGTGCTCGACTTCGGCAATGCCTCGTTTCCGGTGCTCGAAGGCCAGACCATCGGCATCCTCGCCCCGGGCCTCGATGCCGCTGGCCGCCCCCACCACGTGCGCCTCTACTCGGTTGCCAGCCCGCGCGACGGCGAGCGGCCGCGCTACAACAACCTGTCGCTGACGGTGAAGCGGGTGACGGCCGATCACGACGGCGCACCGGTGCGCGGCGTGGCGTCGAACTTTCTCTGCGACCTGAAGAAGGGCGACAAGGTCAATGTGGTCGGTCCCTATGGCACCAGCTTCCTGATGCCCAACCACCCCGGCAACAACCTGCTGATGATCTGCACCGGCACCGGTTCGGCGCCGATGCGGGCGATGACCGAACGCCGTCGCCGCAAATTCGTCACCGGCGAAAACGCCGGCAAGCTGATGCTCTTCTTCGGTGCCCGCAGCCCCGGCGAACTGCCCTACTTCGGCCCGCTGACCAGGTTGCCCAAGGAATTCATCGACATCAATTTCGGCTTTTCGCGCGTGCCGGGCGAGTCCAAACGCTACGTGCAGGACCTGTTGCGCGAGCGCGGCGGCGACGTCGCCCGCTTGCTGCGCGACGACAACACCTACGTCTATCTGTGCGGCCTCAAGGGTATGGAAAAGGGCGTCGAAGAAGCCTTCACCGAAGCCTGCCGCAGCAACGGCCTGGACTGGGGCACGCTGCGCCCGCAACTGCTGCAGCAGGGGCGCTACCACGTGGAGACGTACTGAGCAGAAGCCCCTGCCCAGCCCCACCGGAGCGCTTGGGCGACCGGGAGAAAATCGATTCGACGGTCTGCTTCTCGTTCTCACGAATGCATACTATGTGCCCACCGCCGTCATTCCCGCGAATGCGGGAATCCAGCGGCGATTGAACCAGGACGCTGGATTCCGGGTTCCGCTTCGCGGCCCCGGAATGACGGCCTCTGGCCGAAAGCGTGAGATCACCAAATCTCCGCATTGCGGTCAAACACCAATCTTGCGACAACGCCGGCGAGCGTGGCCTCTGGTCGATAGCCGGCCCCTCCGCAATTCCTGTCACCGTGGGATCCTGAGCAAATTGCAGGATACTTGTTCCATCCACAGGTATCCTCCGCACCATGGGTCTCCGTCACTTTCCCGTCGTCCATCAACCGATCGGGATTCATCGCCCGGCTCTTCGCCCTGCCAATGAACCGCCGCCTGCACGGCTTCTGCCCACTGCCTGAGGAGTACCCATGCAAGCCTGTTACATCAATCGCTACGGCAATGCCGACGTGGTCTGTGTCGGCGAACTGCCGGTACCTGAACCCGGCCCCGACGAACTGCTGTTCCGCATGGAGGCGGCGAGCGTGAATCCGGTGGATTTCAAGACGCGCAAGGGCATGCTGCGGGCGCTGCAGTCCTACCGCATGCCGGCGATACTGGGCAACGATGCTGCCGGCGTGGTCACGGCGCTCGGGCCGGGGGTGGCTGGCTTCGAGATCGGCGACCGGGTGGCCGCGCGGCTGGACAAGGCGCGC
Source organism: Sulfuritalea sp. (assembly GCA_030680805.1). Classification (GTDB taxonomy): domain Bacteria; phylum Pseudomonadota; class Gammaproteobacteria; order Burkholderiales; family Rhodocyclaceae; genus Sulfuritalea. The sequence goes on along the minus strand of JAUXUK010000039.1, from coordinate 40,531 downwards.
ATGGGCGCCTTCGCCGAATTCGTGCTGACGCGGCCGCAAGACCTGGCAAAGATCCCGGAGGGCGTGAGCTTCGCGCAGGCTGCGGCGGTGGCGCTGGCGGGGCTGACGGCCTGGCAATGCCTGAGCGAGGTGCTGCGCGTAGGCAGAGGCGAGCGGGTGCTGATCCACGCCGGAGGCGGCGGCGTCGGCCACCTGGCGATCCAGCTTGCCAAGGAGTTGGGCGCGCAGGTGACGACCACGGCCTCGGCGGCGAGCCACGAATGGCTGCGCGGCCTTGGCGCCGACGAATGCATTGACTACCGCCAGACGGACTTCACGCAGGTCTGCGCGCCCTTCGACGCCGTGTTCGACACCATGGGCGGCGACATCCTGCTGCGCTCCATCGCCCACACCCGGCGCGGCGGTCGCGTGGTCAGCATCGGCGACATGCCGACGCCTGAAGTGGCGGGCGAACTCGGCAAGCCATGGCTGGCGCCGGTGTTCTGGCTGCTCGCGCGCCGGCCGCGGGCGGCGGCGCGCGCGCAGGGCGTGGCCTACCGCTACTGGTTCATGCGCGAGGACGGCGCCCAGTTGGCGATGTTGCTGGACAAGCTGGCGCGCGGCGACCTGCAGCTGCGGATCGAGCGGGAATTTCCGCTGGCGCAGGCGCCCGAGGCCTTGCGCCTCAGCGAAGCGGGACGAGTGCGCGGCAAGCTGGTGATCGTCGCCTGATCGGCGAGGCGTATTGAGCGCCGACCCAGTCCCAGGAGCAAAAAAAGCCCGCGTGAAGCGGGCTTTTTTTGCTTGCGTGCGCCGTGCCGCCATCCGCAGCGGCGAGGAGAGCGTAGTTTGCTCGACCGCCCTGCTGCGCAGGGGCTTCATCAGCGCCGACTTTCTAAAGTTTCAGTGCAATCAGCGCGATCGAGGGAAAGAACACCAGCAGCGCAATCCGCAGGAAATCCGAAGCGAGGAAGGGCACGATACCGATGAAGGTCTCCTTCATCGGCGTGTCCTTGGCCATGCTGCTGATGATGAATACGTTGAGCCCCACCGGCGGCGTGATCATGCCGATCTCGACCGCCATCAGCGTGAGAATGCCGAACCAGATTGCCTTCGATTCCGCATTCATGCCCCAATAGTCCAGCCCCATGATGATGGGAAAGAATATCGGCACCGTCAGCAGGATCATCGACAGGCTGTCCATGATGCAGCCGAGCATCAGATAGATGCAGAGAATCACCAGGAGAATCAGAAGCGGCGAATAGCCGAGACCGACCACCCATTTGGATAACTCCGCCGGCATCTGCGTCAGTGCCAGGAACACGTTCATGATGTCGGCGCCAAGCAGGATCAGGAAGATCATCGCCGTTGCCTGTGCGGTCCCGTAAAGACATTCGAGGAAGCCATGCTTGCGCAGGCCGCCCGATCGCCATGCGACGTAACCGGTGGCGAGCGTACCGATCGACGCAGCCTCGGTAGGCGTGAAGAAGCCGCCGTAGATGCCGCCGATCACGGCGGTGAAGATCAGCAGCACGGGCCAGGTTTCCACCAGCGCGGCCAATCTCTCGCTCCAGGTGGCGCGATCGCCCGCAGGCGCGGAGGTAGGATCGACGCGGGCCATGATGCCGATCACCAGCATGTAGCCGAACATCGCGATCAGACCCGGAATGAATGCCGAAACGAAGAGCTTGGCGATGTTCTGTTCGGTCAGGATGGCGTAGATCACCAACGGCACCGAGGGTGGGATCAGGATGCCCAGCGTGCCGCCGGCAGCAATTGCGGCCGTGGCGAGACGCCCCGAGTACTTGTGGTTGCGCAATTCGGGCAACGCGACCTGACCCATGGTCGCGGCCGTCGCCAGCGAAGAGCCGCAGATCGCGCCGAAGCCGGCGCAGGCGCCCACCGCTGCCATGGCCATGCCGCCGCGCCAGTGGCCGATCAGGGTGTTGCCGGCTCGAAACAGCGCCTTGGAGAGGCCGCCGTGAGTCGCAAACTGCCCCATCAGAAGGAACAGTGGCACCACGGAAAGATCGTAGATCGAGTAGCGCGCCCAGGCGGCGGTCTTCATGTAGTTGAGCAGAGGCGCGGACCCGGCGATCCAGACGTAGCCGATCGAACCGGCGACCAGCATGGCCATCGCGATATGGATGCGGAAGGCCATCAGCAGCAGCATCAGGCCGCCGATCAGCATGCCCTGTTCGATACCGGTCATGCGCGCGCTCCAGTGAAGTCGATCCAGGCCGTGTACAGCGCGGCGCACCCGAGCAGAAAGAACGAAGGCACCATGGGGGCATAGCCCCACCAGGTGGAAAGATTGAGCAGCATGGTCGAGTCACCGTTGCCGTACAGGTCGATCATGCCCAGCGTGATGCGCCAGCTAAACAAAAACGCCGCAACAGCCATCACCAGGCTGGCGACGATATCGAGCTTTTTGGTGATGCTGACGGGCAGCGCAGTGGTAAAGAAATCGACGATGATGTGGCCGCGTATCATCTGGCAAAAAGGCAGCGACATCGTAACCGCGACGGCCGACATCATCTGCACCAATTCGTAATCGCCGAGTATCGGCTTGTCGAACAGCGCGCGACCGACGATGCTGGTGAGCGACATCAGCGCCATCAGAATCAGCATGACGCCGGCGCACACCGCAAAAACGCGGCAAAGCATGTTCAGCACCCGACCAATGAGTGCGTCGGGGCGCACATCGGTGTCGACAAAGAGTGCATCCGCCATCGATAACTCCTGAAATTTGGAAAACCGTCCTGCCCATGCCGCAGCCGGGCAGAAAAACCGGGTACCGATTCGAATCGGTACCCGGTAGGGTGATGCCAGACTTACTTCGTATACTTCTTGATCAGGTCTTGGGACGCCTTGAGCAGCTTGGGACCATCGTGACCGGCCTTGGTCATGTTGGCCGCCCATTCGTCGTCGAGACTGTCGGTCGCCTTCTTCCACTTCGCCAACTCAGTGGCCGGGATCACGTTGATGGTGACGCCCGAGGCCTTGGTCTTCTCGCGGCCGGGGGCGTCGTCGGCCTCCTGCACACGGCCCGCCATGGCAGAGAACTCGATGCCCGAGTTGTTGTCGATGACCTTTTTCAGATCGGCCGGCAACGAATCGTACTTGGCCTTGTTCATGGCGATGGTGAACACCGTCGTGTACAGGGCGTTGTACTTGGGATCGGTCTCGGCGGCGTACTTGACCAGCTCATTGACCTTGATGCTCGGCACCACCTGATAAGGAATCACCGCGCCTTCGATCACGCCCTTGGACAGCGCTTCGGGCACGGCCGGGACCGGCATGCCGACAGGCGTCGCGCCCATGGCGGCAAGCATCTTGTTGGTCAGGCGGGTCGGGGCGCGGAATTTCATGCCCTTGAAGTCGTCCATCGTGTTCATCTGCTTCTTGGTCGTGAACAGATAGCCGGGACCATGGACATGCACGGCGAGGACATGGACGTCCTTGAACTCGTGCTTGGCGTAGGTCTGGGTGAATTCCCAGGCCGCGCGACTGGTGGCCTCGGCGTTCGTCATGGTGAAGGGCAGTTCGAAGACTTCCGACATCGGGAAGCGGTTGGCCGAATAGCCAAGCACAGTCCACACCACGTCGGCGACACCATCCTTGGCCTGGTCAAAAAGCTGCGGCGGCGTTCCGCCCAACTGCATGGCCGGGTAGATCTGGCACTTGATCCGGTTGTTGGATTCCTTGCCGAGCTTGGCGCACCAGGGCTCGAACACACCGGTCTGGATGAACGTCGTCGGTGACAGGAAGTGATGCACCTTCAGTGTCACCTCCTGAGCCTGAACCGCAAAGGCGGCTCCGGCGATTGATGCGGCAATCATTGTTTTTGCCAGTATTTTTTTCATGCAAGTCTCCTCTTTGTTTGGCTACAAAAAAACTGCTAACGTCATACTGCACTATACTTCATACACCACCTTGCGCGATCAAGCACAATAATACATCAATCCCCCTGATGCAAGTCCGGAATTGACATTATTTCGGCCGCCGGTCGATGACCCGTTTGGCTTTGCCGACCAGGGTTCTTTCGACCTTGTCAGTTTCCACGACGTGGACATCGGCACTCACCCCCACCAGGGCCTTGATATGGTGCTTCACCTCGGCCCCGATTTCACGGCGTTTGATCTCTCCGATCGAATTCGAAAGGTCGGCGCGCACCTCGACATAAACATCCAGTTTATCGAGATGTCCGTCGCGCGACACCTGCAATTGATATTGGGCGCAGAGATTGGGGTTCTTCAGCAAAACCTCTTCGATCTGCGTCGGGAACACATTGACGCCGCGAATGATCAGCATGTCGTCGCTGCGGCCGGTGATCTTTTCCATGCGCCGCATGCTGCGCGCCGTGCCCGGCAGCAACCGGGTCAGGTCGCGGGTGCGATAGCGGATGATCGGTAATGCCTCCTTCGACAGCGAGGTGAACACCAGCTCGCCCATTTCTCCGTCCGGCAGCACTTCGCCGGTTTCCGGATGAATGATTTCGGGATAGAAATGATCTTCCCAGATGTGCGGACCATCCTTGGTTTCGACGCATTCGCACGACACGCCGGGGCCCATGACTTCCGACAGCCCGTAGATGTCAACGGCATCGATGCCGAGGCGTTCCTCGATTTCGCGGCGCATTTCGTTGGTCCATGGCTCGGCGCCGAAGACGCCGACGCGCAAGGTGCTGGCGTTCGGCTTCATGCCCTGCTTGATCATCTCGTCGGCGATGGTCAGCACGTAGGATGGCGTGCACAGGATCACGGTGGGCTTGAAGTCCTGGATCAGTTGCACCTGCTTTTCGGTCTGGCCGCCCGACATGGGGATCACCGTGGCGCCGAGGTACTCGCCGCCGTAGTGGGCGCCGAGGCCGCCGGTAAACAGGCCGTAGCCATACGAGTTGAGGATGATGTCGTCGGCCGAGCACCCTGCGGCGCGCAGCGAACGCGCCATGAGCTGCGCCCACATCGCGATGTCGTTCTTCGTATAGGCGACCACCGTCGGCTTGCCCGTGGTTCCGGAAGAAGCATGGATGCGCACCACGTCGCGCATCGGCGTCGCGAACATGCCGTAGGGATAGGTGTCGCGCAGGTCGAGCTTGGTGGTGAAGGGGAACTTCGCCAGGTCCGACAACTGTTTGAGATCGCCCGGATGCACGCCGGCGGCATCGTACTTCTGCCGATAGTGCGGCACGTTGTCGTAGGCATGCTTGAGCGACCACTGCATGCGCTTCAACTGCAACGCCTGCAATTCGTCGCGGCTGGCCTTTTCGATGGGTTCCAGGCCGCTGCCTGGCGAATCCTGCTTGCTCATTTACTCCCCCTATGCGCTTGCTCGATGAGTCATCTGTTTGACGAAGGCCAGATTTTCCACGACCTTGCCCTGAATGTGTGAAATCTGATCGGGGCTCAGATGCCGGAAGCGCCCCATGGCCTTCAAATAGTCGGTGACCGGCAAGGGATCATCGACCGGCCGCGTGAAGTTCAGGCCGCCGGCCGGGGTGTACTCCCAGAGCATCACGAAGTTGGTCTCCACCGCCTTGCGCGCGACTTCCATGTTCTGGTCGGTCGGAAAGCGCCAGCCCGTGGTGCAGGGCGACTACACGTGCAGGTAGGCGAAGCCGCGCTTCGAGGCCAGGATCGCCTTGTCCAGCTTGTCGTAGAGGTCTTCCATGTAGGCGGTCGATGCGGTCGCGACATACTCGCAGCGATGGTTGACCATGATCAGCGGCAGGTTCTTGGCGTCCTGCGTCTTGCCCTGCGAGGGAATGTTGCCCGGGCCTTTGCCGATCGGCGTGGTCGAGGTCCAGGCGCCGTAGGGCGTGCAGCTCGAACGCTGCATGCCGGTATTCATGTAGCCCTCGTTGTCGACCACCATGAACAGGATCTGCTCGTTGCGTTCGGCCGCACCCGACAGCGACTGGAAGCCGACGTCGGAGGCGCCGCCATCACCGGCAATCGCCAGCGCCGTGACATCGCGGCCGACCCGCTTGTACTGGCGCTTGACGCCGGCCAGCATGGCCGCGGTATTTGTCAGCAGCGGATGGAAAACCGGGATCTTGGTACCCGTGGTGCCGTTGAAGCCGACCGAGCCCATGCCCGGCACGCAGCCCGGCGGCGTCGCCAGCACGGTCTCCGGCCCGACGCGGCGCAGCGTGTGGCGCATCAGCAGTTCGGTGTTGCAGCCCTGGCAGCCGGCGAGGCCCGGCGCAAAGAGGTCTTCCCAGTCGCCGACCTCGTTGTAGATGCGCGAGGTGGTGACGTAGGTCAGCGCATCGTGCGGACAGGCCGGCACGCAGGCCGGAGAGCCTTCGCAGGTGTCGCACTTGGCGACGTGACCGGTGCCGGCGTCCAGCGCGATGCCGGCATAGGCGCAGCCGACGGTGCATAGCAGGCAATCGACGCACTTGTCGGCATTCCAATCGATCACGCCGTTCGCGTAGTTCTTGGTCAGCGCCGCCGCCGGGCAGACGGTGACGCACTTGGGATCGGCGCACTGGCGGCACAGCGCCAGTTCGAAGCCGTCATCCGCGCTGCCGACGATCTGGATGCGCGAGCGCGACTGATCGACAGTGCCGGTCTTGGCCGTGGCGCAGGCCGTCATGCAATCGCCGCAGCCGTCACACTTGTTGGCGTCGAACGCTATGGTGTTGTATGCCTGTCCCATGGTCTTTCCCTAGTGGATCGTCATTCCGGCGAAAGCCGGAATCCAGTGCGGCGCCGCCACTGGATTCCGGGTGCTCTGCATGCCGGGGATTCCGCTTCGCGGGCCGGCAAAGCCCGGAATGACAACCTGCTTTGTTAACATCGAATTCAAGTCGATTGCCTCAACGCCAGAGTTTGGACATCAGTTCGCGGCCGACGGCCAGCGGATTGGCCAGGAAGCGCTCCCTGACCGGCGCCAGATCGACGCGGCGCAGTATCAGCTGGCACATCACGCCACCGTCGAAGAATTCATTGACTCCGTAAATTCCCGTCAGTCGGTTGTCGGCACTGAAGATCGCCTTCAGGTAGCGTCCGCTGGCTTGGTCGAAGCGCGTTACCACCTCGCCGCCCTCGGGCACCTTGCTGGAGCCGACCGAAATCGCGTGGCGGCCGAAGAAGTGGTAGGTGTTCAGCGGCACGCCGCCCGGGTAGTGTTTGGCACCAGGATCGCCGGCCATCGCCATGCCGGCGATGCGGCCCTGTTCCGTGGCGTCCGGCAGGATCGCGTTCATTACCTTCGCATCGGTGTAGAAGCCCTTGGCCTGGGCGCAATCGCCGGCAGACCAGACATTGGCTACGCTGGTCTGCATGGTGTCGCTAACCAGGATGCCCTTGTCGTGCTCGACCGGACTGCCGACCAGATAGTCCATGTTCGGCCTGACGCCGGTGGCGACCAGCAGCAGGTCGGCTTCGAGTGTCGTGCCGTTTTCCAGCGTCAGCGTGGCACCGATGGCGGACGGGGCGAGTTTGACCACGCGACTGCCGGTGAGGATGCGGGCGCCGTTGTCGGTGAAGGCTTTCTCGATCAAGCCGGCCGCCGTCGCATCGAAGTAGCCGTCGGTCAGTTGCTTGGCCATCTCGACGATGGTGACGGAGGCGCCGGCCTTGACCAGGTTTTCGGCGGCATGCATGCCGACCAGCCCGGCGCCGAGCACCACGGCCTGTTTCGAGTTCTTGATGGCGGCGTTGAGCTTGGTCGCATCGTCCAGCGTGCGCAGCACATGGTAGGCAACCTGATCGAGACCGGGAATCGGCGGGATGGCCGGCGCTGCACCGGTGGCCAACAGGATCTTCTCGTAGACGATTTCGCTGCCGTCGGCGAGTTCGGCGGCATTGCGTTCGACATGCAGCGCCTTCAGCGCTGTGCCACGCTTCAATTGAACGTGGTGGTCGGCAAAGAACTTCTCGTCGCGCAGGAAGATGCCGTCGGGCGCCGAGCGGCCGGAAACCACGTAGGGCAATACAGTCGGCGAATACGGCAGATGCGGATCGCGCGTCAGCAGCGTCAGGCTGCCCTCGGGGTCGTGCATGCGGATCGCGGTTACCGCTTCCAGCGCAGCGTGGCTGCTGCCGACCACGAGATACTTTGTCTGTTCCATGGTCAATCCTTCTCGTTGAGCCAGACCGGCTCTGTCGGCGCCGGGCTGCTAAGCAGCTTCTCCGTCGCTTCGATGACGCGATGGAAATGCCCGACCGTGATGTCGGCACCGGCCAGGCCTCCGATGAAGCTCATCGACGGAATGTGACGCCCGAGGCGGTAGAGCACGCCCATGGTCTCCTGATACATCGGACCGCAGTTCCAGCGGAAGCCGACCGAGCGATCGACCACGCCCAGCGCCTGTATCTTGTCGAAGGACTTGAGCAGCGCATCGATCGGAAACGGGCTGAAGGTCTTGATCTTGATCAGGCCCACATTCTTGCCGGCGTCGCGCGCCTCGTCGATCGCGTCCTTGGCGGCGCCGGTCATGCTGCCCAGGGTCATGATCGCGTAGTCGGCGCCGTCGAGGCGGTACTCCTCGACCAGCGGCGCAAAACTGCGGCCGAAGCGCTGCGCCCACTCGGCATGCACTTCCTCGATCACGCGCAGCGAATTCTGCATGCCCTTGCACTGGCCCTTGCGATAGCGCACGAAAGTCGACGGCCCCTTGCCGCCCGAGCCGCCGGTCAGCGGATCGACCGCCATCGGCCGCAGTGGATCGAGCGCCACGTGCCAATTCACATCCTTGGCACCCATGAAGGCATCGACGTCTTCCTGGTTAGGCAGCTCGACGCGCGAGGTGCCGTAGGACAAGTAGTTGCCGTCGAGGCAGACGTTCACCGGCAGCATCACGTCGTGGTGTTCGGCGATCTTGAAGGCCATGATGGTGGTGTCGAGCACTTCCTGCACGGTCTCGCAATACACCTGTACCCAGCCCACTTCGCGCACGGTCATCGCATCCTGATGCCCGCCCCAGACCGACTGCGGCGTGATGCCGTCGCGCGTGACGATGGACATGACGATCGGCAGGCGCATGCCCGAGGTGCGGAAATAGGGCTCAAACATGAAGGCCAGGCCCGGGCCGCAGGTCGCGGTATAGGTCCGCGCCCCGGCCAGCGCCCCGCCCTGCAGCACGGACAGCACCGAATGCTCGCCTTCGGCATCGACGATGTCGGCATCCATCTTGCCGTCGGCGATCAGCTTGGCGACATGCTCGACCAGCGAGGACTGCGGCGTGATCGGGTACACGGCGACCATGTCCGGGCGCGCCAGGGCGACGCCCAGCGCGGCGGCCTCGTTGCCTTCGACCAGCATGACCTTCTGCTTGGCGCGCTTGGCCTGGGCCGGTGTTTCAAGGGTGGCGGTAGTCATGCGGCCTCCTCGGCAAGCAGGCGGAGAGCGCCCACATGGAACCCGTCATTCCGGCGAACGCCGGAATCCAGGGGGACGCTACTGGATTCCGGGTCAAGCCCGGAATGACGGGTAGCGGACGGCGCCATGCCCTTCCTCGAAAAGTCGGCGCTGCTCCGCTCTGCGCACCTGGGATTCCGCTTCGCGGGCAGGTGACGGCGAATCGGACTCATACCGCCTCCGGAATCATGGTGATCGCGCGTTGCGGGCATTCGTTGGCGCAGATGCCACAGCCTTTGCAGGTCTTCAGGTTGAAATCGAACCAGGCCGGTTTTTCCTCGACGCATTGCACCGGGCAGTAGAGCCAGCAAACGGCACACTTGACGCACTTGTCGCGATCCACCACCGGCCGCATGCTGCGCCAGTCGCCGGGCAGCATCGGACTCATGACGGTGGCGACGGGACTGAGGTCGTCGGGCACATTGGCCTGAACCAGGTCGAACATCGGATAGCTGTTGTGCCTCATGCCGCCGCCCTCCGCTCGATGATGTGCACCGTGGTCTCGTTGTAACCCCGCTCCAGCGCATCCATGTTTTGCTTGAGGCCGGCATCACGGAAGTCCGAGTCTTCCAGCGAACGCTTCAGCGCATCCAGCGAAACGATGCCGGTCGTTTTGGCGAAGGCGCCCAGCATCAGGGTATTGGTGATCGGTTTCTTGAAAATCTGCAGCGCAATGCCTATCGCGTCGCACAGGCCGACCCTGCCCACCGCGTCGGAAACGGCCACCTCGTCCAGCGGCCGGTGCGTGGCCTGCACCAGCGTACCGCCGGGCTTGAGGCCGGCAAAAATATCCACGGATTTGGCCAGCGTCGGATCGACGCAGATCAGGCAATCGGGCGTATAGATGTTGGTCAGCTGGCGTATCTCGCGATCGCTGCAACGCAGGAAGGAAACCACCGGCGCTCCGCGCCGTTCGAAGCCAAAGGACGGAATCGACACCGCGTACTTGCCCTCTTCCAGCAGCGCCGCCGCGAGCATCGCTGCCGCGGTAACCGCACCCTGGCCGCCGCGGCCATGAAAGCGTACTTCGTACATCCCGTCTCCTCCAGTGCGATGGGACTTCATGGCCCCATCTCTTGTTTGCTTCCCTGTGAAACCTATTATGCGACTTATACGCCAGCAACGGCCTTCCAGCCGGGCTTGACGGCGGGGCCTGACGGCCCTCCCCCGCGCACCGGCAATTGTTGCAACGCCAGTCCCTGGGTAAATGCGGCACGCCTGACCAATGTGTACTTCATCATCCAGCCGCCGGCAACCACCATGAGTCCGGCGGCAAAGACCAGACCGGCCCGTCCGGGCAGGCCCGCCAGCGCCAGAACGATAAACAGTACCGGTACGACGTGGCCCAGCAAGACAAACCTCGGCGCAAATCCGGTCAAGACCCGCAAGGCGCCCTCGGGCGCGCCGTCGGCAAGCAGACCGGCGATATAAGCTTTCCAGAACCAGGCGCGAACGGCGATCAGGACGATCAGGAACGTCAGAGCCAGGGGACCGATCGGCAGCGGGGAAAGCGACACCACGCAGGCCAGGAATCCGGCGCCCTCGGCCAGGCCGGTGGCAATCATCAGCCCGATGCTGCGCGGATGCCGCCAGGTCGGGATGCCCTTGTTCGCGGCGAGAATCCGGGCCTGGCTGTAGAGAAAGACCACGCCAAGAATTCCGCTCGCAAGGACAAGCGCCGGCTGCACGGTCACCAGCGCCAATGCACCGACAGGAAAAAGTATCAGCGCCGCCACCGCCTCGCGCGTCATCCACGAGGTGCCGAAATGCCGGTAGACGTTCAAGGCGCGCCACGGCCGACCGATCTCGAACCAGACGCAGGTCAGCCCGCCGCCGATCAGCATCAGGCCGAGCAGGGTTGCGGTGCGGATGACGTCCGGGTCGACGCTGACCAGTGAATTGAACAGCAGCAGGCCGCCACCGGCGCCGCCGGCAATGAAGTTGGCCGCTGCGCGCCAATCCCAGTTGCGCTGCTGGCGCGGCGACACCAGGTCGGACATTCTCTTGGCCGGCGTTTTCATGACTGATTCCATATGTAATAAACCCCCGGCTCGGTACCGAGCTCTTCGTGCATGCGGTAGTGCTGCGTGCGAGCCAGCAACTGGCTGACATTGCTTTCCGGGTCCTCGATGTCGCCGAACTCCATGGCGCCGGAAATGCATGAATTGATGCAGGCGGGCGTGACTTCGGGATGCACGCCGGGAATGCGCCCGGTGATGGCCGCTTCATCAATGCGATCGACGCAGAAGCTGCACTTCATCGACACCGCGATGCGTGCCGGATCGAAACCCATCGCCTCGGACGGCAGCGGCCGGTCGCCGTAGGAAAAATGCGAGGCATGCACGATCGAACGCGCATCGTAGGGACAGGCCATGACGCAGTTGGCGCAACCGATGCACAGGTCGTAGTCGATTGCGACCAGACCATCGGCACGCTTGGTGGTGGCCTTCGTCGGGCACACTTCCTCACAGGGCGGATTGGCGCAATGCATGCAGGCCATGGGCAGGAAGGTGCGTCGCACATCGGGGAACTCGCCGGTTTCGATGTCGAGCACGCGCCGCCACTGGATACCCGGCGGCGTCGCATTGGCGCCCTTGCAGGCCGCCGTACAGGTCTGGCAGCCGACGCAGCGGCGCAGATCGATGGTGGTGATGTAGCGGGTCATGCCTGCGCCCTTTCCATATGTCCTTCCATCTTGCGTACCTGAACCTTGACGATGTCGGCGCCGGAGCCGGTGGCATCGGTCAGTTCCAGCGACATCGGCGCGATCGTGTTCAGGCTGGGCCGGTCGAGATCCTTGGCGAAGGGCTGGGCCCAGTGGTCGAACTGGCCGAGGATCACCAGTGTGTCCGGCCGCACCCCCTGCACCAGCACCGCGGCGCCATAGGTGGCGCCGATATGGGAACGGACTTCGATGCGATCACCCTCGGCGATGCCGTAGCGCGCCGCCGTCTTCGCGTTGATGATCACGCCGTCATGGCCGCGGATGTTGCGCGAAACCTCGGCCATCAGTTCGATGCCGACATTGCCGCCGGCGTGGTACTGCATGCTCTTGCTGGCCAGCAGCCACAGCGGGTAATCCTCGATCTTGGCGCCGGCATTCACCAGCGCCGCATCCCAGCGTCCGGGAACGTCGTGCCATTCCGGCAACGCGACATACTCCGACAGCTGGTGGTCCCACCAGGCCATCTTGTTCTCGTGCAGGCGGTTTTTAAGCTCGCGGCCGACGCGCAGCAGGCGCTCCTGATACGGCAGTTCGTAGCGCAGACCCTGCTTTTCCATGGTCGGCGACAGATACCATTCGAGGCGCGACATCGGCACGGTATAGAAGCCATGCTCCTTGAACCAGGCCAGATCATGGGTCTCCTTGCCTTCGGAGAGCGATGTCGTTGCCGCCCGGCAGACCGAATCCCAGATCACTTCCGGCGTGTGCTCCAGCTTCGGGTCCAGGCTGAAGTCGTAGTTCGCGCCCTTGAGCGGCGAAACACCGGCCGCGCCGCGATTGATCGCATCGTTGTACTGCTCGAGCAGATCCATGCGCTTCGCCAGTTCGGTGGTGATCCAGGTGAAGTCACGGGTGTCGCCTTGCGCCTCGACGGCCTTCTGCCGCAGAGCGACGCCCTTGTGGTCCCAGAACTGCTCCATGAACTTGGTGCCGCCGACACGGATCATCTGTGCCGATTCGAGATCCGTGGCTTCCGGCAACAACATGTCGGCCATGTAGTTGGTCTCATCGATCGTGTAGGCAAATGCGACCGTGAACGGGAAGGTGGCGATGGTCTTGACCAGGGTCTGGGTTTCCCAGAAGGAGATCGCCGGATTGGTGCGGTAGATGATCCAGACGTCGGGCAAGGTCGGCTGCGGCATGTCCGAACCGGCGGGCTGCTCGCGCTGGAACATCCAGGCCAGCTGGGTCGGGCCGAGTGCCTGGCTCCAGGCGGTGTTGCCGACGATGGGCACCAGCGTCTTGTGCATGTTGCGACCGGTCGGCTTGACGGCCCAGTTGGCCTTGTCGGTGGCGTTGAACTTCTGCGCCATGAAACCGTCTTCGCCGGGCAGCACGCTCTTGTGGCGGTTGTCGTGCGGGCGGTTCAGGCGCACCGTGGTGCCCAGGGTGCCGCCGGGATTTTCCAGCGCGCCGACCAGCACGGCCAGCACGGTACGTGCCCAGCAGCATTCGAAGGCGCCCCAGCCGTTATTGACCGACTTGCCAAGGATCACGGCCACCGGACGCAGGGGCAGCGTGACGCCATCGATCACCGTGGTGGCGCCGACGCTGGCGTTTTCCAGATATTCGTTGGCAATGCGCCGGATGTTCACCGCCGGCACGTCGCACACACCCGACGCCCATTCCGGCGAATATTTTTCGATATGCTCGACCAGCTTGGTGAAGGCGGTCACGCCCTCGACGCTGCCCGTCTCCCGAACTTCTTCGTCGGCATCGACGCTGACCGCCCCGCTGACCGTGAATTTCCCCGACAGGGCCGGCACAGCGCCGGCGGTATCGTAGGGGACGGCCTTGCCCGACACGGTGTCCCACAGCAGCGGCTTCCTGCTCTGCGCATCGCGCAGATACAGGCCGTCCGGTCCCACCAGATAGGGCGAAGATGTGCGGTCGCGCAGGAAGGGCACGTCCAGCTCATCCAGCTTGTGCTCGATCAGCAGGACATGGATCAGGGCGAACATGAAGGCCGGATCGGTCTTCGGCCGGATCGGTACCCACTCCGCCGAACAGGCGCCGGTGACCGACAGGTGCGGCTCGACCTGCACGCGCTTGTAGCCGCGCATGCGCGCTTCGGCGTGCCGCGTCACGGCGCAGGGACCGCCGGAAGACTCGACATTCGCACCCAGCGAAATCACATAGCGCGCCGACGGCGTATCTGCGGCGACGGTAAATGCCCGGTGCCAGAACTCGCCATAGAGGTGCTCGGAATGCACGCACTTGACGCCCTGCCCCGAGCCGAAACTGTAGTCGATCGGTCCCCAGGCGGAAAGAAATGCCGGGAAGGTGCCCATGTACATTGCCGGCGTGCCGCCGTGGCCGAACGAGGCGGCCAGGCGCGGCACGCCGGACTCGTCGAGCACGCCCTTGGCGCGGGTGGCCTTGAGCTTTTCGGCCAGCATGTCCAGCGCCTCGTCCCAGGAGATGGACACGAAACCCGGATCTTCGTCGCGCCCCTTCTTCGGGTTGGTCCGCTTCATCGGCGACAGGATGCGATTCGGGTTGTAGGTCTTCTGCACCAGGCCATAGGCCTTGACGCAAACCCTGCCCTTGGCCGGATGCACGTTCTCCGCCGCGAAATTCGGCTCGATCTCGGTCGCCACGCCATCGACCACCTTGACGGTCATGAAATCAGGGCCGGAAACGCAGTTGTAGCAATACGTCGGAACGTGTTTCACGGATTTCGGTGGGACTGCTTGCATGCTCATTTTCCTCAACTAGTGAACGCGTTCAGGATGGGAATAAACGCAGTGCCGCTCGCCACGAACAAAACCGATCAGCGTGACGCCCGAGTCAATCGCTACCCTGACCGCCATTCCGGTGGGCGCCGATACCGCCGCCACGACCGCAATGCCCACGGCCGCGGCCTTCTGCACAATTTCGTAGCTGGCGCGACTGGTCATGAGGACGAAGCCGCCATCAAAAGCCTTGCGCCGCAACGCCAGAGAACCGATCAGCTTGTCCAGTGCGTTGTGGCGCCCAACGTCTTCGCGCACCAGTTCGATGCCGCCATTGACGTCGCACCAGGCAGCCGCATGAACCGCACCCGTCAAATGGAACAGATGCTGCATTTCCTGCAACTCGGACAAAGCGCGCGGCAAGGCGCCAGCGCCCAGCACGGCCGACGAGCGAACAGTAGCGGCCCGCTTCGCCAGTTGATCGAGGCTTTCAGTGCCGCACAGGCCACAGCCGGTGCGACCGGCCAGGGTGCGCCGATGCTGCTTGAGCACATGGGCACGCTCGGCGGAAAGCTGCATATGCACTTCCATGCCGTTGGCCTGCTCGACGATCTCCAGATCGTGGATTTCGCCCGATCGCCCGACGATGCACTCGCTGAGGCTGAAGCCGATCGCGAAGTCTTCCAGGTCCTGCGGCGTAGCGAGCATGACCGCGTGGGAGATGCCGTTGTATACCAATGCCACGGGCACCTCTTCCGCCACGGTCTCGTCGGAATGCGTGACAGCGCCATCCGCCCAGCGCTGCGCGCCGTAGCTGTTATGTGCATCGCTGCCTGGACCCGCTTCGCGTTGCATGGCCTGCTCCGTCCCGTGGTGCAGGAGCAAAATTTACCCCCACTTCCAATACGATACAGTTTTACTTCCATAAAAGCAATCATTCTGTATCACATTAGAATTACCTTATACTCAATACGGGATACATATCCACCCACTACAATGCGTGATGCGCAAAGCCCCGCAACTACCCCCGCATCACGTCACGCCAAACTCACCCGTGGACTACATGTGAAGAGCCGACATATCAGCCAGTGGATCAAGGACTTCCTCGATCAGCACCCCACCCGCGCCAACTCGCTGATCATCACGGTCTACGGCGACTTCATCGCCCCGCACGGCGGCACGGTCTGGCTCGGGAGTTTCATCAAGCTGGTGGAGCCTCTTGGTCTCAACGAACGAATGGTGCGCACCAGCGTCTATCGCCTGTCGCAGGAGAAATGGCTGGTTTCGGAGCAACTGGGCCGCAAGAGCTACTACAGCCTGACCACCTCCGGCCGGCGCCGCTTCGAACATGCCTACCGGCGGATTTATTTCGCTCCGCAGGACACCTGGACCGGAGAGTGGCAGCTGGTCATCATCCCTTCCTCGCTGGCCGGCCCCCAGCGCGATGCCCTGCGCAAGGAACTGGCCTGGGCGGGCTACGGTGCGCTGGCCTCGGGGATACTGGCGCATCCCTCGGCGGATACCGAGGCCCTGCTGGACATCCTTCAGGAAACGGGCGCCCACGACAAGGTCGTGGCAATGAGGGCCACCAATATCAGCGCCCTGACCAGCAAGCCGCTGCAGGAGCTGGTGCATGAGTGCTGGAATCTGGAGGCGCTCTCCGCCAAGTACCTTGCCTTCATAGAACTGTTCCGGCCGGTACTGCGAACCCTGCGCGCCGCCAGCGACCTCGATCCCGAGCAGTGCTTTCTGGTGCAGACGCTTCTCATGCACGACTTCCGCCGCGCGCTGCTGCACGATCCGCAGTTGCCTTCGCAGCTGCTACCCGCCAACTGGAGCGGGGGCGTCGCGCGCCAGTTGTGCCGCGACCTCTACAGCATCACCTACCCCTTGGCCCAGAAGCACCTGCTTTCGGTCTGCGAGACCGCCAACGGTCCGCTACCTGCTGCGGCACCCTATTTCTACGAGCGCTTTGGCGGGCTGGATCTGCCTTCGACGCCGGAGCGTCCCTGAGCCTCCACGATTGATGGATATCAACCGATACATTAAGGCTAAACTTTATTGTAATTTCTGTATCTGTTATAGTCACTCCCCGGCACCACCCTGTTGATAGTGCTGCACCCTGGGAGTCAGACCATGAGCAATCCCCCGCAGTCCGCAACAAGCGCCACCGCGAAAGCCCCTGGAATGACTGAATTGTTCCGCCAGGCCGCCGCCTCCGGACACAACACCCTGAACCAGGCCGAACTGGGCAGCCTGCTTTCCGGTCTCGGCATCAGCTTCGCCCCGGCTGTCCCGTCGGGCCCGCTGGCGCTCCGCATCAGCCTGAGCAACACCCGCGAATTCGGCATGGTCATCAGCGCCGGCATGGGCGGACCCGATGCCGATCTGGATGAAGGCAACTTCAAAAAAGATCGCGCCTCGGTCCATGCGGCCACCGATCTGACGGATGCGACAGGCTTTCTGGATCTCTTCAAGCGCACTCTGTCGTATCAGAGGCTTGCCCGGATCGGCCGGCAAGCAGGCGGCCGCCTCCCCGACACCCTGCTGAAGACCTGCTTCGAGCACATTCTCGATTTGGCCAAAGCCTTTTCGCCGGAGAATCCCGATGCCGAATTCGTGCTGCAGAGTCTCGAGCTCAATCCCGCCCATGTTGGCGACCGGCTGACAGTACACACGGCGCGCTGCGAGTTCGGCTCGCCACCGGCACGTCGCCTGCCCCGCCCCATCCACAAGATCGCCAAACTCATTCATCCGGCCTCGATCGGCATCATCGGCGTCTCGTCGGCCAACATGAATTTCGGCCGGATCATTCTGCGCAACCTGATGGGCAGCGGCTACAGCAAGGAACGCCTGTGCATCATTCGTCCGGGCGAAACCGAGATCGACGGCATCAAGTGCGTCGAAAGCCTGAAGGCCCTGGACCACAAACTCGATCTGCTGATCGTGGCGGTCGCGGCCAGCGCCGTGTACGAACTCATCGATGAAATCATCGAGACCGACTCGGTGGAATCGGTCATGCTGATTCCCGGCAGCCTCGGCGAGACCAAGGCCAGCCGCGAACCTGCCGCCGCATTGGCAGTGCGCATCAACGCGGCCCACGGCAAGCCGGGCGGCGGTCCGATCTTCCTCGGCGCCAATTGCCTCGGCGTGGTTTCGCATCCAGGCTCCTATGACTCCTGGTTCATCCCTCTAGAGCGACTGCCGAAGCCGCAGAAGAAGCCGGAAAGAAACTCGGTGATGCTGAGCCAGAGCGGCGCCTTCATGATCACCCGCCTCAGCCAGAACCCATGGCTCGATCCGCGCTACATGCTGGCCCTCGGCAACCAGACCGATCTGACCCACGGCGACATGCTCGGCTACTTTGCCGAACTGCCGGAAATCGAAACGCTCGGCATCTACATCGAGGGCTTCAAGGACCTGGACGGCCTCGACTTCGCCAGGGCGGTACGCAAGGCCGTGCTGAACGGCAAGCAGGTCGTGGTCTACAAGTCCGGCAAGACGGCTCCCGGCATGGCCGGCGTGATGGGACACACCGCATCCATTGCGGGCGGCCCGACGCTGTTCGACTCCGTCGTGCGTCAGGCCGGAGCCATCGTCGCCGAGGACTTCAACAGTTTCGACGACTTGTTCTACATTGCAGGCGCGCTGCACAATAAGAAAATCGGCGGCAATCGCCTCGGCGCCATCAGCGGCGCGGGATTCGAGGCGGTCGGCATGGCCGACAACATCGAATCGGACACATTCGCAATGGCGATGGGCGATCTGGAACCCGGCACGATCCGGAATCTGGAAGAGATATTGCTGGCCAAGAAGCTCAATACGCTGGTAGAGGTCAGAAACCCGATCGACATCAATCCCGGCGCGGACGACGAAGCGCATCTGCAAATCGTCGAAGCCTTTTTGCAGGATCCCAACATCGACGCCGTGGTGGTCGGACTCGATCCCACCGCCCCCTCGGTGCGGGCCCTGGAAACGAGCGCGCTGCGCCCCGGCTTCGACATCACTGACCCGAAGAGCACGGTGCATCTGATGCCGCCCCTTGTCGATCGCAACGAAAAGCCCGTCATCGGCATCGTGGATGGAGGCAAGCTCTACGACGCGATGTGCGCGCGACTGATGGATCAGGGGGCTTGCATCTTCCGCAACTGCGCGCGAGGCACCAAGGCGCTGGTGCGCTATGTCGAGGCGCGCCTGTATGCCGACTCACTCAAGAACCGCCACTCAAACAAACCCACTTCAATCGAGGACACACCATGAGCGAAACACTTAAAGCCGGCCTCTCGGCCACCCGCCGCGTTGAAATCGACCGGGAGCGCACCATCAGCTTCATGGGCGACGACTGCCGGGTCTACTCGACGCCCAACCTGCTCTACGACATCGAGATGGCGTGCCGCGATCTGCTGCTGGCACACATCGAAGCGGGCAAGGACTCCGTCGGCACCCGGGTGGAACTGGATCACGTCGGCGCCACGCTGCTCGGCATGTGGGTCGAGATCACGGTGACGCTGACCGAGGTCAATGGCGGCGCTGTCTGCTTTGATTTTTCCGCGCGGGACACGGTGGAAGAAGTGGCCCGTGGCAAGCACAACCGCTTCATCGTCGGTGTCGAGAAGACGGCGCAACGGCTCAAGGCAAAGCTCGCCAAGGCAACTTAAAGGAGCTACCCCACTCGCGCCCGGAGCAAGCTCATATCTGGCCGCACCCAATTTCCTCACCACGCATCAACTGCCCGCGCTCCATCGCCCTCTGTCGCCTGCGGTATCCGCGCTTTATGGCTTTTCGCGTGCCGGGCTTCCAGTGATAGACATGCCGCCAGCGCGTCAGGACGTCGAACTCATCGCCGCTGGTCATAGGAATGATGTGAGCGCGCTTCATGTCTCAGATTGCCGCCAGTTCCTCGGGCCGAATCTTCGCCAAGCGTTTTACCGTGTCCGGGTACTTGGCCACCAGACTCAGCAGTACCTTGGCCGGGCCGGTGGGTTCAGCACGCCCCTGCTCCCAGTTTTCCAAGGTGCGCTTGGAAACCCCAAGGGCTACCGCGAACTCGGCCTGTGACAATCCGGAATGAGACCGTGCCGAAAGCAACGCCCATCGCGCGCCGGTCACGATTTCATCCTTTGCCACCTTGCCGCTCGGCAACTCGATACGGCGACGCACAGAGCCATCGGGCAGGGTCTCAATCGTGGTCTTCCGCCCCCAGCGACCGGCTTTCAGATCGCGCACGGATTGCAGCAATTCCGCGCCGATGTCGCGCTTGGCGTCGCGGGCTTGAAGGGCTTTTTCAGTCATCGTCGGCATATTCCATTTCCTCCTTGAGTTCCTTGAGTACATGACCCGGAATCGAGTCCTTCGCACTCTTGGCGTAGATCACCAGCATCAATATCTGCCCGGCTCTGGTGCGCACGTAATAGCACACCCGCACACCGCCAGATTTTCCGGTCCCAGGACGAGCCCATCGCAGCTTCCGCACTCCACCGGAACCCCTGACCATATCGCCGACATCAGGATGCTCGCAGAGGTATTCCTGCAGCGCCGTGTATTCCTCATCCGCCAAGTAGTCGGACAGATAGGACGTGAAGATCGGGGATTCGATAAACTCGAATTTCATGGTTTAATTATACGCATGGCGCGTATAAGATCAAGGAAGAAAAACCCCGGCCGGAGCCGGGGCGTTCCTAATCGGAATTCAGGCGCTTCCAAACCGCCTATTCATCAGCCACATCGGGGATATTCAGGACATCAGTGAACCCGAATAGACGGAAATCTCTGATTCTCATAGGATACAAAATCCCGTCGAGATGGTCGCATTCGTGCTGCACGACGCGCGCATGGAAGCCGTCCACCGTGCGCTCGAAACGCCGACCGGTTTCGTCGAAGCCGGCGTAGCGCAGCTGCTTCCAGCGCGGCACCCAGCCGCGCAATCCGGGCACCGAAAGACAGCCTTCCCAGCCTTCTTCCTCTTCATCCGAAAGCGGAACCAGTTCCGGATTGATCAGTACCGTATCGGGCACGGCCGGCGCATCCGGGTAGCGCGGATTCAAGACGGAACCGAATATCACCACGCACAGATCAACGCCGATCTGCGGCGCGGCAAGTCCCGCACCGTCCAGATGCGCCATGGTGTCGCGCATGTCTCGCAGAAGTTCGGCCAGCTCCGCTGTTGCAAAAGCGGTGACGGGCTGCGCCACCCGGAGCAGGCGCGGATCGCCCATGCGCAATACCTCGCGGATCATGCCTGGCAAATTCCTTCGATAACCCGCCGAACGCGAGTCATGGCCAGTTGCAGCACCGCTTCAAGACTGTCGAACTTGATGCCATGCAGGGAATCCGCGCGACCCGCTGCCCAGTTGGACACCACGCAAAGCGCGGCGTAGGGCAATTCCAGTTCGCGCGCCAGTCCCGCCTCGGGCATGCCGGTCATGCCGACGATGTCGGCGCCGTCTTTCGCCATGCGGTTGATCTCCGCGGCTGTTTCCAGACGCGGTCCTTGCGTCGTGGCATATACCGCGCCATCGATCACGTCTTCGCCGATCCGGCGCGAAACATCGAGCAGGAGCTGGCGCACCGCCGCGTCGTAGGGATCGGTGAAATCAACATGGATCACGGGACCGTCACCGCCCGACTGAAACGTCATTTCGCGGCCCCACGTATAGTCGATGATCTGGTGCGGCACCACCAGCGCGCCGGGGCCAAGATCGCCGCGAATGCCGCCAACCGATGCCACCGAAACGACTTGCGTCACACCCGAGGTTTCCAGGGCATGAATGTTGGCGCGGTAGTTCACCAGATGCGGCGGAATCGTGTGCCCGTAGCCGTGGCGAGCGACGAAAACAACTTCATGGCCGCCGATGCGGCCGAAGGTCAGCGGGCCGGAAGGCTCGCCATACGGCGTGCGCACCACCTCGCGATGCGACACATCCAGGTTTGCCAGCTGGGTCAAGCCGCTGCCGCCAATGATACCAAGCATAAAAATCCCCTGAAAATTCAATCGATACGGCGCGCCGGACGTGTTATAATTTTTGGCTTTTTCCGCGTCGCAACAACACCAAGGCCACTATGTCCCGCGCCCTCAGAAACATCGCCATTATCGCCCACGTTGACCACGGCAAGACCACTCTGGTCGACCAGTTGCTCCGTCAGTCCGGCACCTTTGCCGCCCACCAGGCTGTTACCGAACGGGTGATGGATTCCAACGATCTCGAAAAAGAGCGCGGGATCACCATTCTTTCGAAGAACTGTGCCATCGACTATGAAGGTGTTCACATCAACATCGTCGATACGCCGGGACACGCGGACTTCGGTGGCGAGGTCGAGCGCGTGCTGTCGATGGTCGATGGCGTTCTGCTGCTGGTCGATGCCGTCGAAGGCCCGATGCCGCAGACACGCTTCGTCACCCGCAAGGCGCTGGCCCTCGGCCTGAAGCCGATCGTGGTGGTGAACAAGATCGACCGTCCCGGCGCCCGCCCCGACTGGGTCATCAGCCATACCTTCGACCTGTTCGACAAACTCGGCGCGACCGAGGAACAACTCGATTTCCCGGTGGTCTTCGCTTCGGCCTTGAACGGTTTCGCCATGCTCGACGCGACCAAACCCGGCACCGACATGCGCGCGCTCTACGAGGCCATCATCAAGCACACACCGCAGCCCGATGTCGATGTCGACCAACCCCTGCAACTGCAGATCTGCTCCATCGACTACAACAGCTATGTCGGCCGCATAGGCATTGGTCGCATCAAGCAGGGCCGCATGAAGGCCGGTCAGGAAGTCACCGTGATGTACGGCGACGAAAACAAGGGCAAGTCGAAAATCGCCCAGATCATGATGTTCACCGGTCTCGAGCGTGAGCAGGCGACCGAAGCCGAAGCCGGCGACATCGTGCTGGTCACCGGCATCGAACAAGTCGGCATCGGCGTCACTATCTGCGACCCGGCGGCACCGGTCGGCATGGCCCCGCTGGTGGTGGATGAGCCGACGCTGACCATGAATTTCCAGGTCAATACCTCGCCGCTGGCCGGCAAGGAAGGCAAGTACGTCACCAGCCGCCAGATTCGCGAACGCCTGACCAAGGAATTGCTATCCAACGTCGCCCTGCGTGTCGAGGAAACCGAAGACGCCGACGTATTCCTGGTCTCCGGTCGCGGCGAACTGCACCTGACCATCCTCCTCGAAACCATGCGCCGCGAAGGCTACGAACTGGCGGTTTCGCGCCCACGCGTACTGTTCAAGGACATCAACGGCGAGAAGTGCGAGCCCTATGAACTGCTCACCGTCGATATCGAGAACGAGAATCAGGGCGGCGTCATGGAGGAGCTAGGCCGCCGGCGCGGCGAACTGTTGAACATGGAATCCGACGGCAAGGGCCGCGTGCGGCTTGAGTACCGCATCCCTGCCCGTGGCCTGATCGGCTTTCAGGGCGAGTTCCTGACCCTGACGCGCGGCACCGGCATGGCCAGCCATATTTTCGACGACTACGGCCCGATGGCCGGCATCATGGCCGAGCGCCGCAACGGCGTGCTGATTTCGCAGGATGACGGCGCCGCCGTCGCCTATGCGTTGTGGAAACTTCAGGATCGCGGCCGCATGTTCGTCAGCCATGGCGACCCGCTCTACGAAGGCATCATCATCGGCATCCACAGCCGCGACAACGACCTCGTGGTGAATCCGATCAAGGGCAAGCAACTGACCAACGTGCGCTCGTCAGGTACCGACGAAGCCGTTCGCCTGGTGCCGCCGATATTGATGACACTCGAATCCGCCGTCGAATTCATCGCCGACGACGAACTGGTCGAAATCACGCCGAAGTCGATCCGCCTGCGCAAGCGCCTGCTCAAGGAACACGAACGCAAGCGCGCCAGCCGCGAAGGGGTTGCATAGTAAAAACGGGAGCTGCGGCTCCCGTTTTCATTGAAGAGTCGGCGCCTGCTGCGCGCCGATTCCATCCCGGATCAGCCCAGCGATTTCAGCGCCGCAGCGTAGTTCGGCTCTTGCGCAATCTCCGGCACCATTTCGCTGTGAATCACCTTGTCGTTTTCGTCCAGCACCACCACGGCGCGGGCAGTCAGCCCCGCCAGCGGGCCGTCGGCCATGGCCACGCCCCAGGCCTTGAGGAACTCCGGATGGCGGAAAGTGGACAGATGAGCCACGTTTTTCAGGCCTTCCAGTTCGCAGAAGCGCTTGGCGGCAAACGGCAGATCTCCGGAAACGCAAAGCACGACAGTGTTGGGCAGGTCTCCCGCGGACTCGTTGAACTTGCGGGTCGATGTGGCGCAGGTCGGCGTATCGATGCTCGGGTAGATATTCATCACCTTGCGCTTGCCGGCAAAGTCCTTCAACGAAACATCGGCCAGCGCCGCGCTGGTCAATTTGAAATCCGGGGCCTTCGTTCCGGCAGCGGGAAGATCGCCATCGACGTTTACCGGGTTGCCGCGCAGGGTTATTTTTGTACTCATGGGTAGCTCCTGATTGAGGGGTTTGAGGGGGTAAGAAAACCTTAGTGTATCCGGGCCAACCCCGGAAGAGCTGCGTTGGCGTTGGCCGTTGTGGCGTCAGCAACCTCCTGCAGTCCGATGCCGCGCAAATCTGCCAGCGTTTGTGCAATGCGCGGCAGTTGATCCGGCGTGTTGCGGGCGCCGACTTTCCATTCGGGCGGAATGTCCGGCGCGTCGGTTTCCAGCACGATGGCGTCGAGCGGCAGCGTCGCCGCCAGTTCGCGGATGCGGCTGGCGCGCGGGAAGGTCATCGCGCCGCCAAAACCCAGCTTGAAGCCGAGCTTGATGAATTCGTCGGCCTGCTGCCGGCTGCCGTTGAAGGCATGGGCGATTCCGCCGGGTACCGGACAAAGCCGCAGCTGCTTCAATATCGGGTCGATGGCACGACGGACATGCAGCAGCACCGGCAAACCGGCATCGCGCGCAATCTGCAACTGTGCATTGAAATAGAACTCCTGCCGCGCGTCGTCGCGCGGCTCGATGAATCGATCGAGACCGATCTCGCCGACCGCCAGCGGATGCTCGCGCAGGACTGTTTCGCGCAGGGCGTCGAGGTCGGCCTCGCGGGAATGCTCCACGTACATCGGATGAATGCCGTAGGCCGCGGCGCAGCATGAATAGTCGCGACAGACCGAGGCAACGGCACCGAAGTTGGCACGCTCAACCGCCGGTACCACGATCAGGCCAACCCCGGCCCGAATTGCCGCCTCCGCCACGGCCGCACGGTCGTCGTCAAACTCTGCGGCATCGAGATGGCAATGGGTATCGACCAGCACGGCTCACTCCAGTTCGTCGATCCAGGCCTGTTGAATTGCTTCGAGCTTTTTTTCGCCGCAGTGACTCTCGTTTTCCTCGAAGCCAGGCAGGGCCATGACCCAGCGCATCAGGTCGACAAAATTGATGCGGGTCGGATCGACGGCGGGATGCGTTTCAGCAAGCTGAATGGCGATTTCGAGGGAATCAGTCCACTTCATTTCTTGGAATGTCCTTCCTTGACCATGTTGATGGTGTATTTAGGAATCTCGATCACCAGCGGAACCTGGCCGACCAGCGCCTGACAGGAAAGGCGTGAGTTGGGTTCCAGGCCCCAGGCTTTGTCGAGCAGATCTTCCTCCAACTCCTCCGCCGCAGCGAGTGAATTGAATCCCTCGCGCACGACAACGTGGCAGGTGGTGCACGCGCAAGATTTCTCGCAGGCGTGCTCAATCTCGATATCGTTGCCGAGCAGTGCATCGCAGAGCGACGTTCCCGGTGCGGCATCAATCACTGCGCCATCCGGACACAGTTCGACATGGGGAAGAACGATTATTTGAGTCATAGCGATATCTGGTCAATTTTCCGTCCGGCGAGCGCGCGCTGCACGCTCTGATTCATTCGGCGTGCCGCGAATTCGTTTGTTGCGGCGCTCATGGCCTGCATCGCCGCATCGATGGCGCGGCGATCGTCGCCCGTCATGACGGCTTGCAGCCGGGAAATGGCAGCATCGATATGTGCACGCTCCAGGGTGGACAGCAGATCCGCCGTATCCTGCAATGCGGACTGGGTAGCTTCGATCAGGCGCTGCGCCTCCACCTGCGCCTCGCGCAGGGCGCGACGGAAGGCGTCATCGCCAGCATGGCTGAAACTGTCCTTGAGCATACCGGCGATTTCATCATCGCTCAGGCCGTATGACGGCTTGACCTCGATGCGGGCCTCGTGGCCGGTGGTCTGCTCGCGCGCCGTGACGGACAGCAATCCGTCCGCATCGACCTGAAAGGTGACGCGAATGCGCGCCGCGCCGGCCACCATCGGTGGGATGCCGCGCAGCTCAAACTGCGCCAGGCTGCGGCAGTCGGAGACCAGTTCGCGTTCGCCCTGCACCACTTTGATCGCCATCGCGGTCTGGCCATCCTTGAAGGTGGTGAATTCCTGCGCGCGTGCGATCGGAATCGTCGAGTTGCGCGGAATGACCTTCTCGACCAGGCCACCCATGGTCTCCAGTCCCAGCGACAAGGGAATCACGTCGAGCAGCAGCCAGTCGTCGCCAGGGGCGCGGTTGCCCGCCAGCAGATTGGCCTGGATCGCCGCACCGAGCGCGACGACCTTTTCCGGGTCGAGGTTGTTGAGCGGCTCCTGCTTGAAAAGCTCAGCCACGGCATGCTGGACTTGCGGCATGCGCGTCGAGCCGCCGACCATGACTACGCCACGCACATCCTCGACCGTGAGGCCGGCGTCGCGCAAGGCTTTCTTGCTCGGCGCCATGGTCTTCTGCACCAGGGTGCGCGAGATATCGGTAAATACTTCCGTGGTCAGCATCAGGTCGACGTATTCGCCGCTGCCCAGCTTGACCGTGATCGGCACCTGGCCGTGCTGGGACAACTGCTCCTTGGCTTCACGGGCACGCATCTGCAGCAGCCGGGCGTCTTGCGGCGAGAGCGGCGCCAGCTTCGCCTGTTCGATGATCCAGCAGAATATGCGGTGATCGAAATCGTCGCCGCCCAGCGCCGAGTCGCCACCGGTGGCCATGACTTCGAAGACGCCTTTCGACAGGCGCAGGATGGAAATGTCGAAGGTGCCGCCGCCGAGGTCGAACACCGCGTAGACCCCCTCGGCCGAATTGTCCAGGCCGTAGGCGATGGCGGCGGCCGTCGGTTCATTCAGCAGGCGCAGCACATTCAGTCCGGCAAGACGCGCCGCATCCTTGGTCGCCTGACGCTGCGCGTCGTCGAAATACGCCGGCACGGTGATCACGGCGCCCGTCAGTTCGCCGCCCAGCGATGCCTCGGCCCGGTTGCGTACCGTCTTCAGGATTTCCGCCGATATCTCGACCGGGCTCTTGATGCCGGCGATGGTCTTCAGCTTGACCATGCCTTCGGTGTCGACGAAATCGTAAGGCAGGGTTTCAATATGGGCGATGTCGTGCCGGCCGCGGCCCATGAAGCGCTTGACCGAAACGATGGTGTTCTTCGGATCGATGGATTGTTTGGCTTCGGCGCTGTAACCCACGTCGACGCTGCCGTCTGCGGCGTAGCTGACCACCGATGGCAGCAAAGGCCTGCCGCGCGCGTCGTTGAGCACCACGCTCATGCCGCTTCTGACGGTCGCCACCAGCGAGTTGGTGGTACCCAGGTCGATGCCGACGGCAAGACGATGCTCGTGGGGCGCCGCGGACTCTCCCGGCTCCGCAATTTGAAGAAGTGCCATAGTGTTCTACGCGGTGACGGCTTCGAGCGCGTCGTCGATTTCGGTCAGCAGCTTTTCCTGAAACATCAGCTGTCGCACCAGATTGGCGGCAGCGGCGTAATCCTTGGTCATATCTATCAACTCAGCCAATCGTTCGTATTCGGTTCTGATTTCAGCCAGCAGGCGCGAGCGCACCTGATCCAGCGCGGCTTCATCGGCGGCAGCCCTAGCATCCATCACCGCTTCGCGAAGTTCCATCTGGCTAACCAGAAATTCGGCGGGCATCGCGGTATTGCTTTCGATCTGCGGATCGTGCCCGAGCAGATGCAGCAGATAGCGGGCCCGCTTGCCCGGTGATTTGAGCGTCTGGAATGCCTCGTTCACCCGGGTCGCCCATTGCATCGCCAGACGCCGATCGGAATCCGCGGCATGCGCGTGCTTGTCCGGATGCACCTGCGCCTGAATAGCCCGAAAGGACTGTTCGAGGCTCTCCAGGTCAAGCGACTGCGCACGCGGCAGCCCGAACAGCGTGAAATGGTCGGCAGCGAAATTCAGGTCGAAGGTGGTCATCGGACGCTCAAAGGCTGTGAAGAAATCGTCCCCCAAGGGGACTTCCTGCGGGGCGTAGCCGCTGGGCCGCAGCGGGGTGCGGCCGGAGCGCAGCTACCGGAACGTATGTACTTATACGTGAGGATGGCGAGCACCGCCCAATCCCCGATCCGGTCCGCGCAGTAGATTTATTCATGGCCTTTCAGGTATTGAAGGATTCGCCGCACCCGCATGCGTCCTTGACGTTCGGGTTGTTGAACTTGAAGCCTTCGTTGAGGCCCTCGCGCGCATAGTCGAGCTCGGTACCTGCCAGATAGGGCAGGCTCTTCGGATCGACCAGCACCTTGACGCCATGGCTGAGGAATTCGATGTCCTCGGCGTTGGCGGCATCGGCGAATTCGAGTTTGTAGGCCATGCCCGAGCACCCCGAAGTGCGCACGCCGAGACGAATGCCGATACCCTTGCCGCGCTTGGCGATGTACTTGGCGATGTGGTCGGCAGCGCGCGCGCTGAGCGTCACCGGACTTGCGCTTTCGCTGCCCTGCCAACTGGTCGGCGGGACCGGAGCGACGGCGGTATCGGGCGTGGTAGTGGTGCAGGCAGTCATGTTCAAGCTCCCTGTTTCTTTCTGTAGTCGGCCACGGCGGCCTTGATCGCGTCTTCCGCCAGAATCGAGCAGTGGATCTTCACCGGCGGCAAGGCCCGTTCCTCGGCGATCTGGGTGTTCTTGATGTCCAGCGCCTGATCCAGCGTCTTGCCCTTGACCCATTCGGTCACCAGCGATGACGAAGCGATCGCCGAACCGCAGCCATAGGTCTTGAATTTGGCGTCTTCGATGATGCCATCCTTGCCGACCTTGATCT
Organism: Sulfuritalea sp.; assembly: GCA_030680805.1. Taxonomy (GTDB): domain Bacteria; phylum Pseudomonadota; class Gammaproteobacteria; order Burkholderiales; family Rhodocyclaceae; genus Sulfuritalea. Next base: position 11,715 of record JAUXUK010000039.1, on the reverse strand, counting down.
GCAGCTTCATGACGTCGCCGCAGGCGGGCGCGCCGACCATGCCGGTGGCAACGCTCTCGTCGTCTTTGGCAAAGGACCCGACATTGCGCGGGTTTTCGTAGTGATCCAGTACTTTTTCGCTGTATGCCATGATAATTTCCTCAGTGTGCAGCCCAATGGACGGTGCTGAGATCAACGCCGTCCTTGAACATTTCCCAAAGCGGGGAAAGTTCGCGCAGTTTGCCCAGCTTGTCGTGCAGCAACTTGATGGTGAAATCGATTTCCTCTTCGGTCGTGAAACGGCCGAGGGTAAAGCGGATCGAACTGTGCGCCAGCTCATCCGAGCGCCCCAGCGAACGCAGCACATAGGAAGGCTCGAGGCTGGCCGAAGTGCAGGCCGAGCCGCTCGATACCGCGATGTCCTTGATCGCCATGATCAACGATTCGCCTTCGACGAAGTTGAAGCTGACGTTGAGGTTGTGCGGCACGCGCTGATCGATGTCGCCATTGACGTAGGTTTCCTCGATGTCCATCAGGCCCTTCATCAGCCTGTCGCGCAGCATGCGGATGCGCTCGTTCTCGGTCGCCATTTCCTCTCGGGCCAGGCGGAAGCTTTCGCCCATGCCGATGATCTGGTGCGTCGCCAGGGTACCGGAGCGCATGCCACGCTCGTGGCCGCCGCCGTGCATCTGCGCCTCGAGGCGAATGCGCGGCTTGCGCCTGACGTAGAGCGCGCCGATGCCCTTGGGGCCGTAGGTCTTGTGCGCGCAGAATGACATCAGGTCGACCTTCAGCTTCGAGAGATCGATCGGCATCTTGCCGGTGGCCTGTGCCGCATCGACGTGGAAGATCACGCCTTTCTCGCGGCAGATCTCGCCGATCTCGGCGATCGGCTGGATCACGCCGATTTCGTTGTTCACGGCCATGACAGACGCCACGACCGTGTCGGGACGCAAAGCGGCCTTGAATTGTTCGACGGTGATCAGGCCATTCTCCTGGGGCACCAGATAGGTGGCCTCGAAGCCCTGGCGTTCGAGTTCCTTGACCGTGTCCAGCACCGCCTTGTGCTCGGTGGACACCGTGATGATGTGCTTGCCCTTGGTGCCGGCGTAGAAATGCGCCGCGCCCTTGATGGCGAGGTTGTTGGATTCCGTGGCGCCCGAGGTCCAGATGATTTCCTTGGCGTCGGCACCGACCAGTTTGGCGACTTCTTCTCGCGCTTCTTCCACGGCCTTCTCGGCCTCCCATCCATAGACGTGGGAACGCGAGGCCGGGTTACCGAAATGCTCGGTCAGCCAGGGGATCATCTTCGCCGCCACGCGCGGATCAACCGGCGTGGTCGCGGAGTAGTCGAGGTACACCGGTAGCTTCATTACAAATTTCTCCAGTTCAGCTTGTCAGGGAGGCCAAGCTGGCTAATCCCTTGAGTTGCAAGATTGTAGTCTGCAGTGTCGCGAGGAAATCGCGCACCTGCGACGCAGTAGTGTCCGGGCCGAGGCTTACTCGCACGGCACCACGCGCCAGTGAGGATTCGACCCCCATCGCCAGCAGCACGTGCGAGGGTTCGGGGTTGGCGCTGGAACAGGCTGCCCCCGCTGCCACCGCAAAGCCAGCGCGGTCGAGCTTGCCCACCAGCGTTTCGCCATCGAGACCGGCGAAGGCAAAGTAGCTGGTGTTGGGCAGACGTTCGGCAGCGCCGGCGAATATCGTCGCGCCCTGTGCCACCAGGCCCGCTTCGAGTGCATCACGCAGAGCGACAAGCTGCTGCGCACGCGCATCGAGTCGGGCCACCGCCAGTTCCGCCGCAAGGCCGAAACCGACGATCGCCGCAACGTTTTCCGTACCGGAGCGCAGGCCGCGCTCGTGGCCGCCACCGGCAATCAGTGGTTCCAGTTCGACGCGCTTGTCGACCACCAGCGCGCCGGCGCCCTTCGGCCCGCCCAGCTTGTGTGCCGAAAGCGTCAAGGCATGCACGCCGGCGCCATTGAGCATGCGAAAGTCCAATGGACGCTTGCCGAAAGCCTGCACCGCATCGGTGTGGAACCACGCGCGGATTGGCTTGACTTGCCCGGCAAGGGCAGCGATGTCCTGAATGGCACCCGTTTCGTTGTTGGCCAGCATGACGGAAACGATCGCCGGCTTTTCTGCAAGCGCCAACAGAAAGTCGGCGCTGGCGACACGGCAATTTTCATCGACGGCGATCTCGCGCAGCCTCCAGCCGCCACGCAGCAACTGTTTTGCCGGCTCGCGCACGCAGGGATGTTCGATGGCGGAGATCGCCACCATCCCCGGCGGCAGACCCGCCGCCACACCCTTGATGAACAGGTTGTTGGCTTCCGATCCGCCGCTGGTGAACACCACTTCGGTCGGGTGGGCGCCGACCGCATACGCCACGCGCTGCCGCGCCTCGTCGATCGCGCGCCGCGCCGCGCGGCCGTATTCGTGACGGCTGGAGGCATTGCCGAACTGCTCGCGCAGGTAGGGCAACATGCCTTCCAGCACGCGCGGATCGAGCGGCGTGGTGGCGTTGTGATCGAAATAGACGGGAGCGAACATGGCCGTGCTCAATGACTGTCAGGCAGCGACGAGTTCCTCGGCCGTACGACGCACCCGGCGCAACGGGCGTTCATCGTGCATCACGGCGGTAACGCCGGTCTTTTCCCTTTGCTTGGCCACCAGTTCGGCCAGCGTGACCGAGTTGAGATACTCGAACATCTTTTCGTTGAGGCTGGTCCAGAGATCATGGGTCATGCAGGGACGCTGGTCCTCGGCGCAATTCCCCTTGCCACCGCAATTCGTGGCGTCGAGCGACTCGTCGACCGCATGAATGATTTCGGATACCGAAACCGCCTCCAACGGCTTGGCCAGGCAATACCCGCCGCCGGGTCCACGTACGCTGGAGACAAGCTGGCGGCGACGCAGCTTGCCGAACAGCTGCTCAAGATAGGAAAGGGAGATCTTCTGCCGTTCGCTGATGCCGGCCAGGGTTACCGGACCCGCATGCTGGCGCAGGGCAAGATCGATCATTGCGGTTACTGCAAAACGTCCTTTGGTGGTCAGTCTCATGGGAACTCTCCGTCGGGTCATACAGCTGGGAAACGCTACAGTTGCAATACCTGAGCGTTTGGGTCAACTATACGGTATTCCGAGCATTTCAGTCAACTATTTTTGACAGGTAGTTCGGGTCGAATTTGTCAGCGGTTGCGACATCGTCCTCGAGCGATACCCCGGCACGCTCCATGGTTTTCAGCAGCGCCTCGATCCGCCGATCGGTTTCCACCGCGTGATTGAGCAGGCCATGGATCGCCTGTGCCAGTGGATCATCCTCGGCACGCGTCACGGCATAGGCCGAAAAGCCCATTTGCCCGGCCATGACTTCCCGGTCAATCTCGCTTCGATCCTCGACAATACGCGCCGGAATGCCGACCGCGGTCGCTCCAGCGGGCACATCACGCACTACCACGGCGTTCGAACCGACTTTGGCCCCTTCACCCAATGTGATCGGTCCCAGCACCTTGGCCCCGGCGCCAATCACCACGCCGCGCAGCAAGGTGGGATGCCGCCGACCCTTGTTCCACGAGGTTCCGCCCAGCGTAACGCCGTGATACAGCGTGCACTCATCCTCGATCACCGCCGTTTCGCCGATGACCACACCCATGCCGTGGTCGATGAACACTCGGCGGCCGATGGTCGCACCCGGGTGAATCTCGACGCCGGTAATCCAGCGTGTCAAATGCGAAAGAAAGCGCGCCAGCCAGCGCAAACGCACGCTCCACAGCCAGTGCGAGACACGATGCAGCGTCAGGGCATGAAAACCCGGATAGCAGGTCAGCACCTCCCACGTGGAACGGGCGGCAGGATCGCGTTCGAAAACGCAGGAAATATCTTCACGCAGACGAGAGAACATGGAGTGATCTTGGAGTGTTCTATTAGTAACTTCTGAAATGGTAGAAATCCCGAGCGCCCGGGTCAAGCATTTATTTGCATTTCGGGGCTGACGCGGCTTTTTCCAGTGCCGCGAACAGGCCGCGCAGGATATCGACCTCTTTCTTCTCCGGCGCCGCGCGCGCAAACATGCGCCGCAACCGCGGGATCAGGCGCTTCGGACTGGCTGGATCGAGGAACTCGCTGGACAGGGCCGCGCGCTCGATATGGGCGATCAGGCCCTCCACTTCATCGTGGGTCGCAAGCTCGCCGGCACCCGCAATTGCCGGCGGTGAACCCGGATCGAGCGCCGCCAGCCGCAGTTCGTAGCACATCACCTGCACCGCCGCGGCCAGGTTGAGCGAGCTGAACTCGGAATTCACCGGGATCATCGCCCAGCGCCGGCACAGCGCCAGTTCCTCGTTGGAAAGTCCCGAGGTCTCGTTGCCGAACACCAGCGCGACCTCTCCCGTGGCGGCCAACACCACCAGTTCCGCCGCACCGTCGCGGGCCCACAGGGCCGGCACCGCGAGTTCGCGCCGGCGCGCGGTCATCGCCATGGCCAGCACCGTTCCGCTCAGGGCCTCCGTCAGTGACGGAACCACCTCTGCCTGCACCAGCAGGTCGGTGGCGCCTGCCGCCATGGCATCCGCCTGCGCATCGGGAAAGGTCTTCGGATTGACCAGTACCAGACGCGACAGGCCCATGGTCTTCATCGCCCGCGCCGCTGCGCCGATATTGCCCGGATGACTGGGGTGCGAAAGGACGACGCGGATGCGGTCGAGGGCAGTGGGTGCGGGTAATGGTGTGGTATTCATATATGTGCCGGCCCCTCTTGGGCCGGGACGGTATCCCGGGATAGAATTGCGGCCTTCGCGCGCTGATTGCGCCCCTCTTTGGCTTGCCCGCCGTAAAAATTCATGCATCCCACGCTCAACATCGCCGTCAAAGCCGCGCGTCGCGCCGGCCAGATCATCAACCGCGCCAGTCTCGACGTCGACCAATTGAGGATCGACGTCAAACAGCAAAGCGACTACGTAACGGAGGTCGATCGCGCCGCTGAAGCCGCGATCCTCGATGTGTTGCGGGATGCCTATCCGGCCTATGGGATTCTAGCAGAGGAGTCAGGCCTGGCCGGCACCAGCGCGGACAGCGAATACCAGTGGATCATCGATCCGCTGGACGGCACCACCAACTTCATCCACGGCCTGCCGCAATATGCCATTTCGATCGGTCTGGCGCACAAGGGCGTGATGACGCAAGCGGTCGTTTATGACCCCAACCGCAACGAAATCTTTACCGCCAGCAAGGGCGGCGGCGCCTTCGTTAACGAAAAGCGCATTCGCGTCGCCAAGCGCGTCAAGCTCGATGAAGCCTTGATCGGCACCGGCTTCCCGTACCGGATGTTCGACCACATCGATGCCTACCTGGCAATCTTCCGCGACGTCGCGCAACGCACCGCCGGCATGCGCCGCCCCGGCGCCGCCGCGCTGGATCTCGCCTGGGTTGCCTGCGGCCGCATGGACGGCTTCTGGGAACTCGGGCTGTCGCCCTGGGACATGGCTGCCGGCAGCCTGCTGATCACCGAAGCCGGCGGCCTGGTCGGCGACCTGTCGGGCGAGGCGAACTACATGAAGACCGGCAACATCGTCGGCGGCAATCCAAAAATATTCTCGCAATTGCTGCAACTGATCGCCCCCCATCTGACCGCAAAACTCAAGGCTTGACCCGAGCCCGATGCCGGCCGCCTTGACGGCCGCCGAACTGGCGGCGCACACCCCCGTAATGCAGCAATGGCTGCGCGCCAAGGCGGAGCATGCCGACAAGCTGCTGTTTTTCCGCATGGGGGATTTCTACGAGCTGTTCTACGAAGATGCCGAGCGCGCCGCGCGCCTGCTCGACATCACGCTGACCGCCCGCGGCCAGTCCGCCGGCAAGCCGATCCCGATGGCCGGCATTCCCTACCACGCCGCCGACGGCTACCTGGCCAAGCTGGTCAAGCTCGGCGTCTCGGTGGCGATCTGCGAACAGATCGGCGACCCGGCACTGGCGAAGGGGCCGGTGGAACGCGCGGTGACGCGCATCGTCACACCGGGCACGCTGACCGATGCCAACCTGCTCGACGACAAACATGACAGCCTGCTGCTGGCATTGGCCATAGACCGCCAGCGCGCCGGCCTGGCCTGGCTCAATCTCGCCAACGGCGACCTGCGCCTGCTGGAAACCTCGCTCGACGCCCTGCCCGCCCACTTCGAGCGCCTGCGCCCGGCCGAACTTCTGCTGGCCGACAACAACCGGTCGGCGCTGCCGGAGCATCGTGCAGTCAGCCAGCGTTTGCCCGACTGGCATTTCGACACCCGCGCCGCCGCGCATGCGCTGGCCGAGCATTTCGGCACCCGCGACCTGGCCGGCTTCGGCGTACAGGATGAAGAACTCGCGCTGGCCGCCGCCGGCGCACTCTACCGCTACGCTCAGGCGACGCAGTTGCAGGCGCTGGCACATGTCACGCAGCTCACCGTGGAGCACGAAGGCAGCTACCTGCGCCTCGACGCCGCGACCCGGCGCAACCTGGAAATTTCCGAAACCCTGCGCGGCGAAGCCTCGCCCACCCTGTTCTCGCTGCTCGACACCTGCGCCACCAGCATGGGCTCGCGCTGGCTGCGCCACTGCCTGCACCATCCGCTGACCGAACGCGGCATTCCGCGCGCGCGCCATGAGGCCGTCGCGGCGCTGGTCGGCGACGCGGGCAACGGGCCATATGTCGAGCTGGCGAAAGGGCTGGCGGGCTTCGCCGACATCGACCGCATCACCGCCCGCATCGCACTGAAAAGCGCCCGACCGCGCGACCTTTCCTCGCTGCGCGACAGCCTCTGCCGACTCGATGGCATCCGGGAAAAACTCGGCGCTGGCGATGCGGCGACGCGACTGGTCGAACTCGCTACCGCACTGGTCGCGCCGCAGGCCTGCGTCAGCCTGCTGACCCAGGCCATCGCAATAGAGCCCGCGGCGCTGATTCGCGAAGGCGGCGTCGTCGCGCCGGGCTACAACGCCGACCTCGACGAACTTCGGGCGATCCAGCACAACTGCGGCGCCTTCCTGATCGAACTTGAAGCCCGCGAACGGAGCCGCAGCGGCATTGCGAACCTCAAGGTCGAGTACAACAAGGTGCATGGCTTCTACATCGAAGTCACCCACGCCAACGTCGAAAAAATTCCCGACGACTATCGCCGGCGGCAGACGCTGAAGAACGCCGAGCGCTACATCACGCCCGAACTCAAGACTTTCGAAGACAAGGCGCTATCCGCCAACGAACGCGCGCTGGCGCTGGAAAAACAGCTGTGGGACGAGTTGCTCGGCGCCTTGATGATCCACATCCCGGTGCTGCAGCGCATCGCCCGCGCCGTTGCCGAACTCGATGGCCTTGCCGCTTTTGCGAGCGCCGCTGTGCGCAACGACTATCGCCAGCCGGAGTTCTGCGAGGAAGCCGCGATCGAGATCGAGGGCGGCCGGCATCCGGTGGTGGAACGGCAGATCGACACGCAGTTGGGTACATTCATCGCCAACGACACGCGTCTGTCACCCGCGCGCCGCATGCTCTTGATCACCGGCCCCAACATGGGCGGCAAATCGACCTACATGCGTCAGGCCGCGCTGATCGTCCTGCTTGCTCACTGTGGCAGCTTCGTGCCCGCCACGCGCTGCCGGCTGGGGCCGATCGATGCGATCTACACGCGCATCGGCGCCTCGGATGACCTCGCCTCCGGACGCTCCACCTTCATGGTCGAGATGACCGAAGCCGCCGCGATCCTCAACGGCGCAACGGACAAGTCGCTGGTGCTGATGGACGAAATCGGCCGCGGCACTTCGACCTTCGACGGCGTCGCGCTGGCTTTTGCCATCGCGCGCCACCTGATCGAGAAGAACCGCGCCTGGACGCTGTTCTCCACGCATTATTTCGAGCTGACGCGGCTGGCGCAGGATTACCCGGTCTGCGCCAACGTCCATCTCGATGCCGTCGAGCATGGCCACAAGATCGTCTTCATGCACTCCGTCGAGGAAGGACCGGCTTCGCAAAGCTATGGCGTGCAGGTGGCGGCGCTGGCCGGCATGCCGCCCGCCGTGGTGCGCGAGGCACGGCGCCGTCTGGCGCTGCTGGAAAACCGCGAAGTCGGCTCGCTGACCCAGCCCGATCTGTTCGCCAGCGCACCGCCGCTGCCTGAACCACCGCATCCGGCGCTCGATGCCCTGCGCGATCTCAATCCCGACGAACTCAGCCCGCGCGAGGCACTGGAAAAACTCTACCAACTCGGCAAACTGGCCAAGTCATGAAGCGACTGGCCGCACTGGCGATGGCAGCGCTGCTGGCGCTGCCATCGCATGCGGAACCGCTGGCTTTCGGCCTGTTCGGCGACACACCCTACAACCAGTGGCAGCGCGACAACCTGCCCGAGCTGATTGCCGAGATGGATGGCGAGGATCTCGCGTTCGTGGTGCACGACGGCGATATCAAGAGCGGCTCCAGCGTCTGCAGCGACGAAACGCTGAAAGACGTTCTTTCCGTGTTCCAGAAATCCAGACATCCACTGGTCTACGTACCGGGTGATAACGAGTGGACCGACTGCCATCGCAAGAGCAACGGCGGCTACGATCCGCTGGAACGCCTGGACAAGTTGCGCGAATGGTTTTTCCCAAGCGATCTGGCACTGGGCCAGCGGCCGCTGAAACTGCAACGCCAAAGTCGTGATCCCGCCTTTGCCAAGTACCGCGAGAATGTGCGCTGGGAAGCAGGCAGCGCCTTGTTCGTCGGTCTCAACGTGCCAGGCAGCGACAACAACTTCAAGGGCACCAGACGCAGCGGCGGCCCGGTAGCCGAATTCATCGAGCGTGGAGCCGCCAACAAGGCCTGGCTGGCTCAGTCATTTGCGCTGGCGCGCAGCAAAAGGCTCGCGGGCATCCTGATCGTGATCCAGGCCAACCCGGGCTTTCATGCCGCCAATGCGGGCAACCCCAGCCCCGGCTACCGAGACTTTCTGGCCCAGTTGCGCGAGGAGACCCAAGCCTTCGCCGGCCAGGTCGTGCTGGTGCATGGGGACACGCACCACCATCGGATCGATCAGCCGCTGGAAGATCCGAACACGAAGGAAACGGTGAAGAACTTCACGCGCATGGAGACCATCGGCTCGCCCTTCTTCGGCTGGGTCAGGGCCACGGTGGACGCAACGGATCCGCAGGTATTCAGATTCTCGCCACGCTTCTGGAAGACTCCGCCGGGATACTGAGGTTCAGTGGAACTCGTCTTCCGGCGGCACCGGCGCCGGCAAGACAAAGATTCCCTCGTCAAGCAGTTCGAGGGTTTCGTCGGCCGTCGCCACACCGCGGATATTTCGTGCCGGAGCCTCGTCATAGTGAATGCGGCGGGCCTCTTCCGGAAAGCGCTCGCCGACGTTCTCCGCCTGCCGCGCCATGGTTACCAGCGCCTGACGCAAAGCGCCCATTGAGGGAGCAACAACGGGGACGGCAGACTGCTCCGGTGTCGCCGCCTCGGTACCTCCACGTTTGACGTGCGGGGCCGACGGCAGTTGAGTTACGACTGAGGTCTGGCATTGCGGACAGTGCACCAGCTGCCGTTCGCTTTGAATGCGAAATGCATCCCCCGAAGCAAACCAGCCTTCGAAATGGTGCCCGCGATCGCAGAGAAGATTGAGGACTATCACGGGTATGGATTAATGGTGCCCGGAACCGGACTTGAACCGGTATGGCTTGCGCCGAGGGATTTTAAGTCCCTTGTGTATACCAATTTCACCACCCGGGCCCGAGAACTTGTGAATAAATCTACTGCGCGTACCGGATCGGGGCTTGGGCGGTGCTCGCTATCCTCATGTACAAACTCGTACATTCCGGCAGCTGCGCTCCGGCCGCACCCCGCTGCGGTCCGCTCGCTACGATTTCTTCGCAAGCTCTGAAAAAAACAGGGAGGAACACTGGAGGCGCGACCCGGAATCGAACCGAGGTACACGGCTTTGCAGGCCGATGTGTATTGTAGTAAATCAATCACTTACTAAGCGCATCCACCCGCTATCCGCCCGCCCCAAAAAATCCAACATATTAGTCTGCCGGAAATCCTACATTACAGCCGACATGATAGCCGATACCGGCGTTGCCACTTTGCCACTCCTTACTTATCGTCGCTAGACGCTACCGAGGAACGTCGGGGCCTGTTTCTGGAGACCGCCAAGCGGATCGGCACGCCGCTCCAAAATGCGGAGCATCGCTGTCCAAGGCCTATGCGAACTGCAACTCGATCTTGCCGGCGCGCCGACGCACGGGACCAACGACGATTTTGACGTCGTGGCCCAACTTCGCCACCAGTTCCAGCAGCTTGGCTTCGCTGACACCGCGGAACTGTCCTCTAGTAATGCGCGACACCTTTGACTGCTCGATGCCGAGCAATGCGGCGGCACCGTCTTGCGTCAGGTGCCGCGCCTTGATTGCGCGCGCGATCTCGGCGGCAAGCTGAGACTTGCGCTGCATCTCCGGCGCGTCGGCATAACCCAGGTCGGCATAGACGTTGGTGCTGCCTTCTTCGACGGTAAGTTCGTCATTTCCATTCATCATCGAGCTCCTTGCTGTTTTTGCCAATTCTCGAAATCCTGTTTCGCGGCCTTCAGACGGGCATTGATCATATCCATATCCTCCTTGGGCGTTTTGATGCCACTCTTGGACTTCTTCTGGAAGCAATGCAGAACATAGACCCATCCGGCGAACTTGACCGTGTAGACAGCACGGTAGGTGTCGCTGCGAAAATCTTCGACCACTTCCAACACACCCGCAGAGCCAAATCCACTCAGCGCTTTAGCGTCCTGGTGCTTGCCGCCCGCTTGTGCGAGATCAATGGCGTGCCCGAATAAGTCCTTCACATCCTCAGGCATTGAATCCAGATCGCGCTTGGCTGATCCAATCCATTTGAGGGGCTTTCGAGCCTGCTTTGACATTCGTTGGATTATGCCCATATGGACATATCCTTGTCAATCGAACTTCGGACTTGGACGGCGATAGTGATCCAGTTCGTTATCCATGGCAGGTGTTTCCAAGCATCCAGACTATCTGGGCTGATATCCTCGGGATCAAGACCTCGCCAGCAAATATAGGCTTCACTTCATGACGCTTATGTGTGTGACTGCCGTGATCGCCTGAAGAATTCATGCTACTTTTTGGCATGCTCATGCTATTATTTGGCTATGTCGATCGCCACTTCTCTTTTTACCGACAGCCAATCCCGTGTCTTTCAGTGGCTTTTTGGCCAGCCTGAACGTGGTTATCACCTGAGCGAATTGCGTCGCCTCACGGGCTTGGGAAGTGCCTCCCTGCAGAGGGAATTGAACCGACTGGCTGATGCGGGTCTGGTCCGTTCCGAGCGAGTCGGCAACCTGAGACGATTCCAGGCCAATCCGCAAAGCCCGGTTTTTAGCGAGTTGGTCGGACTGACGCGAAAAACGCTGGGGGTGGAACCCTTGTTGCGCGAAGCGCTGCTGCCCCTCGCTCCGAGTCTGCAAGGGGCATGGGTTTATGGCTCCGTGGCGAAACAAACCGACACGGCGCAGAGCGACATAGACGTGATGCTTGTCGGCGAAAATCTGTTGCTGAGTAGCGTCCTTGAGCTACTGGTCCCGCTGGAAGCGCAATTGGGACGGAAGATCAATCCAACCTGCTACACCCCGGCCGAATTTGAGCGCCGTCGTGCCGAACCCGATTCATTTGTGAATCGCGTCCTGGCGCAGCCCATTCTTCCATTGATTGGAGATGCCCATGAGC
>JAUXUK010000037.1 GCA_030680805.1 Sulfuritalea sp. | reverse complement strand
TCTCCAATACCTTGAGACGCTTTACATCGCTGCTGACCATCTCGCCGTACCGTTTGCGCCACGCGTAGATCGATGCGTCGCTGACCCCGTGCCGCTTGGCTACCTCGGCGATCGAATCCCGATCCGCCTCGCGCAATATCCGAACGATCTGTTCTTCGCTGTACCTGCTCTTCTTCATGCCGACTCCTCGTCTGAGGAGCCATTATCTCTAGAACGCCATGGTCCGAAAATCCCCGGTCAGGTCAGTACCCGCAAGGTTCAAATTGCCCTTCTTGGTTTGAAGTGCAATGTTTGTTGTGAGGCCCAATTGGCCAACTGAGAGGAAGAGAGCGTCCTTTCCATGTTCGTTTGGACCACATAGATCACGACCATCCTTATAGCCAGATCTAAGCATCAAAGGTCTAATGGCGCGATCTCGAAACTCGTCTTCGCTAAGTAACTTTAGGAAACGGTCCTTTTTAAATCGAGAGATATTTTCAACTTTCATTCCTTTTGGCTCCCAGATTCATGCCCGCTAAACGATAAAGGGTCGGCTTCGGATTAGTTTGCGCGACATTGGAAGTTTCCAAGAAGTCGGCGCTGGCGGAACGGCGTTTCGTGCGGCCATAGAAGACAATCCCATGCTGACCCAACTAGTTCTCGGCTCGCGCCTCATACGAAATGCTGAACTTCGGAAAAGTAGCAAGGAGCAAATCAATTGCTTCCGCTGTCCGGCGGCCCCACATCTTGCTCAATGCATAAGTCTTTCCATTCGCGTAAATTAGCTCATCATCGTTCGCAAAGTACCGATTGGTCTGCGGCTGATTGCCTTCTGCAATAAGCTGCTTCGCCAGCAGTTGGTGAAACTTTGCAGACTTCACTTGTCCGGGGACAGACCGAAGCATGTGACCTCTCCAAGCTATGGCCTCCTGAATCTTCTCTGGATTAACCCCCGAGCGGCACAATTGTTTAACCACCGCAAAGATCGCGCGTCGTTTTGAAAGATGCGCGTCGGTCTCGCCATCAATCGTCACATCGAACTTGGTGAGATCCCGAGATTGAGTTCGTGAAACACGCTCCAACTGCGCCTTGCCACGAATCTTGACTTGGTACTCCTCGGCTTCTGGCAGCGGGATTACTTGTTGAACGTCAAGTAGGATTCGATCTCCATCCCGGTGCGGCGTCAGCCTGATGCAACGAATGTCGAGGCCGTGATCGTTGAGCCAAAGCACAGAAGTAGTGACTTCCTTCGAGAATTCCGCTGAGGCGAGGACAATTCGCACATCCTGCGCGAAGTTTTGTTCGTCAGGCGTTTCCCATTCGAGGAATTGAAGCAAGCTATCCCGAGCATCGCCAACCTCACCGGAAACTTGGAGGTATTGGTCGAATGCATTGACCGCATCCGCAAAAGTCATCGCCGAGGCCATCGCTGCATAGCGCAGCGTTTGAAGCTCCATATGCCCGCCATCCTCGGTGCGCTTCAGTTCGATAACGACCAAATTGGCTTCCTTGTCGACACCGAGAAGGTCAATCCGACGGCGACTCTCATCCCAGTCAGCAAATTCAGCGGCAATGATGAGCGTGTCGGGGGAGACAACCTCAACCTGTTGCTTCAAGAAGTGCTGTAGGTGCTCACGCTCTTTCACGCCTGCTTCAGCAAATGTCATAACTTCTATCGGTTGGAAACCGAACTCCGCGAGTTGGTAAATGGCCATGTTGGGCAAACCTCTTTGCTTGGGCGGTCGATAGCTGGTCAGCATACCACTAGGCATCGCAGCAACACCCTCCTAGCTGCCGTTCAGTTTAGCCAGCTCAAGCGATGAGCAGTCTCGACATCATTGTGGATACATCCGGAGCGAATCCTGAGTGGGAGCTGGGGTTGATTTGCAGTCTTTCATCGAACCAAACACGCCGCTCCGATTTGCATCGACTGAATCACTGCCGCCACCCCTGTCGTATGTGTCATCGCCCCTACAGGTTGATTCTCTCTCCCATAAAGGGCAGGTGCGGCATGGGCCAGCCCAGTTGATCGTGGATCGCCTCCGCGAATGCGGCCGAGGCGGCAGCCTCGCCATGCACGACGAACGCATGCTTCGGCGGCGTGTGGAAGCCGCGCAGCCAGGCCAGCAGCCCCGCTTGATCGGCATGCGCCGACAGGGCGCCTACGGTATGGATCGCGGCCCGGACCGGAACCGGCTTGCCGAAGATGTTGACCAGGCGCGCGCCGTCGACCAGCCGGCGGCCCAGCGTGCCCGCCGCCTGGAAGCCGGTGATGAGGATGCTGCATTCGCTGCGCGGCAGGTTCTCGCGCAGGTGGTACTTGATGCGGCCGGCTTCGCACATGCCGCTGGCCGAGATGATGACGGCGCCGCTGCGCACCTCGTTCAGCGCGCGCGAAGCCTCGACATCGGCGACGAATTCCACCTGCATCTGTTTCGGATGCTGCTTCATCCAGGCGATCAGCTCGCGGGTGTGGCTGTCCATCAGGTCGGGATGCTCCCAGGTGATGCGCGTGGCGGCCGTGGCCATCGGCGAATCGACGAAGATCTTGAGCGGCGAGAGGCGCTGGCGGCGCACCAGGTCGGCCAGGATGTAGATGATTTCCTGGGTGCGGCCGACGGCGAAGGCGGGCATGATCAGGTTGCCGTGGGTGTGGCGCGTGCGCTCGAAAGCGGCGACGATTTCGTCCTCGGTTTCCGCCAGCGGGCGGTGCAGGCGGTCGCCGTAGGTCGATTCGATGAACAGCACGTCGGCTTCGGGCACCACCTGTTCGGGGTCGTGCAGCACCGGGCGGCCGGACATGCCGAGGTCGCCGGAAAAAACCATTTTGCGCGGCCTGCCCTCGCCGCTGACCGTCACCTCGAGCCAGGAGGAACCGAGGATGTGGCCGGCGTCGTGGAAGCTGACCGCGACGGTTTCAGCCGGGTGAATCAACTCCCGATAGGGCGCCGGACGGAGCAGCTTGAGCGAGGCCTCGGCCTGGGCCACGGTGTATAGCGGCGGCTGCGCGCCCGGCCTGCTGTCGCGGCCGCGCCGCCGCTGATGGCGCAAGGCCCACTCCGATTCCTTCTCCTGGATGTGCGCACTATCGCGCAGCAGCACATGCAGCAGGTCGATGGTCGCCGGCGTGGCATACACCGGCCCGCGATAGCCGAGCACCGACAGCAGCGGCAGCAGGCCCGAGTGGTCGATGTGGGCATGCGTCAGCAGAACGAAATCGATGGAGCGAACGTCGAAGCCGAACTTGAGGGCGTTCAGGTTTTTGGTGCGCGCCTCGCGCCCGCCCTGGAACATGCCGCAGTCGACCAGGAAACGGCAGCCTGCCGTTTCGACCAAGGTGCATGAGCCGGTGACTTCGCCGGCTGCTCCGAAAAAACCGATCTTCACTTTGTGTTCCTCCCGTGGGGAACATCATCGGCCTGAATCGGGGGGAATTCAATCTTGTTGAAAAGTCGGCGCTTGCCGGCCCGCGAAGCGGAATTCCCGGCAGACAAAGTCCGACACGGCGACGAAGACCTGGCGAAGCATTGATCCGCTTCCGCACCGGAGCTTCAATGGCAGAATGCATTTTTGACGGAGGATCCGATCATGACCATCTCGATGTACCAAGCCAGCGCACCGCGCCTGGCCAACATGCTGCGCAACCTCGATGCCATCCTCGCCAAGGCGCAGGCCCATGCGACGGCGAAGAAGATCGATCCGGCCGTTCTGTTGTCGGCCCGCCTGTTCCCCGACATGCTGCCGATGGTGAAGCAGGTGCAGATCGCCACCGACCACGCCAAGGGCTGCGTCGCCCGGCTGGCCGGCGTCGAGGTGCCCAAATTCGAGGATACCGAGCAGAGCTTCGAGGAACTGCGGGCGCGCATCGCCCGGATCATCGCCTTCGTGGAGTCGTTTTCCGCGACACAGATCGATGGTTCCGAGGAGCGGGACATCGCGCTCAGGGCGGGCGGACAGGACATGAGCTTCAAGGGCCTGCCCTACCTGCTCGGCTATGCCATGCCGAATTTCTATTTCCATCTGGTGACGGCGTACAACATTCTGCGCCACAACGGCGTTGAAATAGGCAAGCGCGACTACATCGGCACGCCCTAGAGCTTTCCGCCGCATGCGCTCGACCCGTGCCACCGCTGCCCTCGCGCGACTGAACGCGCGCAGCGAAGGCCATCACTACACGATGGCGGTGACCGGCAGCGGCCTGTTCATCCTGCGCGAACGGCTTGGCGGCGAAGATCGCCCGCTTTCGGCAGCGCTTGCCCTGGACGAGTTCGTGCCACTGGTCGATTCGATGGGGCCGAAGAAGGAAGTCCGCATCACGAAAAGCGAGGCGGCCTTCATGAAGCAACTGGTCAGGAAGGGCGGCTAAAGCCCGAGCGTGATGACGCCGAATCGATCGCGCCCATCCTGCATGATGGGCGCGCTCGATCGCTGACCCGCGAATCCGCATCCGACCGGGCGGCAAGGCAAAAGTCGGCGCTGGTGGTACGGCGAAGCGGGCATTGTTGAATCCGGGCCCCCGATTCGCGGCAGATCGAAAGCCCATACAGCAAACACTGCCTATAATCGGCCGCTACGGTTGGCGATCACAAGCCGCGTGACAAGAACGTTTGCGGCGAGCCCGTTCACAAGCAACCGGTCAAGAACGAGATCGACATGGGTTTGTATTTCAAGACGCTCGGCGTGCCAGAGCTGTTCGCCGACCGGGAGGGCGCGCGGGAATCCCTGCGTCTGCGCTATCGCAAGGCGTACGCGGTCCTGGGCTACCTTGCCGTCGAGCAGGATCGCTGGCATCCGCGTCGGCGTTTGGCCGATTTGTTCTGGCCAAACCTGACGCCGGAAGCCGCGCTGGCCAACCTGCGCCTGATATTGAAAAACCTGAATGACGTTCTCGCCGGCGCGGTCGCCGCGCGATGCCTGAAGGTCGAACGGGAACGGCTGGGACTGTTTTTCGATCCCTCGCTCGCCGCCGATGTGTTACTGCTCGGCGAAGAAAACCTGGAGGCCTTGCGCCGCTGTGCCTGCCGCGAGGATTCCACCCGTCTGAGGGCCGCTGGGGACCCGATGCTGCATCAGATGGAGGGCGAGTTTCTTGCCGGGATCGATGCCGACGAACCCGGCGAATTCGAGGACTGGCTGCTGTTGAAGCGAACCTTCTTCGACCGCGCCCGAGCCGATTTCTTTCGCGAATACGTCCTCGCCGCCCGACGCTGCGGCGAACACGAGGAGGCGTTGAAGGCGACCCGCGCCTGGGTGCGTTGCCATCCCGTAGACGACGAAGCCGCCCAGGCGCAAATGGAACTCCTCGCCGCGCTCAAGCGCCCCTCGGCAGCGCTCGATGCCTATACCGATTTTGTGCAACGGCTGGAGTGTCTCATCGACGGAGTCGCCGGGCCGGATACCGAACAATTGCGCCAGCGCATCGCGTCCGCCGCCACACTGGCGGCGGACGCAGACGCGACTGCCAGCGCGCCCCCACCCGACGAGGTACGCCGGGTGGTTGTCCTGCAAGTTGAGCCGGATCTGAACGACGAGGCCGAATGCCTGGAACCGGAACGCACCCTCGCCCCCCTCGATGCGGCACTCGATGCGGCGCTTGCGCGCTGGAACGGTCAGCGCTGCACGACCACGGGCCTCGCGCTTGGCGCCGTATTCGGTCTGGCCGACGATGGCGAGCAGGCACCACGCCGGGCCTTGAACGCGGCGCTGGAAATCGCCGCCCTGCCGGCATTCGGGCGCACGCGCGTCGGCATTTGCGAAGGCCGGGCGCTGGTCTGTCCATCCACGCCGCAACCCCTTGCCGGCAGCACGCTGCCCACGCTGGCCCAGCGGCTCGCGCTATGCGGCGAACCGGGTGATGTCATCGTTGCCGAATCGCTGGCGGGCGAGTTGGGGCCGCACGCGCACTTCGAGCCGATGTCCCGGCGTCGCTTCACCGGGCTGGCCGGGGAACACACACCCTGCCGATTGATGATCGCCCCCGGCGCCGAAAGCAGTCCCTTTCCATTGACGTTTGCCACACCCTTCGTCGGCCGCCGGGAAGAGCGCGCGCGCCTCACGAAAGCAATCGGGGCCACCATGACGCAGGGCCGCGCCGCCTTCATCGAAGTGATCGGTCCGGCAGGCGAGGGCAAATCCCGTTTGCTGTCGGAACTGGCGCGCGAACACCGTGCCACCGGCGGCGAATTCCGCTGGATCGCGCATCGCCCGGAACTGCGCCACGTCGCACTGGGCGCGGTGCGCGAAGCGCTGCGCCGGCGCATCGGCTCGGCCGACGGCGCGGGGCTTGATGCCTGGCTGCAACGCTTGTTCCCCGCCCACCAGGACGCGTTGCGCGCGCCCTTGCGCGCGCTGCTGGCCATGGAGGGCGACAGCGCGGCGAATATCTCCGCGCGCGGCCTGATGGACGCGTTGATCGCGCTGCTGTTTTCCCCCTCCCGAAACAAGATTCCGGTACTGCTGGTTTTCGACGACCTGCACTGGGCCGACGAAGCCACGCAGGAACTGCTCCGCATCACCATGCAGTCCCCGCCGCAGGCGCCGGTCCTCGCGGTTCTGTCGGGCCGACCGTCGGCCCGGGTTGCGCCGCCGGACGGTGTTTCCATTCCCGTCGTGACGCTGGCGCCGCTGGCACTGGAAGAATCCATGGCCCTGATTGCGGGCATCGACCAGGACGGATGCATTAGCCCGAAGCGGCGGGTCCAACTGGCAAAAATGAGTGGCGGGCTGCCCCTGTGCGCGGAATATATTGCCCGCACCGAGCGCGACCAGCCGGTGTCGGATGCGTCGCTGTTCGGCGTTCTGCAAAGCGTGCTCGATCGCCTGGGGCCGGACAAGCTGATACTGCAAGCCGCTTCGGTGCTCGGCGCCTCCTTCAGCGTCGAATCACTGCGCGCGCTGCTGCCGCAAGCCGACCCCACCGCCGCCCTGCAACAGGCCGAGGCGCTGGCGATCAGCAGTCGCACCGGCGAGGATACCCATGCGTTTCGCCATGCCTTGCTGCGCGACTGCGCCTACGAAAGCATTCCGCCGAAGCTGCGACGCGAATGGCACCGCCGCGCCGCCGCCTGGCTGTCGCAGCGGGCCGACGCGGCGCCGGCCGACATCGCACAGCATTTCGAGGCGGCGGAAGCCTGGGGCGAGGCCTGCACTTCCTGGTGGAAAGCCGCGGGGAAAGCCTATCTCGGCGAATTCGCGCGCGATGCCAGGGAGGCCGCGGTACGCGCGCTGGCCGCCGCCGCAAAACACAGCGAACCGCTGGCGGCCACGGACAAGGCCGAACTCGAACTGCTGGCGGGCTATGCCACCTTGATGGCCGAAGGCTATGGCGCGACGGAAGCGCGGCAATTTTTCGAGCCGACGGTGGCGCGCGACGCGGGGGAACTCGCCGACGAAACCCTGTTCCGCGCGCTCAGCGGCATGGCGGCGGCCATTCCGCTGGGCCGCAGCGAGACGTTGGCGATCATGCAGCGCCTCGACGCAATGGCGCGCCTGCCGGCCCATCGCATGATGGTGTGCTACGGCCTCGGCAACCTGATGTTCTGGCGCGGGGATTTCGCCGAATCGCTGCGCCATTTCGAGGAAGCGATCCAGCTCGGCGAGACCATACCCGCCCACGAATGGCTGCGCTATTCCGCCGACAATCCGATGGTCGCCTGCCATGCCCTCAAGGGAATCAACCTCGGCTTCAGCGGCGATGCGGTGGAGGCGCGTGCCGCCGCTGCGCGCGCGGTGGCCGACGCGCGCCGCGAAGGCCGCGTGCACGCCCTGTGCTTCGCGCTCACCATGGCCGCGAGCCTGGAACTGGTGCTGGACAACGCGGACGCCACAGGGCGGTTTGCCGCCGAAGGCCTGGAACTGGCGACGCAATGGCATTTCCCGCTCTGGCGCGCCTACAACACCCTATTCGGTATGTGGGCCAAGGCCCGGCAAGGGAGGCTGCGCCTCAGCGCCTCGTTCAAGCTGGTCTCAATGCACCGCGAATTCGCCGCGGCATCCCGCTTGAGCCCGGTCACTGCCATGTGGTTTGCAGGCTGCATTTTCGAGGCGCTTGGACATTGGTCCCTGCTCGACACCATCGCCGGCCGCGCCCTGACGGCGGCGGAGAATGGCGGTGATCGCTATTGCATGCCGGACCTGATGCGACAGAAGTCCCTTGCGCGACATGAGCGCGGCGATGCGCAAGGCGCCCGGCGCTGGCTGGAAAACGGGCAGGCACTCGCCGCAAGCCTCGGCAGTTCCGGCCTGATGCGACGCCTTGATCAGCTGGGCGACCGCATCGGGCAAGGGTCGCCAGAACGGCCTAAAGCCCGAGCGTGATCCGGGCGCCGATGAAGCGCGCCTCGATCAGCGGGAAATGCGCGGCGAGCTGGCGCCAGTCGATGCCCATGCGGGCACAGGACAAGTCCGACAAACGGGGCACCCGCGCGCCCTCGCCGCCACCCAGATTGAGCGCATGGCTCAACACTTCGGCGACATGGACGGCGTCGGCCATTTCGTTTTCCGGCTCGCTGTCGTCGGTCACGTGGTGCGCGGCGATGGCGTCCGCCACTTCTTCCGGCAACTTCCACAGGCGGGCCAGTTCGCCGCCGACCCGGGCATGATCGACCCCCATTTCCGTGCGCTCGGCATCGACGATATCGATGTCGCCTTCAGCCCGCAGCGTCAGCACCCGCGCGTAGGCCTCGTGATCGACCGAGTACAGCAGCAACTGGCCGATGTCGTGCAGCAGGCCGGCGGTATAGGCGACATCCACATTGAGTCCGGCGATGCGCGCCACCTCCTGCGCACAGATGGCCACGCCGACGCTGTGCAGCCACAGCCGGCGGGCATCGAAGGGCGGCTTGGCATTGAAGCGATCGATGATCGCGGTGGCCAGCGTGATGTCGCGCACCCGGCTGACGCCCAGCAGCATGATGGCCTGGCGCACGGAGTCGACGTGGCCTGTGGCGCCCACCGCACCGGCATTGGCCGCCGCGAGCAGACGCACCACCACCGCCGGATCGCTGATGATGTGCTTGCTCAGCGTTTCTGCATTGACTTCGTCGTCGCGCAGCATCTCGAGGATCCGCGCCACGATCTGCGGCAAGGCAGGCAGCGCGGTGGCCCGCGCCAGCACCTGCTCCATCGTGTAGGGCGCCGTCACGATGCGGCCCGCCGCCGGTAGTCGGTCACCGCCGCCGCCAGTTCATTGCGCGCATCGCTGCTCGCGCCGCGGAACAAACGCGCCACGCGATCCACCGCGGCAGCGACATCCCGCTCGATCTGCGCCGCGTCACGCGTTTCTTCCTGCAGCACATGGACGACTTCGATCCCGCGCTGGATCAACTGCTGTACATGATCGACGTCGATTTCGGTGCCGGCGGGCAGCAACAAGCCGCCGTCATTGCGACGCACTGCCTGCGCCAGTCGCGCACCGGGCTTGAGACTCAGGGTTGAAACACAAACCGTACGATCAGCCAAGACCTGCTCCTTCGCTCTGAATTGCCATTTGACGATCAGTCTACCCGAGCCGAAGCCCGCCACGCACCCCTGCTAGGGAAACACTGAATAAGCCGTCACACCGGCGAAGGCCGGTGTCCAGTGCCTTGATTTTCCTGGTTTCCGGCTTTCGCCGGAATGACGATTTGGTACTTGATCAGTGTTTCCCTACGGCAGTTCTTCCACCTTCAGCAAAAGTCGGCGTTGGCGGGACGCCGATCGCGTGCCGTAACTGGCGATGGCGCCCGAACTGCCGGCCTGCTCGCCCGTCGAACCGCCCAGTTCCAGCCATTCGCCGAGGCGGCCGCTGACCGTGGTCAGCAAACGCTGCACGTTGACCGAACCGGGCGTCGGCCCCGGCGTGTCGTCGCGCGGGCTGATTTCCAGCGTCACACGCTCGCCATTCAGGCGCGGCACGGCGACAAAGCCGGTGCCCAGATCGCGCTGCACGAAGCTCTCGGACACCACCACACCGGCGGGTGTCAGCACCACCTGGCGCAGCGGCAGCAGGAAGGATTCGCCGACCATGATCGCCGCGCGCCCGCCATCGATGGTCTGCACCTGCTGCACGGTGTTGCGCCGGCTGCGGCTGTCGGACTGGTAGAGGCGGCCCTGCCCGCTCACCACCGGCGCCCCAGCGCCGAGCACGACACGGCCGGAAACGCCCGCGCCGCGATCCTCGTGGGAGTTTTCGCCATCCTGCCGCACGCTGATCATCAGCCGCCGCAGCGGCGTGTCAAGCGAGGCGACCAGCGCCCGGATGTCGGCCTGGTTGCGCGCGGAGGCACGCAGGAACAGCTTGTCGCCGACGCCGGTGATCGCACCGCCCGGCTCGACGAATGGCGCCAGTTGCGGCAGCATGGCTTCGGCGCTGCGATGGCGCAGGCTGATGATCTCCAGCGTCTGGCCCCAGGCCAGCGAACATCCCAGCAGCATGACCCACAGAAGTCGCTTCATTCCTGCTCCTTGACCCTATACTGCCGCCTTCCACCGTCCCGAGGAAACCGACTATGAAAATCGAAACCATCGCCGTGCATGGCGGCTACAGCCCCGACCCCACCACCAAGGCCGTCGCGGTGCCGATCTACCAGACCACATCCTACGCCTTCGACGACACCCAGCATGGCGCCGACCTGTTCGACCTCAAGGTGGCCGGCAACATCTACACGCGCATCATGAACCCGACCACCGACGTGCTGGAAAAGCGCATGGCGGAACTCGAAGGCGGCATCGGCGGCCTCGGGCTCGCCTCCGGCCAGGCCGCAATCACCTACGCCATCCAGACCATTGCCGAAGCCGGCGACAACATCGTCTCGGTCAGCACGCTGTATGGCGGCACCTACAACCTGTTCGCCCACACCCTGCCCCAGTATGGCATCGAGGTGCGCTTCGCCGACTATCGCAATCCCGACAGTTTCAAGCCGCTGATCGACGCGCGAACCAAGGCGATCTATTGCGAATCGCTTGGCAATCCGCTGGGCAACATCGTCGATCTCGCCGCGCTGGCGAAAATCGCCCACGACGCCGGCATACCGCTGATCGTGGACAACACGGTGCCGACGCCCTACCTGTGTCGCCCCTTCGAGCACGGCGCCGACATCGTGGTGCACTCGCTGACCAAGTACCTCGGCGGCCACGGCAACAGCATCGGCGGCTGCATCGTCGATTCCGGCAAGTTCCCCTGGGCTTCCCACAAGGAGCGCTTCAAGCGCCTCAATACGCCCGACGTGTCCTACCACGGCGTGGTCTATACCGAGGCCCTCGGCCCCGCCGCCTACATCGGCCGCGCCCGCGTGGTGCCGCTGCGCAACATGGGCGCGGCAATTTCGCCCTTCAATTCCTTCCTGATCCTGCAGGGCATCGAAACCCTGGCGCTGCGCATGGACCGCATCTGCAAGAACACGCTGGCCGTGGCGAATTTCCTCAAGGGCCATGCCAAGGTGAAGTGGGTCAATTACGCCGGCCTGCCCGATCATGCCGACCACGCCCTGGTGCAGAAGTACATGGGCGGCCGCGCCTCGGGCATCCTCACCTTCGGCGTAAATGGACACGGGGGCGGCATGGCCGGCGGCGGGCGCTTCCAGGACGCCTTGAAGCTGGTGACGCGACTGGTGAATATCGGCGATGCCAAGAGCCTCGCCTGCCACCCGGCCAGCACCACGCATCGCCAGTTGTCGGCGGAGGAAATGAAGAAAGCCGGGGTTTCGGAAGACATGGTGCGCCTGTCGATCGGCATCGAGCACATCGACGACATCAAGGCCGATCTGGAGCAGGCGCTGGCGGCGGTGTAGTTCCGCCCTGCCGCAGCCATGAGAAGTCCCCGACCGCCGATGGCGGTCGGGGACTGTTTTTTTTACGCCGCTGCGGCGCAGATGGCGATGAAATCAGCCGCCACCAACGAGGCGCCGCCGATCAGGCCGCCATCGATGTCCGGCATCGCGAACAGTTCGGCGGCATTCGCCGCCTTGACGCTGCCGCCGTAGAGAATCCGCAACCCGTCGGCCACCGCGGCATCGTCACGCGCGACCCGGGCGCGGATCAGGGCATGCACCTCCTGCGCCTGCTGCGGGCTGGCGGTTTTTCCCGTGCCGATGGCCCACACCGGCTCATAGGCCACCACCGCCCTGGCCAGCGCCGCCACGCCCGAGCGGGCCAGCACGGCATCCAGTTGCCGCGTCACCACCTCGCCGGTAACACCGGCCTCGCGCTCCGCCAGGGTTTCGCCAACGCAGAGGATGGGAACCATGCCGGCCGCCAGCGCCGCCGCGAACTTGGCGGCCACCACCTGATCCGATTCGCCGAATAGCGCACGACGCTCCGAATGCCCGACCAGCACATGGGTGCAGTGCAGATCGACGAGCATCCCGGCCGACACTTCACCGGTGTACGCGCCATCGCCATGCTCGGAAACATCCTGCGCACCCCACATCACGGGCGAGCCGCCGAGGATGGCGCGCGCCTGCGTCAGGTAGGGACAAGGCACGCAGACCGTCACCTGACAGCCCCACTTCAACTTCGTCGCGGTCAGTTGCACGCTGGTCAGCAGCGCCGCATTGTCGTGCAGGCGACCATTCATTTTCCAGTTGCCGGCGACTAGTTTGGTACGCATATGAACTCCAGAAATTGCACAACTATATGGCAGGTTAAAACCGTCAGTCCTGCTGCCATTGCACGACGCGGTCCAAGATATTCACCCCTCTCCCCTTGCGGGAGAGGGGCTGGGGGAGAGGGGTGATTCAGTCACTGCAGCCAAAACAGTCGTCAACACGCCCTCCAAATTGCTCATGATCTCGCTATTCCAGAACCGCATCACCGTAAACCCTTGCTCGCGCAGCCATTCATCCCGTCTTTCATCACGAGGTGCATCGTTATGTTGTCCGCCGTCTGCTTCCACGATCAGGCGTGCTCCAAAATGCACAAAATCAACGACATAAGGACCAATCGGTTGCTGGCGTCTGAATTTCTCGCCATTCAGTCGATGTGCCCGCAGGTGTCGCCACAGCTTGTTCTCGCTGTCTGTCATATGGCATCGCAAGTGCTTGGCGAATTCCCGTTGTTTCATTACCCCTCTCCCCAACCCCTCTCCCGCAAGGGGAGAGGGGCTTTTGAACGCCGCGAACGCTTTTCGCCAGCCCTCTCCCCAACTCGCTTTGCGTACCTGGGATTCCGCTTCGCGGCAGGCATCTCCCGCAAGGGGAGAGGGGCTTGAAATCACCGCGCTGGTCAGGTTATCACCGTCGGTTGTTCGCGCCCGGTACGCTGTTTCAGTTGCGACAGCTCATGGGCAATGCCGATCAGATCCGCCAGCGCTTGTTGCGCGTCGACCAGCTGCCGCAACGGATCGGCCTCGAAGGCTTCGAGATAAATCCGCAGCGTGGCGCCCTCGGTGCCGGTGCCGGAAAGGCGGAAGACGATGCGCGAGCCGTCGTCCATCACGATGCGCAAGCCCTGCCCGGTGCTCACGCTGCCGTCGATCGGATCGGTATAGCCGAAGTCGTCGCAGAACTTCACCCTGTAGTTGCCTGAACTATCGCCGAACACTTTGCCGGGCAGGTCGGCCAACTGCACCTTCAAATGCGCCATGAGATGAGCCGCCGCATCGGATGGCAGCTCTTCGTAGTCGTGGCGCGAATAGACGTTGCGGCCGAATTCCGCCCAATGGCGATGCACGATCTCCTCCACCGGCAGACGGCGCGCGGCGAGGATGTTGAGCCAGAACAGCACCGCCCACAGTCCGTCCTTTTCACGCACGTGGCTGGAGCCGGTGCCGAAGCTTTCCTCGCCGCACAGCGTGACCTTGCCCGCATCCATCAGGTTGCCGAAAAACTTCCAGCCGGTCGGGGTCTCGTAACAGGGAACGCCGAGCTTTTCGGCGACGCGGTCGGCGGCCGCGCTGGTCGGCATCGAACGCGCGATGCCGGCGATGCCCGCCGCATAGCCGGGCGCCAGCGTCGCGTTGGCGGCGATGACGGCGAGGCTGTCGGACGGATTGACGAAGAAGTGGCGGCCGAGAATCATGTTGCGGTCGCCGTCGCCGTCCGAGGCCGCGCCGAAGTCCGGTGCGTCGTTCGCGTACATGATCGCCACCAGCTGATCGGCGTAGGTCAGGTTGGGGTCGGGGTGGCCGCCGCCGAAATCCTCCAGCGGCACGCCGTTGATCACGCTGCCGGCCGGCGCACCGAGCCGCCGTTCGAGAATTTCACGCGCATAGGGGCCGGTCACCGCGTGCATGGCGTCGAAGCACAGGCGAAAACCGCCGCCGATCAGGGCGCGAATGGCGGCGAAATCGAACAGCGATTCCATCAAGTCGGCGTAGTCGGCCACCGGGTCGATCACCTCGACCATCATGCCGCCCATCGCATACGACCCTTGCCGATCGAGCGCCACATCGGGCGCATCGACGATCCGATAGCTGCTCAGCGTTCGGCTGCGGGCAAAAATCGCGTCGGTGATCTTCTCCGGCGCCGGCCCGCCGTTGCCGGTGTTGTACTTGATGCCGAAATCGCCTTCGGGCCCGCCCGGGTTGTGGCTGGCGGAAAGAATCAGGCCGCCGAAACTCCGGTACTTGCGGATCACGCAGGACGCAGCCGGCGTCGACAGGATGCCGCCCTGCCCCACCAGCACCGTGCCAACGCCATTGGCGGCCGCCATCTTGAGGATCACCTGGATCGCCTCGCGGTTCCAGTAGCGCCCGTCGCCGCCCAGCACCAGCGTGCTGCCGGACGGAGCGTCGATGGTGTCGAACACCGCCTGGACAAAGTTTTCCAGATAGTGGGCCGCCTTGAAAACGGTGACCTTCTTGCGCAGCCCGGAAGTGCCCGGTTTCTGGTCGATGAAGGGGGTGGTGGCGACAATGTTGATGTTCATAAGCCTTCCCTGCTGAATGAGGTCAATGCCGAACGGATACCGGCTCAAACCGCAGCCTACCAGCAAGCCCGTCGTGGCGTTGGGCTCCTTGGGCAACGACATGCGTGTATCGGCGCCACGGGATGTCCTCTTGCCGGAATCACCCGAAATTCTCAATATTTTTCATTGACAATTTAACATCTGTCGTTAATATATCAATGATGATTAACCGTCAAGCCGAAACTGCCATTCGTCAGACACTAGCTCACACCGCTGCCGTCGTGCTGCTGGGGCCGCGTCAAGTGGGCAAAACCACGCTGGCGCGGCATATCGCTGCCGACTGGCCGGGCGGCGCGGTCTATCTCGATCTGGAACGCCCGGCCGACCGCCTGCGCCTCGACGATGCCGACAGCTACCTGCGCGCCCAGAGCGGCAAACTGGTCATCCTCGACGAAATCCACCGCGCGCCGGGCGTGTTCGATATTTTGCGCGGCATCATCGACGACAACCGCCAAGCCGGGCAGCGCAGCGGCCAGTTCCTGCTGCTGGGCTCGGCCGCGCTGGACCTGATGCGCCAGTCGAGCGAAACACTGGCCGGGCGGGTCGCCTATCTGGACATCGCCCCACTCGACATCGGCGAAACCGCTGCCGCGGGGATCGACGCAACGACCCTTTGGCTGCGCGGCGGCTTCCCCGACAGCCTGCTGGCGCGTGACGACCGGCGCAGCCTCGACTGGCGGCGCGATTTCATCCGCAGCTACCTGGAACGCGACGTGCCGATGTTTGCGCCGCGGCTGCCCGCCGAGACCATAGGCCGCTTGTGGACCATGCTGGCACACCAGCAGGGCAGCCTGCTCAACCAGTCGCGCCTCGCCGCCGCGCTCGGCGTCGCCAACCCGACGGTGGATCGTTACATCGACCTGCTGGTCGATCTGCAACTGCTGCGCCGCTTGCGGCCGTGGAGTGGCAATGTCGGCAAGCGCCTGATCAAGTCGCCCAAGGTCTATGTGCGCGACAGCGGCATCCTGCACGGCCTGCTGGAACTGGAAACGCTCGACGATCTGCTCGGGCACCCGGTCTGCGGGCTCAGCTTTGAAGGGCATTGCATTGAAAACCTGATGCTGGCGGCGAGCCCGCGCCGGGTGCCGTATTTCTACCGCACCCATGCCGGCGCCGAAATCGATTTGCTGCTGGAAAAAGGCGGCCAGCCCGACATCGCCATCGAGATCAAGCGTTCCAGCACGCCGAGTCCGGCAAGAGGCTTTGCCCAGGCGTGCGACGATCTGCACATCACGCAGCGCTATGTGGTTTACCCCGGCAGCGAAAAGTTCGCGCTGCGCCATGGCGCGCAAGCCATCGGCCTGGCGGAACTCGCGGGCATCCTGCATGCGGAATCCGGGGTCTGACCCTGTTTCCATGTTAGCCTTTGTGTTACGTTGTAATACAGCAAGGAGGCGATTATGCAAAGCACCCTGACCGTCCGGCTCTCCGAGCAAGAGGCGCAACGCCTTGAAGCCCTGTGCGAGATAACCGGAAAATCCCGCAGCGAAGTGGTACGCGACTCCCTGCGCGCCTACCGTCTGCGCGAGGCCTTGCGCCATAGCCAGGCCCAGTTGGGCCCGGCGGCGCGCGCCGCCGGCTGGCTGACAGAGGATGACATCCTGCAAGATGTTTCATGAAAGTGTTTCTGGACACCAACGTGTGGCTGTCGGCGACGATCCTTCCCGGCCTTTGCGAATCGCTGGTCATCGCCTGCGCCGAGCGCGACTGGCTGCTGACCAGCCCCTTGGTGCGGCGGGAAGCGCACCAGGTGCTGGCACGCAAGTTCCCGCGCCGGGCGGATGCGCCCGCCCTGTTCGACGTCTCCTGGAGCGAGGCGCATTGCATTGCGGATGTGCCCGATCCCGCAAATGACAACGACGCCCGCCTGGTCGCCGCGGCCGCCAGCGCCGGTGCCGACCTCTTTGTAACCGGCGACAAGCGCGTGCTTGAATGGATTGCATCGGGCTCCATGCGGATCGCCTCGCCACGTCAGGCCTGGATCATTCTGTTCGAACCGCAACTGGATCACTGATGGGAGTGCCGCGATTGTCGGAGGGCTTGTGAAAAATTCATCGCATATCGACTTCCTCTCTCGTCACCCCGGCGAAGGCCGGGGTCCAGTTCGTCTATCTGATTGTTTCTACAGATATCGGAGGTGCGCGCTGGATTCCGGCTTTCGCCGGAATGACGGATGGGAAGGTCTGTGCCAATTAATTCACAGCCTCTGAGGGCAAGGAGGAGCCATGATCTCGATCGAACATGACGAACAGAACAGGGAAAGGCGCCAACGGCTGGCGGCGGCCGAATCGCAATTCGCCAGAGACCCACAGGCCACCCCCGACGCTCGGGCGGCCGAAGAGTTGCTGCATGAATTGCAGGTGCACCAGATCGAACTGGAGATGCAGAACGAAGAACTGCGCCAGTCCCGGATCGATCTCGAGGCATCGCGCGACCGCTATGCCGATCTTTACGAGTTCGCCCCGGTCGGCTACCTGACGCTCGACGCCAATGGCCTGATCGCGGAAATCAACCTCACCGGCGCCACGCTGCTCGGAACAGACCGCAAGCAGTTGCGGCAGCGCCGCTTCGCCACGTTCGTCGGCGCGGCAGACCAGGATCGCTGGATGGAGCATTTCCTCACCCTGAAGAAGTACGGCGGAAAGGCTCATATCGACCTGGCGCTGCGCCGCGGCGACGGCAGCATGTTCGACGCACTGGTGCTTTGCGAGGCACAGAAAGTCGGCGCTGGAGATACGGCGATTCGTGTTGTACTGACCGACATCAGCGACAAAGTGAAGTCGAAACAAAGCGACCTGAACTTTCTCGCCGTCTTTGAGCGCTCGCCGATCGGCATCGGCATTGCCGGGCCGGACCGGCGCTACCGGATGGTCAACCCGGCCTTGTGCCGCATGCTCGGCTACAGCGAGGCGGAGCTGGTCGGCATGAGCTTCATCGACGTCACCCACCCGGACGACGTCAAGCTGAATCTATGGAATTTCGAGGGACTGAGCACAGGCGAAGCCAGCCATTTCGCGATGGAAAAGCGCTACGTGAAAAAGGACGGCGAAGTCGTCTGGGCCTTGTTGAATGTGGTGGCGGTGACAGGCGAAAGCGGGCGGGAAGCGTACACGATAGGCCTGGCGAAAGACATCACCGAGCGCAAGCGGATGGAAACGGAGTTGCTGGCGACCAGAAATCGTCTCGAGGCCACCCTCGGCGCCATTCCGGACCTGCTGTTTGAAGTGGACCGGGATGGTCGCCTGCATGACTACCGTGCCCAGCGCTCCGATTTGCTGGTGGCGCCGCCCGAGGTATTCCTGGGCAAGACCTTCGCGGAAGTGCTGCCGCCGTCGGCCGCGGAAACCTGCCTGGGCGCCTTGCGTGAAGCGGATGAAAAAGGCTCGTCCGTCGGGGCTGCTTACTGCCTGCCGCTGCCCCAGGGCGAAACCTGGTTTGAACTTTCCGTCGCGGCCATGCCGAGTAGCGGCGGCGACCGGCGCTTCATTGTCCTCGCACGCGACATCACCGAGCGCAAGCAGGCCGAAGCGCAGCGCCTCGGCTTTGCCAGCCAGCAACGCGACACCCTGGTGCGCGAAGTGCATCACCGCATCAAGAACAACCTGCAAAGCGTCGCCGGGCTGCTGCAGCGCGAACTGGGCCAATTCCTTGAACTCGACCCGCGCCTGGAAGCGGCGATCAGCCAGGTCAGTGCGATTGCCGCGGTGCATGGCCTGCAGAGCATCCATGCCGACGAAGCGATCCGCCTGTGCGACAGCGTCGGCAGTATCTGCAAGGCGGTCTCCGATCTGTCGCAGCGCCCCGTGCTGTTTCACATAGAGCATGAGCAGACAGCCTTCCGGCCGGTGCGCATCGAAAACAGCGAAGCCGTCTCCATCGCGCTGGTGCTCAACGAATTGATCCTCAATGCGGTAAAGCATTCGCCGCCGGGCAGCGCCGCCACCAGCGTGTCGCTCAGCGCCAATGGCACCAGCGCAGAAGTGATGATCCGCAACGCCCGGCTCGTGGCGCACACCTTCGACTTCGACACCGGCGCAGGCCTCGGCACCGGCTTGCGCCTGGTGCGCTCGCTGCTGCCGGTGGAAGGGGCGCACCTGGACTACGAACAGGACGGCACGGGCTTCATGCTGACGCGCCTGAAACTGACCGCCCCCGTCGTCACGAAGCAGGATCATCGACCGTGAATGCCTTCTTTCGGCAGCGGTCGATCAAGACCCGGGTGACCCTGTTCACGCTGGCCATTTTCCTCGCCGGCATCTGGGCGCTGTCGCTATTCGCCAGCCGGGAGTTGCGCGCCGATATGGAACGCATCCTCGGTAACCAACAGTTCTCGACGGTTTCCTTGCTGGCGAATGAGCTCGATCACGAGTTGAACGACCGCTTGACGGGCCTGGAAGGGGTTGCCAAAACCATTTCCCCGGCGATGTTGAGCAATGCGGCGACCTTGCTGACATTTCTTGAACATCATCCGATCCTTCAGCGCCTGTTCAACGGCGGACTGATCGTCGTCCGATCTGACGGAATGGCGATTGTCGAAGTCGCGCCGGCGGTCGGGCGGGTCGGCGTCAATTACATGGACATCGATACCGTGGCCGCCGCGCTCAGGGAAGGAAAATCGACCATAGGCCGGCCGGTCATGGGCAAGAAGCTGCAGGCACCGGTGTTCGGCATCAGCGCGCCGATTCGCGATGCCCAGGGCCGGACGATCGGCGCGCTGAGCGGCGTGATCAATCTGGGCTTGCCCAATTTTCTCGACAAGATTGTGCAAAACTCGTACGGCAAGACCGGCGGCTATGTACTGCTGATCCCCAAGGACCGTTTGACAGTTACGGCTACCGACCGGACCCGCATCATGCAGCCGCTTCCCGCACGTGGCATCAACCCGGCGCTTGATCGCTTTCTCGCGGGCTACGACGGCTATGCGGTCTATACCAACCCGTTGGGTGCGGAGGTACTTGGCTCGGCCAAAGGGATGCCGATGTCGGGCTGGCTGCTGGGACTCACGCTGCCCACCACGGAAGCCTTTGCGCCGATCTACACCCTGCAGCAGCGCGTGCTGCTGGCCACGATCCTGCTGACCCTGCTGGCAGGCGGCCTGACCTGGCTGATGCTGCGACGCGAACTTGGCCCGATGGTAGCTACAGCGGGCAAGCTGGCGGCCATGGCCGACGCGAAGCAGCCCCTGCTGCCCCTGCCGGTCACCGGACACGACGAGGTCGCGCAACTGATCGGCGGCTTCAATCACCTGCTGGAAGCCCTGGCGCAACGGAAAACCATCCTGCGCGAAAGCGAGGCGCGCTATCGGAATTTCTTCGAGAGTTCGCCGGATGCCATTCTGGTTCACCGTGGCAGCACCGTCATTTTCGCCAACGAGCGCGCGGCAAAACTGTTCCACGCCGACTCCGCCGCGACGCTGATCGGACAGGACTGGCACCCTTTGTTCGCAACGGAATACTGGGACGCCATCGAGCAGCGCATCGCAATGCTGGCAAGCGGAAAGAGTTCGCTTCTGGTGCCACTTGAGCGGCGCTTTTCGAAGCTCGACGGCGATTCGCTCATCATGGAAGCCACCGGCACCCGCATCATCTTCGATGGCCAGCCGGCAATACTTTCGGTGTTCCGCGACATTTCCGAGCGCAAACGGGCCGAAGAGCAGCGACTGGCCGACGCCCGGCAGCAACGCGACACGCTGGTGCGCGAAGTCCATCACCGCATCAAGAACAACCTGCAAGGCGTCGCCGGGCTGCTGCAGCGCGAACTGGGCCGCTTCGTCGAACTCGACCCGCGACTGGAAACGGCGATCAGCCAGGTGCACGCCATCGCCATGGTGCATGGCCTGCAGAGCCGCAACCCCGACGAGGCGATCCGCCTTTGCGACAGCGTCAGCGGCATCTGCAAGGCCGTTTCGGATCTGTCGCAGCTGCCGGTGCTGTTCAGCATCGAACACGAGCAGACTGTTTTCCGGCCGGTACGCATCGACAACAGCGAGGCGGTTTCCGTGGCGCTGGTGCTCAACGAACTGATCCTCAATGCCGTCAAGCATTCGCCGCAAGGCAGCGCCGCGCCGACCGTGTCGCTGAGCGCCGACGGCAGCAGCGCGCAACTGCTCATCCGCAACGCAGTGTCGCACGCGCCCGAATTCAACATCGACACCGGCACAGGCCTCGGCACCGGCTTGCGCCTGGTACGCTCGCTGCTGCCGGATCAAGGGGTGCAGCTAAGTTACGAGACGGACGCGGCGAACTTCATGCTGACGCGCCTGCGGCTGACCGCGCCTGTCGTCACGAACCAGGAGCCCGGCCCGTGACCGACGCCATCGACCTGCGCACCGTAATGCTGCTGACGACCTTCGTCGCGATGACGACGGCGATGGCGATGGTGTTCCTCTGGCGCAGCCATCCGGACGAGAGTTCCTTGCCGGTCTGGGCACTGGGGGCCCTGCTGGTAGCAGCCGGCTACCTGGGTGTCGCCCTGCGCGAGTGGATTTCTCCGTTCGTCTCCATCCCGCTCGCCAATGCCTGCATCACGACCGGCCACGCCTGCTTCCTGGTCGGGGTCGACCGCCTGACCGGCCGCAAGCCGCCGCCCTGGCCGGCCATAGTGGCATTGGGCCTGGCAATAATGGGCCTCCTGTCGTATTTCACCTTCGTGCAGAGCAGCACCGCGATTCGCATGGCGATCCAGTTCGTCGCCATCGGCCTGCTGTCGGTCATGACCGCGCGGCGCCTGCTGGCAGCCGGCGACTCGGGGCATGGCGTGCCGCACCGCTCCGTGGCCGTGCTTTTCCTGGGCTACGGACTGGTCCTGCTGATCAGGGTCGGCGTGATGCCCTTCGATGCGCCCGGACAGAACCTGTTTGCGCCCAGCCCGATCCACCAGGCCGTCTTCGTCGTCATGCTGCTGTTCCATGCGGCACTGATGTACGGCTTCCCGGCATTGCTCTTCGCCAAGGAAATCCGGCAGCGCCAGCAGTCTGAAGCGAACTTGCGCGATAGCCGGGATGACTTCCAAAACACCCTGGCAACCACCCTCGACGGCTTCTGGAATGTCAGCGCTCAAGGCCGGCTGATCGACGTCAATGAGCGCTACGCCGAGCAGTCCGGCTACCCGCGGGAAGAGCTGCTCGGCATGTCCATCCCCGACCTGGAAGCGCAGGAAAGCGCGGAGGTCACGGCCAGCCACATCCAGCGCATCATCGAAACCGGCCACGACCAGTTCGAGACCGTGCATCGGCGCAAGGACGGGTCGCTCTGGCATGTCGAAATCAATACCATCTACCTTCCGGAAAAGGGCGGCAAATTCTTCGTATTCTTGCGCGACATCAGCGAGCGCAAGAATGCGCTGGCGGCGCTGCATGCCAGCGAAGCGTCAAAGGCCGCGATCCTGAATTCCGTGGCCGCCACCATCGCCGTGGTGAATCGCAACGGGATAATTCGCGAGGTCAATGATCCCTGGCGGCGCTTTGCGCTGGAAAACGGCGTCGAACCCGGCAAGCCCGCGGCGCATACCGAAGTCGGCGCCAACTATCTCGCCGCCTGCAAAGCGGGCCACGGTCTCCCGGCCGACAACGCGCTGGAAGCGTGCGCTGGCATCGAGGCCGTGCTGGACCGCCGACTGCCCGTTTTCCGCCTTGAATATCCCTGCCACTCGCCGAACCACGAGCGCTGGTTCATCATGATGGTGGTGCCTCTGGGGCAGAATCCTGACGATGGCGTGGTCATCACGCATACCGACATCACCGAGGTCAGGCGTTCCGAGGCACGCCTTGCCTTGGCGCGGGAGCAACGCGACACGCTGGTGCGCGAAGTGCATCACCGCATCAAGAACAACCTGCAAAGCGTCGCCGGACTGCTGCAGCGCGAACTGGGCCGCTTCCTCGAACTCGACCCGCGCCTGGAGACGGCGATCAGCCAGGTGCATGCCATCGCCATCGTGCATGGCCTGCAGAGCGCCCATCCCGACGAAGCCGTCCGCCTGTGCGACAGCATCCGCAGCATCTGCAAGACGGTGTCGGATTTGTCGCAGCGCCCGGTGCTGTTTCACGTCGAGGATGAGCACACCGCCTTCCGGTCGGTCCGCATCGAAAACAGCGAGGCGGTGTCAATTTCACTGATGATCAATGAACTGGTCCTCAATGCCATCAAGCATTCGCCACACGGCAGCACACCGACCGTTTCGCTGAGCGCCGACGGCGGCAGCGCGCGACTGGTGATTCGCAACGCGCTGACCACTGCCCCGGAGTTCAAAATCGATACCGGCGAGGGCCTCGGCACCGGCTTGCGTCTGGTACTCTCGCTACTGCCGGAAAATGGCGCACACCTGACCTATGAACTGGATACGGAGAGTTTCATGTTGACACGCCTGGAACTGACGGCACCCGTCATTAGCGCGACGCTTGCGCAGGAGCCCGGCTGACCATGGCGAAAATTCTGGTGGCCGACGACGAGCGCGTGGTGCTGTTCACGCTGGCCGAGGGCCTGCGCGAAGCGGGTTTCGAGGTCATCGAGGCGCGCGACGGCTTGCAGGCGCTGGCGCTGTGCCAGAGCGACGCGCCCGATCTGGCGCTGCTCGACATCCGCATGCCGGGCCTCGACGGCCTCGAACTGGCGCGCCGCCTGCGCGACGAAACGACCGTGCCCTTCCTGTTCTTTTCCGCCTATGGCGACGAGGCAATGGTCAAGCGCGCGGTCGAAATCGGCGCCCTGGGCTACCTGATCAAGCCCTTGCTGGTCTCGTCCATCGTGCCCACCATTCGCACCGCGCTGGCCAGCTCGAAGGACATCAGCGGCCTGCAAGGTGCACTGGAGAGCAATCGCACGATCGCCACCGCCGTCGGTATCGTGATGCGCGCCGAAGGACTGGACCGGCCAACCGCCTTCGAGCGCCTGCGCCAGCAGGCCCGCACCGAGCGCCGCAAGCTGGAAGATCTGGCGCGGGAGCGCGTCGAGGGCGACAAATCCGGCAATTCGTAACCGGGATCGCCGAAA
Source organism: Sulfuritalea sp. (assembly GCA_030680805.1). Lineage (GTDB taxonomy): Bacteria > Pseudomonadota > Gammaproteobacteria > Burkholderiales > Rhodocyclaceae > Sulfuritalea. The sequence continues at coordinate 25,069 of JAUXUK010000037.1, read as the reverse complement.
TCCCGCGTCGGCGCGCGGCAACAATTGATGCACGGCATCAAACATTTGATCTTGCAAGCATTAATCCTTGTGCTAGTATGGTTTTCTGTCGAAAGACATACCTAAATCTGCCTTGATTTCAGGCAGGTTGCAGTCGGGGCCCAAAAAACTGCCTCGCTTGTGAAATCCGCAATCGCGTTGCCTTGCGCAATGCGCGAACGGAAACATGGAGCGAAGCGTGCACGAATGCCCCGGCCCTGACTCAGTCAATCGCGCCCTGCCGCATGGCAGCAGGCGCGCGGGCTTCAGTTCGGGCGGCCGATGAGCTCGGCGTCCAGCCTGCGCCGCCGCAGCCGATTCCTCACGGAATGGCTGGTGCTGCTCGCCATCCTGCTGACCTTCGGCGCCCATATCGGCTATTCGCAGTACCAGGAGTACGTTCAGACCGAAGCCCAGGAACGGGAGCGACTGGCCAGCGAGACCTCGGTGATCGAAAAGAATCTGGTGCCGCGGTTGCTTACGGCCAACAAGGCATTGGCAAGCATCCGTGATGACGTATCGCGCTGGGGAGCGACGAAGGATGGTCCTGCCCGGATCCATCGTCAGTTGCAAGTCCTCAGCGATACCCAGCCCAGCCTGCGGGTCCTGCTGATCGTCAACGCGGCCGGACAGGTAACGGCGTCCAACAACGAAAAGCTGATCGGGGCCAGCCTCGCGCATCGGGACTGGTTCCAACTGGCGGCCCGCAACAATGCCCCGCAGACGCTCTACCTCGTGGCGCCCATCAAAACCCTCCTCGATACCTATGTCATGGCACTGGTGCGGTCAATTGCCGGTCCCAATGGGGAATTTGGCGGGGTCGTCTATGGCTCGCTTGATCCCGAATTCGCCCGGACCCAGCTCGATTCGGTGCTCTACAGCCCGGATGCGTGGGCCGCCCTCGCTCACGGCGACGGCAAGCTGTTCATGATGGCGCCCGAACGGAAATCGCTGGTGGGCATGGATCTGGCGACACCCGGTAGCCTGTTTACCCGCCATCGCAACAGCGGTCGAGACGTCAACGTGGACGCCGACATCGTGGCGTCCACCGGCGAGAATCGGATGATCGCCCAGCGCACCATCCAGCCCGCCAACCTGTTGATGGACAAGCCCCTGGTGGTCGCCGTTTCGCGTGATCTGAACGCCATTTTTGCTCCCTGGCGTCGCGCATCGCTCGCTCAGGCCTGGATGTTCGGCCTGATGGCCCTGATCTGCGTTCTGAGCCTGCTGTTCTACCAGCGGCGGCAGCGCATCATCGAAGGTCTCGCCGAAAGCCACCAGCAGGCCTTGCGCGCCAGCACGGATCGCCTGAACGAAGCCCAGCGCATCGCGCAGGTCGGCAACTGGACGCTCGATCTGCAGAGCGGCGAGCTGATCTGGTCGGACGAAGTATTCCGCCTGTTCGAGATCGACAAGACGCAGTTCGGCGCCACCTATGAGGCTTTCCTCAACGTCATCCACCCCGACGACCGCGATGCGGTGAACCAGGCTTATACCGATTCGCTCACGACCCGCCTGCCCTACGAGATCATCCACCGCCTGCGCATGAGCGACGGCCGCATCAAGTGGGTGCACGAAAAATGCCTGTCGGAATTCGACGCGGCCGGCAAGCCGCTGCGCTCGCTGGGCACGGTGCAGGATGTCACCGAGCGCGAGGAAGCCAATATTGCGATTCGTGCTAGCGAAGCGTCAAGGACCGCGATCCTGAATTCGATGGCAGCCTCGGTCGCGGTGCTGGATCGGGACGGAGTGATTCTGGAGGTCAATGACACCTGGCGGCGCTTTGCGCTGGAAAATGGCGACGAGCCCGGCAAGCCGCCAGCGCATACCGAAGTCGGCGTCAACTATCTCGCCGCCTGCAAGACGGGCCAAGGTTTCCCGAACGATAACGCACTGGAAGCGCGCGATGGCATCCAGGCCGTTCTGGACGGACGGCTACCCGGCTTCCGCCTCGAATATTCTTGCCATTCGCCGACGCAACAGCGCTGGTTCATCGTGAGTGTGACGTCGCTGGGGGAGGACACCAAGGGCAGGGCTGTCATCTCGCATACCGATATCAGCCTGGTCAAGAAAGCCGACGCTGACCTGCGCATTGCCGCAGCCGCCTTCGAGTCGCAGGAAGCCATGATGGTCACCGATGCCGACGGCGTGATCCTGCGCGTCAACCGGGCCTTCACCGAGATCACCGGCTATCCGGCGGCGGAAGCCGTGGGCCGGACGCCGAGCCTGCTCAAGTCCGGCCGCCACGACGCCGAGTTTTATCGCGCCATGTGGCAGACCATCCACCGCACCGGCGGCTGGCAGGGCGAGATCTGGGACCGGCGCAAGGACGGCACCGAGTATCCGAAATGGCTAACCATCTCGGCGGTGAAGGACGAGCAGGGAACGGTGACGCACTACATCGGCGCGCATTACGACATCACCGAACGCAAGAAGGCGGAGGACAGGATCAACGAGCTGGCCTTCTTCGACCAGCTGACCGGCCTGCCCAACCGCGTCCTGCTGCTCGATCGCCTGCGCCAGACCATGACCGCCAGCTCGCGCAGCGGCCATTGCGCCGCGCTGCTGTTCATCGACCTGGACAATTTCAAGACGCTCAACGACACCCTCGGCCATGACATGGGCGACCTGCTGCTGCAGCAGGTGGCGCAGAGGCTGAGCACTTGCGTGCGGGCCGGCGACACCGTGGCTCGGCTGGGCGGCGACGAGTTCGTGGTGATGCTGGCCAACCTCAGCCGCAGCGAGCGTGATGCCGCCACCCAGACCGAAGCCGTCGGCGAAAAAATCATCGCCACCCTGAACCAGCCCTATCAGTTGAAGAATATCGCCTACCGCAGCACGCCGAGCATCGGCGTGACCCTGTTCAGCGGCCAGCGGACCGAGATCGAAGTGCTGCTGAAGCAGGCCGACCTCGCCATGTACAAGTCGAAGGAAGCGGGACGCAATGCCTTGCGCTTCTTCGACCAGGACATGGAAGTCGTGGTGGCAAAGCGCGCGGCCCTGGAAAGCGATTTGCGCGCCGCGGTCCAGGGACAGCAGTTCCTCCTGCACTACCAGGCGCAGGTGGAAGGTGGGCGCATGACCGGCGCCGAAGTCCTGGTGCGCTGGGAGCATCCGCAACGCGGCATGGTGTCGCCCGCCGAGTTCATACCGCTGGCCGAAGAAACCGGCCTGATCCTGCCCCTCGGGCAGTGGGTGCTGGAAACCGCCTGCCACCAGCTGGCCGTCTGGGCGAGCCGACCGAAGATGGCCCACCTCGGGCTTGCCGTGAATGTCAGCGCCCATCAGTTCCGCCAGGCCGATTTCGTCGGCCAGGTGCTGGCCGTGCTGGCGAAGACGGGCGCCAACCCGCAGCGACTGAAGCTGGAACTGACCGAGAGCCTGCTGGTCCATGACGTCGAGCAGATCATCGAAAAAATGTTTGCGTTGAAGGCCCGTGGCGTGGGCTTCTCGCTGGACGACTTCGGCACCGGCTATTCCTCGCTGGCGTACCTCAAGCGCCTGCCGCTGGACCAGTTGAAGATCGACCAGTCCTTCGTGCGCGACGTACTCAGCGACCCCAACGATGCCTCGATCGCCCGAACCGTCATCGCTCTGGCGAAGAGCCTGGGGCTGGGCGTGATTGCCGAGGGCGTGGAAACGGCTGCGCAGCGGGACTTTCTGGCCAGCTCGGGCTGCCATGCCTATCAGGGCTACTTCTTCAGCAAGCCCTTGCCGCTGGACCGCTTTGAAGCCTTTGTGATGCCGGAGCGGGTGCCGTAGTGCACGGACAAAAAGTCGGCGCTGGCTCGCCCTGCGTACCTGGGATTCCGCTTCGCGGGCAGGTAACGGCGATTGCGCAAGCCGATGCAGCCGCCACGCCGCGCGACGAGGCGGTCGGGCTCGGCCGCTGGCGCTGGCTGGCGGCGCTGGCCCTGGTCGTGGCACTGGTCGTGGTGGCGATCACCAAGATCTATGTGCCGCAACTCGAGCGCGACGCGTATGCGAGCCTGGAAATCGCCGCCCGGCTCAAGGCGCAGCAAGTGGAGTCCTGGCTCGACGAGAGGCACAGCGATGGCAGGGTTATCGCTACCGATGCGGAATTCATCGAACGCATCGCAGACATCCGGCGTCGGGCCGACCCGGAAAAAGTGGCTTCGATCCGCCGCCGGCTCGATGCGATCGCCGACGGCTACGGCTACGCCGCCTCCTACCTGCTAGATCCGCAGGGCGAAGTGCTGCTGGCGTCCGAGGCCAGGCATCAGCTTTCCGCCAACACCCTGGCAATGCTGCCACGGGTTTTTGCCAACGGACAGGTTGCCCAGAGCGCCTTCTATATCGATGCGAACGACGGCCAGCCCGGGCTCAACTTCGTGATCCCCCTGCAGCGCACCGTCGGCGGCAAGCGCCAGCCGGTGGCTGCGGTGGTGCTGCACGCCGAACCGCACGAGTCGATTTTCTCGCTGATCCTGGCCTGGCCGTCGACCAGCCGCACCAGCGAAACCCTGCTGGTGCAGGCCGAAGGCGAATCGGTGGTGTACCTCACGCAACTGCGCCACCAGGAAAACGCCGCGTTGCAGTTCAAGCGACCGCTGGCCGACCCCCGCTTGCCGGCGGCCATTGCCATTCGTTCGGGCCGGGCGGGAATGGTTCACGGCCGCGACTATCGCGGCACGGAAGTGCTGGCCGCCTATCGCCCGGTCGCCGGCACGGACTGGCACCTGATTGCCAAGATCGATTACGAGGAGGTCATGGCGCCGCTGTGGCAACTGGTCGGCTGGGTCGGCCTCGTGGCATTGACGGCCATCCTCGCCATCGGCCTGATGCTGCGCCGGCTCTGGTCACAGCGGCAACGCCTGCAGCGGCTCGCCGCGAAGGCCCGACTGGTAGAAAGCCTGCGCCAGCGGGAAGAGCGCTTCCGGGCCGTCACCGAAACGGCCTACGATGCGATCGTCACCGCCGATGCCGACGGCAAGATAGTGAGCTGGAACGCGTCCGCCAGCCGGATGTTCGGCTTTGACAAGGCCGAGATCATCGGCCAGCCGCTGACGCGGATCATTCCGCCGCGTTTCCAGCAGGCCGCCATGGCCGGCTTTGGGCGCCTGATGAACGGCGACCCCGACGAAAAGGACCGCAGCATCGCGGAACTGATCGGACGGCGCAAGGACGACAGCGAGTTCCTGCTCGAACGCTCGATCGCGCTGTGGCAAACCGAGGATGGCCGCTTCTTCACCTGCACCATGCGCGACATCGCCGAGCGCAGGAAGGCGGAGAACGCATTGCGCGACAGCACAATAATGCTGAATGAAGCACAGCGCATCGCCCACGTTGGCAGTTGGACGCTGGACGTAGGCAACGGCGAACTGATCTGGTCGGATGAAGTATTCCGTTTGTTCGAGATCGACCCGAACCGGTTCAGCGCCACCTACGAAGCCTTTCTCGATCTCATTCATCCGGATGACCGCGATGCGGTGAGCCAGGCCTACGCCGATTCGCTCGCGATGCGCCAGCCGTATGACATCACCCACCGGCTGCGCATGAGCGACGGACGCATCAAGTGGGTGCACGAGAAGGGCTTGTCGGAGTTCGACGCGGCGGGCAAGCCGCTACGCTCCCATGGCACTGTGCAGGACATCACCGAGCGCAAGCAGCAGGAAGAGCAGTCCCGCCAATTGTTGGCACTGCATGAAACCATCCTCAACAACGCGCTGGTCGGCATCGTCTACCTCAGGCAGCGGAAAATCATTTCCTGCAACCGCCGCCTGGAGGAAATATTTCGCTACGAACCGGGCGAACTGCTCGGCGAATCGACCGAACAACTCTACGACTCGCGTGAGACCTACGAGCACATCGGCGAAGTGGCCTACCAGGCCGTGGGCGAAGGCAGGAACTACAGTTGCGAAGTGATGCTGCGGCACAAGGACGGCAGCGTGTTCTGGGGCGCCTTGAACGGTCGCGCCATCGATCCCGCAGATCCTCACGAGGGCAGCATCTGGATCTATGCCGACATTTCGGAGCGCCGGCGCGCCGAAGAGGAAAGCAGCAAGCTGAAACAAGCCGTGGAGCAAAGCCCGGTCTCGATCCTCATCACCAATCGCATGGGCGTGATCGAGTACATCAATCCGAGCTTCACCCGCATTACCGGCTACAGCCGCGAGGAAGCCATCGGCAAGACACCGGACATCCTCAAATCCGGAGAAACGCCACGCGAAACCTTTGAAGAGCTTTGGCGCACCATTTTCGCCGGCAAGACCTGGCACGGCATCCTGCGCAACCGCTGCAAGAATGGCGACCTGATCTGGGAAGATACGTCGATCTCGCCCATTTACAACGAGGACGGCGAGATCACGCATTTCGTCGCGGTGAAAGAGGATGTCACCGCGCGCAAGCGCATCGAGCAGGAACTGGAAGTGCATCAGACCCAGCTCGAAGACCTGGTCCTGCAGCGCACGGTCGAACTGAACGAAGCGCTGGCCGCCGCGCGGCTGGCCGACCAGTCGAAGGACGAGTTCCTCGCCAACATCACCCACGAGTTGCGCACGCCGCTGTCGGCCGTGATCGGCTTTTCCAGTTTGGCCCGCCCGTTTGCCAGCGACGCCCGTCAGCGCGAGTACCTGGACAAGGTCAACAGCGCCGGCAAGACGCTGGCCGGCATCATCGACGATCTGCTCGACCTGTCGAAAATCGTCGCCGGGCGCATGGATTTTGAAATGCGTTCGTTCAGCCTGCGTCAGGTGGTCGCGCGCAGCCGTTCGGTGATCAGTTTCAAGGCGCAGGAAAAGGGGCTGCAACTGATCGAGCGGATCAGCGACGAGATTCCCGATGTGCTCCTCGGCGACAGCCTGCGCGTGGAACAAATCCTGTTGAACCTGCTGTCGAACGCGGTCAAGTTCACCGAAAGCGGCCATGTCGAGCTGCGCGTCGACCTGCTCGCCCGCGAGGCTGATCGAGTGTGCCTCGACATCGAAGTCGAGGACACCGGCATCGGCCTCAGCGAAGAGGGCATCGCCCTGCTGTTCAAGCCCTTCTCGCAGGCCGACGCCTCGATGACGCGCAAGTTCGGCGGCACCGGCCTCGGCCTGGCGATCTGCAAGCGTCTGGCCGAGCTGATGGACGGCGGGATCAGCGTCACCAGCAGCGAGGGCAGCGGCAGCACCTTCCGCGTCAAACTCTGTTTCGCGCTGGGCGAGGCGAGCGACCTGCCCGCCGCCGAGAACGGGCATGAATCGGCGCAAGTGCGCTACCGCGATGCGCGGGTGCTGGTGGTCGACGACCAGCCCTTCAACCGCGATGTGGTCGAAGGTCTGCTCGCCGCCGTCGGCATTACCCCGCATCTGGCGGAAAACGGCCAGCAGGCGCTGGACGCCATCGCCCTCGGCAGCGAGACCTTCGACCTGATCCTGATGGACATCCAGATGCCGATCATGGACGGCCTCACCGCGACGCGCGTGATCCGCAAACTGGACGGATTTGCCGAGTTGCCGATCATCGCCATGACGGCGCATACCATGGCGCACGAACGGGAGAAAAGCGTCGACGCCGGCATGAACGACCATATCGGCAAGCCTTTCGACGAAGCCGGCTTCTACCGGGTACTCGCGAAGTGGATTCCGCGCGGCAAACAGTTCATGGCGGCCGCAGCGGGGCCTCGCCCGCCATCGGGCAATGGGCTGCCGGCCCTTGCCGGTGTCGATACGCGCGCCGGCCTGGCCCTGCTGCTGGGCGACGAGGCGCGCTATCGCCACTGGCTGGGCGACTTCGTGGCGGAAGCGCCGGCCGCGATGAAGCAGATCCGGCAGGCGCTGGCCGCCGGCACAGCCGACGCGGCCAGCATGGCGGCGCATACCCTGAAGGGGCGCATGGGCCTGCTCGGCATGAAGCCGCTGCATGCCATCGCCGCATCCCTCGAAACGGCGATCGACGCCGGAGCACCGGCGAGCGAACTGCTGCTCGATCTGGAACGCGGCGTCGCCGCCATGTGCTGCGAGATTCAGCAGGGGCTCGGTGCGGTGGCCCCGGCGGAACTCGCTGCCGCAGCGGTGGCGGACGAACTGCCGCCGGGCGTGCCGCCGGCCTGCGTGACGCGGCTGATCGAACACCTGCTGGAAGGCGACAGCGACAGCGACCTGCTGGTCGCGAAGTGCCTCGCCGAGCTCAAGGACACGGCCTGGGCGCCGCATCTGCAGCAGGCGCTGAGCCATATCCGGAACTTCGATTTCGCCGCCGCCGGCGCCGTGCTTTCCGGCAGGCGGCAGGCGCAGAAGGAGAAAGGCTAGTGCAGTGTTGCAGGCAAAGGGCGACTTATGAACCAAGTTTCGTCATTCCCGCGAAAGCGGGAATCCAGCGGCGTTTCGTGGGCAAAAGCACTGGGTTCCCGCTTTCGCGGGAACGACGGGTGCCTTTTCAGTGTTTCGTCAAGAATGCAACACTGCACTAGACCATGGAAAAGCTGATTCTGCTGGTCGATGACGATCCCGCCGTACTCGGCGTGCTCAAGGAGGCGTTGCGGCCGCACTACCAGATGCGCATCGCCACCCTCGGCCGCAAGGCGCTGGAACTGGCGCACCTGCAGCCCCTGCCCGACCTGATCCTGCTCGATGTCAAGCTGCCCGACATGACCGGTTACGACGTCTGCATCCAATTGAAGAAGGACCCGCGGACGGCCGCGATTCCGGTGATGTTCCTGTCCAGCCATTCCGACGTGGACAACATCACGCGCGGACTCGAACTCGGCGCCGTGGACTACGTCAGCAAGCCGGTGGCGCCGCCGATCCTGCTGGCCCGCGTGCGCACCCATCTGCGTTTGCGCGAAGCCGGCGACCTGCTGCGCGACCAGAACGCGCACCTGGAAAGCCTGGTCAGCAAGCGCACGCGCGATCTCGAAGCGAGAACACAGGAACTGCAGGCCCGCACCACGGACCTGCAGCTCAGCCAGGATCTCACCATCGTCGCGCTCGGTTCGATTGCGGAAACGCGCGACAACGAAACCGGCAACCACATCCATCGCACCCGCGCCTACGTGCAGGTGATGACCCAGAGGCTGGCGCCGCTGGAGCGCTACCGGACCACCGTCTCCGAAGAACACTGGACCATGATCTGGAAATCGGCGCCCCTGCACGACATCGGCAAGGTGGGGATACCCGATCACATCCTGATGAAGCCGGGCAAGCTCACCGCCGACGAGTTCGCTGCGATGAAGCGCCACCCGGCCATCGGGCGCGATGCGCTGCGCGACGCGGAAACGCGCTTGGGTGCAGAAGGGTCGTTTCTGAGCGTCGCCAAGGAGATTGCCTACGGCCATCACGAGCGCTGGGACGGCGGCGGCTATCCGCAGGGCCTCCGCGGCGAGGCGATTCCGCTCTCGGCCCGGCTGATGGCGCTGGCCGATGTGTACGACGCGCTGATCAGCAAGCGCGTCTACAAACCTGCCTGGACCCACGCCGACGCCGTCGCCATGATCGGCGAAGGGCGCGGCACGCATTTCGATCCATCGCTGGTCGATTGCTTTCTGGAAAGCCCCGACGAGTTCCGTTACATCGCATCGAGATTCAGCGACGACGCCGACGAGGAAACGCCAAATGAGTGAAACATTCCGGGTATTTGCGGTCGACGACGATCCCTTCGTCCTCGACATCATTCACAGGATTCTCGATCCCGAGTGCGAGGTGGAAACCTTCGACAGCGTCGAGGCCTGCGCACCGCGGCTGGAGACGGTCAAGCCGGACATGTTCCTGCTCGACGTGCGGATGCCCGGCATGGACGGCTATGCCTTCTGCCGCCAGCTCAAGGACGACGAGAACTTCGCCCACATTCCGGTTACCTTCGTTTCCGGCCAGGATTCGATCGACGCCAGGGTCAAGGGCTACGATGCCGGCGGCGAGGACTTCATCGTCAAGCCCTTCGAGGTGGAGGAAGTGCTGCGCAAGGTCATGGTGGCGAAGCAGATCGTGCAAGGCCGCCTGGCGCTGGAACAGCAGGCGAAGGACGCGCAGAAGTTTTCCTTCATGGTGATGTCCACCATGGAGGAGGCCGGCATCGCCCTCAATTTCATGTGCCAGCTGGTGGCCTGGGAAACCGAACAGGACATTGCCGCCGGGCTGCTCGAACTGTTGCAGCGCTATCGGCTCGAAGGCGTGGTGCAGACCCGCATCGCGGGGCGCTCATTGACCCTCAGCGCTTCCGGCGCCAACCTGCCGCTGGAAGTTTCGGTGATGAACCATGTCAGCGGGCTGGACCGGATTTTCGACTTCCGCAACCGCAGCGTGCACAACTTCGAGCGCGTCACGCTGATGGTGAGCAACCTGCCGCTGGACAACCCGGACTACTGCGGCCGGCTGCGCGACAACCTTTCGATCGCCGCGAAAGGCGCCGAATCCAAGCTGCAATCGCTGGAGGCGCTGGAACTCAACAGCCGTAACCAGGCCGGCATCCTGGCCACGCTGGACCGCGTGCGCGGCTCGGCCGAGGCGCTGCGGCAGGCCAATCAAACCAAGCGCGCGGCCGCCAACAATCTGATGATCGTCGTCGAACAGAAACTGGTGAACGCCTTCGTGCACATGGGCTTGACCGAAAACCAGGAACACAAGGTGTCGGACCTGGTGAGCGAGGTCATGAAGCAGCAGCAGGAACTGCTCGACAACAGCGAAGAGACGGATATCGTTTTGCAGGACTTGAGCGAGCGACTGGGGCAACTGGCACCCGGCCTCGAAAGAAAGGAGTAGCTTGAAATGGGAAATCTGACTACTGCCAAGCGACTGGCGCTCGGCTTCGGCGTGTTCTTCATGATGTTGCTGAGTTCGGTTGTCCTCGGCCTCTGGCGGCTGGACTCGGTGAACGACATGATGGAGCGCATCGTCACCCGGGATTGGCAGAAGACCGTCATCGCCAATGACGTCATCGATCTGATGAACGCCAATGCGCGCGAAACCTTCCTGCTGTTTCATGTGGCGGATCGCGCACCGGCGCAGAAGAGAATCGCCGCCAACGTCCAGGCCATCTCGACCAAGCTCGACGCGCTTGAAAAGATGCTCTACAAACCGGAAGGCAAGGCGGCGCTGCAGCAGATCCGGGAGAAGCGCAAGGTCTATGTCGCTGCGTTCTCCAGCGCCGGCAGCTTGCTCGAAGCGAACAAGGGGACCGAGGCATCCCGGGTACTGGCGAGCGAGGTGGCACCGGCGCTCGATGCCCTGCTGGAGTCGGTAAATGCCCTGATCGTCCTCCAGGGCAGGATCCTCGAGGAAACCGCCGAAGCCGGGCGCGCCCAGTACGACTCGGCGCGGATTCAGCTTCTTGCCTTTCTCGCCTTTTCGGCAGTCGCCGCGGCCCTCACCGCGACCTGGATCATTCGCTCGGTTACCGGCCCGCTCGGAGGCGAGCCGGACCAGGCCAAGGCAGTCGTCGAACGGATTGCGGCCGGCGACCTCACGTCCGAGATCAAGGTTCGTGAGGGTGACCAGCACAGCCTGATGGCGGCAACCCGGCGCATGCAGGCCGGCTTGCGCAAGATGGTGGCCAGCCTGCAGGAAAACGCCGAAGGCGTCGCCGCAACCTCGCAGCAACTGGCGTCCACTTCCGCGCAGATGGCCGGCGCCACGGAAGCTCAATCCGAGGCCGCCGCCGCGATGGCCGCGGCCGTGGAAGAAATGACCGTGAGCATCAGCCATGTTGCCGACAGCGCCAGGGAGGCCAATCAGGTCACGACCGAAACCGGGACGATGTCGCAGGAGGGAAACCGGATCATCCAGGACACGGTGGCGGATTTGCAGCAGATTGCGCAGACCGTCGGCGAGGCCGCGGCAATCATCCAGCGGATGGGCGACAGTTCCCAGAGGATTTCAAACATCGTCCAGGTGATCAAGGATGTCGCCGACCAGACTAACCTGCTGGCGCTGAACGCGGCCATCGAGGCAGCGCGCGCCGGCGAGCAGGGACGGGGTTTCGCGGTGGTGGCCGATGAAGTGAGAAAGCTCGCGGAACGCACGGCCAAGGCCACCACCGAAATCAGCGGGATGATCGACGAGGTTCAAACCGGAGCGCAAAGCGCGGTGGGCACCATGAATCTGGCGGTAAGCCGGGTCGGCCACGGCGTCGACATGGCGCAGCGCGCAAGCGCCTCGATCCAGGGCATCAGCGACAGCGCGCAGCGCGTGATCGCGGCGGTCAACGAGATATCCAGCGCGCTCAGGGAACAAACCATGGCAAGCAACGAAATCGCGGCGAACGTCGAACGCAACGCGCACATGTCCGAGGAAAACAGCGCCGCCACGCGCGAGGCCGCCAATTCCGCCCTGCATCTGGGCGAGATGGCCACCGCGACACGCGCCGCGGTCGGCCAGTTCAGGCTGTGACGGTGTCCGGCATTCGGCGTGGCGGCTACAACCAGCGCTGCATCGAATAGCCGCCGATCAGGGCATCGGAAATAGGAGACCACGGTTTTCTGGCCAAACCGCCGTGTCGCCAGCGCCGAGTATTTGCGAAAACCGTGGTCTGTCCCCTATTTCTGTCCCTATTTCTTAGGGAGACTCTTTATGGCTGAACATTATGGCTAATCAGTAATGAGCTTGTTGGTTTAATTGGCATTACTGATCTTGCAGGAATGATTTGCGTGCTATCCTGAATATATATCGAAAGCTATAGACCGAGCGGCTGATTCCCTAGCAGCTTCTTGTCGGGGCCCAAAAAACCGCCTCGCTTATGAAATCCAGACACGCCTTGACGAGTGCGATGCGCAAACAGGAGCATGGAGCGACGCATGGAAAGTTTCCCCAAGCTTGTCATCGGTCATGAACGACCGGGCGACTAAGAAAAGCCGTGCCATGACACGCTCGCCGCAAACGGCGCGGTCGCCGCGTGCCGATCCGGCGACGGACGAGGCAGCGCGCCCGGCAGCGGAAATCCTCGACGAACTCCACCAGCTGCGAACGGAGAACGCGCAACTGCGCAAGGACGCCGCCACGCTGCGGCAGAGCGATGCCTGGGCCACGCTGATTCTCGATACCGTTCCCGAGGCCATGCTGGTGGTCGATGCGCAAGATCGTGTGGTTCGCGCCAACGCCTGCGCCAATGAAGTGTTCGGCTTCCGGCCCGGCGAAATGACCGGGCTCGGCGTGGAGGCCTTTCTGCCAGACCGGCCGCCCGCCGAGCATAGCGGCCACCCGGCGCGGCCACTGGACACGCTGCCGTCATGCGCCGTGAGGCAGGGGTCGGAGTCGCAGGGCCGACGCCGCGATGGCAGCCCGTTCCCCGCCGAAATCGGCATCGGCAGCATGCGCATGGAGGACCTGGAATTCCGTGTGGTCAGCGTCGCCGACATCACCGAGCGCAAACGCGACGAGGATGAGTTGCGCATCGCCGCGATCGCCTTCGAGTCGCAGTCGGGAATGATGGTGACCGATCCGCAAGGGCTGATCCTCCGGGTCAACCAGGCCTTCACGCGCCTGACCGGCTATAGCGCGGCGGAAGCCGTCGGCAAGACACCCAACCTGCTCAGTTCGGGACGCCACCCGCCGGAGTTCTACCAGCAGATGTGGGCCACCATCACCGACAAGGGTTACTGGCAGGGCCAGATCTGGAACCGGCGCAAGAGCGGCCGGGTCTATGCCGAATGGCTGACCATCACCGCCGTGACCGCCGCCGACGGCCAAATCAGCCACTACGTCAGCACCTTTTCCGACATTACCCTGAACAGTGAAGCGGATGCCCAGATTCACCGTCTGGCCCACTACGACGCCCTGACCCAGTTGCCCAACCGCCGCCTGTTGCAGGACCGCCTGGCTCAGGCGCTGGCCACCACCACGCGTCACGAACTGTTTGGCGCGATCCTGTTTCTCGATCTGGACAACTTCAAGACGCTGAATGACACACGCGGCCACGATACCGGCGACCAGTTGCTGGTCGAGGTGACGCAACGCCTGCTGCTCGGGGTACGCGAAAGCGATACGGTGGCGCGCCTGGGTGGCGACGAATTCGTGGTGCTGCTCGAAGAGCTCAGCAAGGATGCCGACGAGGCCGCCGCCCTGGCCAAGCAGATCGGTGAAAAGCTGGGCGCGTCGATCAGCCAGCCCTTCCAGGTCAATGGCCATGACTTGCACTGCACCGCGAGCATCGGCATCGGCCTGTTTCATTTGCGGGAGACGGTCGAAGACCTGCTCAAACACGGCGACATTGCCATGTATCACGCCAAGACCGCCGGGCGCAATACGCTGCGTTTCTTCGACCCGACAATGCAGGCCAGACTCGACGAACGCAGCGCGCTGGAAACCGAACTGCGCAAGGCGGTCCAGCAACACCAGTTGCAGCTTTACTACCAGCCGCAAATCGACGATACGGGCCGCGTTATCGGCGCCGAGACCCTGCTGCGCTGGCTGCATCCTCAACGCGGCCTGATCGCGCCGGGCGACTTCATTCCACTGGCGGAGGAATCCGGGCTGATCCTGCCGATCGGCCTGTGGGTGCTGGAAGCCGCCTGCGCGCAACTCAAGGCCTGGTCAGCCCAAGACAGCACCCGCGAGCTGGTGCTGGCGGTCAATGTCAGCGCCCGTCAATTCAAGCAGGCCGACTTTGCCGATCAGGTCACGGCCGTACTCGACGCCAGCGGCGCCAATCCGGCACGCCTGAAAATCGAACTGACGGAAAGCCTGGTGCTGGACAATGTCGAGGACACCATCGAAAAAATGTGCGTGCTGAAGACCCTGGGTGTGAGCTTCTCGATGGATGACTTCGGCACCGGCCATTCCTCGCTGGCTTACCTGACCCAGTTGCCCCTCGACCAGCTCAAGATCGATCGCTCGTTTGTGCTCAATCTGCCCGACAACATCAATGACGGAATTATCGTAAAAACCATTATCACCATGGGCCGGAGCCTTGCGCTCGACGTGATTGCCGAGGGCGTCGAAACCGAAGGGCAACGAGAGTTCCTGCAACTCCATGGCTGCCATGCCTACCAGGGCTATCTGTACGGCAAGCCCATGCCGCTGGCGAGGTTTGAAGAGTTTCTGACGGCCAGCGCTGTCCGGCAAAAAGTCGGCGCTGGCGGCGCCCCGTAGGTAGTGCAGAGCAAGGCGTGACTACAGCCAGCGCTGCGCGGAATAGCCGCCGACAAGCGGACGCTGCAGGGCCGCGCTGGCGATCTGCCGGCCCCACTTGAATTCCTTGAACAGCACGACGAAGCGCCACATGTCGCGCAAGACCTTGGCCCGGTCGCGCCAGCTCAAGGCCATCAAGGCCTCGGGGAAATCCGCTTCGTGCGGCTTGTCGAAAGCGATTTTCAGCGGGTTCCACTGGTCGCTGCAGCGGCGCACCTCGGAGGCGATCATGCGCCGATACATCTCCTGCACCGGCCGGTTGCGCAAGCGCGCTTCGACGATGGCCTCGCCGGAAATCGCGCCGGAATGCAGCGCACAGCTCATGCCTTCGCCGATCATGTTGAGGAAACCGGCGGCCTGCCCGGTAACGAGCACGTTGCCCTTGCCGAAGACGTAGCGATTGATCAGCGAGGGGCCGAAGTTCTCGGCGCAGCCTTCGTGGTCGTCGTCGGCCGGCTTGAGGCGCACGCCGTGCTTTTCTTCGAGGTAGTTCTGCACCACTTCATGCTTCTTCGCGAAGTTGTCGCCGCGCTTGAAGCCGACGCCGACGATCTGCCGGCCGTCGCGCGCATGGCTCCAGGTGTAGTGGCCAAGCCCGGGATGGAACCAGAAATGGAAATAGTCGGCGCTCAAGGGGCAATCGATGATCTCGTGGAATTTCTGGCCGACGAAGAACCACGGTATCTGCTTGGTGTAGTCGGGATACACGGCGCGCACCACCAGCGAGCTCGGGCCGTCGGCGCCGATCACCTGGCGCGCGCGGTACTCGACCGGCTCGCCGTGCTTCCTGGCGTGTACCAGCACATGGTCGCCCTTCTCTTCCAGGCCGGCGAAGGAGGTCTGGTCGTGCACCTCGGCGCCGCTGCGCTGGATCGCCCAGTGGTCGGAATACTTGCGATGCAGGTGCGGCGTGGTGCCGTGGAAGAAATCCATCGGCATGGAAACCATGCTCGGGAAATGGAAGGTGACGCCGCGGCACGAGGTCGGCTCGTGCAGGGTCTCGCGCGGCAGCGGGCCGAAGTTCTCCAGCAGGAAGCGGTGTCCACGCGGCGAGAGGATCCCGCTGCAAATCTTGTGGCGCGGCAATTCCTTGCGCTCGAGCACAATGGTCTCCAGCCCGGCGTCGACCGTCCGCTTGGCGGCGGCGGCGGCGGCCAGGCTGGCGCCGACGATGACGACATCAACCGAACGCATGCAGTGTTTCCTTTTTCATCAGGCTTCCGCCAATTCCGCAATATGCAGCACAGGAACATCGCGGACGTTCTCGAAGGCGGCGCGATCCGCCGGATTTTCGACGACGATGCGGGCGGGTTTGCGTCCCCGCAACATCCAGCTGACCTCGGCCTCATCCGTCGCCGGAATCGCTATGCGCTGCAAGTCAAGATTCATCGCACAACCGGTCTCGGCGCGCAGGCGGTCGTAGTGCGTGACCAGTCGCTCATGGTCGGCGTGGTAGGCGCGCGGCTCGATCACGTAAAAGTCGGCGCTGGCGAGACGGCGACGCAGCGCCGTCAGGTTGCTCAGCGCCTCGCCCACGCTTTGCAGGCGCGCAGCGGGCAGCCAGCGGCGCAAAGCCGCCAGCAGCAGCCCGTCGCCGACGACCAGGGTGCGCCCGTCGAGGCTGTCGAGAAAGCGCCGGCGCCTTGCGGACGGGATGTCGCCGCCGACTTCGAGCGCGAGCGCAATGTCGGCACCATCATCCCCGGCGCTGGCGAAACCGAGCAGCGCCCCCACACGCGCCAGCAATTCGGGATTCGCGCGCAGGTCGACACCCGGCAGCAGCAGCGCACCGGCCGGCTGCGGTTCCCGGGAAATGGGGGACAGACCTGGTCTGTCCCCTGTTTCCCGACGCAGATCCATGATCATGCCGGTGAGATCGATGCCTTCGGGGCAGACCGGGTCGCAGGCGCCGCACAGCGAGCAGGCGTCGATCACCTCGGCGAGTTGGGATGCCGTCGCCCCGCACTGCAGCGCCTTGGCCAGGCCTTCGGGGGTGAATCGTGGATCGCGACTGCTGCGCCACATGGGGCACACCAGAAAACACAGGCTGCAGCCGCTGCAGGCGGTGTAGTCGCGCGGCGCAACGGGCGCTTTGGGCGAGAGGCCGAACATCAGAAGATCACGTCGCGGTTGAGGATCATCGCGGGATCGGCGCGGCGCTTCATGGCCAGATGCCGGTCGACCAGGGCGTCGCCGAACACGCGCCGGATGTAGCCCTTCATCATGCCGCCGAAGCGATAGTAGCTGGCGCCCAGGTCGACGCCGATGTCGTAGATCGCATTCTTGAAGGCCTGGAAATGGTCGCGGCTATACACCTCGCCTTCGATCATCGGCTCGAATTCGCAGCCGTAGGCCCAGCCTTCGGCACCGGGCGGGACGCAGGACATCTCGTAGTGCGGCTGGTGGTCCGGCCGCAGCTTGATGCCGACGCAGTAGAGCGTGTAGTGCGGAAAATACTTGCGGCAGACCGCGTTGCCGCGTTCCACCGCCTCGATGAACGTGTCGGCCGGCGTCGCCAGATCGGGAATCACCATCTGCTTCGAGCCCCAGTGCTTCCAGACCGCGCGCGAGAACACCACCGTGCGGTCGTGCATTTTCTTGTCACGCATGTACTCGGCGCGGCGGAACTCGGGGAACACTTCGCGCTTGCGCCGCAGCAGGTACAGGGCCTCGCGAAACTTCCACGGCCGCAGGGCATAGTGCCCGGCCATGCACAGCGCGAAGCCGAACTCGCCATGGCCGCGCAGGCGCTTTTCCCAATTCGCCTTGAACGCCGCTTCGCGCTCATCGGAATCGAAGGCCACCAGCAGATTCACCGCGCAATCCATGATGGTCAGGATGCCCGAGTAGTCGCTGGCATCGTTGCGGTCGATCAGTTGCAGATCCTCGATCGCGGTGGAGAGCGAGGAATAGTAGTAGTAGTGCATCGAGAGCGGCGTGTAGGGCCGCACGCGCAGCGTCGCTTCGGTGATGACGCCGAACTGGCCGTAGCCGAGGATCACGCGCTGGAAGAGTTCGGCGTTCTCGCTGTCCGAGCATTCGACGATCTCGCCGGTGGGGGTGACCACCTGCAAGGAGATCGCCTGATCGGCGCTGCAGCCGAGCCGGGCCGAATTCACGTCGATGCCGCCGACGCCCAGCGTGCCGCCGACGGAAGAGGTCATGTTGAGCGGCGCCGAAAGGTAATCGAGGTTCTCGCGGCGCAGTTCCTCGGCCAGGCTGTGCCAGAAAATGCCGGCTTCGGCACGTACCGTCAGTGCCGCCGCGTCGATGCCCAGCACCCGGCTCATGCCGGTCATGTCGAGCAGCACGCCGCCGAAGGCCACCGACTCGCCCTCCGTGGTCAGGCCGCCGCCGCGCACTGTCACCGGCACCCGGTGGGCCTGCGCCGTCTTCAGCAGGAAGGAGACCTGGCCCGCATTGCGCGCGATCACGACGCCGTGCGGCAAGCCATACGCCGTGCCGCCGGCATCGGTTGCATAGACGCCGCAGGCAACCGCGCCCTCGGCGAGGTCGACGCCGCCGGCGCCCAATGCGGCAACGAAGGCCGGCCATCCCTCGCCATTCCAGCGCGCGGGGTTGGTCTGCTGTCGTTTGATGCCCTGCAAGGCATCGGGGGCCACCGGGCACGGACCGACGGTGCCGGGTTCAACGGGAGGAATCTTCAACAAGAAAGTCCTGTGGGTGATCTGTCGGGAATGATACCCCGCGCCGAAAGCAGAAACGCCTCGCCCGGCAGCATGCCAAGTGAGGCGTTTCGTCATTCGTTTGCTGAAACCTTTCAGAGTCAGCGACTTGCATGAATAAGTTGGCGGAGTGGACGGGACTCGAACCCGCGACCCCCGGCGTGACAGGCCGGTATTCTAACCAACTGAACTACCACTCCGCGTTGGAAGGCGCGCATTTTGACATAGGCGGCGAGCCGGCGCAAGAAATGTTCGCGCGCAGAGTGCATGTGCTTGACTTCATCACCGACTCAGGCTGCAATGCTTTGTTTTACGCCGTGTAAAGAGGAAGCCATGAACCTGCAATTCATCAATGCCGCCGACCTGGTCGGTCACTGGATCAACGGACACGCCGATGCCGGCAGCGGCACGCGCCGCGGCGACGTTTTCAATCCGGCGCAGGGCCGGGTGGCACGGCAGATCGCGCTGGCTTCCCGCGCCGACGTCGATCGCGCCGTAGCGGCGGCGCGCGCGGCCTTTGCCGACTGGGGCGCCGCTGCCCCGCAACGTCGCGCCCGCGTCATGTTCAAGTTCCGCGACCTGGTCGACCAGTATTCCGGCGACCTCGCCCGGCTGCTCAGCGCCGAGCACGGCAAGACCCTGCCCGATGCACTGGGCGAGGTGCAGCGCGGGCTGGAAGTCATCGAGTTCGCCTGCGGCATTCCGCAGTTGCTCAAGGGCCAGCATTCGCACGGCATCGGCGGCGGCATCGATCACTGGAACCAGCGCATGCCGCTGGGCGTGACGGTGGGCATCACGCCCTTCAACTTTCCGTTCATGGTGCCGATGTGGATGGCGCCGATGGCGCTGGCCTGCGGCAACACCTTTGTGCTGAAACCCTCGGAGCGCGATCCCTCGCCGTCGATGCTGACGGCCGAACTGCTGCGCGAAGCCGGCCTGCCGGCGGGCGCCTTCAACGTCGTGCAGGGCGACAAGGAGGCGGTCGACGCGCTGCTCGAACATCCCGATGTGCAGGCGGTATCTTTCGTCGGCTCGACGCCGATCGCCAAGTACATCCAGCAGACCGGCATTGCCCACGGCAAGCGCGTGCAGGCGCTGGGCGGGGCGAAGAACCACATGGTGGTGATGCCCGACGCCGACCTCGACGGCGCGGCCGACGCGCTGATCGGCGCCGCCTACGGCTCGGCCGGCGAGCGCTGCATGGCGATCTCGGTGGCGGTGGCCGTCGGCGCTTGCGCCGACGGACTGGTGGCCCGCGTCCTCGAGCGAGCGAAGAAACTGAAAGTCGGCGCTGGCGACACGGCGAATGTGGAGATGGGGCCGCTGGTGACCGGCGCGCACCGCGACAAAGTGGCAGGCTACATCACGGCCGGTGTGGCGGAAGGCGCAAAGCTGCTGCTCGACGGGCGCGAAGGCCTGAGCGGTGAGCTGGCGCAGGGCTTCTTCATCAATCCGACGCTGTTCGACCACGTCACCCCGGAAATGAGCATCTACCGGGAGGAAATCTTCGGCCCGGTACTCTGCGTGGTCCGCGTGCCGACCTTCGCTGCGGCGGTGGAACTCATCAACCGCAACAGCTTCGCCAATGGCGTCGCCTGCTTCACCCGCGACGGCGGCACGGCACAGGCCTTCGTGCAAAAGATCGAGGTCGGCATGGTCGGCATCAACGTGCCGATTCCGGTGCCCATGGCCTGGCATTCCTTCGGCGGCTGGAAGGCCAGCCTGTTCGGCGACCATCACATCTACGGCGAGGAAGGCGTGCGCTTCTATTCGCGCTACAAGAGCATCATGCAGCGCTGGCCGGGTTCCGAACACAAGGGACCCGAGTTCGTCATGCCGGTCAATCAATGAAGGATTTTGGCGAATTCGATTACGTCATCGCCGGCGGCGGCACAGCGGGTTGCGTGCTGGCCAACCGGCTCTCGGCCGACCCCGATGTCACGGTACTGCTGCTCGAAGCCGGCGGCAAGGATGACTGGATCTGGATCCACATCCCGATCGGCTACCTGAAATGCATCAACAACCCGCGCACCGACTGGTGCTACAAGACGGAAGCCGAGCCCGGCCTCAACGGTCGTTCGATCATCTACGCGCGGGGCAAGGTGCTGGGCGGCTGTTCGTCGATCAACGGCATGCTCTACCTGCGCGGCCAGGTCCGCGACTACGACGAGTGGGCTCGGATCACCGGCGACTCGCGCTGGAATTGGGACAGCGTGCTGCCCGTGTTCAAGCAAAGCGAGGACTACTGGGGCGGCGCCGACGCGATGCACGGCGACAAGGGCGAGTGGCGCGTGGAAAAGCAGCGCCTGCACTGGGACATCCTCGACCGCTACACGCAGGCCGCGCAGGAAGCCGGCATCCCGTTCAAGCAGGACTACAACCGCGGCGACAATTTCGGCATCGGCCACTTCGAAGTGAACCAGAAGAAGGGCGTGCGCTGGAACGCCTCGAAAGCCATGCTGCGCCCGGTGCTGCACCGGCCAAATCTCAAAGTGGTCACCGGCGCGCTGATCGACAAGCTGGTGCTTTCCGGCCGCGAAGCGCGCGGCGTCGAGTTCAGCCTCGGCGGTGTTCCCCATCGCGTCACGGCACGCATCGAAACCCTGCTCACGGCCGGCGCCATCGGCTCGCCGACCATCCTGCAGCGCTCCGGCATCGGTCCGGCGGCGCTGCTGCAACAGCACGGCGTGCCGCTGGTGCATGAAAGTCCGGGCGTCGGCGGCAACCTGCAGGACCACCTGCAGCTGCGCATGATCTTCAAGGTGCATGGCATCACGACCCTGAACCAGCGCGCCAACAGCCTCTGGGGCAAGGCGATGATGGGTCTCGAATATGCGCTGTTCCGTTCCGGCCCGCTGTCCATGGCGCCGAGCCAGCTCGGCGGCTTCTTCCATTCCTCGCCCGAAGTGGCGACGCCGGACCTGGAGTTCCACGTGCAGCCCTTGTCGCTGGAAAAGTTCGGCGACCCGCTGCATCCCTTCCCCGCCTTCACGGCGAGTGTCTGCAACCTGCGGCCGACCTCGCGCGGCGTGGTGCAACTCCGCGACCGCGATCCCGCCACGGCGCCGGTCATCGCGCCGAACTACCTGTCGACCGACAACGACCGCGCCGTCGCCGCGCGCGCGCTGCGTCTGACGCGCAACATTGTCGCGCAACCGGCCATGGCGCCCTACCGACCCGAAGAACACCAGCCCGGCGCGCAGAAGCAGAGCGACGCGGAACTGGCGAAGGCCGCCGGCGACATCGGCACCACGATCTTCCACCCGACCTGCACCTGCGCCATGGGCCGCGCGGACGATCCGAACGCCGTGGTCGATTCCGAACTGCGCGTGCGCGGCATCAACCGCCTGCGCGTGGTCGACGCCTCGATCATGCCGACCATCACCTCGGGCAACACCAATGCGCCCACGGTGATGATCGCCGAGCGGGGTGCAGAGCTGATCCGTGCGGCGAGAAGAACCGCCCCATGACCGGCCCGCTCATTGATTACAAGAACGGCATCTATGCCTTCGATGCCGGCTACGTGCGACCGCTGCTGGCCGCCATCCACCTGATCGAAAGCGACGGCCGCGCGGCCTTCGTGGACACCGCCAACTTCGAAGTCATGCCGCAGGCGCTGGCGGCGCTGGCCGCGCGCGGCCTCGGGCCGGAGAGCGTCGATTACGTGATCCTCACCCACATCCATCTCGACCATGCCGGCGGCGCCGGCGTGATGATGGAAGCCTTTCCGAATGCCAAGCTGGTGGTGCATCCGCGCGGTGCACGGCACATGATCGAGCCGACCAAACTGATGGCCGGGGTCGAAGGCGTCTACGGCAAGGAGCGGGCGCGCAGGATGTACGGCAAGCTGCTGCCGATTGCCGCCGAGCGCATCATCGAGGCGCACGACAACACGGTGCTCACTCTCGGTTCGCGCGAACTGCTGTGCATCGATTCGCCGGGTCATGCCCGCCATCACATCGCCATCGTTGACCGCCAGACGAGCGGGATTTTCACCGGCGACACCTTTGGCATTTCCTATCGCGAACTGGATGTCGACGGCCGGCCGCTGATCTTCCCCTCATCGACACCGATCCAGTTCGATCCGGACGAAATGCGGCATTCCATCGAGCGCATCCTCTCCTTCAATCCCGAAGCGGTCTATCTGACGCATTTCAGCCGGCTGGCGCCGCCCGCCGAACTGGGCCGGACAGTTTTGCGCCTGCTCGACCGGTACGTCGCCATTACCCTTGCTGCCAGTGAAAACGAAGACAAGACCGCGCGCATCCGGCACGGCCTGACCGAACTCCTGCTGGACGAGGCGCACGCTCATGGCTGCCGCCTGAGCGACGAGATGATCCTCGATATCTGGCATCTCGACCTGGAACTCAACGCGCAGGGCCTTGCCTTCTGGCTGGAAGCCCAGGACCCTCTTTGACCGCGCCACGGGCGCACGCTTTGCAACACCACCGGAACGGGGGAAACGAGCGGGAAATCGGCTGCGACGCTTTGTCGCAGCGCAGCATGCAAACCGCTGTCAAAGCGGCGGTTTCTTGTCCTAAATCAAATGTCCGATAGGCCTCCTCGGGTTATCCTCGCGCCCCATATGTCTCAAGTTCCGGAAGTTCGTTTCAACCGCGCGCTGCAGCGCGCTCACGTATAAAGGGCAGAACCATGGCGAATAACAATGACGAAGATGTTCCATTCATGCAGAAGCTGCTGGATAACCACTTCCTGCTCCTGTTCCTCGGAGTAGCGTCTCCCGGCGTCATATACATCTTGTGGGGCATTGTGGACATCATGAGTGTCCCCCTTGCCAAGTAACCAACAAACCAGTCAATCAGGGAGAATCATATGAGTGCAATCCTGCCGCCTTCAGAGCGGTTGTGGTGGAAACAGCCGATCGCCGGGCAAGAATGGGCTTGGATCGGTATCGCCTTCGTCTGGGCCATGGTCATGTTCGTCATGATGGTCTATTGGCATATCAACGGTAAGCAGAATCTCTCGAACGAGGTCTACAAGACGACCACCGAGATGTTTACCGCGAAAACCGAAGCCTTCGTAAAAGAAAACACCATCCGCACCGAAACCGACCAGCAGATCCCGGTCGCCAAGCCCAACGCCAAGGGCGAAGCCTTCCTGCTCGCGCGCCTGTGGTCCTGGTATCCGATCCTGGAACTGGAAGCCGGCAAGACTTACAAGATTCACATGTCGTCGGTCGACTACCAGCACGGCTTCTCGCTGCAGCCGACCAACATCAATATCCAGGTTCTTCCCGGCTATGAGCATGTGGTCAAGATGACGCCGACCAAGGCCGGCACCTACGCCATCGTCTGTAATGAATACTGCGGCATCGGGCACCACTCGATGCTCGGCCGTATTTACGTGAAATAAGGGAGGCCATAGATGGCAACTACATACCGTACCTGTCCGCGCACCGGGCTGCAATTCGACCTCGATGCCGACAAACTGATGCGCTGGAACGCCGTAGCCGGCGTGCTCTGGCTGCTGGTAGGCGGCATCACCGCCCTGCTGGTGATCCTGACCCGCTGGCCGGCGATCAAGCTGCTGCCGGCCGACCAGTTCTACATGATCCTGACGGCCCACGGCATCGACATGCTGATCCTCTGGATCCTGTTCTTCGAAATGGCGGTGCTCTACTTCGCCTCATCGACCTTGTTACGCTGCCGAATTGCCACGCCCAAAGTGGCTTGGGCCGGTTTCTGGCTGATGGTCGTGGGCGGCATCATGACCAACGTCGCCATCTTCCAGGGCGAGTCCTCCGTGATGTTCACCTCCTACGTGCCGATGCAGGCCGCGCCGCATTTCTACCTTGGCATCATCCTGGTGGCCGTCGGCGCTCTGCTGGGTACCGGCGTGTTCTTCGGCACGCTGGTGGTCGCCAAGAGGGACAAGACCTACGTCGGTTCGATTCCGCTGGTGACCTTCGGCGCCCTGACGGCCGCGATCATCGCCGTATTCACCATCGCCTCCGGCGCCGCGATCCTGATCCCGACCTTCCTCTGGTCTGTCGGCCTGATCAAGGAAATCGATGCCCAGCTGTATCGCATGGTGTGGTGGGCGCTGGGTCACTCCTCGCAGCAGATCAACGTTTCGGCCCACGTCGCGATCTGGTATCTGGTCGCTGCCGTGGCCTTCGGCGCCAAGCCGCTGTCGGAAAAAGTCTCCCGCTTCGCCTTCCTGCTCTACATCCTGTTCCTGCAACTGGCCAGCGCGCACCACCTGCTGTCCGACCCGGGCATGAGCGCGGAATGGAAGGTGTTGAACACCTCCTACTTCATGTACTTCGCGGTACTGGCCTCG
>JAUXUK010000035.1 GCA_030680805.1 Sulfuritalea sp. | reverse complement strand
GAACAAGTCTGAACTGATCGAAATCACCGCCAAGGAAGCCGACATCAGCAAGGCCGCCGCCGAGAAAGCGCTGTCCGCCGTGATGGCTGCCATCGTCAAGGCCGTATCCAAGGGCGACTCCGTCACCCTGGTTGGCTTCGGCAGCTTCAAGTCATCCAAGCGCGCAGCCCGCGTTGGCCGCAACCCGCAAACCGGCAAGGAACTGAAGATTGCTGCAACCACCGTGCCGCGCTTCACCGCCGGCGCCACCTTCAAGGCTGCCGTTGCCGGCAAGAAGGCTGCCAAGAAGAAGTAAGCACCCCGAATTTCGGATTGCTTTGAGGCCCGCCTTGCGCGGGCCTTGTTTATTTGTGGCCCCGACTCCTGCCGGGGACGGCATTCGTGGGCGGGACCCGCCGCTGTCGAGTCGCCTCGAACAGGCACACCGCCGTTGCCGCCGCCACATTGAGCGATTCGGTACCGCTGGCGAGCGGGATGGTGGCGCACAGTTTCGCCGCTGCAATCAGTTCCGGCGACAGCCCCGCGCCTTCATTGCCGACCAGCCAGATGATCGGACCGGTGAGGTCGAGTTCGTAGAGGCTTTTGCCGCCGCTCGCCACCGTTGCCACTGAAGTACCCGGACAGGCCGCCAGCGCTGCAGCCAGATCGACCTGCTCGCGAATCATCAACGAGAAGTGTGCGCCTTGCGCTGCGCGCAATACGCGCGGAGTCCACGCGCCGGCACAGCCCGGGCCCAACAACACATCACGCACACCCGCAGCCGCTGCGCTACGCAAGATTGCGCCGACATTGCCGGCATCCTGAACCGCATCGAGCAACACGGCATCGCCTGACAGGTCGCCGCTCGGCGCCAGCGGAATTTCGATCACGGCGGCAACTCCCGTCGGCGAACGCACGCCGGAAATCTCGCGGAACAAGCTGTCGCGCAGAATCACGCAATCGACGCCCGGCGCATCTCGCAGCAACGCATCGATCTCCGCATTCTGCTGCCCGCTCTCGCTCACCAGCAGTTGCTTGACCGCAATGCCGCGCGCAAAGCAGGTCGCCACCAGATGAATTCCGTCAAGCAAGGCGCACCCCTGCCGGCGCGGATCATCCGCCAGCGTGCGCAGCGCCTTGAACAGCGCGTTTTCGCGAGACGCTATGAGTTTGGTCATGGCACCGTTCTTTGCCTCGCGTCGAGCAGCGCCCGCACCGGCGCAAAACTCTTGCGATGGAAAGCGGCAGGACCGTGGAGCGTCAGCGCCGCGCGGTGCGCCGCCGTGTCGTAGCCCTTGTGGCGATCCAGCGCGTACTGCGGAAATGCCTCGTGGATGCAGCGCATCTCTGCGTCGCGCGCCGTCTTGGCCAGAATCGACGCTGCCGAAATCGCCGGTTCGGTGGCGTCGCCGCCGATGATCGCGCGGGCCGGGATGCTCAGCACCGGGCAACGATTGCCATCAATCAATGCCTCGGTCGGCGTCACAGGCAGGAGTTCCACCGCTCTGCGCATGGCCAACAGCGTTGCCTGCAGGATATTGATGCTGTCGATTTCCTCGACCGATGCCGAAGCAATGCCGAAGGCCAGCGCCCGCTCGCGGATTTCCAGCGCCAAACGTTCGCGCTTGCGTTCCGATAGTTTCTTCGAATCGGCCAATCCTTCGATCGGTCGCGCCGGATCGAGGATTACGGCAGCGGCATAGACGGGTCCCGCAAGCGGGCCGCGCCCGGCTTCATCGACGCCACATACGAGATGGATCATGCCCGTTGCAGATAGGGCAGCACCGCATCGGCAGCCTTCTGCGCAGTATCCTGCCGCAACAGACGATGGATGCCGTCGAACACGCGACTGATGCCGGCACGCGCCTGCCGGTCGACCAGCAGGTTGCCCAAAGCCTGGGCAAGGTTCTCTGGCGTCGCGTCGTCCTGCAGGAATTCGGGAACCACATAGCGCCCCGCAAGAATATTCGGCAGTCCCACCCACGGCAGATAGCGCATGCTGCGCATCAGCCGCCACGACCACGGCGACATTTTGTAGGCGATCACCATCGGCCGGCCGACCAGCGCGGTCTCCAGCGTGGCAGTACCGCTCGCTACCAGCACCGCGTCGCTGGCCGCGACGGCATCCGTCGCGTGACCGAACATCAGCGTAAACGGCATCTCGTCCGCCTTCAGCTTCCACAACGCGGTTTCGAATTGCAGGCGCGTTTCGCGCGACACCAGCGGCACCAGAAACTGCAAGCCGGGATAGCGCACCAGAAGCAGCTTGGCGGTCTCGACAAAGGTCTCGGCCATGAAATGCAGTTCGGATTGGCGGCTGCCGGGCAACAGCGCTATCACAGGCCTCTCTGGCGCCACGCCGAGCCGCTCGCGCACGGCGCGCTGATCGATTTCAAGCGGGATCACATCGGCCAGCGGGTGGCCGACGTAGCTGCACTTGACTGCGGTGCCTTCATACAAAGCGGGTTCGAACGGGTACAGGGCGAGAATGTGGCTTACCGACTGGATGATCCTGTTCATCCGGTTCTTGCGCCAGGCCCAGATCGACGGACTGACAAAATGAATGGTCGGAATCCCGCTGCGCTTCAGGCGCTTTTCCAGCCACAGGTTGAAATCCGAACCGTCGACGCCGATGAAAACATCCGGCCGGTCCTTCAGCAAACGACGCAACAACTGGCGTCGCATGGTGGTGATCGCACGATAGTGCCGCAGGACCTCGGCATAGCCGCGCACCGCGAGCATTTCCGCCGGCCAGAGCGACTCAAAACCCTCGCGCTGCATTTTCGGCCCGCCGATGCCATAGAACGTCGCGCCGGGCAGATGCTGCTTCAGGGCGGTGACAAGATGCGCGGCGAGCTGGTCACTGGAGGCCTCCCCCGCCACCATGGCAATCCTTGGAACCTGTCTCATGGAATCACGTGACCGCGTTGCCGCCAAAAAGCGATGGATGCAAGGCGGAGGGTGCGGCCAATGGCGATCCCATTGGCAAGCCCGACAACGCCGCAGACGCGCGTTTTGGCTGCAACCCGCAGGGCCGGCGGTTTGGCGGGCGCATCGCAGCGTTGGGCCAGCTTGTCGTGGAGGAACCACTGCCTTCGCTGCCCCGCCTTGCGCCGCATCCCGCCAAACCACCGGCGCGGCCGCGCGATTCCATGAGACAGGTTCCTATCATCAACGAATGATCCCTCGCCCGGGAGTGCCCAAAAAGCTCGCGAGCAAGGCCAGTTCCGGCACCGCGGCGGACTCGGCCTCGATGCTGGCACGCGCCTCGTCGAGTTTCATGCCGCTCTTGTACAGGCTCTTGTAGGCGCGCTTCACGGCAGCCACGGCATCGCCCGAAAAGCCGCGCCGCTTGAGCCCTTCGGCATTGATGCTGCGCGGCTCCGCCGGATTTCCGGCGGCCATGACAAACGGCGGCAGATCCTGCAGGAGAATGGTCCCCATCGCCGTGATGCTGTGGGCGCCGATGCGCACGAATTGATGCACTACCGTGAAGCCGCCGAGAATGGCCCAGTCGCCGACATGCACGTGACCGGCGAGCTGCGCATTGTTGGCGAAGATGGTCTGGTTGCCGACCTGGCAGTCATGCGCCAGGTGAACATAGGCCATGATCCAGTTGTCATTGCCGAGGCGCGTCACGCCGACATCCTGGGCCGTGCCGCAGTTGAAGGTGCAGAACTCGCGAATGGTGTTGCGGTCGCCTATTTCGAGGCGCGTCGGCTCGCCCGCATACTTCTTGTCCTGCGGCTGCTCGCCGATGGAACAGAATTGGAAAATGCGATTGTCGCGACCGATCCGGGTATGGCCCGCGATCACGACATGCGGACCGATGACCGTGTGGTCGCCGATCTCGACATGCTCGCCGATGATCGAATAGGCGCCGACGACAACGCCCTTGCCGAGCTTCGCCGCGGGGTGTACCAGAGCGGTGGAATGAACGCTCATCAACGAGAAATAACTCGTTCGGAGCGACTGGTAATAGTCGAGCGAAGCGAGCCGATCAGTAGCCCTCCGTGCGGGGGGATGGGGGGGCGGGCCTTCAATTTGCTTTTCGCGTGTTTCATCTTCTGCGGGTGACGTTTGCTGTCATGAGCGTTAAGGCGTGGGACGCACGGCGCAGATCAGGTCGGCCTCCGCCGCCACCTGGCCATCCACTTTGGCCGTCGCCGAAAACTTCCAGATGCCGCGCTTGTTGGCCTGCAGTGCGACATCAAGCACCAGTTGGTCACCCGGCCCCACCGGCCTCTTGAAGCGCGCGTTGTCGATGCCGACAAAATAGTACACCGACTTGTCGTCCGGCTTGCTGCCCATGGTCTTGAATGCAAGAATCGCTGCCGTCTGTGCCATCGCCTCGATCACCAGCACGCCAGGCATTACCGGATGATGAGGGTAGTGGCCGGGAAAGAACGGCTCGTTCATGGTGACATTCTTGAGCGCCTTGATCCGCTCTCCGGGGATCACCTCCAGCACGCGATCAACCAGCAGGATCGGGTAACGATGCGGCAGGTAGTCCAGAATTTGATGAATATCCATGCGGGAATCGGCCGCCCCGCTTGCTTCGCTCATGATTTCTTCTCCAGTGCGGCAAGCCGCTGTTCGAGGGCACGGATTTTATCGGCCATCGCGTCAAGATGGCGTAGTCGCGAGAAATTCTTCAGCCATTCGCCGTGTTCGAGGAAAGGCACGGTGCCACTGTAGGTACCCGGGCTCTTGATTGATTTCGCCACCAGTGTCCCGGCCGAAATATTGACGTCGTCCGCGATCTGCAGATGGCCGAGGATGACTGCGGCGCCGCCGACCGTGCAGCGCGCGCCAATTACGGCGCTGCCGGCGATGCCGACGCAGCCCGCCATCGCCGTATGCGCCCCGATCCGCACGTTGTGCCCTACCTGTATCTGGTTGTCGAGCTTGACGCCATCGGCGATCACCGTGTCGCCCAATGCGCCGCGATCGATGGTGGTTCCGGCGCCGATTTCGACATCGTCGCCGATCAGCACGCGTCCGACTTGGGGAATCTTGACCCAGGCGCCATCGGCTTCACGGGCAAAACCGAAGCCGTCAGAACCTATCACAGCCCCGGAGTGCACCAGACAGCGCGCACCAAGTCGGCTGCCGGCATAGACCGCCACATTGGCGGCAAGACGCGTACCGGCGCCAATTTCCACCTCTGCGCCAATGCTGCAGTTGGCATCGATCACCACGTCGGCGCCGATCGCTGCGCCAGGGCCGATCCAGACATTGGGCCCGATGCTCGCCGTCGCGGCCACCTCACCTTCTACTACCGCGCTTGGATGCACGCCCGGCGCAGGGGCGGGCGAAGGATTCAGCCACTGAGCGACACGAGCGTAATAGAGGTAGGGCTGCGGGGTCAGGATTGCCGCTGCCGGACCATCGACCATGGGCGGCGCCATGATCACGGCTGCGGCACGGGTGGTCGACAACTGATGGCGATACTTCGGGTTGGCAAGAAAGGCCAGATCGCCGGGCCCGGAATTTTCCAGCGTGCCGACGCGGGAGATCACCGTGTCGGCAGCGCCGACTATCTCTCCGCCAAGGCGGGCGACAATCTGGTCGAGCCGCAGCATCACGGCCAAGGCGTCTTACTTCGTGCCGTCGCCCAGCGCCTTGATCACCTTGTCGGTGATGTCGACGCGCGGACTGATGTAGGCCGCCTCCTGGAAAATGATGTCGTACTTCTCGGCCTCGGCGATCTGTTTGATGATCTTGTTCACGCGCTCGAAGATCGCCGCCATTTCCTCGTTCTGCCGCTGACTCAGATCCTCGCGGAACTCGCGCTGCTTGCGCTGGAAATCGCGGTTGAGCTCGCCGAACTCGCGCTCCTTGGTGCGCCGCTCGCTTTCGGCCATGGTCACCGCGTTCTTGTCGATATTTTCCTGCATCCCCTGCAATTGCTTGGCGATGCGCTGCAGATCCTGGTCGCGCTTCTCGAAATCCTTCTCGATTTTCTTCTTCGCCTTGGCCGCCTGCGGCGCGTCGGCAAGGATCTTCTGCACATTGATGGCGCCGATCTTGCTATCCGCCAGGACGGCTGCCGAAAGCGACAGCAGGGCAATACCCGCGAAAATGTATTTTCTTAGCATAACTCTCTCACTGTTGGGAGGGGATCAAAAGACCGAACCCATCTGAAACTGCAAACGCTGCACCTTGTCTTCGGCTTTCTTGTTGAACGGATTGGCAAGGGAAAACTTCAGCGGACCCATCGGCGAATTCCATGCCAAAGCCACACCGGCGCTGTATCTCAAGCTGCCCAAACTGAATTTTTTGTCATACCCCCATACACTTCCCGCATCGGCAAAGACACTCAAACGCATGGAGTTGTCGCGTCCCATGCCGGGTACGGGAAACAACAATTCAGCGTTGCCGATCAATCGTTTGTCTCCGCCCAGCGCCTCATCTGTGGCCGGATCGCGAGGCCCAAGGGAATTCGAGTCGAAGCCGCGCACCGAACCAATGCCGCCCGCGTAGAAGTTCTTGAAGAAGGGTAGTTCCTTGTTGCCGTAGGACTTCGCCAGCCCAATCTCCCCGTTCAGGGCCAGCGTCAGTTTGCGATCGAGCGGGAAGAATTGCTGATGCTGATAGGTCGCCTTGGCATAGGTCGCCGTGCTGCCCGGCAGCGAAAGCTCAAGCACCGCCCTGCGATACACGCCGCTCGTTGTCACCAGCAGACTGTCACGACCGTCCTTCTGCCAGCCGGCGGTGGTAAGCAAGGTATTTCCCGTCGAACCGAAACGCGTTACGTAATCCTGATAGCGCAGGGGACTGTTGGTATCGACCGCGAGCTTCGTGCGATCAAACGAAAGCCCGAAATTCAGGTAGTCGTCCTCGGCAATCGGGACTCCCCAACGGCCACCGCCACCCAGGGACTTGGAGCCGAATGCGCCCACCGCCAGCGTGCTGGTGTCGGTCTTGCGATAGTAGACGTCAAATCCCTGGCTGACGCCGTCAACAGTGAAATACGGGTCGGTGTGCGACAGGGAATAAACCTTGTTGGCTGCGCTGGTGCTGACCTGGACGCCGACGTGCTTGCCGCTGCCGAACAGATTCTGCTGCTGCACCGAACCGGAGACCGAGAACTTGTCCGCACTGGAAAATCCGGCCCCCAGCATGATGTTGCCGGTCGGCTTTTCCTTGACCTTGATCTCCATGTCAACCTGATCGGTCGTCCCGGCAACCGGCGGCGTTTCAACAGTCACCTCGTCGAAATAACCCAGGCGATCGACACGGGTGCGCGACTTGTTGATCTTGTCACCATCGTACCAGCCCGATTCCGCCTGCCTCATTTCGCGCCGCACCACTTCATCGCGCGTTCGCGTGTTGCCGGACACATTAATGCGGCGCACGTACACCCGCCGACCCGGATCGATGAACACGGTAAACGCCACCTGGCGCTTTTCCTTGTCCAGTTCGGGTGCCGCATTGACGTTGGCAAAGGCATAGCCTTCATTGCCAAGGCGCTCGCTGATGGCTTTGGTGGTCTCGGCCATCTTCTCGCGCGAGAATACCTCCCCCGGCACGATCTTCACCAGCTTGGTCAATTCCGCTTCGGGCAACAACAACTGGCCTGCCAGCTTGACCGAGGAGACAGAGTAGCGCTCACCCTCATTGATATTGATGGTGATGTAGATATCCTGCTTGTCCGGCGAAATCGACACCTGGGTCGACTCGATGGTGAATTCGAGATAACCGCGATCAAGATAGTGGGAGCGTAGCGTCTCCAGGTCGCCGGAGAGTTTCTGCTTGGAATATTGATCGTTCTTCGTGTACCACGTTATCCAGCCCGGCGTTCGCAGTACCAGCAGGTCGAGCAGGGCCGGTTCGCTGATCGCGCTGGCACCGATGATGTTTATCTGCCGGATCTTGGCAATGTCGCCCTCGTTGACCGCGAAATTCACGCCGACGCGATTGCGCTCCAGCGGTGTGATGGTCGTCGTCACCTGAACCGCATAGTGACCCTGGGCAAGGTACTGACGCTTGAGTTCCTGCTCGGCGCGCTCGACCATGGCGCGGTCGAAAATCCGCGATTCGGCGAGGCCGACTTCGCGCAGCGACTTCTTCAGGTCCTCCGGCTTGAAGGCCTTGAGGCCGGTGAATTCCAGCGAGGCAATGGCGGGACGTTCTTCCAGCACTACTACCAGGACCTCACGGTCAATCTCGAGGCGCACATCCTTGAAAAACCCGGTGGCAAACAGCGCCTTGATTGCCGCGGCGGCCTTCTCGTCGGTCATGGTGTCGCCCACCTTGACCGGCAGGTAGGAGAACACCGTTCCTGCTTCGGTACGCTGGATACCCTCGACCCGGATATCCTTGATCTGGAATGGATCGAACGCAAACGCCGAACGGGCCAGTAGCGCGACAACCAGACCGGCAAGCAGTTTTTTCTTCATGTAATTGGACGAAAATTAGCCGGAAACAAGGCGGTTGATATCGTTGTAGAAGGCAAAAGCCATCAGCAGTGCCAGCAAGGCAAAACCGATCTGTTGGCCGATTTCCAGAGCCCGTTCTGACACCGGGCCACCCTTGAGAAACTCGATGAGATAATACATCAAATGCCCCCCGTCCAGAACAGGCACGGGCAGCAGATTGAGCACCCCGAGACTGATGCTGATCAGGGCTATGAATCTGAGATAGTAGCTGGCGCCCAGCCGCGCCGACTGCCCCGCGTAATCGGCAATGGTCACCGGTCCGGAAAGGTTCTTCCACGACAGCTCGCCGGTGAGCATGCGCCCCATCATGCGCAGGCTGAGGATTGAGGTATCCCAGGTCTGCTCGAGTGCCCGACTGACCGACTCAACCGGCCCATAGCTCACCACCGTCGTCATCTCGAAATCTTCACCCGTCCCCTCCTTCGCCATCAGGCCCAGCCTTCCGATTTTTTTCCCGCCGTCTTCCGTCAGGCGCGGGGTGGCCGCAAGTTCGATCTGCCGGCCATCACGTTCGACGACGAACTTCAGTTGTTGCCCTGCCGCGGCGCCCGCGGCGGCTGCAAGTTGCTTCCACTCGGCAATCGCCTTGCCGTCAATCGACAGCACCCGGTCGCCGTCGCGGAATCCCGCCAGCGCTGCAGCCGAATCAGGCTGTACGCGGCCGACCACGGCCGGCAGGCGCGGCCGGTAGAGCACCAGCCCAAGCAGGCGCAGGGGATCCTTCTCGAGCTCTTCCAGATCGAAACGGTCGCTGGCTATCCGGTAGACGCCGATCTCGCGTTGCGGGTTGACCACTTCCAGTTGCAGCGACTCCTTGTCCAGTGCACGCCGCAGGACTTCCCAGCGCAGTTGCTGCCAGGTCTCGATGGCCTGACCGTTGACGGCACGAACCGTCACGCCCTCACTGATGCCGGCTACCGCCGCGGGAGTATCCGCGGGCGGCGATCCGAGGCGGGGCTTGAGTTCCGTCACGCCATTCATGAACAAGGCCCAATACAGCACGATGGCCAGCAGAAAGTTGGCCGCCGGGCCGGCAGCCACAATGAACGCGCGCCGCCCGACGGATTGCCGATTGAAGGCGCGTCGCAGTTCCGCGGCCGGCACCTCGCCTTCGCGCTCATCCAGCATCTTGACGTAGCCGCCCAACGGAAACGCCGAGATCGCCCACTCGGTGCCATCGCACCCGTGGCGACGCATCCAGAGCACCTTGCCGAAGCCGAAAGCAAAGCGCAGCACCTTGACGCCGCATGCACGCGCCGCAAGGTAATGCCCCATTTCGTGCACCACCACCAGCACCGCCAGCGCAAGCAGGAAAGCGCCCGCGTACCAGACCGCCGATTCAGGATTCATGCGAGGCCTTGCGCCGACGTTGCGCCAAAGCGGCGTGCAAGCAGATCAAGTGCCGCCGTGCGCCCCTGCCGATCGGCCTCCAGTACCGCGGCGAGATCGGAGACCGCCGTCTGGGGCACGACATCCAGCGTGGCGGCGATCAGTTCGGCGATGCCGAGGTAGGACAGGCGACGCTCCAGAAATGCCTTCACCGCCACCTCGTTGGCGGCGTTGAGCACCGCGGCGGCATTGCCTTCCGCGCGAAGCGCGCGATAAGCGAGGTCCAGGCAGGGAAAGCGCGCCAGATCAGGCCGCTCGAAATTGAGCTGGCCCACCGCGAACAAATCGAGCGGCGCTACGCCAGACTCGATGCGCTGCGGCCAGGCCAGCGCGTTGGCGATCGGCGTGCGCATGTCGGGGTTGCCCAACTGGGCCAGCACGGAACCATCCTCGTAGTCGACCAGGGAATGAATCACGCTCTGCGGATGGATCACCACCTCGATCCTGTCCGCCGGAGCGTTGAACAGCCAATGCGCCTCGATCACTTCGAGGCCCTTGTTCATCATGGTCGCCGAATCGACTGAAATCTTGCGCCCCATCACCCAGTTGGGATGCGCCACCGCCTGCTCGGGTGTGACCCGTCTCAGTTCCTCGAGCGGTGTGCTACGAAACGGTCCGCCCGAGGCGGTCAGCAGGATGCGCCTGATGCCGCCGTGCGCCATGTCGCCTGAATAATCGTGCGGCATCGACTGGAACACCGCGTTGTGCTCGCTGTCGATCGGCAGCAGCAGGGCGCCGGAACGCCGCACTTCGGCCATGAACACCGCGCCGGCCATGACCAGCGCCTCCTTGTTGGCCAGCAACAGGCGCTTGCCGGCGCGCGCTGCCGCCAGTGTCGGCGGTAGTCCGGCGGCGCCAACGATGGCGGCCATCACCGCATCGACTTCCGGCAGGCTGGCAACCTGGGCCAGTGCATCGGGGCCGTGCAGCGCCTCGGTATGCAATCCGGCGTCCTTCAGCAACCCTGCCAGCCGTTGCGCATCGGCCGCGCTGCCGACCACCGCATAGGCGGGCCGGAACTGGCGGCACTGCGCCGCAAGAATCTCTACCTGACTGTGCCCGGTCAGGGCCACCACCTCGAAGCGATCCGGGTGGCGCGCCACCACGTCCAGCGTACTGACACCGATCGATCCGGTGGCGCCGAGAACAGTCAGCTTCATGATCGGACCAGGTACAAAATCAGCGCTGCCAGCGGCAGGGTCGAGGTCAGCGCATCGATGCGGTCGAGCACGCCGCCGTGACCGGGCAGGAGATTGCTGCTGTCCTTGATGCCGGCCTGGCGCTTCAGCAGGGATTCGAACAGATCGCCCATGACACTTACCGCCGTGAGCAGCACCAGCAACAGAATGATCAACGGCAGCGACAGCGGCAGCTTGTCTTTCAGCGGCGTGAAGGACAGCACCATGGCACCGTAGATCAGCACACCGACCACCGCCCCCGCCACGCCTTCCCAGGTCTTGCCGGGGCTGATGGTCGGCGCCAGCTTGTGCTTTCCGAACGCGCGACCGGCGAAATAGGCGGAGATGTCCGCAACCCAGACCAGCGCCATGGCCGCCAGCATCAGCCAGGTATCCACCGCATGCAACGCAACCATCGCCGCCCAGGTCGGCAGAATCACCAGCGCGCCGAGCAGGTAGCCGAAAAAGTCGTTGCCGGCCAGCGTCCACTTGAAGCGGAACCACAGCGGCACCACCAGAATCCAGAACGCCACCGACACCCCCAGAAACACCGGAATGAGTTGCGGCGCTCCCACCGTCAATTGCCAGCAGAACAACAGCAGGACAAAGGCATACATGAACCGCGTCGGCTGATCCTGCTTCATCAGGCCAGCCCACTCCCACGCGGCCAGCGCGGCGATGGCGGCGAAGGTCAGCACGGCCGCCAGCGGCGGCATGCCGAACAGGATCAACGCGAGGCCGGCGACCAGCAGCAGTGCGGTGATGACCCGCGTTCTAAGCATCGTGGTCTACCGCTGGCGCGGGAAAACTCGGCGCTGGCGACACGGCGGCCTGCTTCCCCAACTGCTCGCCAAGTTGCTCACTGGTACGGCCGAACCGGCGTTCGCGCCGACGATACGAAATGATCGCCGCATCCAGCGCTGCGTCGTCGAAATCGGGCCACAGGGTGTCCGTGAAATGAAACTCGCTGTAAGCCAGTTGCCAGAGCAGGAAGTTGCTGATGCGCTGCTCGCCGCCGGTGCGGATGAAGAGATCGGGCTCCGGCGCGTAAGCCATCATCAGATGCGGCGCAAGGTCGGCCTCGCCGAAGCAGCCGGCCTTTTCCGGATGCGCCAGGGCCAGCTGGTTCATGGCCTGCAAGATGTCCCAGCGGCCGCCATAGTTGGCGGCGATGGTCAGCGTCAAACGTGAATTGTTGGCGGTCTTCGCTTCGCCCTCGCGAATCAGCGCTACCAGACGCGGTTCGAACGCAGAAAGGTCGCCGACCACCTTGAGGCGAACGCCGTTGGCGTGCAGCTTGCCTATTTCACCCTGCAAGGCGCTGATGAAAAGATTCATGAGGAAGGAAACTTCCTCGGCCGGGCGCCGCCAGTTCTCCGACGAAAAGGCGAACAGGGTGAGGTATTCGACCCCGCGCGCAATGCAGGCCTTGACCATCGCCCGCACGGTTTCGACGCCGCGTTTGTGGCCGGCGACGCGCGGCAAAAAGCGCTTCTTGGCCCAGCGTCCGTTGCCATCCATGATGATGGCAATATGGCGCGGAACGTCCGCCACGTCGGGAATAACCTGCGTCGAGCTGGTGAATTGTCCTGCCATGTCTCCCCCTCTGCTGTCGCCAGGTTCAGATTCCCGCTACCCGCCCCTCAGATCGCCATCAGGTCTTTCTCTTTGTCCGCCAGCGCACGATCGACTTCGGCGACATAACGATCGGTGAGCCGCTGCATGTCATCCAGCGCGCGGCGCTCGTCGTCCTCGGAGATTTCCTTCTTCTTCAGCGCCTCCTTCAGATGCGAAATCGCATCGCGGCGCAGGTTGCGAATCGCCACCTTGGCGTTTTCACCTTCGTGCTTGATCACCTTGATCAGGTCGCGGCGGCGCTCTTCAGTCAGCGCCGGCATCGGCACGCGGATCTGTTCGCCCTGCGACGACGGATTGAGACCCAGATCGGAATCCCGAATCGCCTTTTCGACCTTGGCCACCATGGGCTTTTCCCAGGGCTGGACGCCGATGGTACGGGCGTCAATCAGCGTGATGTTGGCCACCTGGGTGATGGGCACCAGCGAACCGTAGTAGTCCACTTGTACGTGATCGAGAATGCCCGTGTGCGCACGGCCGGTGCGTACCTTGCCGAGGTCGGCTTTCAGCGCCTCCAGGCTTTTTTGCATTTTCTGTTCAGAAGTCTTTTTCAGTTCGGGAATCATGCCCCACTCCTAAAGTCCTAAACGTGAACCAGGGTGCCCTCGTCCTCTCCCATCACCACGCGCTTCAGCGCGCCGGTCTTGAAGATCGAGAACACGTTGATCGGCAGTTTCTGGTCGCGGCACAGCGCAAACGCCGTGGCATCCATCACCGCCAGGTTGCGGTTGATCGCCTCGTCGAAACTGATGCGGGCGAAACGGGTGGCTTTGGGGTCCTTCTTCGGGTCGGCGGTATAGATGCCGTCGACCTTGGTCGCCTTCAGCACCATCTCGGCGCCGATCTCCGAGCCGCGCAGCGCCGCCGCGGTATCGGTGGTGAAGAACGGGTTGCCGGTACCGGCGCCGAAAATCACCACCTTGCCTTCTTCGAGGTAGCGGATCGCCTTGCCGCGGATGTAGGGCTCGACCACCTGCTCGATGTTCAGCGCCGACTGCACGCGGGCGTTGATGCCGGCCTGGCGCATGGCATCGGACAGGGCCATCGCATTCATCACCGTCGCCAGCATGCCCATGTAGTCGGCCGTGGCGCGATCCATGCCAGTGGCCGTGCCGCCGATGCCGCGGAAGATGTTACCGCCGCCGATCACCACGCCGAGTTCGACGCCGAGATCGGTGACCGCCTTGATTTCCGCCACGACGCCAGCCAGCACTTTCGGGTTGATGCCGTAGGCATCATCGCCCATCAGGGCCTCGCCCGACAGCTTGAGCAGGATGCGGCGAAACTTCGGTACGGCCATGGTTTGACCGCTCCTACTTGTTACCCGCGGCGGCGGCTGCCTGGGCGGCCACCTCGGCGGCGAAGTCATTGACCTTCTTCTCGATGCCCTCACCGACGATGAACAGTGCGAAGCTGGCCACGGAAGCGCCTCTGGCCTTCAGCAGCTGCTCGATGGTCTGCTTGCCGTCCTCGGCCTTGACGAAGACCTGGCCCAGCAGGGTCACGTCCTTCAGGTACTTCTGCACCGTGCCTTCGGCGATCTTGTCCAGCATCGCTTCCGGCTTGCCGGCTTCGCGCGCCTTCTCGATGGCGATGCGGCGTTCCATGTCCAGCAGTTCGGCCGGCACGCCCGACGAATCGAGCGACTTCGGCTTCGACGCGGCGATGTGCATCGCCAGGTCCTTGGCCAATTGATCGTCGCCGCCGACCACATCGACCAGCACGCCGATCTTGGAGCCGCCGTGAATGTAGGAGGCCAGCTTACCCTTCGCCGCGACGCGGACGAAGCGGCGGATGCTCATGTTCTCGCCGATCTTGCCCACCAGCGCGGCGCGGGTGGATTCGACCGTGCCTTCGCCCAGCGGCAGTGCCGACAGTGCTGCAACGTCGACCGGATTCTTTTCCGCCACCAGCCGCGCGCAGTCGGCGGCCAGCTTGAGGAATTCGTCATTCTTGGCGACGAAGTCGGTCTCGCTGTTGATTTCGAAAATGCTGCCCAGTTTGCCGTCGGCGGCGATGTTGATCGCCACCACGCCTTCCGCGGCTACGCGGGTCGCCGCCTTGCTGGCCTTGTTGCCCAGCTTGACGCGCAGGATTTCTTCGGCTTTCGCCAAGTCGCCAGCCGCTTCGGTCAGCGCCTTCTTGCATTCCATCATCGGCGCGTCGGTCTTCTCGCGCAGTTCCTTGACCATGCTTGCGGTAATTTCCGCCATTGCTCTACTCCAGATTCAGAAATTCATGCACCACGGCGAGCATTTGCGCGCCGTGGTTAATCGCTTTACTCAGCGGCGTCTTCGACTTCGACGAACTCGTCGTCGCCCGCCAGCTGCTGCACCACTTCGTTGATCGACTGGTTCTTGCCTTCAAGAACCGCATCGGCCACGCCGCGAGCATAGAGGCGGATCGCGCCGGAGGAATCGTCGTTGCCCGGAATCACGTAGCTGACGCCTTCCGGCGAATGGTTGGTATCGACCACGCCGATCACCGGGATGCCGAGCTTGGCGGCTTCGGTAATGGCGATCTTGTGATAGCCGACGTCGATGATGAAAATCGCGTCGGGCAGGCCGCCCATGTCCTTGATGCCACCGATCGACTTCTTCAGCTTGTCCATTTCGCGCTGCAGCGTCAGGGCTTCCTTCTTCGACAGCTTCTCGAAATTGCCTTCCGCCATTGCGACTTCGAGGTCCTTCAGGCGCTTGACCGACAGCTTCAGGGTCTTGAAGTTGGTCATCATGCCACCCAGCCAGCGGTCATCGACGTAGGGCATGCCGCAACGCTGGGCTTCCTCGGCGATGATCTCGCGCGCCTGGCGCTTGGTGCTGACGAAAAGGATGGTGCCCTTCTTGGCCGCCATCTTCTTGACGAAAGCGATGGCCTCCTGATATTTGCTCAGGGTCTTTTCGAGGTTGATGATGTGGATCTTGTTGCGGTGGCCGAAGATGTACGGGGCCATCTTGGGGTTCCAGAAACGGGTCTGGTGGCCGAAGTGAACTCCCGCCTCCAGCATCTGGCGAATGGTAGTGCTCATAGAACTATCTCCGATTGGGTTGAACCTCCGCCTGGCCGTGCTGCTTCGCGCTGATTTCATGCGGGAAGCCACCCTATCGGCGCCGGGCGTGTGGATTTTGACCGGGACCATCCCGGACAAGCGCGTGATTATAGCCGTATCCGGCCATTCGGCACAAGCCGGAACGGGCTTTTCCTGATCTGAAGCCCGCTGATTCAGCGGAAATCAGGCTAGACTATGCCGTCCGACATATTCAGATCAATGCGGAGCGGTTTCGCGCCCCTCCAGAAATTCGACGTTGAGGAGATGTGGTCCATGAGTCTGTTTGCCTTGAATCGGCTCGCTGCCGACAGCCGGGAAATCGAGAACCAGTTCCTCAGCCACGCGCCGCTCGACCGCTTCGATCCGACGCGGACCAACGTCTCCCCGACGATCAGGCAGTCGATCAGCGAAGTTTCCGCCATCGAGGCCATCGTGCTGACCGTGGATATCCGCCGCTCTTCCTGTGTCCTCAAGGAATCGATCGACATACCCCAGTACGCCAGGATCCTCGATGATTTCGTTGCCGAGTTCCGCACCGTATTGCACTACCACGGCGGCTGGTTTGACAAGTTCACGGGGGATGGCTTCATCTGCTATTGGCTGGTCGAAGACTCCTTTTCCGAGCGCATGGATACCGTACTCGACTTCTGCTGCTCCGTGATGGACAACTTCCGCACCTACTACTACCCGGCCTTTGTCGCCAACATGCGCAACGAACCGGCCGGAGTCGGGCTGTCCATCGGTGTGGATGCCGGGCCCTGCTACCTGACGCCGATCGTCGGCGACCTGACCATCATCGGTTCGCCGATTGTCGGTTCGGTACGCATGTGCGACACCTGCCCGCCCTACCACATGACGCTCAATGCCTACCCCGGCAGCCGTCTGGTGGAAGGCATGAGCACCTTCTGCGGTCGCCTTTCGGAAGACCTTGCCTATCAGGTCGAGGCCCAATCCGTTGTGACCAAGGAATACCCGGAAGGGCAGATTGCCTACGGCGTGGAATTTTTCAGGAAGGGCCAGCGCCTGTTTTTCTGAAGCCTGGCCGCGAGCGGCAGGCGGCCAACAGGTAAAATGCCTGTCCCCAATCCAGCCCTGCTTTCATGGCCATTTCCATAAAAACCGCCCAGGACATCTCCGAGATGCGGGTCGCCTGTCGCCTGGCGGGTGAAGTCCTCGACTACATCGAACCCTTCGTCAAAGCGGGAATCACTACTACCGAGCTTGACCGGCTCTGCCACGACTACATGGTCGACCTGCAAGGCTGCATCCCTGCACCGCTCCACTATGCCCCTCCCGGCTACGCGCCCTATCCCAAGTCGATCTGCGCGTCGGTCAATCATCAGGTCTGCCACGGCGTGCCGAATGAACGCGCACTGAAAAAGGGCGACATCGTCAACCTCGACATCACCACCATCAAGGATGGCTGGCACGGCGACACCAGCCGCACCTTCTGTGTCGGCGAAACGTCGATCCTCGCCCGGCGGCTGGTGTCGATGACGCACGAATGCATGTGGGTCGGCATCGCGCAGGTCAAGCCCGGAGTTCATCTGGGCGCGGTCGGCGCCGCAATCCAGAAGCATGCCGAAGGCGCGGGATTTTCCGTGGTGCGCGAGTTTTGCGGCCACGGCATCGGCCGCAACTTCCACGAAGAGCCGCAGGTGCTCCACTACGGCAAGGCCAGCGACGGCCCGCTGCTGGTGCCGGGCATGGTGTTCACCATCGAACCGATGATCAATGCCGGCAAGGCGGCCATTTCGGAACTGCCGGACGGCTGGACCATTGTTACAAAGGATAGAAGCCTTTCCGCCCAGTTCGAACACACGGTCTGCGTCACCGAGACCGGCGTCGAGGTAATGACGATGTCCGCCGGTGCCCCTCCCTGCCCGGCCCACGTCCGCATAACGCCCTGAGCATGAGCGCTCGGGCCCCGCTCGCTTTCACCGCATGAGCGAACTGCGCGATCTCGCCGCGGGGGCACGACAGCGTCTGACCGAGGGGCAGCAGGCACTGGCCGCGGCATGGCGGCAAGACAAGGATGGCCCGGCCCTGCTCCGCGGCCGCGCGACCCTGGTGGATGGCGTACTGCAGGCAGTCTGGAACGCGCTGGCGATGCCCGGGACTCTGGCGCTGGCCGCGGTCGGCGGCTACGGTCGCGGCGAACTCTATCCCGGCTCCGACGTCGATCTGCTGATCCTGCTGCCCGACGAAACCCACGCGACCGCCGACTCCGTCACCGCGCCGCAACTCGAGAAGCTGGTCGGGCTCTTGTGGGACATCGGCCTCGACATCGGCCATAGCGTGCGCAGCATCGGTCAGTGCCTGGACGAAGCCGAGCGCGACATCACGGTAAAGACCTCGTTGCTCGAAGCCCGCTACCTGGCCGGCGCGCATCCGCTCTACGACGAATTCGAGCAGAGCTACAATTCCGCGCTGGACCCCGCGATCTTCTTCAGGGCCAAGCAACTCGAACAGGCCGAGCGCTACGCCAAGTTCAGCGACACGCCCTACAGCCTCGAACCCAACTGCAAGGAAAGCCCGGGCGGCCGCCGTGATTTGCAGGTGATCGAATGGGTGGCGCGCGCCGCCGGCATCGGCGACGACTGGAAATCACTGGCCAGGGCCGGACTCATCACCGCGTCCGAAGTCCGCCAGTTCGACGCCGCCGACCGCTTGCTGCGCGACGTGCGCATCGAACTTCACCTGCTGACCGGCCGCCGTGAAGACCGGCTGCTGTTCGATCATCAGGAAAAACTTGCCGCGGCGATGAGTATCGGGCCCACCAACGCGAAACGCGCGTCCGAAGTACTGATGCAGCGCTACTACCAGAACGCCAAGCTCGTCACGCAGCTCAATTCGCTGGTGATGCAGGTCCTCGGCGACCGACTGCTGCCGGCGCGCGAAGGCCCGCCGATCGTTATCGACGCCCATTTCCAGATGGTGCGCGAGCAACTCGACGTGCGCGACGAAGATGTCTTCCAGACCTATCCGCGCGCCATCCTCGAGTGCTTTCTGTTGCAGATGCAGCGCTCCGAGCTCAAGGGCATGACCCCGCGCACCCTGCGCGCCCTGTGGCGCGCCCAGAGCGGCATCGACGCCAAGTTTCGCCGCGACCCGGAGAACCGCGCGCTGTTCCTCAAGCTGTTTCAGCAGAGCCACCTGATCCACCCGCTGCGACGCATGAACCAGTACGACATCCTCGGCCGTTATCTTCCTGCCTTCGGCCACATCGTCGGCCAGATGCAGCACGACTTGTTTCACGTCTATACCGTCGACC
Source organism: Sulfuritalea sp. (assembly GCA_030680805.1). Taxonomy (GTDB): domain Bacteria; phylum Pseudomonadota; class Gammaproteobacteria; order Burkholderiales; family Rhodocyclaceae; genus Sulfuritalea. Next base: position 4,492 of record JAUXUK010000035.1, on the reverse strand, counting down.
AGCACATCCTGCAGGTGATGCGCAACCTGCGGCGCTTTGCGATGCCGGAATTCGCCCACGAGTACCCGTTCTGCTCGCGCCTGATGGCGGGATTCGAGAAGCGCTGGCTGCTCTACGTCGCTGCCCTGTTCCACGACATCGCCAAGGGCCGCGGCGGCGACCACTCGCAGCTCGGCAAGAAGGACGCCTCGCGCTTCTGCCGCGACCATGGCGTCACCGCGGAAGACGCCGCACTGGTGGTATTCCTCGTCGAAAACCACCTGACCATGTCGCAAGTGGCGCAGAAGCAGGATCTCGCGGACCCGGAAGTCGTGCTCGCCTTCGCCCGCCAGGTGGGCGACATGCGCCGGCTCACCGCGCTCTACCTGCTTACCGTCGCCGACATTCGCGGCACCAGTCCGAAGGTGTGGAACGCCTGGAAGGGCAAGCTGCTCGAAGACCTGTTCCGCATGACCGCCAGCGTCCTCCAGGGTACGGCGGCGCTCCAGCTCACCGGCGTCTCGGAACGGCAGGAGGAGGCGCGCGGCATCCTGCGCTATCACGGCCTGCGTCCCGACGTCGAACTCGAACTCTGGAGCCAGCTCGACACCGGCTATTTCATGCGCCACGCCGCCGAGGAAATCGCATGGCATACGCGCACCCTCTACCATCGCCCGGCCGGCGAAGAACCGGTGGTGCGCGCGCGCCTCAACCCCATGGGTGACGGCCTTCAGGTAATGGTCTACGTGAAGGACCAGCCCCTGCTGTTCGCCCGCCTCTGCGGATTTTTTGCGCGTCTGGGCTACACCATCGTCGACGCCAAGATCCACACCACGCGCCACGGCTACGCGCTGGACAGCTTCGTGGTGTTCGCCTTCGATGCGACCCAGGCCTACCGCGACATGATCGGCCTGATCGAGCACGACATCACGGAACAACTCAAGCAGCAACCGCCGCTGCCGGCTGGTGTCAGCGGGCGTCTGTCGCGGCTGGTGCGCCACTTCCCGGTAACGCCGGAAGTCGATATCCGGGCCGACGAGCGCGGCAACCAGTACCTGATGGCAATAAGCGCCGCCGACCGGCCCGGGCTGCTGTATGCCATTGCCCGCGTGCTGGGCCAGCATGGCATCACCCTGCATACCGCAAAGATCGCCACGCTCGGCGAACGCGTCGAAGACGTCTTCCTCATCAGCGGCCAGGAGCTCTCGCAGACCGCCACGCTGGTCAGGCTCGAGCAGGACCTGCTGAGCGTGCTTCAGGTATGATCCCGCCATGAGCTGGATCCGCGAGCAATTCACCTTCGCCGACCTGCAACGATTGCTGTTCAAGCTTTCGGAGCATGTCCGGGCATTCCAGGGGCTCACGCCGGCGGAAATCAGCGACCTGCTCGGCAGCTCCGAAAAATGCACCTTTGGCCCAGGTGCCCACATTGTCAAGGAAGGCAATATCGGCGCCCACATGTACATCATCCTCAGCGGCGAGGCGCGCGTGCTCAAGTCGGGGCGCGAGGGCGAAGTGGAACTGGCGCGCCTGACTGCGGCAGACAGCTTCGGCGAAATGGCCCTGGCCGACAACGAGGCGCGCAGCGCCAGCGTCGTTGCCGATACCGATTGCGTGCTGGTCCGCCTCAACGACCAGATCATCAATTCCCGGCCCGAGATCGGCCTCAAGGTCTATCGCAACATCACCAAGGTTGTCTCCGCCCGTCTGCGCACGGCGGACGAGCTGCTGGCCTGGCGGCTATAGAGTCATCGTTTCGGCAAAAAAGAAACACCGCCGATTGATCGGCAACCGGCGGCCGCCTATTCCTTGATGACGTCGGCAGGCGTCGCTCCGGTTTTCACCCATGAGCGCATCGCCAGCACGGTTTCGCGTTCGACCCCGACAAAGCCATGGCGCGAAAAAGCCTCGCAGGGCGGCCCGCGCGGGGCGGCGCCGCCGCGAACGGTGACCAGTGGGGCGCGGGTCTTTTCAGCATGCTCCTGCGCCGAACGGTATGGCGTGAAACGGCAACCGTCATCTTCGTGGTGCACCCACAACAATTTCGCCTTGATCGCGCCCCAATCGACCCCTGATATGCCCGGGCCGTGGCCGGCGGCGAGAAACAACGATGCCGTAAGAATCACCCGTTGCGCCATACCCGGATTCATGCGCGACGCGTGAACCGCGCTGACTGACCCTTCGCTGGTGCCGACCAGCGTCCAGTCCTTCACCGCATAGCGGTGCGATGCCTCCGTCAGCAGCGCCGCGACATCCGCCCCGTAGCGCGGATCCTGGCGAAACCACTGGCTGAAACCGGCCCACTGGTCCGAAGGCGCATCGACCGAAATGACCAGGGTTTCGTCGTCCAGCCAGTGCCGCCGTGACCGGATCAGAAAATTGCCGCCCAGCTCGAAGCGCGGCTGCCCGCCCTCTTCGCGCACTTTCATGATCGCGGGCGCGCCGGGAAACAAGGCAATGCCGTACTTGAATGTCTTCGCCAGCGGCAGGTGGGTTACCAGCCCGGAAATGCTGTAGTCCTTGATCGCGACGGCCAGTACGCTGTTCGTGATCGAACTTCCGGGATCGCCGGTTGCCGCAGTGCCCGTCTGGCCCAGCACCGGTTGCAGCCCCGTGATCAGGCCGATGACGATGGCAAGGATACGGACCGGCCGCAAGGCCCGCATGCTCAACGGCTTTTGCCGAAAAAGCCGGCGACCGAACGGCTCAGCCAGTCTTCGCCCGAGTCGTCCTTGACCATTTCGCCCATGCTGCGCTTGACGTCGGGAACGAAGTTCTTGTCTTCGCGCTTGATATGCAGCAGCAGCCATGAGTTGAGCGCCTCGTGGAGATGATCGGCGATGTCCTCGCCGGCCTTGTGCCGCTCCCGGTACTTCGCCATGCGCCTGGCGAACACGTCGTGAACCATCTTGTGGGACTTCGCATGCTTGTAGCCCACCTTCACCTGAAGGGCTTCCTCGAAGGCGAACTGCGTGTGGCAATACTCCTCCAGCCCATCCAGCACCCGCCCGACCGCGGCCGAATCCATCTTCCGCGTCGCGACGTCCAACGCATTGATGTAATCGACGATCTTCCGGTGCTGCTGGTCGATCGTTTCAATCCCGGTGTCCAGGTCGCTGGTCCACGCCATTGCCATTGTTGTTCTTTCAGAAGATACAGTGCCGCTGAGGCAGCGTAGAACGCGCCCTACGGCTGTATTCTGAAGGGAAGCAGAATGAACGACAAGGCCTTCGGGACATGCTGCCATGAAGAGTCGGCGCCAGCGGTACGGCGCCCCTATTCAAGACCGTGTCGGGTCTAAGCCGAAATCGGGATGCCGTGCTCCGGATCGCTGGTCAGGATCTCGAATGCGGCACGGCTATGCGTTTCCAGGGTCTCGCTGCCGCCGCCGCGCTTGTCCCTGAAACGCAGCGTGCAACGCGCGATCTTGCTGTTGAGGCAATGCTTGACGCCGCCGGGCGGGTTGCGATACGCAAGACCGACAAACGCCTCGCGCGGCGCCGATATCGCGCCTTCGATGGCGACCTCGGCGGTTTCCGATTTGAATTCCCAGTGGAAGTACTCGAACGAACCGCGCGCCCTGAGTCCCTGCACCAACCCGGTGAGGGCGTATTCCTGTTGCCGGTGGCGCAGCACCAGCGGCGTCAACGGCGGCGTCCAGAACGGACCGATGCGCAAGCGCGCCGTAGCGACTTCCAGAAAGCTGTCGGGGTGCGAATCGAAACCCGCCACCTGCCCCCACGCGTACAAATCGGTGTGCCGCCGACCCCAATTGTGGTTCTGGCTGCCCACCCAGCCCGCAATGTCGATCGCTTCGCCATTGACCGACAGTTCGCCGCCGAAGCGCGCCAGCGGCAGGCTGACCAGGCTCTTCGCCGCCGGGAAGCCGCCCTGGTACAAATTGAAAGGCAACAGCAGAAGCGGCGCCGAGCCGCCCGCGTAAGTCAGGTCCCAGGCCAACGCCTGCCCCCTGTTTTCGACGCCGCCCCGCAGGCGGGCCGGGCCGAGCGTCGCCTTGCCGATTTCGACCCGGAAGGCCGCGGTATCGAAGGCGCAGTCGGCCAGCGGGTATTCCTGTTTGGCGACAACATGCCGATTCGATTCGCCATCGAAGAACACCGCCCAAAGCTCGCCCACCGCATCCCCGACGCGGCCCCTGGGGCTGAAGATCGTGTAGCGAATCCAGAAGGCTAGGGGGCGGCTCGGATGATTCGCCCGCAGAAAGAAGCTCTCGTAATGCCCCGCGGCCTGCCCATGAAAGCGGGCGTTGACCTGACCGGGGATTTTCGGACCATGGCGTTCTAGAGATAATGGCTCCTCAGACGAGGAGTCGGCATGAAGAAGAGCAGGTACAACGAAGAGCAGATTGTCAGGATATTGCGCGAGGCGGATCGGGATTCGATCGCCGAGGTAGCCAAGCGGCACGGGGTCAGCGACGCATCGATCTACGCGTGGCGCAAACGGTACGGCGAGATGGTCAGCAGCGATGTAAAGCGTCTCAAGGTATTGGAGA